>DASXEA010000008.1:0-67103 GCA_036490345.1 Rhizomicrobium sp. | reverse complement strand
CCCGCGCTCACCCAGACAAAGCAGGTCGCGGTCAAAACCGGCGACGAAGAAGAGCCTTATGATCGGACCGACGATCCGGTGCGCATGTATCTGCGCGAAATGGGATCGGTCGAGTTGCTGTCGCGCGAAGGTGAAATCGCGATCGCCAAACGCATCGAGGCTGGTCGCGAATTGATGATCGGCGCGCTTTGCGAGAGCCCGCTGACCTTCGAAGCACTCACCGTGTGGCGCGACGAGCTGAACGAGGGCAAGGTTCTGCTGCGCGACATCATCGATCTCGAGGCGATGTATGGCGGCGGCCCGGACGGGCAGTCGGCAGCCGTCCTGCCTGCGGCCGTGACCGGCGTCGATGGCCAGCCGATGATGAGCGGAGGCGGGCAACCAGTACTCGCGAACGGCAACGCGGCGGCCCCTGCTCCTCCTCGGCCCGAACCTGTCATGCCTCAGCCCGCCACTGGCGAGGCCCCCATCCCGGGCGACGAAGGCGAAGCTGCAGCCGCGGCAGATGCTGCGGCGGATGCCGAAGAGTTCGACGACGAAGGCAATCTCTCGCTTTCGGCCATGGAAGCGTCGCTCAAGCCGCAGGTCCTGGAAACTCTCGACCAGATTGCGGCACTGTATCGCAAGCTCGGCAAGCTTCAGGACGCCTCCGTCGAGGCAGCGCTCGCTTCGGATGAACTTTCGACCGGCCAGGAACGTCGGTTCAAGAAACTTCGCTCGGAGACAGTCGATCTCGTCAAAGGTCTCAAGCTCAACAACAACCGTATCGAAGCGCTTGTCGACCAGATGTACGGCATCAACCGCCGCCTGGTGTCGATCGAGGGCCGCCTGCTGCGACTGGCCGAGGCCCATGGGGTCGACCGCGTCGACTTTCTCAAGCAGCATTTCGGCAATGAACTCGATCCGAACTGGGCGAGGAGAGTCGCGCGTCTGAGTGGTCCTGGCTGGCACGATTTCGTCCAGGAAGAGCGCGACCGCGTCAAACAATATCGTGACGAGATCCAGTCTCTGGCGCAGGAGATGCGTCAGTCGATTGTCGATTTTCGTCGCATTGTGCAGACCGTCCAGAAGGGTGAGCGCGAGAGCAGCCAGGCGAAGAAGGAAATGATCGAGGCCAATCTTCGCCTCGTCATTTCGATCGCGAAGAAATACACCAATCGTGGCTTGCAGTTCCTCGATCTCATCCAGGAAGGCAACATCGGCCTGATGAAAGCGGTCGACAAATTCGAATATCGACGCGGATACAAGTTCTCGACCTACGCCACGTGGTGGATCAGGCAGGCCATCACGCGCTCGATCGCGGATCAGGCCCGCACGATCCGCATTCCCGTGCACATGATCGAGACGATCAACAAGCTGGTGCGCACATCGCGGCAGATGTTGCACGAGATCGGCCGCGAGCCGACGCCGGAAGAACTCGCCGAGCGGCTCGCGATGCCGCTCGAAAAGGTGCGCAAGGTTCTCAAGATCGCCAAGGAGCCCATCAGCCTCGAGACGCCCATCGGCGACGAGGAAGACAGCCATCTGGGCGACTTCATCGAGGACAAGAACGCGATCCTGCCAATCGATGCGGCGATCCAGGCCAATCTCCGAGAAACGACGACCCGCGTTCTAGCGACGCTCACGCCGCGCGAGGAACGCGTCCTGCGCATGCGCTTCGGAATCGGCATGAATACGGACCACACGCTTGAGGAAGTGGGTCAGCAATTCTCTGTGACACGCGAGCGTATCCGGCAGATTGAAGCCAAGGCACTGCGCAAGCTCAAACATCCGAGCAGATCCAGAAAGTTACGAAGCTTCCTCGACAACTAGTCAAGGTTCGCAATCCTGGTCCGCCGACATAGCCGGGACAGGACTACAAGGAACCGCACAATCCGCTATATTCGTTCGCGTGTTGTGCAGGCGGCGCATATGACCTTTGAGACGGTGGGCCGGCCATATACGCGCAACGAGCACAGAGCGGATGCCATCATTCACGTTCTGGGTGTCCTGTTTGCCATTAACGGCGGCGCGTGGCTTCTGTTCCATGCCGTCGGCCTGAGTGTTCTCATCAGTGTTTCTGTGTATTGCGCCGGGCTGGTCGCGATGGTCACGGCTTCAGCCGTTTACAATCTTGCGCCCAACGGAAGTGCCAAGGATGTTTTGCGCAGGGTCGATCACGCCGCCATCTTCATCATGATCGCCGCGACTTACACGCCATTCGCCGTGAACCGCATGAACCAACCGACTGGCAATATCATTCTTGCGCTCATCTGGCTTGGCGCGACCGTCGGCGTGACAATCAAGGTGCTCTTTCCGCGCCGCTTCGAGATGGCAAGTCTCGCGCTCTACCTGGGAATGGGCTGGCTGATCGTCGCCGTAATTAGACCCCTGTCAGCGGCCTTGGCCGTGGCAGATTTCTGGCTGCTTGTGGCCGGCGGGCTAGTCTATTCGGCCGGTGTTGCCTTTTATCTTTTTGAACGCCTTCCTTATCACAAGGCCATCTGGCACGGATTCGTGCTGGTCGCGGCGGTTCTGCACTTTTCGGCAATCGCCAGCGAGTTCACGTAAGGCGGCACCGACTGGCACGACAGGACCGGCCATGAGAGACTGCCGGTAGTCTGGCCTTGCAACGGTTGTCATGCGCTCGCTCTGGGATGTTGTTTACAATTTTCACTGGATCGTCCGCGGCGAAGCGGCGCGCGCGGCACAGGCCCATATCGGTTTTCTCGGGCGGCTTCTGAAGCATCATCGGATTCGAGCCGTCATCAATCTCCGGGGCTCCAATCCGTCGTACGGATGGTGGCGGTATGAAACCGGGGTGTGTGAAGGGCTCGGCGTCACGCATCTCGATGCGAAACTCAATTCTCGCCAACTCCCGACACGGCGCATGCTTCTGGACCTGCTCGACGCCTTCGATCATCTGCCTCGTCCTTTCCTCATGAAATGTTCCGGGGGCCAGGATCGCACGAGCTTTGCCGCAGCCATGTTTGTGATCCACACCGGGGGCTGGGGAGCCATGGGACAAGCGGAAGGCCAATTCGCGGGCTGGCCCTATCTGCACTGGCCGCGCGGTGAGCAGCGTTGGCTCCAATTATTCTATCCGTTCGCGCGCGAACAGTCGTGCGGTCGCACGCTGCGCGACTGGACGGAAAGTTCCTATTCACAGCAAGAGTTCAAGAACTGGCTGGTGGCCCGCGGTGAAATGCACGCCTTTCGCGGTCTTTACGACTCGCCCGAAGTGACTCGCGTTCTGTGATGGCGCTGGCGATTTGACGTCAGTTAGAATCGACAGATGCCACAACAGGATGCTGCGAGACGCGGGCCTTGGCGCTGCCGGACTCAAAATGACGCCCGACCAGGGGGCTGGCCGGGCGTCCTATGCGCCATTACGCGCTGGTGCCGGGAGGGGATGACCGGCACCGGGAAAGGACGCTATCCAGCGTGCGAGCGGGGGGCAGTGCCTGCTGGAAAGTGTTTCGTCCTTCCAGAACAAAGCTATGCATCGATGTCACAGTTTGCAACTATTTTTTTTGTGAACTTCTATAAACATTTTTTATGAGTGACAGTGCCGTAATTGTCACATTTGTCCGGTTCACCGTCGGCGGGCAGGATAGCGCATTTGGCACCCGGACTATGTTATTCCGAAATCGCGCGCCGTCAGATCAATCGCATGTTTCGCTTTCGAGACGATCTCTTCGACTTCAGCCTCGCTTATCGTCAGCGGCGGCGATAGCACCATGGTGTCACGAATTGCCCGCATGATGAGCCCGTTGGAGAAGCAATAATTCCGGCAGTGGGTGCCGACATCCAGTTCGCGCGGGAAAAAATTCCGGGCGGGCTTTGCCGGAACCAATTCGATCGCCGCGAGCATTCCGACACCGCGCACTTCACCGACCAATGGATGCGACTCGAACGTTTCGCGCAGGCGGCGCTGCATGTACGGGCCAATCGCATGCTTTACGCGACCAACAAGTCCAAGGGATTCGATCACTTCAAGGTTTTTCAGCGCGACAGCTGAAGCAACCGGATGTCCCGAATAGGTATAGCCGTGCACAAGTTCTTCGTTGGCCGAAATGATGGTTTGCGACATGGCAGTCCCCAGCGATATGGCCGAGATCGGCTGGTAACCGGAGGAAAGCCCCTTCGCCATCGTGATGATATCGGGCGCAATGGCGTATGTATCGGCACCAAACCACTCGCCCGTGCGCCCGAAGCCTGTGATCACTTCGTCGAGATGCAGCAACATGTCGTATTCGCGACAGATGCGCTGCACTTCCGGCCAATAGGTAGCCGGCGGGAATATAAGACCACCCGCTCCCTGGATTGGTTCGGCGGAAAACGAGGCAACGCGGTCGGGGCCCAATTCGAGGATCGTTGCTTCGAGACGCTCCGCAATCAGCTGGCCGAATTCTTCGGGACCGACGTTTTCATAACCTGCCACTTCGGCTCCGAACCAATAGGGAGCCGGAACCTTGGCAAAGCCCGGCAGTGGCAGATCCCATTGCGGATGCATGGGCGTCAGACCGGATAGCGAGGCCGCCGCCATGGTGACGCCGTGATATCCATAATCGCGCGAGAGGTGGATTTTTTTCTCTGGACGGCCCTTCAGATTCCAATAGTAGCGGATCAGTTTGAGCGCCGTGTCGTTTGCCTCCGAGCCGGAATTGGCAAACATCACATGGGCATGACCTTCTGGCAGAATGCCGGCCAGCCGCGCGGCGAGCTCAGTCGTCCACGGGTTCGTCGTCTTGAAGAAATGATTGTAATAGGGGAGCGTTTTCAACGCTTCATATCCGGCATCGGCCAGTTCGCGATTGCCGTAACCTACCTGGACACACCACAGTCCGGCCATCCCGTCGATGATGCGGTTGCCTTCCGAGTCCCAGAGATAAACACCGTCCCCGCGGGTAACGACACGTACGCCTTCGCGCGCGAGTGCGTCATGATTGGTAAAGGGGTGGATGTGATGGGCGGCGTCGAGAGCCTGCCAGTGCCTGGTGAGATTGTGTTCGCGCGTTGTCATGGGTGATCTCTGTTGCGTTGGAAATTAAGACGGCAGGCAGGCCAAAGGGGCGCCTTCGCCTAGGGATTGTAACCAATGCGCGCGCAGAGAATGAGCAGATCGTGTTTCGCGTTCATGACACGGCGATCCTAGCAGAGGCAGTAGCCCTCGTCACGCGGCTGCGACGTCGCGCGGTGAAACAGACCCGGCCGAGTGGCAAAGCTACTCTTTCGCGGCCTGCGCAAAGATTTCCAGCAGCGTGCTCCAGCCACCCGGCGAGTCGACACTGGCGCGGATGGCGTCTGCGTCCGGGGCCTCAATTCGATGCTCCAGTTCGACGCGCGTTTCGTTCGCCCCTTCCGGGAAAAACCGCACCTCGACTTCGCTCGCTACGCTTCCATCGGTGGCAAACTTGGAATTGATGGACCAGGAAAGAACCAGGCGCGACGGAGGGTCCCAGGCAAGAACCCGCCCCCAATCGCATTCCGAACCATCTTCCCCTTTTTCGTACCAACGGCCGCCAGCGCGTGGCTCGATCACGGCTTCCTTCATCGCCACAGCGCCGATGTGGTGGGACCTGGGCCACCACACATCAAAACGTCTTGCGAACACATCGAACGCGTGCGCTTGCGGCGCTTTGACGTGTACGGTCTTCCTGACCGGGGCAGCAATTATGCGTTGCAAACTCATTTCCGGTCCTGATGCAATGGATCTCGTTCCGCTTCCGCCACAAAGCCGTCAAGCGCCATATCCCAGAACTGGTCCAGCCAGGCGCGCACCTGACCCAGCCCTTTCGGGTCAATGTGATAGATGCGGCGCGTGCCGCGCGCTTCTTCCTGCACGAGTCCGGCCTCTCTCAACACCTTGAGATGTTGCGACACCGCCGGCCTGCTGACCGGCAAGCCTGCCGCAATTTCTCCGACCGGCTTAGGGCCAGCACGCAATCGCTCAAAAACCAGGCGTCGGGTCGGGTCGCCCAAAGCCGCGAGGGCGCTTTCGTAAGCCATCCCCTATTGTAAGCCGGTACTTACCAATTTTCAATGGATTTCCTCCAGCAAAAAAGGGGGGGCGTCCGCGACGCGCTTTCTGGCGACAGACACGATCAGAACCCCTCCCGCGTCACGTAGGGAAGGACGTCCAACGAATCGACACTACCGCAAAGCCGCACACACCGGCGTTCAGACATTCAGCAGCAAGTGCTGCCGTTCCCAGGGGCTGATCACCTGCTGATAGGCATCGTGTTCCGACGCCTTTACGTCGCTGTAGAGCAGGACAAAGTCTTCGCCAAGAATCTCCTTCAGATCGCTCGATGCCCTAAACTTGGCAATGGCATCAAGAATGTGGCGCGGCAATTGATAACGGCTCGACTCATAGGCGTTTCCCTCCATTGCCTTGGTGGGAATGAGATTCTCAACCATCCCGAGATAACCGCAGACGAGCGAGGCGCCGATCGCGAGATACGGATTTGCGTCGGCTCCCGGCACGCGATTCTCGATTCGCCGGTTCTGCGCATCGGAGACGGGAACGCGAAGCCCTACGGTTCGGTTTTCATGACCCCAATGCGTGTTGATGGGCGCCGACAGAAACCGCACCAGGCGGCGGTACGAATTGACGAAAGGCGCGATCAGAGGCATTGCGGGCGGCAGATAGCGCTGCAAGCCAGCGATATGTGCGAGGAACAAGCGCGTGTCCTTGCCGTTCTTCGTTGAAAAAAGGCTGCGCCCGCGCCTTGTATCGACTACGCTCTGATGAATATGCATCGCCGAACCCGGTTCCTGTTCGTAAGGCTTGGCCATGAAGGTCGCATAGATATCGTGCCGCAATGCAGCCTGGCGAACCGTGCGCTTGAATAGGAAAGCCTGATCCGCGAGCGCGACGGGTTCCCCATGGTTGAAGTTTATCTCGACCTGGGCAACGCCCTCCTCGTGAATGAGACTGTCGATGCCGACATCCTGGGCTTCACAATAATCGTAGACATCCTCGAACAGCGGATCGAATTCGTTGACGGCATCAATGCCATAAGCCTGGCGTCCAGTCTGCGGTCGCCCCGTCTTTCCGGCCGGCGGCTGGAGAGGATAATCGGGATCGATATTTTTCGCGGCGAGAAAGAACTCGAGTTCGGGCGCCACAATCGGGCGCCACGAACGCTCTTCGTAGAGCTTCACGACTTTTTTTAAGACATGTCGGGGCGCGAAGGTGACCGGCTCGCCATTCTGATGCACGCAATCGCAGATGACTTGTGCGGTGGGGTCCTTGTACCAGGGTACGATGCGAAGCGTCGTTGGATCGGGGGCCAGTATCATGTCCGGCGCCTGATACGTAAGCTTCTCCGTTTCGGAGTCGGCGCCCGTCACCATCTGTCCGAATATCGATTCCGGCAATCGCAGCGTGCGATTGCGCAGGCCGCTGAGAAACTTGTTCGTGGGAAGGATTTTGCCGCGCGCGATGCCTGCCATGTCGGGGACAAGGCACTCCACTTCGCCTACGCGGTGCTCCTTCAGCCAGTCACCAATTTCGTCTTCCACGTGGCGGCTCATGATTGGTCTCTGTGTTTGCGGATTGCAGTGCCGAAAGCCGAAAAAATGGCGCGAGACATCGCGTTGTCGCGCCAGCGCCATTCGGGATGCCACTGAACGCCGAACAGAAATCCTCTGGCGCCCGGCATGGAAACAGCCTCTATCGTTCCGTCGGGAGCGACCGCGTCGGCGTGCAGCAACGGAGCCAGCCGATCGATCCCCTGCGCGTGGAGCGAGTTGACTTTGACCGTGCGCTCGGAAACCACCCGTGCGAGCAAACCGTCTTCGGCGATCTGGATGTCGTGGGCCGGACCGTATTGGACATCGAGCGCGGCACTTGTGTCCTCGCGATGATCGCATCGCCCTGCCACTTCTTCGATGTGCTGCAACAGCGTGCCGCCCAATGCAACATTGAGCTCCTGGAAACCGCGGCACACGCAGAGAATGGGAACAGCGGCCTCGACTGCCGCTTTCAGGAGTGCGAGCGTCGTCGCGTCGCGGTTCTCGTCCTGCAACACCCCCGGCCGTGGTTTGGTGCCGCCATAGGTGCTGGGCGATACATTCGATGGCGATCCTGTAAACAGCAATCCATCAACCGCCGACAGCAATTCCGCTGCAGGGATTGGCGGCTGAACCACCGGAATGAGCAACGGCAGCGCCGTGGCACCATCGCGCATGGCCGCAATGTATTTCTCGCCCACCATGTGGAATGGATGCGCGCCCACCATTCGGTAGTCGCATACGATGCCGACAATGGGAGTTTGGGGACGCATAAAGGGCCTTCGCAGGTGTGGCCTAGCATGCCCTCAGAGGGGCAGGCAAGGCGACCGTCGCGTTTGTGACCCGGGGCGTCTCCCTCTGGAAATTGAACATCTCGTTGAATACGGAGGCGTTAATCTTCTTTTCGAGGAGCAGCGGCAAGGGTCGAAGTCAGAAACAGCGAGGGATCCACGGCCGCATCCTTCTTGACATCGCGAACGGAAACGGTAGTCAGCAGACCCTGTGCATCGACCACAGACCATTGCTTGAGCGCGAGGTCTGGCTCCGAAAAGACGAGTGTGATATTGCCAGCGGCCTGTTGGCTGTGGGACCGCGCATTGACGACCAGCTGTCCCGCCTGATGCTCCACGCCGACGATTTCGGAATCGCGCCGGAGATCGAGCCCCTCCCCCAAAATGAGATTGAGGGGCGTTTGCCATAGAGGATAGCGATCGGTCGTGTTGAGCTGCGTATTCTCCACCACCACATCCTTGCCGTCGCTGACAATCAGTGTGGGATTCGGTGGCGCATATTCGAAGCGCATACGGCCAGGCTTGTCGATATAGAATCGCCCTTCATCGACCTGCCCCTCCGGACCGATCTGAACAAAGGACCCTCTTAGCGTGTGCACAGCATTCAGTGCTCCGCTCAGACGCTCGAGGTCGGCTCTGTCGGCAGCCGATAGTGGCGGATGATCCGGCATCGCACCGAGTGACGGAATCGTCAATCCCATCACTGTTAGCGCGGACGCGGCAAAAGCAGGCAAAAAGCAGCGCATTGCGGGCCTGGGCTATGTTGCAGCGCCGGATGCCACGGGCGCCGAACCTCTGGGACATAGGCCAGAAACGAGCAACTTCAAGACACCCTCGAGTTCACGCTCGAGTTTCGGAAGCGTCAGTTTCGACCACAGTTGCGGATAGCGAAATTTCATGGTGGCGGCCTGGATCATCTCCGACGTGATCTCTTTGTCCTCGCACAGAAATTCGCCGCGCCGTTCGGCTTCGTCGAGCAGCTCAACGAGGATTTTGCGTTCATTGGCCAGCATCCAATTGGCATATTGCGGCCGCTCATGCGCAATGACGGTGGCCATCTCATAGGCACGCGGATCTTTTTCGAGCTTTAGATAGGTGCGGCGCAATTCTTCGAACAAAAAATCGTGCAGCCGTTCCTGGGCGCTGCGCTCGGGCGCGACCGCGATTTTACGTAGCGCCTCAAGATGCTTTGCGTAGTCTTCGGTGGCAATGCATTCGGCGATATCCAGCTTTCCCGGAAAGAACCTGTAGAGATTTCCCGGCGACATGCTGCAATCCGCAGCCACTTCGGCCATGGTGGTTTTGGCATATCCAAAATGCGAGAATCGCTTCTTCGCGGCCTCAACAATTTGACAACGCACCGTGTCCTTCTCTGCCATGGATCGTTTCGCTTCCCGGACGTCTTTTTTGCTTATGGAAATATAGCGCAGTTTTCTGAATAATCAACAAAGCGTTCAATCTTTTCCTAGTCGTAGCAGGTTCTGGAACGCATCGCGAATGGAAAAAGGTCCCAAACCTTCAGCAGCTTACCGGCATGTAGGGGTCGTCGGTGCCGGGGCCTGGGGGACTGCGCTGGCGATCACGGCGGCCCGCGCGGGCCGGATTGTCACACTATGGACACGCGACGCCGTCCTGTTGGAGCGCATGCTGGCGTCGCGGCAAAATGATCGATCACTTCCAGGGGCGGAACTTCCGGCGGGGGTGCGCATAACGTCGAGTCTTGAGGCCGCATATCAGTCCGAAATAATATTGCTGGCCGTGCCGGCGCAGCACCTTCGCGAAACGCTTGCGGTCTTTCCTGTGCCGGACGCCGTCCCAATCGTTCTTTGCGCGAAAGGTATCGAGCGAACCAGCGGCAAGCTCGTTACCGAGGTTTTGACTGAAGCCGCCCCTGAATGCCTGCCAGCGATTCTCTCGGGACCCTCGTTTGCCCGCGATCTTGCTGCGGGCCTTCCAACCGCCGTTACCGTCGCATCCGATGGCGAGACCGCTGTCCGGTTGCAGGAAACCTTCAGCCACGCGGCGTTTCGCCCTTATGCGAGCGACGACGTAGTTGGCGTTGCGCTCGGGGGGGCGGCAAAGAATGTCTATGCAATCGCCTGTGGCATCGTGTGCGGCCTTGGGCTTGGAGACAGCGCGCGGGCAGCACTTCTCGCGCGCAGCTTTTCGGAACTTCGCCGGCTGGGCCGCGCGATCGGCGCGCGGGACGAGACGCTCACCGGTTTGTCTGGCCTGGGCGACCTCGTGCTGACGGCAACGAGTACCGGCTCGCGCAATTTCGCCTTTGGTCATTCGCTCGGCAGAGGCCGGCAGTTGCAGGAGCTGCGGGCGCCAGGCCAACCTTTGGCGGAAGGCGTGGACACAGCTCCGGCACTGGTTTCGCGCGCAAGCCGCCTTGCGGTCGAGCTGCCGGTAGCGGAAACAGTAGCCGAGATACTTTCGGGCCGGTTGGCCTTGAGCGAAGCTCTGCCGCGCCTTATGGCGCGACCGCTGAAAATGGAGTGAACATCATGCTGTTTGTCATCACCGCCATCGACAAGGAAAATGCTCTCGAGCTGCGTATGGCGACACGCGCCGCGCATTTCGACTATGTGTCGAGCACAGGCGTGGTTCGCCTTGGGGGCCCGTTTCTGGATGCGGATGGAGGAATGGTGGGCAGCCTCGTCATTATCGAGGTAGAGGATTTTCTAGCCGCCAAAGCCTGGCAGACCAATGATCCTTATGCCAAGGCCGGCTTGTTCGCGCATGCCGAAGTGCGGCCCTGGAAAGCAACCGCGAATTTCTGCAAGGCGGAATTGTGAGTATGGCATACTGGCTCTTCAAGACGGAGCCCGAGAGCTGGTCCTGGGAGCAGCAAAAGGCCAGAGGCGACAAGGGCGAACCCTGGAGCGGTGTGCGCAACCATCAGGCCGCCAACAACATGAAAGCCATGAAGAAGGGCGATCTCGGCTTTTTCTATCATTCCGGCGATGACAGAGAGATCGTCGGCATCGTTGAAGTGATGGGCGCATACCGGCCCGATCCGACGGACGAAACGGAACGATTCGGCCTGGTGGACGTCAAGGCGCGCGAAGATATGCCCCGGCCCGTGACACTCTCAGAGGCCAAGGCGGACCCAAAACTCGCCGATATGGTACTGGTGAAATTCTCGCGCCTTTCGGTCCAGCCGGTCACGGCCGCGGAGTGGAATCACATCTGCAAGCTTGGCGGACTGCGTCGAACGTCCGGATAAGTGGGCGCAATAGACAATTCATTGTCCCATGCGCGCTTGCCGATCCAGCGACCAGGCCGAGCAAACCTTCTCGGCGCAGAGTCGCTGTCAACTCTGCCGCTGGTAGAGCACGGCACCGTTTCCCTGCACGATGTTGTAGAGCGAAGTACAGCGGGGGTTTTTCAGATCGCGGCAGATGAGGTCGATCGCGAGAAGGTATTTTGCCGCAGGCGTGGAGGCGACGCAGACGTAGCGGCCCTGCACATCGGTGGCACCCAGTTTGGCATTGGCCAGGTGGCCATACTGCGGAACGATGCCGAAATTCTTCGCGTCGTTCAGCGCCGTGGTGCAGATCTGCGCCTCCGTTTTCAGCAGCAATTCGATGCGGGAATGGAGCGCTGCCCTGACCTGACGAGGTGCCAGCACTCGAGGAACAAGGTAGCCGAAATATATGGCAGCCACGATGGCGACGATAAACCCGCCGATGACCACTATGCGGGCGATAAGCCACTCTCGCGCGAGAGCGCGGTCCGTACCGTAGGCCTCCGAAGACGACATCTGGCTGGGCTCCAGTTCCTATTTCATGGTCGGAATGTTGAAATCCGGGTTCTCGCGCAATCCGCCTTTGGGCCAGCGCTGCGTGACCGTCTTGACGCGCGTGTAAAACCGGACGCCTTCCGGGCCATGCTGATTGATGTCGCCAAAGGCCGAGCGCTTCCAGCCCCCAAATGTATGGTAGGCCAGCGGCACGGGAATTGGAATATTGACGCCAACCATGCCCACCTTCACCCGACTTGCGAATTCGCGGGCTGAATCGCCATCCCGGGTGAAAATGGCGACGCCGTTGCCGTATTGGTGATTGGACGGAAGCGCGATTGCTTCATCGAAATCTGTCGCGCGCGCGATCTGCAGGACGGGTCCGAAGATTTCTTCCTGATAGGTCTTCATTGCGGGCGTTACGCGGTCGAACAACGACCCGCCCAGGAAATAGCCGCCCTCATAACCCTGCAATTTGAAGTCGCGGCCATCGACCACCAATTCCGCCCCCTCCTGAACGCCCTGCTCGATGTATGAAATTACCTTCCGGCGGTGCTCGGCAGTGACGAGCGGACCATAGGCCGCGTCGGGGTCGGTGGGGGGAGCCACTTTGAGTGATTCAACGCGCGGCTTGAGGCGTTCCACCAACGCATCGGCGAGCTTGTCGGTTACCGGAACTGCAACCGCAATCGCCATGCAGCGTTCGCCGGCGGAGCCGTATCCGGCACCGATCAGTTCGTTCGTGACCTGATCGAGGTCGGCGTCGGGCATGATGATGGCGTGGTTTTTGGCTCCGCCCATCGCCTGAACACGTTTTCCATGCGCCGTGCCCCGCGAATAGACATATTCCGCGACCACCGACGAACCGACGAAGCTCACCGCCTGAATGCCCGGATCTTCGAGAATCGCATCCACGCATTCCTTGTCGCCGTTGACGACATTGAGGACACCGGCCGGCGCCCCGGCTTCCATGAACAGCTCCGCCAGCCGCATGGGAACGCTCGGGTCCTTCTCGCTCGGCTTGCAGATAAACGTATTGCCGCACGCGATCGCCACGCCGAACATCCACATCGGGATCATCGCGGGAAAATTGAATGGCGTAATTCCGGCAACCACACCCAAAGGCTGTCGCATCGAATAGATATCGATGCCGGGGCCCGCGCCCTCGGTGTATTCGCCCTTCATCAAATGCGGGATGCCGCAGGCGAATTCGATCACTTCAAGGCCGCGCTGGACATCGCCTTTGGCGTCGGCAATCACCTTGCCGTGTTCGCTCGACAGCATTCTCGCCAGCGAGTCGATCTCGCGTTCGACCAGCGATTTGAAGTTGAACATCACGCGCGCGCGGCGTTGCGGATTGATGGCCGACCATTCGCGAAATGCCTTGTTCGCGACCTCGACGGCGTGGCGCAACTCGGCTCTGGTTGCCAATGCTACCCTGGCCTGGACCTCGCCAGTCGCCGGGTTGAAAACGTCTCCAAACCGTCCAGACATGCCCGTGACATGCTGGCCGCCGACGAAATGGGAAAATTCTTTCATGACGTGCTTGCCTTCGCTTGAGCCGGGGCCCCTTTCGGCCCGCGCTAGATAGAGCAAGAGCTCGCACCCCGGCAAGCGAAGGCGTTGCGACAAAAAAAGAGGCCGCGATCAGCCAGTGTCGCGGCCAAGTGGGGAGACGATTTGGAGGCGGGTCAGCGGTCGAGCGCCACCTTGCGGCCGTCGCTGATCCGCGAACCCTGATAAGAGGCGCCCTTGGCCTTGAGCAGGGCGACGAGATCGCCTGAAGGCGAATAGAGCTGCAGGCCGCTTCCGATCGATTTCCAGTGACCGATCGTGCTCAGCCCGGCATCGCAATCGGCCCCCTGGACAACGGTTCCGGCAGCCGAAGCGGCTTCGTCGGATGACAAAGTAAGCGTGCAAGGCGCAGCATTCGCGCCGACGCTGAGTTTCCACGTGCCGGTCATCGTGCCGTCCGCATGGGCCAAAGCCACGGTCGAAAAGGCCAAAAGGCCGCCAAGGGCCAAAGCGCTGATCTTCGTCATTTGAATATCTCCTTCATCGTTTAGCGTTCAGAACAATAGATGTCTCATTCTCCACCGAGAAATGCCAAATTCGCATGGCACGGATGAAAAAAAGGCGGGTCTCGGCGCGTTTAAAATAGAAAAGCTGTGTATTTCCAATATCTTGTAAAAACACTGTGAAATTGGTGTATTATATCTAGAGCTGCAATCCGCTTCAGCTGGGTGGCGGGGAATGCATGTAACTCTCAACCAGGCTTCCCGCGATCAACCTCCAGCCGTCGACGAGGACAAAGAAAATCAGCTTGAACGGCAGTGAGATGATGACGGGCGGCAGCATCATCATACCCATCGACATGAGGATCGAGGCCACGGCCATGTCGATGATCAGAAAAGGCACGAATATCAGGAAGCCGATTTCGAATGCCCGCTTGAGCTCCGAAAGCATGAAAGCGGGCGCCAGTGTCGTGATCGGCATATCTTCGGGCGACACCGTTGGCTTGGCCCCCGACATGTGAGTGAACAGTTTGAGGTCTGCCTCGCGCACATGGGCAAGCATGAATTTCTTGACCGGCACGCTGGCACGATCGAGTGCCTGTTCGGTCGTGATCTGCTGGGCGATCAGCGGCGCGACGCCCGCGTTGTAAGCTTCCTTCAGCGTCGGAGTCATGACGAACAGGGTCAGGAACAATGCGAGGCTGACCAGCACGCTGTTGGGCGGTGTCTGTTGAATGGCGAGCGCGGTTCGGAGCAGTGAGAGAACCACGACGATGCGCACAAAGCACGTCATCATGATGAGAATTGACGGCGCTACGCTCAGGATGGTGATGAGCGCGACGATCTGCATCAGGCGATCTGTGAAAACTCCGCCGCCCGTCAGATCGACCGTAAGCCCGCTCGCGGAGGCCGCGGCGACGGAAGCCGGCGCCGCGTTTGCAGCCTCGGGCAGCATGATCGCCACGCAGCACAGCAGACACGCAAGCATCAGGGCCTTCACGGTGTTTGCTCCGTGACAACCTGTGGCATGCCCGCGATCGCCCGCTCGATGACGGTGGTGCCCTGGGGCCCGATCATCACGAGATGCTCGGTGCCGTCACGCCGCAAAATGTAGAGCTTGTGGCGCGGACCGACCATGAGCGTCTCGACGACTGCGAGGCGCCGGACTGTCGAGCCCTGCACGATGCCAGGCAGGCCGTAACGGCGTGCCGCGAGGCCGGCGAAGCCGAGCAACGCCAGCACCAGCATCATGGCGCCCACGTAGCGCGCGATATCGATCAAATCCATAAATGGCCCTCACCGCTTCCTGCATGTTTCGCGCGTCAAGCTTAATCGGGAGTTAAACAGCGGCAGGATTTGCCCGGCAGAAAGCTCCACTGTTGTTAAGCGGGGGTTAAACTTCCGGCGCGAGGATGGCTGTCGTTAGGGCTAATTTTCCGTATACGGAGCGCCTTCATGAACATGCCGGACATCCCGCTTCTCGCCGTATTGAAGGAACGCATGGCGTGGCTCAACGCGCGACAGGGCCTGATTGCGCAGAATGTGGCCAATGCGGACGTACCCGACTATACGGCCCGCGATCTGAAGCCTCTCGATTTTGCGGAAGTGCTCAAGAATTCGACCGCAGGATCCGCGCGCGCCATGTCCCTTTCCGACCCGAACCATATTCCGCTGCCGGGTCAGAACGGGTCAGCCTTCGAAGAAACCGACAGCGCCGACACCGACGCGCTGCATTCGGGCAATGGCGTCGGTGTCGAAGAAGAAATGATGAAGGTGGCCGACACGCAGGCGCAATACCAGGCCGCCGCCAATCTCTATGCCAAATCGATGCAGCTCATGCGTACCGCGATCGATCGGCAAGGAAGCTGAGGAGCAGGATCATGGATTTCGCCACATCGATGCTTGTCGCCGCCTCGGGCATGCGCGCGCAGTCGACGCGCATGCGCACGATTGCGGAGAACGTTGCAAATGCAAGTTCCACTGCAACGACACCCGGCGGCGATCCCTATCGGCGAAAAGTCGCCAGCATGACGGGCACATTCGATCGGGAATTAAACGCGACAATGGTGCAGTCGGGAACGCCCGTGCCCGACATGTCGGATTTTCGCAACCAGTATGATCCGGGCAACCCGCTCGCCGACAGCAAGGGCTATGTGAAATTTCCCAACGTCAATCCGCTGGTCGAGATCATGGATATGCGCGAAGCGCAGCGTTCCTACGAAGCCGACCTGAATGCGCTCGACGCAGCGAAAACCATGCTTTCGCGCACTGTCGACCTTCTGCGCCAATAAGCGCGACTCCTCGCGAGGATTGATTCATGCCCCTCTCACCTGCCGCAGCTGCAGCCGCCTACCAGGCCGTCGCAAAAATAGCCACCCAGGCACCTCCCGCAACCGCAGCGACCGCGCCCGGTTCCGGCACCGCCTTTTCCGATTTCCTCTCAAGCGCCATGCACGAAGCCGTCGGCACGATGAAGACCGGCGAGCAAATGGCGGCCAAGCAGGCGGCCGGAAAGGCCGACATCGTCGACGTCGTCAATGCCGTGAACGCTGCCGAACTCACGCTCGATACCGTGGTCGCGGTCCGCGACAAGGTCATCGCCGCATATCAATCCATCATGCAAATGCCAATCTGACGGGGTCTCATGTCACCAGCCGATACGATCGATTTCGCACGCCAGGCGATCTGGGTGCTGCTAGAAATCTCCGCGCCTGCCATGGTCGCGGCGCTTGTCGTGGGTCTGGGTATAGGCCTGTTGCAGGCATTGACACAGATCCAGGAGTCGACGCTCGTCTTCGTTCCCAAGATCATAGCGATCTTCGTACTGCTGCTTGTCACGCTGCCTTTCGCGGGTCAGGCGATGTACGGGCTCATGACCGATATCGCCAATCGCATCGCCGCCTACTGAATCCTGCAATTCGAGCTGGCAACCTCCGCCATGACCATTCACCTTGCCGACCTTTCGGGGCTGATGCTGGTCTATATGCTCGTTTTCGCGCGGGTGGGTGCGATGATCATGCTGCTCCCGGCGATCGGTGATGTCGGCGTGCCGCAACGCGTGCGCCTGTCACTGGCTTTTGCCGTCACACTCTGCTTCGCGCCTGCCATCGCTCATGCCTATCCGAGCACGGCGCCGCAATCTACGATGGCCCTCGTCGTTCTGCTGATCCGGGAAATCGTTTCCGGCGCGCTTATCGGAACCATGGCGCGCATCATTGTCAGCGGATTGGTGACGGCCGGATTTCTGATCGCGACCCAGACCGGTCTTGCCTATGCGCAGAGCGTCGATCCGTCGATGAGCGAACAGGGCGCCGTCGTCGGGAATTTCTTTTCTCTTCTCGGCACGACACTGATCTTTGTGACCGATCTGCATCATCTGGCGATCGGCGCAATCCAGGGCAGCTTTGTGCTTCTGCCTCCCGGCCAGCCATTGCCCACGGGCGATCTGGCGGAGCTGGCGATCAGGCTGGTGAGTGGATCGTTCGTGCTGGGCCTCAAGCTTGCCGCGCCCTTTCTGCTGTTCGGGTTCGCGGTTAACGCCGCAACGGCGTTGCTCGCGCGCATGATGCCGCAGTTGCAGATCTTCTTCATCGCCATGCCGGTCAACATCCTTGCCGGCTTTTTCCTGATGATGCTGCTGATGGGCACCATGATGACCATCTTCCTCGACTATTTCGCGCAGGAAATGGGTCGCCTCGGCGGCTAGGCGATGGCAGACGATCGCGACGACTCGCAACGCACAGAAGAGCCCACCCAAAGACGGCTCGACCAGGCGCGCGACCATGGCGACGTTGCCAAAAGCACGGAGGTGACCAGCTTCGCCGCCCTGGCCGGCGGCGGCCTCGCGATCGCCGCCATGGGTCCGGGCATCTGTCACGGTTTTGTCCGCGACTTTCGGGTGTTCCTTGAGCAGCCCGACACGCTCGCGGTCGACCGGGCGGGTGTTCTATCGCTGTTTGCCGATGCCGGCGTGCATCTTGGGATGCTTCTCGCGCCGTTTCTTGCGGTCCTGATCTCTGTCACCCTGGCCGGCCACCTGTTGCAGCACCGGCCGCTCCTTGCCTTCGAGCGGCTGAAGCCCGACCTCGCCAAACTGTCCCTCGTTCGGGGCTTTACGCGCCTTATGGGCGTCGAAGGCCTGATGAACCTGGTGAAGGGCATGATGAAGATCGCGATTGTCGGCACGGCGGTGTGGAGCACGCTCTGGCCGATGCGAGGCCGGCTGGACGCGGTCCTGGCCGAGGATCCGGTCGCGATCGCCGGCGAGATGAGCCAGTTAGCCATCCGCGTGCTCATCGCCACACTGGCGGTGCTCGGCGTAGTGGCCGGGCTCGACTATTTCCTGCAACGGCAGCGGTTTCTCGGCCGCAATCGGATGAGTCGGCAGGAGGTCAAGGAGGAATTCCGGCAGACGGAAGGTGATCCTGTCGTCAAGGGCAAGCTCAAACGCATGCGAATCGAGCGGGCCAAGCGGCGCATGATCGCAAATGTGCCCAAAGCCACGGTCGTTATCACCAATCCGACCCATTTTGCCGTCGCGCTCAAGTACGAATCAGGCAAGATGGCGGCGCCGATATGTGTGGCGAAGGGCGTGGACGCGCTCGCGCTGCGCATCCGCGAGGTGGCCCGCGAGCATGACGTACCGATTGTCGAAAATCCGCCCCTCGCGCGCGCGCTGTTCGCGACTGTCGAGGTGGATCAAGTCGTTCCGGCCGAGCACTACAAAGCGGTCGCGCAGGTCATTGGCTACGTCATGCGCCTTACGGGAAAGCTCAAGCGCTAGTCTTGGGTCGTCCGGCGGTGTGAATCTCTGCGCCAGGACGTCCGGCGCATGAGCGTCCGCGCGATCATGCCGCAGTCTCTCGGCCTCCCTCCCGGAGCGTGGCGCTGGGCAGCATTGGTTTTGGTACTTCTGGCGGTGGCGGCTGCAGCGTTCGCCGTGACGGAGCCAGCCGCCGCAGGCTGGCCTGGCCTCACTTTGCTGGCAGGGATCGGAGCTGTTGCGACCTGCGTTTTCTTCGCGCTTTGGCCCCGTACGATTCTTGGCGCGTCGGAAGTTCGGCGAGCCGCAGAGGCGGCGGCGCGATCCAATATCGCCTGGGTCGTCACCAATCGGGACGGTGGCGTGGTGGATTCGAATGCGGCCTATCGCCGGCTGGCGCGTGTCGCCGACAACGAGGTCCCACCGCCCCCCGAACTGGCTCTCGCCATCGACGGGGCATCGTCCATGCTCTACCGCCTAAGCCGCAAGGCCGCCGCCGGCCAGATCCACGAGGAAGTTTTTCCGGCCGGCGCCGGGCTCGAACTTCTGGGCGCCGTGCGTCCGCTCACGGGCGGACAGGCCGCCTGGTGGTTCGCACCAAGGCTCGCCGGTGAAACGAAAGCGGATCGTGCGTCCGCGCCGCGAACAAGCGATGTTCTGACGACTGCGCACTTCCGCGACGCACCCGTGGGTGTGGCCATTGCCGAGAGCGACGGCACGCTGATCGAAGCCAATGAGTCCTTTGCGAGCTTCTTTGGCGCCGAAGGCATCCTGAAAGATCGCAAGCTCTCCGATCTGCTCTCGCCGGGCGACCGCGAAACCGTCGCGACCGCATTGTCCCATGGGGCCGCGGGATCATTGCCCGCGATGGAATTGCGCGCGTTCGGAGATGTCGAGCGCCTGGCGGAGTTGCATGTGCGCCCGACGGCGACGGGCGACCATCGCCTGCTTTATCTTATCGACGTCTCCGAGCAGAAGGCGTTGGAAACAAAGTTCGCGCAATCGCAGAAGATGCAAGCCGTCGGGCAACTCGCGGGCGGCGTTGCACATGATTTCAACAATCTGCTGACGGTCATCATCGGCAACAGCGAATTCCTGCTGATGCGCCATCCGGCCGGCGATCCGTCGTTCAAGGAGATCAACGAGGTTCACCAGAACGCCTTGCGGGCTGCGACGCTGGTCGGCCAACTCCTTGCCTTCTCGCGCAAACAGACGCTTCAGCCACGCGTGCTGGCGCTGCGCGATGTCGTGGGCGAGCTGGCGCTCATGCTGCGCCGCCTGTTGCGCGAAGGCGTCGAACTGCGACTCGAGCATGCGAGCGATCTCTGGCCCGTGCATGCCGACGAAACACAGATTTCCAATGCCATCATCAATCTGCTTGTAAATGCGCGTGACGCGATGCCCAAGGGTGGCACGGCAACGATCGTTACCGCCAACGAAACGATCGCGGAGCCCACGCCGCTCGGCTCTGGCGTCATGCCGGCCGGCGACTATGTGCGCATCGAGGTGCGCGACACCGGCACGGGAATCGCGAAGGAGCATCTGGGCAAGATCTTCGACCCCTTCTTCACGACCAAGCCCGTGGGTCAGGGCACCGGCCTGGGACTTGCCACGGTCTATGGCATCATAAAACAAACCGGCGGCTTCGTTTCGGTCGACAGCGAAATTGGCAAGGGCACGATCTTTCGCATTCACCTGCCGCGATACCGGGGCGAAAATCCGCCTTTGGCGGAGACCGAGCGGATCGCAGCCCCGCGCGACATCACGGGACAAGATACAATTCTGCTCGTCGAGGATGAGGAAGCTGTCCGCAGCTTTGCCGCCCGTGCGCTGAAATTGCGCGGCTACCATGTGCTGGAAGCGGCCGGGGGCGAGGAGGCCCTCGAGCTCGTGAAGCTTCATGCCGGCGCGATCCATCTTCTCATCACCGATGTGGTGATGCCCAATATGGATGGGCCCACTCTGGTGCGTGCGGTAAAACGTCTGAGACCCGATATGGCTGTAATCTTCATGTCGGGCTACGCCGAGGAAGCTTTCCGGCGGCATGATGAAAATGCGGCGGAGCTGCACTTCCTTCCCAAACCTTTCGGCCTCAAGCAACTTGCCGCGAAAGTGAAGGATGTGCTGTCCAGTGCGCCAGAGCCCAAACGCCTGTCGTGACTTCCGTGACGATGCCGGCAATGGCCGAGCGGCCGGACATCGGTTAACGTCTCGCAGCAACCCGGAGCGATTTCCGATGATGACTTTCATGCGCGTGGCCGCATTTGCCATAGGTCTGATTGCAATGAGTGGAACGGCCATTGCCGATCCTGCCGATCAGCCGCAGGTGACGATCGCAACATCGATGGGTGACATTTCCGTGGTGCTGGACCGGACGCATGCGCCGCAATCCGTCGACAATTTCCTGCGCTATGTGAACGAAGGACATTATGACGGCACACTGATCTATCGCGTGGTGCCGGGTTTCGTCATTCAGGCCGGCAGTTTCGATTCCGCGGCACATACGCGCCCGACACATGATCCCATCCCGCTCGAAGCCAACAATGGCCTCAGCAATGTGCGCGGCACCCTCGCCATGGCCCGCGAGGACGACCCCAATTCGGCCACGGCAGAGTTCTTCATCAACCTCTCGGACAACACCCGTCTTGATCATCACGCCGACGACACCGGCAATACGACCGGTTACGCCGTTTTCGGTCATGTCGTCTCGGGAATGGATGTCGTCGACAAGATCGCTTCGGTGCCGCTCGGGGACGGAGGTCCCATGCCCGGAGCGTGGCCGCAGTCGCCCGTCACGATTCAGAAAGTCTCGATCATCGGGGCAGCGCCGGCCGCGCCCGCATCGATCGTGCAGCCGCCCGCGGAACTGTCACCCACGGCGCCTGCATCGGCATCTCCGCCCGGATAGGTTCAGGCCGCAGCCATCCAACCTCGCGCGGTAACGCTGCATATGCATTCAAAGGGCGGCAGGTCTGCGTTTCACGGCCAACACGAAGGGGACGGACAGCAGACACAGCGCCATTGCGAACGCGGCGCCGCGCGGATCGGCGAACACAAACGAGACAAGTAAAGCCGCATCGATACCGACGGCGAACCCCGGCAGCCACGGATGGAGCACGGCCTTCCAGGGACGCGTGCGTTCCGGCTCGCGCAACCGCAGCCTGAAATACGCCAACTCGGTCACGAGACAGGAAAGCGTCGCCAGCGTTCCGATCATGCCGAAGACAAATCGGAAGCCGCCGCTTGCGGCGACCACAATCGCAACGGCCGCCGTCAGCGCGAAGGCGACATGGGGACTACCGCCCGCGTTGACAGCCTGGAGACTCGCGGGGAGCAGGTTCTCGCGTGACAGGGCAAAAAGAACGCGCGGAGCGATCATGACATTGGCATTGGCGCAACTGAGTGCCGTTATCATGGCGCCTGCAGCAAAAAGCACGTTCATTCCGCTGCCGCCGAACCGCGACAGAATCGCAAGATAGGGAAGTGGGCCGCCCGCCATTTGCGAGGACCCGAGCGCGTACAGGAGCGCCGCATTCACCAGCAGATAGAGGGTTCCCGTCAGAACAATCCCGAGAAAAAGACTCTTCGGAATGTTGCGTGCCGGCGTAACGCTTTCCTCTGCAAAATAAACCGGCGCGAGCCATCCATTGTAAGCGCCACGAATAAGCTGATAGGCGGCGGCCAGGGCAAAGAGTCCGATGGGTATGGTGTGCGGCGGTGCCGATGCGGCACGCGACGGCAGCAACCAGAATGCTGCGCCTACGAATAGCGCCAACAGCGCTGCCTTCACGAGTGTGGTTCCGATCTGCACGATGCGCCCCTCGCGCAGGCCCACGCTGTTCGCGGCGAACAGGACCAGGAGGAGCGATACCGTAACGGCCTTTTCGTGAAAGGCTGCTTCGGGCCAGACGATCGACAGGAATTCGGCAAATGCGATGGCCGAGGCCGCCAGCCCGACCAGATGCGCACACCACATGAGCCAGCCCACGGCCATGCCGACCGCATCGCCAAAGGCACGACGGGCGAAAACGAATTGGCCGCCGGCGCGCGGAAGCATCGTGCCCAGTTCGGCCAGAACATTCGCCTGCAACAATGCATGCAGGATCCCGAATGCCCACAAAGCAAGAATCACGGCGGCAACGGGCACCTCCGCCGCAACAAGGCTCGGCGTGCGCAGGATTCCCGGTCCGATCATCTCGCCCATGGCAACCGTCACGCCGAAGGTGACGCCCAGAAGGCGCAGCAATCGCCCGGGCGCGCTCATAGCGCGGCGAAATCGATCGTCCCGTTCAGATCGAGGCGGTGCTCGGAGGGAGGCAGCGGATATTTCAGGCCGCTGGCGCAATTGAAAAGCACCACTTTGTCGCCGGATGCGATTCTGCCTTCGCGTAGCGATTTCCGATAGGCGGCATGCGTCGCCGCGCCTTCGGGGCACAACAAAAAGCCTTCGGTGCGCGCGACTTCATCCAGACTGGCCTCGATCTCGGCGTCGCTGACGGCAATTGCATAGCCGCCGCTTTCGCGCACCGCCGCAAGAATCAGGAAGTCGCCAATCGCCGACGGGACGCGAATGCCCGACGCGATCGTTTGCGCATTCTCCCAGCGCGCGGCATGCGTCTCATTCTGTTCGAAGGCGCGCACGATCGGCGCACAGCCTTCCGCCTGCACCGACACCATGCGCGGCCGCCTGGGACCGATGAAGCCGATTGCTTCGAGTTCGGCGAAGGCTTTCCACATGCCGATAAGTCCGGTGCCGCCGCCCGTGGGGTAGAAAATCACATCGGGCACATCCCATCCGAGTTGCTCGGCCAGTTCAAAGCCCATCGTCTTCTTGCCTTCGATCCGATAAGGCTCCTTGAGCGTGGAGACATCGAACCAGCCTGTGACCGGCTGACCTTCTCTCACCAGCCTGCCGCATTGATCGATAAGGCCATTGACGCGATAGACATGCGCGCCCTGCGCCGCGATCTCGCGCACATTGACCTCGGGCGTATCGTCGGGACAGAAAATGGTCGTGCGCATGCCAGCCCTGCTCCCATAGGCGGCAAGCGCTGCACCGGCATTTCCGTTCGTCGGCATGGCAAGATGCGTGACGCCGAGTTCCTTGGCCATGGAGACGGCCAGCACCACGCCACGCGCCTTGAACGATCCGGTGGGCAGGCGTCCCTCGTCCTTGACGAGCACCTCATTCTTCTCGCGCGCCAGCGGCACGAGCGGCGTCATGATTTCTCCGAGGCTGATGATATTTTCGGCGCGCGTGACGGGCAGGAGTTCGCGGTAGCGCCACAGAGTGGGCTCGCGCGCGGCCAGGATATCTTTCGTAAGACTGCGCTTGGCCCCGTCTAGATCATACCGCACGAGCAACGGCATGCCCGCACGGGAGAGATTGTGCAGCCGGCCGGGTTCATAGCGTTCGCCGGTAAGCGAGCATTCCAGATGCGTGACAAAGCTTCTCGTCATGGACGCTCTCGCAATGGGTAACCGGCGGTAGCGCCACGGAGGCGCGCGCGTGTCCTGCCGGGCAAGACTATGCCGTGGGGCAAACGGGAACACTATCGGACGGAGAGGATGCGAACGCTGACGCCAGCCCAGCGCGGGCTCGCCCCCATTTCGCCGGGGCCTGCTGCGGGAAGCCATTCGGGCGGCCAAAATCATACCCGCACTACAACCATAAGGCTGCATCACGGCGAATTATACAACTTATGAGGGCGTATTCTGTTGCTCGCGAAGCGTCCCGGCCCCTCCGCGCATGCGGGACCTGTAGCCGCTGCATGGCTTGACGCGACGCGGGCCTCAAGGGAGCGTGAACGTGAAAAGAACGCACGTAGAAAATCTCTTTTTTTGCAATAGCTTATATGTCTCTTGCGAAAGGGAACAAATCAAGTACGATTAGGCCTTGCGAACCCGCTTGGGATTTGGGGGGCGCTGTGGAATAAGGAGGCGAGGCACATGAAAGAAGCGATTCTCAGAGTGGTGACAGGACGCGAGGACAAATCCGATCGCAAGCGCGCGCTGGAAGCGGCGCTGTCGCAGATCGACCGCGCGTTCGGCAAGGGTTCGGTGATGAAACTCGGCCAGCGCGAGGTGGTCGATACCGATACGATCTCGACCGGCTCATTGAGTCTCGACATCGCGCTCGGCATTGGTGGTCTTCCGCGCGGCCGCGTGATCGAAATTTACGGGCCGGAATCGTCGGGCAAGACGACGCTGGCGCTGCATGCCGTCGCCGAAGCGCAGAAGAAAGGTGGCATCGCCGCCTATATCGATGCCGAGCATGCGCTTGATCCTCTTTACGCCCGCAAGCTGGGCGTCGACATCGACGAAATGCTGATTTCGCAGCCCGACACCGGCGAACAGGCGCTGGAGATTGCCGACACGCTGGTGCGTTCGGGCGGTGTCGATATCGTGGTGATCGACTCGGTCGCCGCGTTGACGCCGAAAGCCGAATTGGAAGGCGAAATGGGCGATCAGCTGCCCGGCCTGCAGGCGCGGCTCATGAGCCAGGCCCTGCGCAAGCTGACCGGCTCCATCTCGAAATCGAACTGCCTCGTCGTCTTCATCAACCAGATCCGGATGAAGATCGGCGTGATGTTCGGCAATCCGGAGACGACCAGTGGCGGCAACGCGCTGAAATTCTATGCCTCCGTGCGACTCGACATCCGCCGCATCGGCGCCATCAAGGACCGCGACGAAGTGGTCGGCAATCAGACGCGCGTGAAGGTGGTGAAAAACAAGGTTGCGCCACCCTTCAAGGAAGTGGAGTTCGACATCATCTATGGCGCCGGCATTTCAAAAGTGGGCGAGCTGATCGATCTCGGCGTCCGCGCCGGCAAAGTCGAGAAATCGGGCGCGTGGTATTCCTATGATGGCGAGCGCATCGGCCAGGGCCGGGAGAATGCGAAGCAGTTCCTCACCCAGAACAAGGATCTCGCCGCCCGCCTGGAAGCACAGATCCGCCAGAATGCCGGCCTGATCGGCCAGAAGCTGATGGCGGAGGAGCTTGGGGAAAAGGAATCGGCGATGGCCGAAGACTGACGTCGTTCCTTTGGCATGGGAACGGCTCCTGGAAGGGGCGTCGCCTCGGTGCGGCGCCCTTTCTCATTTTCGCGGCGGGAACTGGTTCGCCGCTATTGCCACAGACCTTGCCGCAGGCAGGCAAACCCAGCTTTTATGCAGACGAGACACCTGCCCTGTCGGATGAGCCATGAAAAATCCTTACGCCGCCAAGGCACCGCAGCACTTCTGGAAGAAGGCGGTCGGCGAACCCGGACTTGCGGACATTCGCCCAATTCCCGCCAAACGATTCGCTCTCGGCCAGGACGATGTGGTGGCGACGGCGGGAAGCTGCTTCGCGCAACACGTCTCCGCCCACATCAAGACGCGCGGCCAGGTCCGCTTTCTCGAGGCCGAAGAAATCGGCCCCGGACAACCGCCATTTTCCGCCCTTTACGGGAATATCTACACCCCCCGCCAGCTCGTACAACTCGTGGCCGAGGCCTATGGCGAGCGCCAACCCGCTGACATCGCATGGCGGCGTCCGGATGGCCGTTTCATCGATGCATTGCGCCCCTCGGTCTTTGCGGACGGTTTTCCCGACATCGAAGCGCTTCATGCCGCGCGCCGGGCGCATCTGGCCGCTGTCCGCGCCATCATGGCCGAATGCACGGTTTTCGTTTTCACGCTCGGATTGACGGAGGCCTGGGAAGCGGTCGCAGACGGCACCGTCTATCCCCTTGCACCTGGCGTGATGGCCGAACCGGAGGCCGCGAATTCCTGTGTCTTCCGCAACTTCACCTATGAAGAGGCGCGCGACGATCTCGACACCTTTATCGCGCGTCTTGCGCGGGTCAATCCGCAAGCGCGCGTTCTGTTGACGGTTTCGCCCGTGCCGCTCACCGCCACCTACACCGATGACCACGTTCTGGTCGCGACGGCACATAGCAAGGCCATCCTTCGCGCGGTCTGCAGCGCCGCAACCGCCCGCCACGCGCATGTCTATTATTTTCCGTCCTATGAAATCATTTCGGGCCACCATGCAGCCGGCGCCTGGTTCGCAGACAATCTGCGCAGCGTGAAACCCGAGGGCGTCGCCCAGGTCATGAGTGTATTCGAAGAAACCTACGCAACCGCACCTGCTCCAAAACCGTCCACTGCTTCGCGCCTGTTTTCCGACGACGACGAAAATGTCATATGCGACGACGCGGAAATCGTGAAGACGCTGGGATTTTGATGAAGGTTCTTGTGGTCACCAATTGCGCGACCGCGGCCTATACGGAGGGGCTGCGCGCGCTGTTTCCCGAGTGGGACGTCAAGGGCGCCGATCTCGCCGCGACACGAAAATTCATCCGGGAACGCAACCAGGCATTTCTCGATCACATGGCGAGTTCCGCCATGCTGGTTGCGAGCCTGCCGGACGATCCGATGTTCGACACCTTCGCCGCCGATGGCACGAAACTTTTCATTCCCAATTTTTTGTTCCGCGCATATCACCCGGACTCCTTTTATCTGCATACCGGCGGAGCCGCGTCGCACGCGATGGACGATGGCACAGACACGCCAACGGCGCGCGAGGGCGGGAGGCGTCAGGCGCGCCTGCACTCGCGGATCACCGTGACGGCATTTCTGCTGGGAATGTCGGCCGAGGAAACGGCGGCGGCCTTCAACGGCCGGACCTACGAGAAGATCGGCTATTTCTCGGTTTTCGAGTCCGAACGGGACAAACTTCTGGGGCGGTTCGGCCAGGCCGGAATTGACCTTGCTCCGGAACTCGAGCGCTGGACGGAAAGCGGCGACTTTCTCTACACGTTCAATCATCCCAAGGCCGTGGTGTTCAGCGACATTCTGCTGAAGGCGCTGACAGGCCGTTTCATCGCGCCAGCCGGCATCGCTGCCGCGGGCGAGACGCTGGCCCAGGTTCCGGATTTTCTCGCAGGCTCGCCGAGATGGCCGGTCTATCCCGAGATCGCCGCACGCCTCGGATTCGAAGGCTCGCTCCTCTGGCGCACCGGCCGGGGGGCAGGCGGCCGATCATTGCCGCTGGCGGAATTCATCGCGGAGTCCTTCGCGAGTTTGAGCGGCGCGGCGGGATTTACGGCGGACGACGTCCCCGGCTTCGCGGATTGCGCCGCGGCACTGCGTTCTTGATTCGGCGCATGCCGCCCCCACGTCTGGCCTTCTGGACACGGAATCATTGCGAAGGCTAAAACCGGCCCATGAAAAGCCTCACCGAGATCCGCTCGAGTTTTACCGAGTTTTTCCGCGCCTGCGGCCACGAAGCCGTGCCGTCCTCGCCGCTCGTGCCGCGCAACGACCCGACCCTGCTCTTCACCAACGCCGGCATGGTGCAATTCAAGAACGTCTTCACCGGCCAGGAGAAGCGGTCCTACTCGCGCGCCACCACGGTGCAGAAATGCGTTCGTGCCGGCGGCAAGCACAACGATCTCGACAATGTGGGCTATACCGCCCGCCACCACACGTTTTTCGAGATGCTCGGCAATTTCTCCTTCGGCGATTATTTCAAGGAGGAAGCGATCGGCTTTGCGTGGGATTTCGTGCGCAATATTGCCGGGCTCTCGGCGGACCGGCTCTGGATCACCGTCTATCCGACCGACGAAGTGGCGCGCGATTTGTGGCGGAAGATTTCCGGTCTGCCCGATTCCCGCATCATCGGCCATGAGAGCAATCTCTGGGCAATGGGCCCGCTTGGACCATGCGGCCATTGCTCCGAAATTTTCTACGATCAGGGCGACCGCGTGCAGGGCGGGCCGCCGGGCACAGCGGACGAAGATGGCGACCGCTATCTCGAATTCTGGAATCTCGTCTTCATGCAATACGAACAGATCGACGCGAACACCCGCATCGATCTGCCGAGGCCCTCGATCGACACCGGCATGGGGCTGGAGCGCCTGACGGCGATCCTGCAGGGTGTCACCGACAATTACGACATCGATCTCTTCCGCCATCTGATCGCCGTGTCGGCGGATCTGAGCGGCGCATCTGCCACCGGCGCTCACGCCGCGAGTCACCGCGTCATCGCCGATCATTTGCGCGCCTCGACCTTCCTGATCGCCGATGGCGTGCTGCCCTCGAATGAAGGCCGCGGCTATGTGCTTCGCCGCATCATGCGCCGCGCCATGCGTCACGCGCATCTTCTGGGCGCGCGCGATCCCCTGATGTATCGCCTGCTGCCGACGCTGATCGCCGAGATGGGCCACGCCTACCCCGAACTCAAACGGGCCGAGGCGCTGGCGTCCGAAACGCTGCGCATCGAAGAATTGCGCTTCCGCGAGACATTGGTGCGCGGGCTGAAGCTGCTCGACGAAGCAACGACGGGATTTTCGCGCGGCGACGAGCTTGCCGGCGAAACCGCGTTCCGGCTTTACGACACGTTCGGCTTTCCGCTCGATCTGACCGAGGATGCGCTCCGCCAGCGTGGCATCGCGGTGGATGTGGCCGGTTTCAACGCCGCCATGCAGCGTCAGCGGGAAGAGGCGCGCAGGGCGTGGTCGGGCTCGGGCGAAGCGGGCACCGACACGCTTTGGTTCGCGCTGCGCGAGGAATTCGGCGCCACCGAATTCCTGGGCTACGATACCGAAGAAGCCGAAGGCACCATTCTCGCGATCGTCAAGGACGGCGCGCGCGTCGCGGGCGCGCAAGCGGGAGAAACCGTGCGCATCCTGACCAACCAGACACCGTTCTACGCCGAATCCGGCGGCCAGATCGGCGATCAGGGCGTCATGTTTTCCGGCAAGGGCGGCGAAGGCGCGATCCGCGACACCGAAAAGAAGCTCGGCGCCCTGCATGTGCATGTGGTGGAGATGGATCACGGCACATTGTCTGTCGGCGATGCGGTCGAATTGCGCGTCGATGGTGAGCGGCGCCGCGCGACACGCGCCAATCATTCGGCGACGCATCTCCTCCATGCCGCGCTGAAGCGTGTACTGGGTCCCCATGTGTCGCAGAAGGGTTCAATGGTGGCGCCCGATCGGCTGCGGTTCGATTTCAGCCATCCCAAAGCGGTGTCGCCCGAAGAATTGCACCGGATCGAAAGTCTGGTGAATGCGGTCATCCGCCAGAACTCCGATATCTCGACCCGGCTCATGCCCACGAAGGAAGCCATCGAGGCTGGCGCCGAAGCGCTGTTCGGCGAAAAATATGGCGACGAAGTGCGCGTGCTCACCATGGGCCTGGACGATGCCAAAGCCTATTCGGTGGAATTGTGCGGTGGCACCCATGTGCGGCGGCTGGGGGATATCGGCCTCTTCACCATCCTGTCGGAAAGCGCGGTGGCATCGGGCGTGCGCCGCATCGAGGCGCTGACCAGCGAAGGCGCGCGGCAATATCTGACGAGCCAGGCCGAGATCGCCCGCGAGGCTGCCGCCGTGCTGCGGGCGCAACCGGCCGAGCTTGCACAACGCGTGGCGCAACTGAACGAGGAGCGGCGCAAACTGGAGCGCGAACTGGGCGACGCACGCAAGGCATTGGCGCTCGCCGGACCGTCGCGCAGCGGCGATGACGACGCGCGCGAGATCGCAGGCGTGAAGACCATGCTGCGCGTGGTCGAAGGGGTCGGCGCCAAAGACCTGAAGAGCCTTGTCGACGACGCAAAGTCCAAACTCGGCTCGGGTGTGGTCGCGTTCGTCGCCGTGGCCGATGGCAAGGCCTCGCTGGTCGTCGGCGTCACCGACGATCTCAAGGTGCGCATCAGCGCCGTGGATCTGGTGCGTCTTGGCGCCGAAGCGCTAGGCGGCAAAGGCGGCGGCGGACGGCCCGACATGGCGCAGGCCGGCGGCCCCGATGGCACAAAGGCGGACGACGCGCTCAAAGCGATCGCGACCCATCTCGGCGTTCTCGCTCCGGCCACGTGACCGCAATCCGTTCCTCCCTGTTCCACCCGCGTGAATGTGCCGCCGAAGTGCGGGCGGACTGAGCGGCATCAGCGCGCCCTCCGTTCGCCTTGCAATTTCGCAAGCAGGCGCCGCGTCGTCTACACCCAAAATTCCGTCATGGCCGGAACGCCCTTCACTCCACTGCGTTCCGCTCCGGGTCGCCCGGCCATGACGTCGTTTGGTGTTGAAGAAATAACCGGGTGAGGCCAACCGCGCTCACCCCAATGCCGCCTTCAGATTCTCATCGACCTTGTCGAGGAAGCCTTCGGTGGTGAGCCAGCTCTGTTCGGGGCCGACGAGCAGCGCCAGATCCTTCGTCATGAAACCCGCTTCCACCGTGTCGATGCAGACACGCTCGAGCGTGTGCGCGAAATTGGCGAGCGCGTCATTGTGGTCGAGCTTGGCGCGGTGCGACAGGCCGCGCGTCCAGGCGAAGATCGAGGCGATGGAGTTGGTGGACGTCGCCTTGCCCTTCTGATGTTCGCGATAATGGCGCGTGACCGTGCCATGCGCGGCTTCGGCTTCCACCGTCTGGCCATCCGGCGTCATCAGCACGCTTGTCATCAGGCCCAGCGAGCCGAAGCCCTGCGCCACCGTGTCGGACTGCACGTCGCCATCGTAGTTCTTGCAGGCCCAGACATAGCCGCCCGACCATTTGAGCGCCGAAGCCACCATGTCGTCGATCAGGCGATGCTCATAGGTGATGTTGGCCGCCTTGAACTTCGCGGCGAATTCCGCATCGAACACTTCCTGGAACAGGTCCTTGAAGCGCCCGTCATAGGCCTTGAGGATCGTGTTCTTGGTGGAAAGATAAAGGGGATAGTTGCGGTTCAGCGCAAAGTTCATCGATGCGCGGGCGAAATCGCGAATCGAATCGTCGAGATTGTACATCGCGAGCGCCACGCCAGAGCCCGGCGCCTTGAACACTTCCTTCTCGATCACCTTGCCGTCTTCGCCCACGAATTTGATCGTCAGCGTCCCCTTGCCGGGGAAGCGGAAATCCGTGGCGCGGTACTGGTCGCCAAAGGCGTGACGGCCGATCACGATGGGCTCGTTCCAGCCCGGCACGAGCCGCGGCACGTTCTTGCAGATGATGGGTTCGCGGAAGATGACCCCGCCCAGGATGTTGCGGATGGTGCCATTGGGGGATTTCCACATCTCCTTCAGATGGAATTCCTTCACCCGGGCCTCGTCGGGCGTGATGGTGGCGCATTTGACGCCCACGCCCGTGCGCTTGATCGCCTCGGCGGCGTCCACCGTGACCTTGTCATTGGTGGCGTCGCGGTGCTCGATCCCGAGATCGTAATATTCCAGCACAAGGTCGAGATAGGGCAGGATGAGCTTCGTCTTGATGAGGTCCCAGATGATGCGGGTCATCTCGTCGCCATCGAGTTCGACAACCGGATTGGCGACCTTGATCTTGTTCATGGAAATCCTCGGAAAACGGAAGCGGGCGGGGTATAGCGAGGTGACTCGTCCCAGTCAAAGCAGTTCGGGAAGGACGGTCCGGATATGATCAGAAGCTGGCTTGGCGTATTGGCGTTTGTCGCGGTGGCAGCTGGACTGTTCGTGGGACTAACCCATTTCGGGCAAGAAACTGATACTTTTTACAGAGACCACCCTTCACACTTCACACGTTCTTCGCCCGGTCGTCTCATCTTGCCTCCTCTGAGCGGACATATTTTCTCATCTCGTTGCGCCGCAAGTTCCCCCTGCAAAGCAAGAAGGATCACCGTATTCAGGGGCTTGTACGCGCGAGGACCTGTCCCACCCGAAGTCGCACAAATTGGTGGCGTGGCGGTGCCGCTTTTTTTGCTGTCGGTCGCGGGTTACTTAGCTCTGCAAGGATTGCGCGGCATGTGGCATATCATTGCTGCGTTGCCATTGTTCATATTCGGGTTGATTTTTCTGCTCCCGCTTGTAGGCAGTGTCTACCTAGATACCCACTATCAGCGATATATCCCAAACGTCTCCTTGTTACGTGACCTTACTTCTCCGCTGCTGCTATCAACCACGACAGCTGCAGGCATGTTGCTGAGCGGTGTTGTCTGGATCGGTATCGACACGTTCCGCGGGCGCCAGAACAAGCAATGATCGAACTTCCTGCTATCATCCTGTCCCATCCCCAGCTCGGCGAGAATATCGGCGCGGCGGCACGGGCGATGGCGAATTTCGGGCTCTCCGATCTCAGGCTTGTCGCCCCACGCGATGGCTGGCCGAACCCGAAGGCCGTCTCGATGGCCGCGGGCGCTGCATCCCTGGTCGAACAGGCCCGCCTGTTCGAGACCACGGCAGCGGCCATTTCCGAACTCAACCTCGTCTATGCGACCACGGCACGCGAACGCGGCAACACCAAGGAAGTGTTGACGCCGCCGGAAGCGGCTCGGCGCCTGCGTGCGGCGGCCGCGCGCGGCGAAAAGACCGGCATCCTGTTCGGCAACGAACGCTCGGGCCTCGACAATGACGAGACGTCGCTCTGCGACGCCGTGGTCACCATCCCGACGGCGGCCTTCGCGTCACTCAATCTGGGCCAGGCGGTCCTGCTTCTGAGCTATGAGTGGTTCCGCGCCGCCGACGCGACGCCGCGCGCGCGGCTCGAGCATGGGCCGATCCACCGCAAGCCGACGCGCGAAGAGATGATCGGACTGTTCGATCATCTGGAGCGCGAATTGCTGGAAGGCGGATTTCTCTACCCGCCCGACAAGCAGGCCGCGATGATGCGCGCCATCCGCGCCACCATCCACCGCGCGAAACTGACCTATCAGGAAGTGCAGACCCTGCGCGGCATGATCGTGGCCATGACCAAAGGGAAGCACCGCGCGAAAAAAAAGGAAGATTTTTCAACACAAAGACACGAAGACCACAAAGATGAGTCATGAGCCCATACCGGCTGAAACAGAAAAGATCGCGCGCAGCGCGATCGACGCGGGTCTCAAAGTTCACACAATCCTGGGGCCCGGATTGCTCGAATCGGTCTACGAAAACTGCCTCGCCCACGAACTGACGGAACGAGGCATCACCGTCGAGCGTCAGATCGCGCTGCCAATTGTCTATGAGGGCACTAAACTGGATGCCGGTTTCCGTATTGACCTCTTGCTTGCGCGCGCAGTCGTTCTGGAAATCAAGTCCGTCGACACATTGGCGCCAATTCATCAGGCCCAGATTCTGACCTATCTCAAGTTGTCAGGCTGCAGATTGGGATTTCTCATGAATTTCAATGTCCCTTTGTTCAAGGACGGAGTGAAGCGGATGGTGCGCTAGCTTTGTGTTCTTTGTGTCTTTGTGTTGAAAATTCTGCGGCCGGCCATTGCGGGAGCCCTGCCTGGCGGCTTCAAGCCTCGCATAATTCGACCCTTGGGCGACATGATCGTGGCAATGACCAAGGGAAAGCACCGCGCGAAAAAGGAAGATTTTTCAACACAAAGACACGAAGACCACAAAGATCAATCATGAGCCGATAGCGGCCGAACACTCACCGCTTGCCATGGTCCGCATATGCGGACCACCCAGTTGCAGCTTTCACATTGTTGCGCGGATGTGCCCGATGTCGGACCATCTGGGTGGCCTGCAGATGCAGGCCATGACAACTTGTTGCGGCGGCATTGGGCGCGGCAATGGCAGCCGGATGCGCTCTGACTGATACCGGGCCGAATTTCGGCAGTTGCGGAATTGGCGCCCCTGTCTGCTATAATGCCCCCGGAAGGTCGGCAGCGGACGAAGCGCTCGCCAACCCGGTCAGGTCCGGAAGGAAGCAGCCGTAACGAATCCGCAGCGGGTCGCAGCCGCCCTTCCACCTTCCTGTCTCGAGCAAGTTTGGCTGTCGCGCGGGAGCGCGCGCGCGGATAGACTGTGAGAATGAGCGACGAACCCTCTTTCGGATTTGCTGCCGAACCTGCGAAGGCGGAAGCCTATCGCGTGCTGGCGCGCAAATACCGGCCCCAGGATTTCACCGGCCTGATCGGCCAGGAAGCGCTGGTGCGGACGCTGTCCAACGCGTTCTCGACGGGCCGCATCGCCCATGCCTTTATGCTGACCGGCGTGCGCGGCGTGGGGAAGACGACCACGGCGCGCATCATCGCGCGCGCGCTGAACTGCATCGGCCCCGACGGCAAGGGCACGCAGCCGACTATCCATGCCTGCGGCGTGTGCGAACCCTGCCGGGCCATCGCCGAGTCCCGCCATCTCGACGTGCAGGAAATGGACGGCGCCTCCAACAACGGTGTGGAGGAAGCGCGCCAGATCATCGACAGCGTGCGTTATGCGCCTGCCAGCGCGCGCTACAAGGTCTACATCATCGACGAAGTGCACATGCTGTCGAAGGCGGCTTTCAATGCGCTGCTCAAGACGCTCGAAGAGCCGCCGCCGCATGTCGAATTCATTTTCGCGACGACGGAAATCCGCAAAGTCCCCGTGACCATTCTCTCGCGCTGCCAGCGTTTCGATCTGCGCCGCATCGAATCCGAGGTGCTGATCGCCCATCTGGCCGGTATCGCCGCAAAGGAGAACATCGCCATCGAGCAGGGTGCGTTGGCCCTTGTGGCGCGTGCGGCAGAAGGCTCGGTGCGCGATGCGCTGTCGCTTCTCGACCAGGCGATTGCGCATGGCGAAGGCGGCACGATCGGCGCGGAGAGTGTGCGCGCCATGCTGGGCCTCGCCGATCGCGGCCGCATCCTCGATCTGTTCGAGAAGATCATGCGGGGCGAGATCGCTACGGCTTTGGGCGATCTTTCCGAGCTTTACGACCGCGGCGCCGACCCGCTTGTCGTCATGCAGGATCTGCTCGAGATGACGCATTTCCTGACGCGTCTGAAGGTGGCGCCGGCCGCGGAAGGCTTTTTCGAGGGCGGATCGAGTGAGGCCCGCCGCGCGGGCGAGATGGCGCAGCGCCTGCCCGTCTCCGCGCTCAGCCGCTCCTGGCAATTGCTGCTCAAGGGGCTTCTGGAGGTGCGCGACGCGGCACGGCCGATCACCGCGGCCGAAATGGTGCTCGTGCGGCTGGCCTATGCCGCAGATCTTCCACCAACGGACAAACTCGTGCGCGAAGTTCTGGACGGCTCCAGCGCGCGACTGGCCGGCGGTGCGGCCGCCTCACCCTCGCACGCCCCGCCACAGGCGCCCTCTCTGTCGCGCAAAGGCGACGCACTGGCCACACAGGCGCTTCCCCAACGGGAGATCGCGCAGGCGCCGCACCGGGCAGAGCATGCGGAAGCAGCTCCGCGCTCGCTTTCGGAACTGGCAGCGCTGGCCGCCACGAAAGGCGCGCAGATGCTGAAAGTGCAGATCGAGAACCATATCCATCTCGTGCGCTTCGAAGCCGGCCAGATCGAGTTCCGGCCGAGTGCTACCGCACCGCGTTCGCTGGCCGGCGATCTGGCGCAGAAGCTGAAGGAATGGACCGGAACGCGCTGGATCGTGACGGTGGCGCGCGAAGGCGGGGAACTGACGATAGCCGAACAAAAGCGTTCGGCGCATGCCGCCAGGATCGAGGCCGTGTCGCAGGAGCCACTGGTGCGCGCGGTGCTCGACCGCTTTCCCGGCGCCGAAATCGTCGCCGTGCGCGAAAGGGCTGACGAATCCATCGCGCAATCGACGGAAGACAGCTGACGCATGCCGCAGCATGCCGCCGGACCCGAGATCGAAAGACTCGTGCAGTTGCTTGCAAAACTGCCGGGGCTGGGGCCACGTTCGGCGCGGCGCGCCGCGCTGGTGCTGCTCAAGAAACGCGAGAGTTTGCTGCAGCCGCTCGGACAGGCGATGCGCGACGCAGCGGCGGCCATTCGCGTCTGCGAATGTTGCGGCAATCTCGACACGACAAATCCCTGCGTCATCTGCCGGGACGAGCAGCGCGAGCCGCATGTGCTGTGCATCGTGGAAGATGTGGCGGATCTGTGGGCTTTGGAGCGGGCCGGGATTTTTCGCGGCCGCTATCACGTGCTGGGCGGCGCGCTCTCCGCTCTCGACGGCATCACGCCCGAAAGGCTGAACATCACGACGCTCGTGTCGCGCGTGACGGCCGGCGTGGACGAAGTGATCCTGGCGATGAACGCCACGGTGGAAGGCCAGACGACCGCGCATTATCTGATGGATGTGCTGGGTCCGACACAGGTGAAGGTCACCCGCCTCGCGCATGGCGTGCCGATGGGCGGCGAACTGGACTATCTCGACGAAGGCACGCTGTCGGCCGCATTCCGCGCCCGCCGCGACATGTAGCTCAGGCCGCGACCACCAGCGTTTCCAATCCGCGGAAAAACGGCAGCGAGCGCCAGCGTGGCGGCTCGCCAGGTCGTGCAAGCCTGAGAGCGGGAAACTTCGCGAACAACGCCGGCAACGCGACCTGCGCTTCCAGCCGCGCCAGTGGCGCACCGATACACAGGTGCAGGCCGCCACCGAAGGAAACATGCGGCGCATCCTTGCGCGCAATATCGAAGCGGTGCGGATCGGGAAAAATTTCCGGATCGCGATTGGCGCCGCGCAGCGACAGCAGCATCGATTGTGTGGTCCTGACAGGGCAACCTCTTACGTCGAGATCGCGCGAGGCAATGCGCCCGGTGATATCGACAGGACCCTCGTAGCGCAGCACCTCCTCGACGGCGGAATTTATGAGGGCCGGTTCGGCTTTCAGTTTCGCGAGTTCTTCCGGATGGGTGAGAAGCAGCCATACCGCATTGCCGATCAGATCCGTGGTGGTGAGATTGCCACCGACAAGCAGCGATTGCAGATTGATGGAGACTTCGCCGTCATTGATCGGGGCGCCCTCGGCTTGCAGGGCGACCATGTCGCTGACGAGATCGTCGCGCGGCGCCAAACGGCGGGCGGCCATCAATTCGCGCATATAGGCCGAGAGTGCGTTTCCCGCCCACACAAGACGTTCGGTCTGTTCCGGCGTGCGGAACGGATTGAGGCTCTGAATCACGCCTTCCGACCAGGCGCGAAATTCCTTCAGTCGCGTATCGTCGACACCCAGGATGCGCGCGATCACGTCGATGGGTACCAGGACGGCAAAATCCGCCATCACGTCGAATTCGCTGCGCCCGTCGAGCAGGCCGAGAATTTCGTGCACGACGGCTTCGATCTGCGGGCGGCAGCGCGCAACGCGCTTGTAGAGCGCTTTCGCGAGCGGATTGCGGATGCGCGCATGATCGGGATCGTCGATCAGGAGTATGCCGCGCGCGTCGTCCTCGGAGCGCTCGAGCCCCGGGATCCGTTCCTCCCGGATGCGCCGGGCCATGACGGCTTCTGGCTCCGCCTTGTCGGGGTCGCGCCACAGCGTGATATCGGATAGAACGCCGCGTACATCGCCGTAGCGCGTCAGGACGAATGTCCCCGCTTGCGGATCGCGGCGGACCGGACATTCGCGGCGCAACCGGTCGAGCACCCGATGCGGGTCGGCGTTGAAAGCCGGATTGAGCGGCGTCATGTCGAAGACGCCGGGAAGCGGATCATCGGCCATCGCCGAACCTTCGCGCCTGATGCAATCGCCAGAATGACCAGTTGTCGGAGCGGGTGCAACAAAGAAGGCGTACGCTCCCCTGCTCACGTCTCTCCTGGGCGCTGTCCAATTTGACCGACTGCGAATCGGGCCGAATGCGTCGCTGCTACTGCCCCGGACAGACGTGGGTTTCGTCGTTCTGAAAGCTCAGCCAGCTGTTCACCGAATTGTTTTGCGGCGCTCCGAAATAACCCAGGAACACAAGCGATTGCAGATTGTAGGTAGAGCCGTTCAGCACATAGGGATAGGTGCCGTAGTTCTTTGCGTTTTCGAGAGGATAGCCCACCTCGAGAAGCGCCGGAGTGCATCCCGTTTCATTGTCGACAAAAGGATCGTCCAGCCATCCGCCCAGCACAGAGGAGAGGACCGAGACGTCCTGCGCATATTTGCCCTCCGGATCCACATAGGTTGCGTAGGCGTAGGTCAGCCCGGTCGGCTGCGGCCCATCTGCGGAATGGTAGCCGCCGATACAGCAGCCCCCCGTGCCGGTCAGGTAGACATCATAGGTCAGGAAAAGCGGCAGGACGCCGGGCTTGACGCGCTTCATCTTCGCCATGATTTTTTGGAGCTGGTCGTCGAAGGCGTTGATGTTCATGGTGCCCACTCTTCCTTTGCCAAGGGGATTCTCGATCAACTTTCCCTCGGAAGATGACACCCTGATCGATTGCTCCGGAAGGATGGCCGGACCGCCGAGCAGAATGTGGTAGTTCGTGTTCGTGCTGACCGACGACCAGAAATTTCCGCGCTGAAACGCGTCTTCGTACTGCGTCGTACCGAGATCGGTGCCATCCTGGACGTAGTCGATACCGGCAACAAAGATCGGCGATTGGACGGTGCTCTGCACGACCGTGCTGCCATTGGCCAGAACATGCGTCAGAGGATCCAGAACAATATCGCCATTCTTCGGTCCGTAGACCATTTTTAAAGGAATGAGCAGCACCGCAACGCTCGTCGTCGCGTTGGTCGCTGCGGGGTCGGCACCCACCATGGTGAAACTGATCCGATCGGCCTTGAGATCGGTAAACGTCCCATACCATTGAGGCAGAGGCGAACCACGATGCGGCGGTGCGACGTTGCGATGATTGGGCAGCGTCACGATCATCGGCCGGGCAGCGGAAGAAAAACCGTCCTGTGCCATTGCTGCCGGCGACAGAAGCGGCAGGAGCGACGCTATCGATGTGAGTGCGCATGCCAGGAAATATCGTTTCATCTGCAATCCCCCGATTTCCACGCTGAAAAGGCAATGATGAGACTATAGAGCCAAGCGACTGGTGTGAAGGCAAAGAAAGGGCGCCCGCAAAAGCGGACGCCCTTCCCGGTCGTCGAAAAGCAGTTGTCGAATTCGCTGCTACTGCCCCGGACAGACGTGGGTTTCGTCGTTCTGGAAGCTCAGCCAGCTGTTTACAGAGGTGGTGCGCGGTGCCCCGAAATAACCGAGAAACACGAGCGATTGCAGATTGTAGGTGAAGCCATTCAGCGCATAGGGGTAGCCGCCGTAATTCGTTTCGCCCTCCAGCGGATCGCCCACCTCGAGGATGCTGTTGTCGGTGCAGTTGACACGGTTGTTGACGAAGGGATCGTCGAGCCATTCGGCGATTTCATGCGACAGGGCCGAGACATCCTGGGCAAACGACCCGGGGACATCCACATAGGTCGAATAGGAGTAGGTCTGGCCCGAAGGCTGCGCGCCGTTCGCGGAATGGTAGCCGCCGATGCAGCAGCCGCCCTGGGTAAGATAAATGTCATAGGTCAGGAAGATCGGCAGCACACCGGGATTGATTTGCGTAAGCTTGCGGATGAAGCCCTGCAGCTGCGTATCGAAGGCATTGATGGTCATCGTTCCGACATTGCCCGCGCCGAACGGGTTCTTCATGACCTTGCCCTGCGCCCTGGAGACGTTGATCGTCTGTTCGGTCAGCACGGTCGGCGTGCCCAGAAGAACGTGGTAGCTCGAATTCGTGCTGACGGAAGACCAGTAGTTGCCGCGCTGGAAGGCATCGACATATTGCGTGGTGCCGAGATCGGTACCGCCCTGCACAAAGTCGATGCCGGAAACGAACAGTGGCGAAGCGATCGTGTTCTGCACCACGGTCTTGCCGTTTGAGACCGTATGCGTGTTGGGATCGAACGTCGTGTTTCCGTTGGTCGAACCATAGACCATTTTGATCGGAATGATCATGACCGGAATCGTCGTCGCAACGTTGGTGGACGTCGGATTCGTTCCTACCATGACATAGGTGATGTGCTTGTTCGTGAGATCGGTGAAGGAGCCGCTCCACTGGACGAGCTGGGCCGCCGGCGCGCGCGGCGCGAGCGTGCCGTGATTGGGCAGGGTGACGAACATCGGCTTGGCGCTCGGCACGGCGCTGCCAGAGGCGGCACTCGCCGAGGACGGCAGAAGCGCGATCGCGCCCAGAAGGGCCAGCGCAGGAAGTTGCGTTCTCATTTGGAACCCCCGTGTTTTCGGAACGGCAAATCCATTCCGCCGACCACGATAAAGACTATTTCAACAAAGAGGAAGAGAGAGACACATTGCGATATATTATCTCCACACCTAGCAATTAACAAATAGTAGTCGAGCAGATGAAAATTGTCGGAGCCCGGCAGCTTCGGACGGAGGCGCTTCAGACCACGGCGGCTGCGCGAAGCGTCGGGTTGGCCGAGCGATTTGCCACCGCCGTGAGAAACTCGAGCGTGACCCGGGTTCCCACCTGTTCCGTGCTTTCGATGTGCAGCGTCCCGCCATGCTGCTCCACCAGAGCGCGCACCAAAGACAGGCCGAGGCCTGTGCCGGCCTTGGCGAGAGCCGGATCGTCGCAAACCTGTTCGAAGCGCCCGCCCAATCGCGCCAGATCGCGACCGGCAATGCCGATGCCTGTATCGGCGACCACGACAGCGACTGCGCTGTGCCTTTCCTCCGTTGCGATCGTCACGCTGCCACCGGCCGGGGTGAATTTCACCGCATTCGAGAGCACATTCAGGAGCACTTGCTTCAGGGCGCGGCGGTCTGCCCAAAGCGCAATAGGCGTGTTCGCAACGGAGAAGGTCAGCATCAGGGACTTGGCCTGCATGCTGGCGCGCATGATTTCCGCGCAGTCGCGCACCATGTCCGCCAGATCGACGGGCTCGCATTGCAGGTCGAGCTTGCCGGCCTCGATTTTCGCCATGTCCAGCAGATCGGAAATCAGCGCCAGCAGGTGCCCGCCGGAATCGCGGATGAGCCGCACATATTCCTCGTAGCGCCCCGGCATCTCGCCGAATGTCCGGTGCAGCATCAGATCGGCAAAACCCATGATGGCGTTGAGCGGCGTGCGCAGCTCGTGGCTCATATTGGCGAGAAAAGTCGATTTGGCGCGGCTCGCCGCTTCTGCGCGTTCGCGCGCCTCCACCAGCGCACGCTCCTGGGTTTTGCGCCCGGTAACGTCGCGGCCTACGGCGATCGTATCGAGGAACGCACCGGTCTCCCCATGAAAGATTCCGCGGGCGGAGAATTCGAGCCAGAGATAATGCCCGTCGCGATGGCGGAAGCGGAATGTCGCGGTATGCGTCTGCCCGGGAAGCGGGCGCATGTGCAGCTTCTCGGCTTCGGCGCGGTCTTCGGGATGGACAAATCCCAGACAGCCATCGTCTCCGACTTCGGCGACGGCGCGGCCGGTCATGCGTTCGAACGCATCCGAGGCGAATACGATTCGCCCGTCGGCTCCATAGAGGATGATCATGTCCGAGGCTTCCTGCGCCATCAGACGGAACATCCGTTGCGCGGCCTCGCGCTCGGCATTGGCGGTGACCTGTGCGGTCACGTCCCAGCATACGCCGATCACGGCGATGACATTGCCCTGGCGGTCGAGCTCGACCTCGCCATAGGTATCGACCGTCTGGGCGACGTGATAGTCCGGGTTCGAGCGCGTGCGATAGCGGAAGGGCGACTTGGTCGCGACAGCCTCCTCGATGGCGGTCACGACTTTGGGGCGATCGTCGGCACAAATCTGGGCGACCAGCCACTCGCTGTCGGGGCATTGAAGGCCGCGCTCGATCTGGAGGAGCCGGTACATGCCGTCCGACCAGCTCATGGTCTGGGTCGCGATGCAGTAGCGCCAGCAGCCGAAATTTGCCGCGCGCTCGACCAGCGCGAAGGGGACCGGCCCGCCATCCGCCGCACGAATCTGTCCTGTTACCGCCCCTTGCGGTCCGCCTTCCGACATACGCCACCCCTGTTGGCGGACGAAGGATAGCCATGGCCCCTTAAACAACGCTTTCAAAATTAAGTGGTTTGCGTGGGGCCTTAAGGGATTGGTAACCATGACGAGGGCGAGAAGCGTGCCGTGCCAATGGTCTTGACCCCAGCCGGCGCGTAAGTATATTGCCGCGCTTCGCGCGCATCCCTGCGCGAGTCCAAGTTACGGACAAATAAGGATTTTTGCGATGTTCGCGGTCATCCGCAGCGGCGGAAAGCAGTATCGGGTTGCCTCAAACGACGTGGTGACGGTCGAGCGCCTGGCGGGCGACGTGGGCGCCACGCTGAAACTTGAAGAGGTGCTGCTGCTCGGCGGGGACAAGCCGAAGACCGGCCTGCCACTGGTCGCGGGCGCCCTGGTGGAAGCGGAAATCGTCGAGCAGGGGCGGCACGACAAGGTGGTGGCGTTCAAGAAGAAGCGCCGCAAGAACACCCACCGCAAGCGCGGTCACCGCCAGCATTTCACCAAGCTCAAAATCACCGCGATCCACGCAGGCGAGTAGGAACGGACCATGGCGCACAAGAAAGCAGGCGGCTCCTCGCGCAACGGGCGCGATTCGGCAGGCCAACGCCTCGGCGTGAAAAAGTTCGGCGGTGAAGCGATCGAAGCCGGCAATATCATCGTACGCCAGCGCGGTACGAAGTTTCATCCCGGCGAGAATGTCGGCATGGGGCGCGACCACACGCTGTTCGCTCTGCGCGACGGCAAGGTGACGTTTCGCGAAGGCTTCAAACGCCGGACGTTCGTCTCGATCCTGCCCGCGGAAAACGCGGGCTGAAAAGCGTGGCGCTGCATTCCGCCACACCATGGCGGCTCATCGGTTTGCGAGGGAGATGGTCCGCCATCTCCCTTTTTGTTTCTCGCGAACCGCAATAGAGCGTGCCGTGCCCAGCGAAATCCTGACGACCCTGCGCCTTCTCCTGCGGCCACCGATGGAAAGCGATGTGGAGTCGATCACCGGGATGCTGGGCGAATGGGAAGTGGCGAGAAACCTTTCGAGTCCGCCCCATCCCTATGGGCCCGAACATGCGCGCGCCCATCTCGCGAATTCGCAGCAGGGCCGCGCGGATTGCAGCGGCTACAATTTCGCGATCTGCCGGCGCCAGGACGAAACCCATGTCGGCATGATCGGCATCCGCACGCGTGGGGACAGAGCGCTCGAGATGGGCTATTGGATCGGCAAGCCGTATTGGGGCGCTGGCTATGCGACCGAGGCCGGGCGGCGCATGGCAGATTTCGCCTTTGCCGAACTCGGCCTGTCGCATCTTATGGCCGGGTGGTTTGTCGACAATCCGGCGTCGGGCAAGGTGCTTGCAAAGCTCGGCTTTATCGACCACGGCGAGGATGAGCGCTTCAGTCTGGCACGCGGTGAAACGGTGCCCAGCCATCGCATGATCCTCGACCGAACGCGTTGGGAAAAGGCCTCGTCATGAAATTTCTCGACATCGCCAAGGTGCATATCGCCAGCGGCTCCGGCGGCAATGGCTGCATCGCGTTTCGCCGCGAGAAATTTATCGAATTCGGTGGTCCCAATGGCGGCGATGGCGGCCGCGGCGGCGATGTGTGGGCCGAGGCGGTCGACAATCTCAACACGCTGATCGATTACCGCTTCCAGCAGCATGTGAAGGCGAAGAATGGCGGCGGCGGCATGGGCAAGGACATGCACGGCGCCAATGGCGAGGACGCCATCATGCGCGTGCCGGCCGGCACCGAGATCTATGAGGAAGATGGCGAAACGCTGATCTGCGATCTGGCCGAGACCGGACAGCGCTTTCTGCTGCTCAAGGGCGGCAATGGCGGCTTCGGCAATGCGCATTTCAAAAGCGCCACCAACCAGGCGCCGCGCCGTGCCAATCCCGGCCAGCCGGCGGAAGAGAAAATCGTCATCCTGCAATTGAAGCTGATCGCCGATGTGGGCCTGGTCGGTCTTCCTAATGCCGGCAAATCGACGCTCCTCTCGCGTGTGTCGAAGGCGCGCCCCAAGATCGCCGACTATCCCTTCACGACACTGGTGCCGCAGCTCGGTATGGTGCGCATGGATGGCACGGATTTCGTGGTGGCCGATCTTCCAGGCCTGATCGAAGGTGCGCATGAGGGCGTGGGGCTTGGCGACCGTTTCCTCGGCCACGCCGAGCGTTGCAGCGTGATCCTGCATCTGATCGACGGCACCGAAAGCCGGATCGTGGAGGCTTATCGCACCATCCGCAGCGAGCTCGCCCAATATGGCCACGGTCTCGCCGAGAAACCGGAAGTGCTCGCGCTCAACAAGATCGACTCCATTCCGAAGCAAGCGATCGGGCGCAAGCGCAAGGCGCTGGAAGAGGTGAGCGGCAAGCCTGTTCACATGCTCTCCGCCGTGAGCGGCGAAGGTCTCGACGACGTCATGCGAAGCGTGGCGCGCGACGTCCTGCGCGGCCGCCGCAAGGGCGAAGACCACGAACCCGCGGCGCCGGAATGGGCTCCGTGATCCGCCGGCGCGCGACATCTGCATGAGTGCGCGTCGATCGCGCAGCTGGCTCGGCCCTCCGGCCCCCGCGACGGACGGATTGCGCATCGGTCTGCTCGGCGGCTCGTTCAATCCTGCCCATGACGGCCATCTGCATCTGAGCCTGGTAGCGCTGAAGCGGCTCGGCCTCGATGAAGTGTGGTGGCTGGTGGCGCCGCAAAATCCGCTCAAATCCGAACAGGGCATGGCGCCCTTCGACACGCGCTTCGCAAGCGCCCGCGCCATCGCGCATCACCCGCGCCTGCGCGTGCTGGATATCGAACGCGCGCTCGGCACACGATACACGATCGACACCATCGCCGCCTTGCAGCGCCGCTTCCCGCGGCTGCATTTCGTCTGGCTGATGGGCAGCGACAATCTTGATGGCTTCGCGCATTGGCGGCGCTGGCCCGCCCTCGCCGAGCGCCTGCCCATCGCCGTGATCACGCGGCCCGGCTCCGTGCTCGCGCCTTTGCGCGCAAAAGCGGCGCAACGGTTTGCACGTTTCCGGATTGCACCGACACAAGACTTCGCGACCGCCCCATTGCCCGCGTTCACCGTGCTCGACGGCCCGCGCAATCCCGCCAGCGCGACGCGGATCAGGGAGCGAGAGCCATGACTCGCGTACCCGCCTGACATTTTTCTGCAACGAGACATTCAGCCGGTGTACGCCTTGCCCCTTCCGTCACGCAACGCTGTCGCGTTGCGCGCCACCTTCCCCACTCGCTTCGCGAACGGGGAAGGAAAACGCGAGCCTGTTCGAAAACTTCCTCCCTGGTTTCGCATAATCGGATGGGGCCGAGGTGGCTTGCCATGTCGCCCCTGTGCTAGTCTCCCGCCCGCAATGCCCGGGAGCATGCGGTTGATCGGATCGGACATGCTGTGCCAGGCGTTGTTGGCAACACGCTTTGACGGAGGACCGTATTCCCGCTCGTAAAACTGCCGGCGCCGCATCGAAAAAGGTCGCGCCGGCCCCGACAGCCGAGATGCCGGAGACGACCTTGTTGTCCCGCATTCTCACCTCGCTCGACGACGACAAGGCCGAGGACATCACCACTATCGAACTGAGGGGCCGCTCCTCGCTCGCGGATGCGATCGTGATCGCGACCGGCCGGTCGCAGCGCCATGTGAGCGCGATCGCCGAACATCTGGCCCGCCGGCTGAAAGAGGCCGGTTACGGCACGCGGCCGGTGGATGGTCTGAATTCCGGCGACTGGGTGCTGGTCGATGCCGGCGACATCATCGTGCATGTCTTCCGACCGGAGGTTCGCACCTATTACGATCTCGAAGGCATGTGGTCGGTGGGTGAGCCGGCCCGTGCCCGCGCCCAGGCACACTGAGATCGCCCCGCGCCTGCCATGCGGCTGCTGATCCTGGCGGTAGGGCTGGCGCGAGGCACGCCGCACGGCGCGCTGGTTGATGATTATCTGACACGTGCGCGCGGCTTCGCGCGGTCGCAGGGATTCCTGGCGGTACAGAGCGAGGAAATCCCCGTCTCGAAATTGCGCGAGGCCCGCGCCCGGATCGCCGAGGAAGGCCAGAAACTCGCCTCCCGCATTCCGCAAGGCGCCCATGTGATCGCCCTCGATGCCAAAGGCAAAGGCATGACGAGCGAAGCCTTTGCCGAGATGCTGGCCGCCATGCGCGACGCCGGGGCGCGCGACCTGGCCTTTCTGATCGGCGGCCCCGACGGGCTCGATGCCGGCCCCACGGTCCATCCCGGCCGCAGCCTCGCCTTCGGACCACAAACCTGGCCGCATCTTCTGGTGCGCGCGATGCTAAGCGAGCAGATCTACCGGGCACTCACGATCATGGCCGGCCATCCCTATCATCGCGCCTGAGCAGTCAAGCCGGGTCCGGCATTAGTGCCGTCTTAACCATAGAGAGCGATTCTAGGCCGTTGCATCGGGACGGCATCAATGGAGATCAAGGGTACTGGCCGGATCGAAGCTGGCGCGGCCAGACGGATCGGCAAAGCAGCCGGCGGACCCGCCGGCGCCAATTTCTCGGCTTCGGACGCCGGCGAAGCGGCGCGCGCCGGGACAGTTGCCGGCCCCGGCCCCATCGCTGCCGTCGAATCCATCCTGACCCTGCAGTCGCTCGACGATTCCACCAGCGGCCGTTCGCGGGGCGTTGCCCAGGGCGAGCAGCTTCTCGACATGCTCGATCAGGTGCGCGACGGCCTTCTGGCCGGCGGCATTCCGCGCGCCACGCTCAACCGGCTCGCCACCGCGGTCTCCAGGCGCCAGGAAGGCTTCGCCGATCCAAAGCTCCAGACGGTGCTGGATGAGATCGACCTGCGCGCTCGGGTGGAACTGGCCAAGCTCGAGCACGCCGATACGCTGCGCGCCAACGCCCTGTCCTGACACTATTTTTCCACAGATCATCCGCCGCATTTCCATTTGCTGCCGGAGAGGGGCGCCTGTATAACCCGCGCGCTCGGCGAGGGGCTCGCTTTGCAGCGGCAAGGGAGTGTTTATGGGTATTGAGCTTCCGCCAGGCTACAGGCCGACGGACGGTGAGCCATTCATGAACGAGCGGCAGCGCGAGTATTTCCGGCGCAAGCTGTTCCGCTGGAAAGAGGACATTCTCCGCGAAAGCCGCGGCACCATTCAAAACCTGCAGGCCGAGACCGTTCCCAATGCCGATCTCGCCGACCGCGCCGCAACCGAAGCGGAGCGCCAGCTGGAACTGCGCACCCGCGACCGCCAGCGCAAGCTCATCGCCAAGATCGAATCCGCCCTGCGGCGTCTGGAAGACGGCTCGTACGGATTTTGCGAAGAGACCGGGGAGCCCATCTCGCTGAAGCGGCTGGACGCTCGCCCCATCGCCACGCTGTCGATCGAAGCGCAGGAGCGCCATGAGCGCCGCGAGCGGGTCTATCGCGACGACTGACGATCCGTTGTCTTTGAGCCAGGGTCTGACCGGCGAAGGATTTGGCAGGCCTGTGCAGCATCCCCCGGAATAGCGTAAGCTCGTGCTGCGTCTGATGACCGACGCCAGGAGATGGGGGAATATCATATGCACTTCAAATTCGGATGTGTGCTTGCCGGCCTGTGCCTTGCCCTGCCCGCAATGGCGAAGGATGTGCCAGCCTGGCGCGGCTACGCGGGAAACGCGCAGCACACCGCGCCCGCACCAACGACGGGCCAGCCGCTGACCAATTTCCATTGGACGATGGCGGTCGATCTCCAGCCCCCGCAGGGTGATGCCCTGAAGCGGCAGACCGAACTCCTGATCCACTACGCCTCGCCGATGATCACGGCGAAAAACACGGTGCTCGTGCCGGTGAAGACCACCCAGAACGGCGCCTTCGAGATCGAAGCCGTGAGCGGCACCAACGGCCACAAGCTCTGGAGCATGAAGACCGATTATACGCTACCCCCGCATGACTGGGTGCCGCCCCTGCCCGCGCATCTGACGGCGCAGAACAAGCTCTATGTCGCCGGCAATGGCGGCACGACCTATGAGCGCGACAACCCGGATGACAAGAGAGGCAAGCCCGTACAAAATGCGTTTTATGGCCTCTCGAACTATCAGGCCAACAAACTTGAATACAATGAGAATGTGGTGATCGATACGCCCATCACCGCCGATTCCAAGGGCAACATCTATTTCGGCTTTCTCGTCCAGGGATCGACGCCGCTCAAACTGAAAAGCGGCGTGGCCCGGATCGACAAGGACGGCAACGGCACATGGATCAGCGCCGGCGATGCCGCCAACGATCAGACCATGACCCAGGCCGTGATGAATTGCGCGCCGGCCATCTCGAAGGACGGCTCGACGATCTATATCGGCATCAGCAACGACGAAGAGACTGGCTATCTTGTGGGGCTGGACGCCACCACCCTGGCGCCGAAATATCGCGTGGCGCTGAAAGATCCGCTCAATGCCGAGAATGCCGGCCTGAGCGAAGACGGCACTGCGTCGCCGACCATCGGCCCTGACAACGAAGTCTATTATGGCGTGCTCGACGCGGGCGAGCACAATTGCCGCGGCTGGCTGCTCAATTTTTCCAGCGATCTGACGAAGGAAAAGACTCCGGGTTCGTTCGGCTGGGACGACACCGTCTCCATCGTGCCTTCCAGCGCCGTCCCCGGCGGCGATCCCGGCAAATCGCCGTATTATCTGATGACGAAATACAACAACTATCTCGGCTGCGGCTCGGGCAACGGCCACAACATGATCGCGATCCTCGACCCGAAGGCGACGCAGAAAGACAATTACAGCAACGCGACGGTGATGAAGGAGGTCGAAACCATTCTCGATCCGCATCAGGTGCCCGGCGAAACCACGGGCGCGGTGTATGAGTGGTGCATCAATTCGGCGGTGGTCGATGCCTCGCGCAATTCGGTGATCGCCAATGCGGAAGACGGCTACACCTATCGCTGGGATCTGGCGACCAACACGCTGGCCGAAATGAAGAAGCTGAACGCGCCCCTGGGCGAAGCCTATACGCCCACCATCATCGGCCCCGACGGCACCGTCTACGCCATCAACGACGCGATGCTCTACGCCATGGGCAACTGACCGGCCGCCGCCAGCCGAAATCCGGCACTGTGATACGTTCCTGCGCCATGGGCGGCCTCGCGCCGCCCATGGCCGATGTGCCGAGGCATTGCATGGATCAGCGGCCAGGCTCGCTTCCCACGATGCAAGACCAAACCCCGGCGCATATCGGCGGGCTGCACAGACAGCAATCCTCGGGCGGCTTCACCTTCGGCTGGTGGTTCGTGAAGCGACCCGACACCACCATGAAGGCGCACGGCCACGATGCGGCACATTTCATGTTCGCATGCACTCAGGCATATGCCTCGGCCGCGCGCGGCGAAAAGGGGCCACACCCGGGCTTTCTCGTTTTCAATCCACCACAGACCTGGCATGCCGACCATCTGGAAAGGCCCGGCAGTTTCTTTTCGCTGACGTTCGACGCCGCGCTTTGGCAATCGTTTCACGGCAAACGGATTCCCTCGGAGCCTTCCTTTGTTGCCGGGCTGCGCCCACGCATGGCGATCAGCCGTGTCGTGCAGGAACTGGCCGGATGGGATGCCATGTCGCCCGGCCTTTGCGAATCGAGTTGCCACGAGATTGCTGCCGTATTCGCAGAGCAATGCCGGGAGCGACGGCGACCCAAATGGCTCGATCGCGCCTGCGAGATGCTGCGCGCGCGCTACCGCGAAAATCTTGCCTTGCAAAAAATCGCGCCGGAGGTGGGTGTTCATCCGCATCATCTGACCAAGGTCTTCCGCCAGTTCGAGGGTTGCACGCCGGGCGAATACCTTCTCTCGTTGAAACTCGAATCCGCCGCTCGGCTGATCTGCCAAAGTCGGCAATCCTTGACGGAAATTGCCTACGCGACCGGGTTCTCCGATCAGAGTCACCTCTCCCGGCGCTTCCGCGCCCGCATGGGCGTCACGCCGGGCGAATACCGCCGCAAGACCGGCGCAAGCCACCTCCATGCGTGTTTTGGACAAGACGCGAAGGCCGCCACGGCCTAGAGATTCGCGGGCGAAGCAGGCTGGAGAGCAATCGTGTGCGCAAGGTTGGGTGTTGTTTCCTGTGCGGCGGCGCTCCTCCTGGCCTCTGCCGCCTGTGCCGCCACCGGAAGCGCGTGGCGATCGGATATCGACGAGCTGGCCCGGGACATTCAGGCCTACCATCCCGATCCCTATGTGCGGTGCGGGAAGCTCACCTTCCTGCGCCGGCTGCAGGAATTGCGGACCGCCTTGCCCGGGATGACGGAACAACAACGCATGGTGGGCGCCATGCGCCTCGTCGCCATGCTGGGCGATACGCACACGCAGCTCGAGCCCAACCGGCCCGACTTCGCCCATTGGTATCCCATCCGCATCTATGAATTTTCGGACGGCTATTTCGTCACGGCGGCACACAGCTCCGTGCCGGAACTGGTGGGCGCCCAGCTGCTCGAAGTCGCAGGCAAACCCGTCGCGCAGGCCATCGCCGCCGCGCGCAGCCTGATGGACGCCGACAACGCCTTTGCCGAAAAGGAATATGTGTTCGCCTTCAGCAACGCCGAGCTGATGAAGGGTCTCGGCTATACCGATGCCGAGGGCCGGATGCAGGCAAAGTTCAAGCTCGCCGATGGCCATGTGGTGGAGAAGCGTCTCGTGCCGCATGCATCGGACGATCCGCGCTTCGACAAGGACGATTCGACCTTCGAGTGGCATTTCCAGGCGGAAATGGGCGGGCCTCCCTTTGGCAGCCCGGCGGAATGGCTCAGCGCCTACAAGAGTCTGCCCTATGCAGCGTTTCGCACGACCGATCTGTCGCGCCCCTTGCGCCTGATGAATCGGCGCTTCTTCGTCGGCAAATATCTTCCGGAGCAGAACGCCTATTACATGCAATCCGATTTCGTCGGGCAGGATTTCGACAAGCAGTTTCACGACGCGCTTCTCGAGGTCGACAAGGACAAGCCGAGGCGCCTGATCGTCGATCTGCGCTACAATTTCGGCGGCGACGGCAGCCACGTGCCCGCCATGGCACGGGAATTCATCCAGCGTCAGGCCGCACCGCCCTGGGGGGATCTTTATATCGTCACCGGGCGACGCACGCTGAGCGCCGGCATCATGGCGGCGGTCGCGATCATGCAGAACACGCAGCACACCGTGATCGGCGAACCGATGTCGGCGCCGGTCAACAGTTTCGGCGATGCGACGACAGTGCAGTTTCCCAAGACCGGCATGCAGCTCTCGGTCTCCACGGTGCGCCACCAGCTCGGCGACGACACGGATGTCTCACCGTTCTCGCCGGTCGACATCCCGGCAGAAATGTCGTTTGCCGATTATGCCGCGGGACGCGACCCGGCCGTCGATCCCATCCTGCGCGGCGAGGAAATGCGCAGCGTCGCGCTGATCGCCCTGGAAGACGGCGGTGCTGCGGCAAAACGCATCTATGACGCACGCAAGGCGCGATTTTCGAGTGTCTGGTGGTGGTCACCGCCGGAAGAGATCGCCCTTCGGACCGCGACGCAAAAACTCGTCGACGACAAACGCTACGACGATGCGATCGCCGCCGCCGCGCTCAATACGGAGATCCATCCCGACATCTGGAACACCTGGTACAATCTGGGCAATGCCCAGCGCGCCGGCGGAAAGAACCAGGAGGGCCTCGAGAGCTGGCGCCATGTGCTGGAGATCGATCCCCAGAACGACAATGGCCGCGAAATCCGCAAGGCCTTCGCCGATGCCGGCAAGGCCCTGAATCTCGGACCATGAAGAGGCACCGCCATCGCCGCGATGGGCTCAACCGTGCAGAGGCACGTAGAACATCCTGTCGAGGTGGCGTGTACGTTCCAGCGTTAACTCGACCTGGCAGGAGAGCACATCGACATCGCCCGAAGGCTCCGTCGCCGCGGCAGACTTGATCAGCCCGTCGCAGGTTTGCCCGACATCCCGTTGCCAGATGTCCTGGGAGCGGGCCAATTCGCTTTCCGGCGGCGTGTTGTGAAGCCAGCCCGACACGGAACGCAATTTTTCATCCAGCGCTTTCTCGGCCGAGATCATGGCAGCCCGCAAACACTTTGCCGCCTGCGCAGCGTTGCGATTGTCGACGCAAACCGTCCCCCTGCCGCTCATGGCTTGCGCGCCGCCGACAGACAGGACGACAATTGCAAGGGTTGTTATGGCAACAACAACCTTCATCATGAGGTCTCTCGATCAATCTTTCCAAGGATGCGCATTTGACGGAAAGAACCCCACAAACATGTCACGGCTTGCATCCGCGGACCACGAAAGCGTCGGGCATGAAGCGGTGAATTCGATCCATCAAAGCCGTCAATGCGGGCGAGAGCCAGACACCAGCATTGAAATCCCTTTCCCGGATGATTCCGGGCTTCCTAGAATCAAGCCGCTTCGAGGCGCGCGAGCTCGGTTTCGAATTCGAAGCAGAGCAGCTTTGCTTCATCGTCCGGCAGGCAGTGCGACATCTGGGGAAAGATGGTGCGGTAGAGCCGCACCTTGCGTGGCTCCCACGGCATGGTCTGCGCCGCGCGCGCCTGCGCCAGCAGCCGCATCAGGTCGCGGCGCACCTCATTCGGATCGGCGCGATAGACATGCTCCGGCCGGTCCTCCAGCAACTCGAGCTGGGGATCGGACAGGAACAAGTCGGGTTGCCGGTTGGTCGCCATGGTGTCCGCCGAATCTAAGGGATAGTGGCGCAACGGGTCTCAGACTGCGAGAGACCGCGGATCATTATCCCCATGTCCCGTCAGCTCTTCTTTTTCGGTTTGACCGGGTTCGCCGGGTTTTCCACAGGCGCAGTTTCTTCCAGCAGCGCGTGAATGTCTTCCGCGTGGATCAGCGGACCACTGCAAATGCGTCTGAGAAGATCGGCCTGTTTCGGTTCCAGCGCGATCAGCCGCCCCAACACGCGCAGCAGGTTCAGCAGATCGGTCGTGTATTCCGGCAACCAGTGATCCGGCTGGATTTTGTCGAGCGGCGAAGGCGGCCTCCGGTCGCCGATGATCGGGCGGCTGCGGTCGCGCTTGCGATAGCTGAACGAATGCCACACGACCTGCTTGCCGGAGACTTCATAGTCCCACATCGCCTGGGTGACGTTCGCGACATAGCCCTTGCCGACAGTGAGCCGCCGTTTCGCCGCATCGTATTCCATCGTGTCGGGCAAGGGCTCCGGCGCGCCAGGAATCTCTCCATCTTTAGGAATGGTCGGTTCGATCTTTTCCGGCATGCGCGGTGCGCCCTTTGGACGTCCGGCATCTTTGTCCACAAAACGCTCGCCATAGGTATGCAACCAGATGACTTCACGTCCGAGCGCGACGGCTTCGGCGAACAGTTCTGCATCGGCGGTGAGCGGAAGGCGCAACCCCGGCTGGACAAGATCGTCCTTAAACCGCGCGGTGAATGCGGGATGTGCCATCACGCCCGCGACATAGGCGAATATGTCTTCGGCTGTGATGACGCCCTTGTTGGTCTTCGCCAGCAGCGCAAGCAATTCCGGCCGCACGTTCGGTTGTTTCGCCGCGGCATCGCGCCAGAGCGGATACACGCGGCCGCCACGGCCATTATAGTGATGTTGATCTGGGATTAAGCCGGTAAGAGTAAGAGGCGGCCCACTGGTCGGCGATACATCTTCCGGTGCCGTGATGAAGACCTGTCCTTCCGACAGTTTGCGCCACAATTCGGGTCGTGCCATGCTCAACAAACGATGGTCAGGTATAATCCATTGGCGGTCATATGATCGAAACCCGTAGCGACAAGGTTCGATGACGGGCCCTTTGTCGTGGGCAACGGTAACCGCTCGTACATGATGATCCCCCAAATCAACCTTTACCACTCGCGCGATGGAACGGTCGCGATCAGCGTGGAAGAGATGCTCCTTTTTCTCCAATTCCTTTTCGGCTTGCAGTGCTTTCCATCGCCGTGCCAACGATAGAGCATCCGGCGCAATCACCCATGTGCGGTGTGTCTTTACCCCGGGGCTGCTATCGAGAAAAACTTCTCTGACCTTTGGAAATTCGGACCAGAGACCGGATGCAGCTGGAAGAAATGGTGCCCGTGCATTATCGGAGCCGTTTTGCCAAACAACAGACCTCAGCGACAGCTTTGCCAGCGCTTCGAATTTCTCCTTCCGTTTTCCCTTGGGCAGCGAAAGGAATTTCAGTTGCGCCAGATTTTCTCGGCTCTTCTTCGCAGAACGCGAAGCCAGAACAATGCACACCGCGTGCTGCACGGTTGGAAAGATACGAGTTGGAACATCAGGCTGATGACCTTCCGGCGAACAGTCGATTACCCAAATCTCATCGCAGTCCCGGCGCATATCTTCGCGCATCTTTTGAAATCCGGGACCGTTCAGAAATCCCGCTGCGGTGATGAAGCAGACGACCCCGTATCTGTTGTCGATGGTTTTGCCTGTAACCTCCTGCCAGCCGGAGCCGAATACTTTCAGAGTCGCCCAACGCCAGAAATAGACATAAAGATTCTTGAGATGGTGCGCGTGCGCGCTTACGCCCCATTCCGGCGGCGGCAGCCACCGATCCATTGGCGCAGGGCGACCGTCACTGCCGCTCTCAATCCATTCACCCATTCCGCCAGCCTGGTTTTTGTATGGCGGATTACCAATGACGACGGTTATCTTTTCTTCGCGTTTGACCTTGTTCGCGTCGCGCCGCGATTTGGCGATGGGTTCATAGGTCTGTCCTAGTTGCTCTTCCTCGACGAACGGATTGCCGAGCGTGTCTGTGATGTAGAGCCTTGGATCGGGAGGCGCGACGGGCGCTTTTCCGCTCGCGCTCATCAGCGACTGCATCTCCGCCATGATGCGAAGCTGGGCCACAGCGTAGGGACCGAACTGCAATTCAAATCCGATGATGCGTTTGGCCGCCGCCTCGATCGCTCCCCGGACGGCGCCGGCGCCCTGTTCGGTCGTGACGGTTTCTGCGATCCGGCGCAAAACGCCGAGCGGAAATGTGCCGGTGCCCACAGCAGGATCAGCCACCGTCACATCGGACGAAGCAAAACCACCCGGCCGTTCGAACAAGGGACCGCGCAAGGCCTCGTCCACCAGATTGACCATCGCACCCACGACTTCCGGCGGCGTATAGTAGGAGCCGGTACGCCTGCGCAGGGCGTTGTCGTAGACTTCCAGGAAGTCTTCGTAGAAATAGAGCCACGCTTCCGGCTTGTCCTTGCTGATTGCGTGCCAGTCCACGACGTCGAGCACACGCGTCAGCGTTCTGATCGAGGTGTCGAGCTCTTTGCGCGTCTCGTCGCTTTCGGTCAGGATTCGGAGCGCGGTGCCGATCAGCGAATTCGATTGGCGAAGATGGATCGCCGCTGCCTCGATGCCGTGTGTCAGATCGATGCCGCGCGCACGCGCAACCAGCAGACCGAAGGTGACGGCTTGCGCATAGCCGTCCGCGAATTGCGCATCGTCCACCGTCGGAAACAGAAGGTGACGCCAGTCCTTGGCGAGAGCGGTCAGGCCCTCATTGCCTTGTGCCATCTGTTCGACCACTTCCTCGCGCAAGAAGCGGCAGAGACGCGCGCTGGTCTCGGCAAGTTGTTTGGCCGATTTTGGCGGAATGGGTTGCCAATGCAGGAAGTCCGAAATCAGCGCGCGCAGCGTTTCCGGCGCTTTGAGTTTCGTGCCGGATGTCTCGATGTCGCCGTCGAGCGGGATGATCTTACCCTCCAGCCTGCCATCCCGCCAGAGGCTGAATGCGTTGCCATCGGTATAAAGAAGATTCGGCAGCGATTTGAGCTTTTCCCATTGTAGGGAGTCGTGACTGTCCTTCTCGAATTTGCGCGGGTCCGCTCCTTTGCCCGGTGCTTTCACTTCGATGAAGCCGACAAGCGCGTTGTGGACCGTAACCGCGAAGTCCGGACGCGACTTCAGATGCTTCAATGTTGTTTCGCCGACGAGATGGAGAGCCTTGGGCGGCAGGTCGTCGATCTCGGCCAGATCGTGCAGAAGGCTTTCCAGCGGATTGCGGAGCTGATCTTCCGGCGCGCCTCTTGCCGCCGCGTTTTTCAGCTTGGCTTTCGCCGCTTCGCCGAAATCCGAAATGGCCGTCGCAAATGTCTTGCTGGTCAAGTTTGCACCAAATGCCTGCCGACGAATCGGGTGAGATTGCCAATATACAGGTTAATGGCAGTGACTCTTACTTGTCCTCGTCCTGACGCGTTCCGCAAGTGCTAACCACCAGCAAAGCGCGCAGGATGCGCGCGGTCCCGGGTCAGTGTGACGCGAGCGTCTTGGCGATCTCCGTTTTCAGCGCGGTGAAATCGCGCAGCGCCGTGCCGAGGGTTTGCGCGCGCAGGCGGTAGGCGGTTTCGGCATCGGCGGTGGGCCTGCCATCGGCGCCATCGACAGCCTGGGCGAGACCATCGAGTGCGGCGGACACGCCTTCAAGTCCGTTGGCGGCATGGGCCTGTGGCGGCACGCGATTGCGCGGGTGATCGGGCGGCAATTCGGCAAAGGCCACAAGTTTCGTATCGAGCGACGCGAGCGCGGGCTTCGCCGGCGCCGATGCTTTCGCAAGCGCTGCCGTCAATTGCACATGCAGGGCCTTTGCCTCTTTCAACGCGCCGCGCACCTGGACTCGCGCGGTTTCGACGAGATGCGCGAGCGCGAATTCGCGCTGGTAATCGGCCAGAGACGCATGTATGCGCGGATCGGGGCGCAATTCGAGCGGCTGGCGCAACACCGCGCCACCGATCGTCAGCGCCAGCGTGTAGCGGCCGGGCATGGCCCACACGCCATGAGATTCGTGATCGCCTTCGTCGAGCGCGGCCGGCGCCTCCTCATGCAAATCCCAGACGAAGCGATGTTCGCCGGGCGCCGTGGCGAGATGCGACTCTTGCGCAATCCATTCCGGCGCGGTTTCGATCTCCGCGAGATCGGGCGGCTTGACCGTCGTGGCGCTGGAAAATGCACGCACACGCGCGCCGCTCGCATTGTCGATCTCGAGCGTGACCGGACCTTTCGCGCCTTGCGGCACGACATAATCGATATAGGCGCCATTGGGCGGATTGGGCGCCATCGGCTCGTCTTTCGGCATGGGCGTGCCGGTGAACGCGGCGGGACGCGTGCGATAGGCGATGGCGGGCGCGAAAAGGCGCGCGCCTGCAGAAGCATCGTGTGCCAATGCGCCAGTTGATTCATCGTGCGCCAGCGCGCCAGTTGATACATCGCGCGCCAGCGCACGCAGGGGCGCGATATCGTCCATGATGTAGAAACTGCGGCCATGAGTGGCGATGACGAGATCGTCGCCATGAATCACGATGTCGCGCACCGAAGTGGGCGGCAGGCCCGATTGCAGCGCCTGCCAGTGATCGCCATTGTCGAAGGAGACAAACGCGCCGCGCTCCGTGCCCGCGAAGAGAAGACCGCGCGTCTGCGGGTCCTCGCGCACCACATTCACTGCGTTGAGCACGCCGCCGGCAGCGATGCCGCTGTCTGCGCGCGTCCAGCTCTTGCCGCCATCCTGCGTGCGATCGATGTAAGGCGCGAAATCGTCGAGGCGGTGACGGTCGACCGCGATATAGGCGGTGGCGTCGTCGAAATGCGACGGCTCGATCGAGCCGATCTTCGACCACGCGGCGAGACCTTTGGGCGTGATGTCCAGCCAATGGGCGCCGCCATCTTCGGTGCGCCACACAAGGCCATCGTCGGTGCCGGCCCAGATGCGTTTCGCATCGCGCGGGCTGGGACCGATGGCATAGATGACGCCGCGGCGCGGACCCGGACGCGGCACATCGGCAATTGTCGGCGCATCGAGAGTCGCCGGCACGCCGGGCGCGGACCGCGTGAGATCGGGGCTGATAGGCCGCCAATGCTGGCCGCCATCGGCGGTGCGGAAGATGCGCTGATTGCCGAAATAGAGCGCATGATCGCGCGGCCCGAACACCAGCGGCAAGGTCCAGGTTTCGCGATAGGTATCGGGGAACGCCATGGTGGGATCGACACTGCGCGTCTGTTCGCTTTTGAGATCGAGACGATCGACGCGGCCGCCATAGACGATATCCGGATCGTCGGGATCGGGCGCGATGTTGTCGCTCTCGCCGCCGGCGGTGAGTTCGTGGAATTGCGGCATGGCGATGCCGTCGATTCCGCCGGTGCGGCTGGGCACGCCGGCTGCGCCCGAATCCTGCTGCGCGCCATAGACGCGATAGGGAAAGCGGTTGTCGGTGACGACGTGATAGAATTGCCCGGTCGGCTGATTGTACCACGAGCTCCAGGTGACGCCGCCATTCAGCGTGATCTGCGTGCCCTGGTCGCTGCCAAGAATGCGCCGCGCGGGATCGCCTGGGTCGATCCACAGCGCGTGGAAATCGTCGCCGGTCGGATCGCCTTTCAGCGGGATGAAATGGCGACCGCCATCATTCGAGCGCAACACGATCGTGTCGCACACGTAAACTTCGTCGGCGTTTTGCGGATTGGCGGTGATGCCGCCGAAATACCAGCCGCGATTCCAGATGCGTTTGTCGCCGCTCGCCTTCGTCCAATGCGCACCGGCATCGTCGCTACGATAGAGGCCGCCATCGACGGCATCGATCAGGGCATAAATCCGGTCGGGTTTCGCGGGCGAGAGCGCCAGACCGATGCGGCCCGGCGCATCGGGAAGGCCTGCGCCCTTCAGCTCCGTCCAGTGCTTGCCGCCATCGGTGGATTTGAACAGGCCGCCGCCCGGACCACTCGACGGCGGATAGGTGTTCCAGGGCGGCCGGCGCGTCTGCCACAGCGACGCATAGACGATGTCGGGATTGTTCGGCGCGAAGGCGAGATCGATCGCGCCCGTATCGGCATTGCGGAACAGCGTGCGCGTCCAGCTTTTGCCGCCATCGGTCGAGCGAAACACGCCGCGCTGCGCATTGGGCCCGTAAGAATGGCCAAGTGCCGCCACCAGCACCACATCGGCGTCGCGCGGATCGACGAGGATGCGCCCGATCTGCTGTGTGTCGGCGAGGCCGATGCTGCGCCAGTCGCGCCCGCCATTGTCGCTGCGGAACAGGCCGATCCCCTGCGCGATATCCGAGCGCATGTCGGCCTCGCCGGTGCCGACATAGATCACGTTGGCGTTCGACGGCGCCACCGCCAGCGCACCGATCGAGCCCACGCCTTCGCGATCGAAAATCGGTTGCCACGTGCGCCCCGCATCGCGCGTTTCCCACACCCCGCCATTCACCGCGCCGAAATAGAAATGCAGCTTCTCGTGCAGCACGCCATCCACCGCCAGCACGCGCCCGCCGCGAAACGGTCCGATCGAGCGCCAGTGCAGATCGGCAAACAGCGCCGGATCGACCGCGGCCTGCGCCGTGAGCGCGAACAGGAGCGCTGTGCCGAGCGCAAGCGGAAAGGCATGTTTCACGGGGTCCAGATCCTCGCAGGAATCGCGTGACGGCCACTCTAGGCCCTCCTGTTTAACAGGCAAAATACAGGGGCTTTTTCGCGGAGACGTGAACGGGCGGTGGACCCTGGGCGATCTGCGCGCCACAGCAAGGACTTGGCCCCCTTCCTGTTCCGCCGCGGGAACAGGCGCGGCCTGTTATGCGCCCGCGCGAGGCACACCGTTCCACGTGAAACAGTTTCCACCCTTCGTTCCGGGCGCGGCATATCGACTCTTGCGGCGCGTGCGCAGTAGTGTCGGGCGCAAACCGGGGGACGGGGGCATCATGCAGGATCGGGTACGGGGCGCGGGTCGCGCAATTCCGGGTGCGCTGGCACTCGCGCTGTCGACGGGCCTGGCAGCCGCCGCGGCGCCGGCCGGCGCCCATGGCAAGGTGCAGACCTTCCAGGTTTCTCATTCGACCTGGACGTCACCCCTGGTCGTCAACAGGCATGGCGTGGTCGCGGGCGATTTTGGCGGTCTGGACCGGGTTTCGCAGGCCTTCGTGCGCACGGCCGACGGCACCATAACCGTCTTCGTGCCCGACGGTGCCATGTCGTCGAGCGTCTATGGCCTCAATGCGCAGGGCGAGATCTGCGGCTATTTCATCGACAGCAGCTCCACCATACATGGGTTTCTGCGTGAGCCGGACGGCACGATCACGACGATCGACGCGCCGGGCGCAGCCTATACCTATGTGTATGGCATCAACGATGCCGGGGCGGTCACGGGCACCTATGTCGAAAGCGGCTCGCATGGCTTTGTCCGCGCGGCGGACGGCACCTATGCGACCTTCGACATTTCGGGCGAGATCGCGATCGATCCGTATGCGATCAATTCGGGCGGCGTTGTGGCCGGCTCCTGGTCGGACAGTTCCGGAATATTCCACGGCTTTGCACGGGGCGCCGACGGTTCCATCGCGACGTTCGATCCCAAAGGCTCACACGAGACCGCGCCGGGATACATCAACGCCAGCGGCACCATCGCCGGCGATTACAGGGACAAGGCCGGCACCTTGCACGGCTTCATTCGCGCGGCCAGCGGCAAGATCACGGCGTTCGATCCGCCGGGGTCGAGCGAGACAACTGTCTCGGGCATCAATGACGACGGCGAGACCGTCGGGGCCTATTTCAGCGGCGAACGTGAATTCGGGTTTGTGCGCGACGTGGACGGAACGATCACGCCGTTCATCCTCAAGAAATCCGACACATATGGCGCCGGCATCAACGCCAAATCTGTCGTGACGGGCTGGTTCGACCCCCAGGGCAGCGGCGATTTTGTGGGGTTTGTGGGCACACCCTGAAACGCGGGTTGCGCGGGTCTTTACGCAATCGCCCTGTGTGCGAAGCCCCCTCACCCACGCTTGAGCCATGGAGAGGGTGCAGACCGGCTTCCCTCTCCCCCGTTGGGGAGAGGAGGAATCTGCGTGTGGCTCGAATGGGTGATGAAGCGGGCACGGCTCATCGCATCATGCAGCGCACTGTTCGTCTCCTCTCCCCTTGAGGGAGAGGGATGCCGCTCTCGAACGTCTCCAAAAACTCGGGCGCGGGTGAGGGGAGATTATTTTGTTCGCAGGAAGCCGTGGCAGATTCCGCGGGAGGGCGTTTCGCTGCCGGTGATCGCCACGCCTGTACCCATCAGCCGGGCGATGCCGGCGGGCGCGGTCGACACGGCATGCTTCAGATGGAACACCGTGATTTTGCCCGCCGCGGTGCGCGCGAAACCTTTCGTCGCGCCGCCATTGACGCACAGGCCGGTGACATCGCCCTTCGCATCGATCGCCTCGCCTGCAGTGCTCTGGCAGCCCGGTGCATCGAAGCTGGTGAGCGCGCCACCCTTCATGCGCACAAAGCCATGCGTCGCGCTGCTGCCGTCGGACGTATAGCCCGTCACCGTGCCGTCATCATTGATTGCTTTGACATAGGTCGCGACCGACGGATTGAAGAAGGCAAAAGTGCCGGCGGCCGAGCGCACGAACCCTTCGACCAGCGAACCATCGAACCAGCCGGTGACGACGCCATTGCTGATGGCGCTGGGAAACGTGTCGACGGAGCCCCTGGGCGTGAAGGTGGTGACCGTGCCATCGGGCGTGCGCAGGAAGGCCAGCGAATCGTCTCCGCCATAGGTGCCCGCGATATTGCCCTGGCCGTCGATGGCGAGGGGCTTCGTGCCGCTGTTGACGCCATCGGCATCGAACGATGTGATCATGCCATCCGCGGCGCGCACGAAACCATGCACGAGGGTGGACCCTGCGCTGTAATAGCCCGCACCGCGGCGCCGCTGCGCGTGGGTTGGCATGCGCGCGGCAAATCGGATAGTTTCACCTGATGAGCGATCTTTTGTCCCGCGTCACGATAAAGCCCGGGCAGTGTCATGGCCGGCCCTGCATTCGGGGCATGCGCATTCGCGTTTCCGATGTGCTGGAAATGCTGGCGGCGGGATCGCGCGAAACGGAAATCCTGAAAGACTTCCCCGACCTCGAGCCCGAGGATATCCGCGCCTGCCTTGCCTATGCCGCGAACCTGGCGGGCCATCCCGTCATCGTCGCCGCTGAATAGGCAGAGCGTCTGTGAAGTTCATCGTTGATGCCCAGCTTCCGCCTGCGCTTGCAGAATGATGGGCGCATTCAAGAGATAGGGCGCTTGCAAAAGCTGTGCGTTAGTGACTGCAGACGAAAGCGGTCAGCCTGTTCTCATTGTAACTTCCGAACGGGAACAGAATGCGGGGAGGCGCTCTCCCATCGCACCCGACGACAAATGTTTGAACGGTCCCATGGATGTCGACCTGGGCACGGGTATCGGCCATGGGCGAACTGAAGCCACCCGTCGGGAATTGCCCATGTTCGATGCTATGCAGATCGACGCGCACGCCTCTCTGATGCGGCACTGTCACTCAAAAAGGCTCTGCGCGGGCGATGTCGGCGCCAAAGACGGGCAGGGTCGCAACCAGTGCAAGACAGCGCAGCGGACACATGGCTGCATCTCCATTTTGCTGTCGGCAACGTATCATGAGGTCTTTCATCGTCTTGTAATTCTGTATGTTCATGATATGTTCTGGACGACTTGGGTTGAGGACGCTACCTTGGAACCAACGCTTGACGCTGACGGTCTTCCGGTTTCGCGAATTGGCGAGTGGTCTCTCGAGAAGCACGGCCGCTTGAGAAAATACGTCGATATTTCGCGCGGCGTTCGTCGGAAATTTATCGATCGCGCCGGCGCCACCTACATTGATCTCTATTGCGGCCCTGGCCGTTCGCTGATTCGCGAAACAGACAAGATCGTGGACGGCAGTCCGCTCATTGCAACGGAGCAGGCCATCCAGAGCAACGCTCCGTTCACGAGTGTTTTCATCAGCGATTTGGACAAATCGAATGTCGAAGCCGCGTTAACGCGGTTGGGTGGTCGCAATGTCGCGGCCACGCATTGGTGTGGAACAGCAGACGCGATGTCGTTGAAGGTCGCCGCAAAATTGTCGCCGCACGCGCTGCATTTTGCCTTTCTCGATCCATTCAATCTTGGCGATCTTCCCTTCAGCGTGATCGAAACGCTCGCGGCATTCAAACGGATGGACTTGCTTATCCACGTCAGCGCGCAGGATCTTCAGAGAAATCTCGGACGTTACCTCGAAACCTCCGATAGCCCTCTCGACCGCGTCGCGCCGGGCTGGCGAAAAGTTGTTGATCCGCGCGAGCGCGACGATATTGTGCGAATAAAATTGCTTCAGCACTGGCTGGGTCTCATTCGGCGGCTGGACATGGCGCCGTCGCAGGGAATCGAGCTGGTTTCGGGAAGCAAGAATCAACGGCTCTATTGGCTTGTATTCGTGTCGCGCCATGAACGCGCCGATGAATTCTGGAACAAGATCCGTAACATAAATGCACAAGGCAGATTGGAATTCTGATTCTCGCAATGGCCGGCCTTAGCGACATCGAGTGGACGGATGCGACCTGGAATCCGATTTCCGGGTGCAAGATCCTCTCGCCCGGCTGCACGAATTGCTACGCCATGCGCATGGCCTCGCGGCTGCAGGCGATGGGGCACGCGGCCTATGCGGACACGACACGCAAGAGCGGTGGCCGGCCGGTCTGGACCGGCAGGCTGCATCTGAACGCGGCCGCACTCGACGTGCCTCTGCGCTGGCGCAAGCCGCGCAGGATCTTCGTCAATTCGATGTCCGATCTGTTTCAGGATGGCGTGCCGGATGCATTCGTCAGTCGCGTGTGGGACGCGATGGCCGCCGCGCCGCAGCACATCTTCCAGATTCTCACCAAGCGGCCGGAGAACATGCGGCGCATCGTGGGCGGCAACCGGCTCGCCTGCCTGCCCCATGTATGGCTCGGCACATCGGTGGAAAGTGCGGATTACAAGGATCGCATCGCCATCCTGCGCCAGGTTGCCGCGCAGGTGCGCTTTATCTCGTTCGAGCCGCTGCTCGGCCCCATCGGGCGCGTGAACCTGAAGGGCATTCACTGGGCCATTGTGGGCGGCGAATCCGGCCCGCGGGCGCGGCCGATGGCGCGGGAATGGGTCGACCAGATTCACACCCAATGCGAACGCGCGGGCACGGCATTCTTCTTCAAGCAATGGGGCGGCACAAACAAGAAATCCACCGGCCGCGAATGGCGTGGACGGACCTGGGACGCGATGCCGACGGCGATGCAGCCGGGGACGTGACTATGGCAATCGCTTCTGAGTAACCACCAGTGTTTAGCTTGAGAATGCTTTCATTTTCTGACCTACTTGACAACAGAAATTCGCGGGCTGGCTGTGTCGAAGAAAAAAGCGTCCGAATTCGATAAATTTATCGCGCGCTGGAAAAAGTCAGACGCTGCGGAGCGGTTAATTTTTCAGCTTTTCATGACAGAGTTTTGCGATGCGCTTGTCGAAGGAATTGTGTCTTGAGACATGATCGAGTGATCGAAGTGACGGCATGGAGCAACGGGCGCCCTTCATCAACGGGTGCTGGCTACGGACTCAAGATTTCCGAGACGGATCGCGACAGGGTGTTCAAACGCGACTGGAGAAGCGTGCAGATCAACTTTCCGGATGGGAAAGTTTCTATTGTAAACATCGAGAAGGCCTCCTTCTGGGATCGGTGTCGCGAGTTGATCAGCGTCGAAATCGGAAAGTGGATGCTCTCGAACAGGTTTGCGCCGTGGCCCAGAGGCAAGCCGCCCAAGTTCGTGTTGCTCCCAAGAGGTGACGGCGTTTTTGATCTCAAAACCCCTGCAATGTGACGCAAGCGATAACTGGATTTGTTCGACTTCTTTCTCGCAAGGCGCGAGGAGGAATATGGCGCGTGGCTTGAGGGCATGCGCGGTCTGGCGGCGGAGTGCGTCCGCCGCCCCCTCCACCGCTTCGCGGTCCCCCTCCCCCGCGCTTCGCGCTGGGGAGGAATGGTGCAACGCGATGCTACGATTCATGCCGCGAGCGGGCGCACTTCGGTTTTCAGGCGGCCGGCAAGCTTGTCTTTGGCGACCTCCAGATCGTAGCGGCTTTGCAGGTTCAGCCAGAATTCCGATTCCATGCCGAAGGCGCGCCCCAGCCTCAGCGCCGTGTCGGCGCTGACCGCGCGCAGGCCCTGCACGATCTCGTTGATCCGGCGCGGCGGCACGCTCATCGCCTGCGCCAGCCTGTACTGGCTGACGCCCATGGGCTTGAGAAAATCCTCCAGAAGGATCTCTCCGGGATGAATGGGGGGCAGCTTCTTCGCCATCGTCGTTCCTCCTCAATGATAATCCGCGATTTCCACCTCGAAGGCGTGACCATCCTGCCAGCGAAAACAGAGGCGCCATCGATCGTTCACCCGCATGGAGTGCTGCCCTTTGCGATCACCCCTTAAGGCCTCCAGCCGGTTGCCGGGCGGCACATTGAGTGTCTCCAGCCGGGTGGCTGCATCCAGCTGAAGCAATTTCCGCAACGCCGCCTTTTGCACGTCCGGCCCGAAACGCTTGCCGGGCCTGCGGGCGAACAGGGCTTCGGTGTGCCGGCAGGCGAAGCTCTTGATCACACTAATAACGTATTACGTTACTATAGTAACGTCAACCGTTATGGCACTACGACGGGAGTGCTGCGGGCGCGGCCCGTCCTGGCCGGTATAGACGCGGCCCCAGGGAGCTGCGTTCGGCGTTCGCCCCCCCTCCACCACCTCATGGTCCTCATTCCCCGCGCGCTTCGCGACCCGCTATTTGATCAACGTGGCCAATATTGATAGTTTGATATTGACAGATAGTGTTCTACTAATCATGGTTCATGAACTATCAATCTGGATATCACATGAACAATCACCAACTTCCTGCGTCCCACGAGGATATGAACACGCTGACGGCCGGGCTCGGCACCAAATCCGAGAAGATCCGGCGGCTTGGCGGCGCGGGCTACAGCCGCGCGCAGATCGCGGATTTCCTGGGGATTCGCTACCAGCATGTCCGCAATGTGCTCGTCGACGAAGAGCGCCGAACCGGGGTGCGCACGCCGTCGCCGTTTCCCCCAGGGCGGGCAAATTCCGCGGTTGCGGCCCCGGCCACCGATCCGCATCGGGCCCTCCGCCTGGAGATCGGCCCGGATGGCGAAGTCCGGCTCCCGCGGCACATTCTGGACGCGGCCGGAACTGGCCCGGGCAAGCATCTGCTGGTGCGGTTCGACGACGACGAAATCAAGCTGGTCACACCGGAAGCAACGACCCGAAAAATCCGCGCCCTGGTGCGGAAACATGTTCCTGAAGGTGTGAGCCTGGCCGACGAACTGATTGAAGACCGCCGGCGCGAATTCGCGCGCGAGGAGCGGGACGCAAAAGCGTGAGCGCCGTCATGCTCGATACGTCTGCTTTGCTTGCGTACCTCAATGGAGAGACGGGTGCCGACAAAGTGCCCGTTAACGCGGGCGATGCGGCGATGTCTACGGTCAACTACGCCGAGACGGTTGCCGTTCTGACACGGCGCGGCATGAGCGCTGCGGAGGTGCGCACCATTCTCTCGAGTGTGCTGCTCAACGTGGTGGACTTCGACCGCGGCATGGCCGAAGTGGCGGGCTTCATGATTGCGACAACCAGGCCGTTCGGCCTGTCGCTGGGTGATCGCGCGTGCCTCGCGGCGGCGCGGAGCGCAGGAATTCCAGCCATGACGGCAGATCGCTCATGGAGCAAACTCGGCATCGGCGTTCCGATTCAACTCATCAGATAAGTCTGGATGGCCGGGTCAGGCCCACTGCTGTCCGGCTTAATTTGGTGGACAAGGTGCATGGCTTTGATTCTTCTGGGTTCCAAGCGTTTGGCGACGTTTTGGACACGGAAGGGATCGCAGCCATGCCACACAACAATAGCGTCT
>DASXEA010000058.1:0-136779 GCA_036490345.1 Rhizomicrobium sp. | reverse complement strand
CGCTCCACCGGCAACAAACCCTTCAGAACACGCCATTCTGCTTCCGTCAGATCGCCCCGACTCAAAACTGCGCCCTCTCGAATCCGCAGCCTTGAATCAAAACTCGATTCAGGCGTCAATCATTTTGTCCACACCGCCTAGAGCGCTGGGGAACGGCCGCGCTGGATTGCTCGCGGCCCGGCAAACCGGCGCTCTCATCGCCCTCACCTGCGCCTATTCTTAACGACCGGGGTCCCAGCCGCCATAGACGCCGGGACAAGGGGCTGACCGATGTGGAAGCGGGTGATCTTCTATGGGGCATTCCTGGCGGCGGGATCGCTTGCCTTGCAATGGCGGGATTACCAGCGCCTGGTCCGGGCCCATCCGGGCGATATGTACATCTTCCTGACTGCAGCGGGCTTTCTTGCGCTCGGCATGTTTGTAGATGCGCGCGTTTTCGCGCCGCCGAAGCCGACCACAGGTTTTGATGGCAATCCCAGGGCCCGGGCCGCCCTCGGTATAAGTCCGCGCGAGTTCACAGTTCGGGTGATCTCGTCCCTTTTGGCGTCGGGATTCTTGGTGCCGCCGTTCTGAGCCGAATCGTTCCAGTCCCGGGGATGCACCACCAGGGTGCCCGCGGTCGCCTGATAGGAGACGCCGGCGGCGGAGCCCTGGGTGACCGCTTCCTCGGATTTGAAGAACTTTCCCGAGAAATCGGGCTTGGGCGGCGGGGGATTGGCGGGCGGCTTATCGGCGCCCCAAGCCACCATGGCCGCGAGCCCGATAGCCACAGGCGTGCCGACAAGCGCGGCGCGGCGCGCAAAACCCTTCACTGTTATCGAAAATTTCCCTTACCGCCTTCGCGTGCGACGGGCGGAGCAAAACGGACGGGCGTCCGTCGTTCAACATGTCCGTCATCACATCCCAATGAAAGCAGACGTCAACCCGTCCTTTGCCGCTGCCGCGGATCGGACCGGCGGGAACCCGGCGAATCCGGCGCGAATGTGGACGCTGCATTGCCGTTATGTTCGAACTGCCCACGCCGGCCACAAACGCGCCTACCGCAGGCGCCAACGCCCAATGGAAGGACGAGTCCTATCGGACAATTGCCGGTGCATGCTCCGGTCATGGTGGAGCTATGAATTGGTTGTGACGATCATAGGGTAGCCGCGCTCCACGCGGGCGTTCACATTCCTGTTGTTGGTCGGCAGCACGCCGTGGATGGCATTGGCACCGCCACCAAATTTTTGTAGGCAACGGACCGGCGGCTGCCCTTCCGGGTCGCTCGCGACGCGATGGAGATCGGCGATGAAGATCAATCCCTACCTCAATTTCAACGGCAATTGCGGGGACGCTTTCCGCCACTATGCCGAAATTCTTGGCGGCGAGGATTTGCGCATCATGACATTTCGCGACGCGCCACCAGGCATGCCTATTGCGGACAGCGACAAGGACTTTGTCATGCATGCGCGCTTTCAGGTGGGTGACGTGACCATCATGGGCTCAGATGTGCCAGGCGGCCGCTACAACAAGCCGCAGGGCTTTGCCGTCAACATCGGCACCGAGACACCGGAAGAAGCCGACCGGGTCTTTGCCGCTCTGGCAGAGGGTGGCACGGTGGGGATGCCGATCGCCGAAACTTTCTGGGCGAAACGCTTCGGCATGGTCACTGACAAATTCGGGACGCATTGGATGGTCAATTGCGAGAGGCCGATGACCGGCTGAGGTCCGACCGACAGACCCATACGACCGACAGGCCCAATCGATGCTGCGGCGCGGGGTGAGCATTCTCGTACTGAAAAATGGACGTGCCCAGATTGCAGGCGCGTCGTGGCCAGCTATGGCGTCAATTCGAAAATCGTCCCCTGTTCATTGTTGGCACACCCCGTCGTCGTCACACCGAACAGCGCGCCGGAGGGGTCTACCATCAGTGTGCCGAGAGGCTGGGCGCCATCCGCGCAATTGGCCTGCGAACAGAATTCGTACAGCGTTTTGAATTTGCCACCCGACAGTTCGAAGGCGGTACCGGCGCCGATTCCCTGATTGCCTGTCCACCGAACTGGTCGGTTCCGTAGACATTCCCCGAGGCATCGGCCACAAGCCCGCCGCTGGGCGCGTAACCGTCTTCGCAGGAGGGTCTGCAAAAACGATGCGCCACCCGCTCCCGCCACTGCGTTCCACTCGGCGTGAGTTCGAAGACAACGCCGTTCTCGCCATCCGCGTTCTCGGTGGTGCCCCAAAACGAGCCTGCCATGTCCATTACCAGTGCACCGCTCGTATTGGTACCATCCGCGCAAGCGATTGGCTCCCAAATATACACCGTAAGAATGTTCTTTACCGGCGAAGGGTCAAGCGCTTGTCGGGCACAAATGCTTCAGCGGGCGTCCGGCGGGATGTGGTCGGCCTTCCTCCAGACGAACAGAAGCCAGGCAACACCCAGCCATAAAATCCAGAATCCGCCAGTGATGAGCCAACCCTCGACCAATCCGATCCAGCTGGCGTTGACCGCCAGCAGATAGGCCGTCGGTCGCGATACGTGGTCTGCGGGCAGCGCTTTCAGGGCCTCGTGAATGCCGAACATCACATTGCTGCTTGCCAGCATCAACCCGAAATAGAGAAACATGCCAATGGAATAGATGACGTAGGCGAAGATTTTCAGACCGGTCTTTGCCTGATTGAGAAAATAGAAGATGGCGACCACCATCGCGAAGGTGACCGTAATGATCTGGCCGAACGCACTGGTGATGGAATCATTGAAGGCACGCGCAAGCGTCAGAAGGTCGTTTTCGCTCATCGGCGCGCGATCCGGAATTCCGGGTCTCCCCCTAGCACAATCGGACGCCTGGCTCACCTCCATTTTTTGTTTGCTGGACCGGATCAAGGAAAAAAGAGGCGCCGCGGAATGGCAATCCATGCTAGGAAAACATGGCACTGTGGGAAGGCAGAGGGGAATATGGGCAGGCTGATCGGTGCAGTAATGGCATTCTCGCTGGCCTTCGGCATCAACGCCGGGGCGACGGCCCAATCGGCGCCAGCCAGCGATGATTCGCAGCTGGTAACGCTTGCCGGAAATACCCGTCCCGAAGCGCTCGACCATGCCAACGATCGCGGCAGAGTGCCGGATTCCTTTGCCATGGCACATATGCTCCTGGTGCTAAGGCGACCGTTAGACAAGCAGGCGGCATTCGACACCTATGTCGAGCAGCTTACGGATCGTGGATCGCCCTTTTATCATCGCTGGCTGAATGCCGAACAGATTGGCGCGTGGTACGGGCCGGCGCCCGCCGCCATTGCCGCAGTCACACGCTGGCTGGTTGCGCAGGGCTTTGTCGTGAACCGGGTCTATCCCTCCGGCATGCTGGTGGATTTTTCAGGCGACGCCGGCCGGTTGCGCCGAGGCTTCCACACCGAGATTCATGCTCTGGATGTGGGCGGACAACACCACATCGCCAATATGAGCGACCCGCAAATTCCCGAAGCGCTCGCCCCTGTCGTCGAAGGCATCGTATCGCTGCACGATTTTCACGGTCACCGGGCTTCGCATGGCGGCCCCGGCTGGACCGATGCCAATTGCGGGCTGGGCACGAGCGACCTCATTCCCAATTGCTATTTCGTGACACCGCCGGATGTCGCCACCATTTACGACCTCAACCCGCTGTTCAACACCAACATCGCAGGCACGGGGCAGACGATCGCCGTCGTCGAGGATTCCGATATTTACAGCACCAATGACTGGACCGAGTTTCGCCAGTTGTTCGGTCTTTCGGGATTCACGGGCGGAACGATTGCCCAAATTCACCCGGGCGGCAGCGATGAGTGCGAGGACCCCGGCACCAATGGCGATGATTTTGAGGCCTCTCTCGATGCCGAATACGCCAGCGCGACAGCACCCAATGCGGCCATCGAAGTTGTCAGCTGCAGAAGCAGCGTCAATACCTGGGGTGTCACGGCCGCGGTGGCCAATCTCATCGAGTCCGGCACCCCGCCACCCATCCTGAGCGCGAGCTATATCTGGTGCGAAGCCGATGCGGGAACGGCAAACAACAAATTCTATTCCGAGATGTGGCAGCAAGCGGCTTCGGAAGGCACTTCGGTGTTCGTATCGGCCGGCGATGAGGGCGGCGCGACCTGCGATTATGGCAAGTCGTTTGCGACGCATGGCAGGGCAGTCAACGGGCTCGCGTCACCGCGCTACGACGTGGCTGTCGGCGGAACGGACTTTTCCGACACGTACAGCCACCAGAACAGCACTTACTGGAACACGACGAATTCGGGCACTTACGGATCCGCGAAGTCGTACGTACCGGAGATGCCATGGGACCAATCCTGCGCCAACACCATGATCGCCCACTACGTGACGGGCTCTTCGCTCACCTATGGCACGAAGGGATTCTGCAATATTGCGGCAGGGGCAAATTTCATCAACACGCTCGCCGGCGGCGGCGGGCCCAGCAGTTGCGCCGTCATGAACGCCAAGGGACTGTGTCAGGGCTGGAGCAAGCCACCCTGGCAGGCAATTGTTGGCAATCCCGGCGATGGCCGACGCGACCTGCCTGACGTCTCTCTGTTTTCGGCAGGACCCGTATGGGGACACGCGTTCATCGTCTGCCTCTCCGATCCGGCGCATGATTTCGGCGAGCCCTGCACCAAATTTCCTTCTGGCTGGATTTATGGCTACGGCACATCTTTCGCCTCGCCGATGATGGCCGGCATCCAGGCGCTCGTCGACCAGAGCGCGGGCGAGCGGCAGGGCAATCCGGACGCCGTACTCTACGGCCTCGCGAAGACAGAGTTCGGCACGAGTGGCAAGCCGACATGCAATGCCAGCCGTGGCAATATGATCGCCAAAGGCTGCGTCTTCCGCGACGTGACCCGCGGCGACATGGTTGTGCCATGCCAGCAAGGCTCGCCCAACTGCTACGGCAAAACAGGAACGTATGGCGTTCTTTCGGTTTCGAAGGCCAACTACGATCCGGCTTATGTCTCGGGCGTCGGCTGGGATTTCGGCACCGGCCTCGGAAGCGTCGATGTCAACAATTTGGTCAAGGAGTGGCCGCGTTAGCCATGCGAGCCAGCGCCGTTGGCGGCCCGCTGCGCTTTGTGTGATATGCAAATGATCGCCAAGCTTGGTCGCCATCAGAGGTTGGGCAGTCCATGTCGCTTTCCGATCTTGCAGCCATCGGCAGTTTCGTCAGCGGACTGGCGGTGCTGGCGTCGTTGATCTTCGTGGGATTTCAGCTGCGGCAAAACACGCAGGCCGTCAGAGCCGGGGCGTCACAGGCACATACGCAGAATTGGCAACAAATTACGCTGGCGGTCACAGAAAGCGGCGAATTCGCACGTATCTGGCGGCTTGGCCTCGACGACATCGCAAGCCTGAATGACGATGAGAAGGTCCGTTTCTTCGCCTTTGCTGGATCGACGCTACGCTTCTTCGAGGGTTCGCGCCTCCAATGGCGGCACGGACAACTCGATACCGAGCATTGGCACAATGTCGAAAAGACCGCGATCGATTTTGCGGCAGCCCCTGGCTTCAAAGCCTATTGGGCTGCGCGGCGTCATTGGCTCTCCCCGGAGTTTCAGGAATGGTTTGAGTCTTTGTCGCAGGATCGTGCCCATGATCTTTACCACAAGACGCCTGCGCGCATTGCAAACGGCCAGTCGTAGATCTCTTGCGCGAAGAGGAGTCGTGCATCCCGGTCGGCACCTTGTTCTTGCGGGCGCCTTCCTGGCAGGGCTCGCATTAAACGGCATGGCGCAGATGCCTGTGGCGCCCTCGCCTGTCGAAACCGTCATCGTCACTGCCCACGCGAAGGGGCCGGTAGTCTGGCATGCGACAAAGCAGGGAGCCGATGTCGCCATTCTGGGCATCGTTCAGCCGCTTCCCGACGATTTTGCCTGGAATGCGAAGCCGTTCGCAGCAATCCTGAGCAGCGCGCGACTCGTGCTGCTGCCGCCACGCATCCAGATGGGGCTGTTCAGTGGTGCCTGGTTCTATCTGACCAAGAGCGATCTGCTCCACCCGCCGCAGGGCAGAACGCTCTGGGACATTCTCGATTCGAACGTAGCGGCGGAACTCGCGCGAGTGTGCGACGTGCTGCACGAGCCGAAAGACCGCTACAGCGACAATGCCCCCATTCCGGCTGCCATGCGGCTGGGAAGCGACTACCGCCATGTCGCGTTTCTGACCACTCACGAGCCCGAGGATGCAATTCGCACAATGGCCCGCGCGCAGCACGTGACGGTGCGCACAATTGCGACCTACGACATGATCCCGAGCGGCGAGGACCTTCTGAACCTGCCGCCCGCCATGACGGGCACCTGCATCGATGCCGAAATCCGCGACATCGATTTCCAGCGCGTGCATGCTTCGGCCGCGGCGAACGCCTGGGCGACGGGCGATGTCGCCAGCGTGCTGGCAAACTGGTCGCCATCCCAGTTCTACGCCTGTCTCGTACGCTTGTCGCCACACGCCACGCAGATCGATGCGCGCGCAATCGACGACACGGTGCAGGCGATTGAAGCCGCAATCGCGGGCGGTGGGCGAACCGTCGCCGTGATCGACATTGGCATTCTGCTGCGCAAGGACGGCGTGCTTGCCAGGCTGAAAGGCGCCGGCGTTTCCATTACCTGCCCCTGACAGGCGATTTGCCGCCCTCCTGGAAAAGCCGGCCTGATCACCCCCACGCGGTCCCTGCCATAACCGGAAGCTCTCCTATCGCCCGGAAACAACCCTGAATGGCCTCAGCGTGGCGAGATTGCCACCAGGTTCCAGGACGGTGACCCTGGCAGTCCGTGCGCCGGAGGGAACGGTTGCAATCAGAAACGTGTCGTTCATGACCGTGTACGATGCGTCCGCTGTTCCGAATTTGACGCCGGTTGCGCCGGCAAACCCCTGGCGGAGAATTCCGACTCTTGTTCCTTCGTTGCCTGACCATAGCTGAAGCGCGACGAAGGGTTTCAGCTTGTTTGTGAAGCTGAAGACAACGCCGGCGGCGCCATTTTCCCCTCCCCCTCCCTTTGTCGTCAGTCCATAGATCGTACCGTTAGTACGAAGCGTAGGGGTCGTCCTTACGAGCGGAACCCAGGTGCCCAATACGATAGGATCGGCATCACCATAGGCCGGGGGGACTCGTTAAGCGGGATGCCAGCTACAAGCGGGCGATGGGCGAAAGCATTGGTGGCAAGCACAACGCTGGACGCGACGACCGCCGAAACGCGCAACAGATTGCGATACGATGCAGACATGCTACCCCCCCGTGGCAGATCGTCAGGGACGCATGATATCTCGCAATTCGACTCCTTGCCAGCGGCCGCCGGTTACCGCAGCGTTCGTGCCCGATGCGTGTGGCTCAGCTCGAACACCGTGCCGCCAAGGGCGCCGGATTCGGTCGTTCCATAGAAATTTCCGCTTTCGTCGGCGATGACGCCTGACGTGGGGACAGACCCGTCGGCGCAGTCGGCCTGGCTGCAGAAACTATAGAGAATGCTGAATGCCACTTTCCGGCTGGAGGCGCCCCCGCCCAGGCGATAGACGATGCCACTGTTGTTGGCGCCGCCCGCATAGGTCGTGCCGTAAATATCTCCGTTGTCGTCCAGCCAAAGCGCGCCACTGGGGCTTTGCCCGTTGGGGCAATTCTCGGAGGTGCAGAAACTGTAGATGACCGATTCATTCCAGCCCTTGCCTCCGGGCGACAGCCGGTACACGGCGCCCTGGTCCTTCGTGCCGCCGACAAAGGTTGTGCCGTAGAGATTGCCCGACGCATCCGCGACCAGCCGGCTGGAGGGAGAGCCGCCATCGGGGCAGCCAGTCGATTCGCAGAAATCGTAAATGTCGGTATGCACCCAGCTTTTGGTGGAATCGTCGTAGGACAACTCGAACACCGTGCCGGCGCTATTGGCGCCGAAGGCCGAGGTTCCGAAGAGGTTGCCAGCCGCATCGATGTAGAGACCTTCGGAAGGATTTCCGCCATCCGGACAGGATTCCGATGTGCAATCGAAGCTGAACAGCGTCGAAAGCCGGGTCTCGTTCGCTGCAGTGAAGGTCAGCTCGAAAACGGTTCCGTACCCATTCGCACCGCCATTATAGGTCGTACCATAGAGGTTGCCCTGCGGATCGGCCGTCAATCCCGCATAGGGCGTCTCGCCGTCGGCGCAATCCGCTTTCGCGCAGAAATCATAGACGACGCGATAATTCCAGTCGTCGTGGATGGCGTCATAGCTCAATTCGTAGATGGTGCCGCCGCCAAAAGCGCCACCTGCCGATGTGGTGCCGAACAGCCGCTCTTCGCCGGCCGCGATGAGCCCGGAATAGGGCGCCGCGCCGTCGCTGCATTTGGTTTCCGTGCAGAAGCCGTGCACCACGACATGGGTGTAGGTTTTGGACGACTCGTCATATTGCAGCTCGAAAACCGTGCCGTCCTTGACGCTTCCGCCGAACGTCGTTCCAAACAGATCGCCCGCTGCATCCTGATAGACCCAGGATCGGGGCTCGTAGCCGTCCTTGCATTGATCGCAGAAGCCGAAAAGGACGCTCTCGTTGTAAGGAGCAGCGTGTGCGCCGGAAGCATGCAGAACAAGCGCCGGGGCGGCCACGATGAGGCCCGGGAGCAATATGACCAATGAAGTGCGCATGAGAACCTGCCCAGTGGGATCCACATATCAATGGCGCGTATCTGGAAACGCCCGCGGCCGATAGATGCAAATGCACCAAATGCGCCTTATAATGCACCGGCGCCGAGGAAGGAAGGCGCAATTGTCGTCAGCGGAAACTCGCTTTATCGATCAGGTCTATGAGGCCGCCATTGAGCCCGGCCTTTGGCCGGCCGTACTTGAAGGCGTGGCGGACGTCATGGACGGCATTTCCGCCAATCTGACGTTTCAGGATCAGGTCAGCGGGAAGGGCCGTGCGACTGTGTTCGTCACAGATCCCGCTCCGTTCGACGATTATTTTGGGTAGCGGCACCGTCTCCGCGGCGAATACTACAATGATTTTCTGCGCCGCATGGACGCCCATTCCATTCTCATCTTCCGCCTGGCGATCGAGAAGAACAACACCGCGGTCCTGAATGTGGTACGCTCTGCCAAACGGGAGCCTTTTTGCGGCGCCGATATCGAAAAGGCCAACCGGCAACCGCAGGGATCGCCGCAAAACGCCGGCCCGGTAGCACCCCTATTTCCTGATCTTGAACACCGTACCGAAATCGGTGGCGCCGCCGCCCGAAGAAGTGCTGGCGAAACCATTTTTGCCGTCCTTTACCAATGCCCCCCAGGGATAGGCACCATCATCGCCATTCGTGAAAGCATGCAGCACATGCTCTTTTCCATTCGGGGCCAACCGGAAGACGACGCCGTAACCCGCACCCCAGAAGAGGGTCGTGCCATAGAAGCTTCCCCCGCTACCTGCAAACAGGCTCGCCACGGGCTGGCCGCCATCGCTGCCGCCCGTGAAGGTATAGAGCACTTGCAGCGTGCCATTGGGCGCAAGCTTGAAAACCGTGCCGCAGCCACTACCTCCGCACCCATTCGCCAGACCGCCGAACTCCGTCGTGCCGAAGAGATTGCCCGCCTTGTCGCGGATCAGCCCCGCCACCGGATTGCCGCCATCGGCCGCGCCGGTGAAGGAATAAAGCACGGTTTCGGTGCCATCGGGTGCGACCGTGAACACGGTGCCACAGCCAAACTTCGGACAACCCGCGCCGCCATTTTTCGTAGTGCCGTAAAGATTGCCCGACGCATCGGCGATCAGGTCACCTTGCGGGGAGTCGCCATCGCTGCCGCCCATGAACGTATGCAGTACGGTTTGTTTTCCGGCGGAGGACAACGCGAAGACCGTGCCCACCCGACCGGCACCACCGCCTTCGGCCGTTCCGAAGAATCCGCCATTGCCGTCCGGTACCAGCACGGACATGGGAAATGCGCCGTCATTGCCACCCGTAAACGTGTAGAGTTCCGTCTCCGTGCCATCTGGCCATCGCAAACACGACGCCGCAGCCGAAACCGTTGCAGCCTCCCACCTGACCACCTTCTTGCGTGGTGCCGTAGAGATTTCCAGCCTTGTCGACGAGAAGAGGCGCACTTGGCATCTCGCCGTCAGCGCCGCCACTGAAGGAGTGCAGGAGAGTCTTCGTGCCGTCCGGCGCCAGCTTGAACACAGTGCCGTTTCCATTCGCATAGGCGCCGCCGTAATAGGTCGCGCCGTAGAAATTGCCGGCATTGTCCCGAACGAGTCCGGCATGAGGGACGTCGCCGTCTTTCGCATTCTGAAACGTGTAGAGAAGGCGCAGGTCTTTCGCCGACACGCTGGCGGCCGGGACGAGCAGGGCCGTGGCAAGCGCACAACTAAAAAGACTGCCCAGCGGCAGACTGGAAATCCGGAACATCAGTATCCCCCATGGATGAAGCCTCGGCGCATGGTGCACCGGCAGCGCGCGGCAAGCATAGCCGCGTTTCGCCGCGCGCGAAAATGGCACCGCGCAGTCGGAAGAGGGCCGGAATTCGTGAGGTACGCTATTTGCCGACGGTCGTCGTTGTCGAGCCGTGCCCACCGCCGTTGGTGACGGCGAGTGCAACGCCAACGACCAATGCAGTAGCACCTAGGCCAACCAGAGCTGCGTCCGAAAGTACCGCCGCCGCAGGTGCGCCGGCCGCACCGCCGGGTGCCAATGGCGCGGGCATCGCTGGTGCAGGCGGCGCTTCGGCGGGCGCCGTCGAGCCGGCGCCTCCGGACGTGGCCCCGCCGCTCGTCCCCGCGCCCCCGCTCGATTCCTGGGCGAGTTGCAGCGGCGATGCGACTGTTGCGGTCTGCGCATAGGCGCCCGTCATGCATGCCGAAAGCAGCGACGCCATTGCGGCAATTGCCGTGAGTTTCATGCGATTTCCCCCATCCCGCTAACCAGGCGAAGTTGCCCTTCGCGGGGACAGCCTAAGAAGCAACGAGGTTTTCGCGAATTGCTAACGACAATTAAGGTTACTCAGGAGCGCTAAACTCGCCACGAGGACTCGCGACTGCGGCACGCGATTTACGCGGGCATCTGACCAGTCGCCAGCCATCTCGCGCAGACGTCTCCCAGTTTCTCACGGGCCATTTCTTCATAGCGCCGATTGTCTTCTGGGCTCAGGATATCGCGCCAGCGGCCATTGGTGCCCTTGTGCATGAACGTTGTTCCGCCACCTTCCCAGAGCGCCCCACCGAGCGGCACGCATTCTGCGGCATGGGCTTTCATGTAGCCGAAGCTGCAATGCTCGAAGATTGCCGGCCAACCCACTTCGTCCACCGCGATGTCGAGAAAGGTCGCGATACGGCGGATCTCGCCGGGCAAGTCCTGCTTCATGCGTTCGAAATGGAGCAGCATGACATTGGGTAGCGCCCGAATATCCCACCACGACGACACGTTTTCCCAGAATGACCAGAAGGGGTGGCCATCCTGTTCCAGCCAGTCCAGAAAATATTGCCGGACGGATTCACCTGGTCGCGCGATGGGCGGCCCGATGCGGCCGGGCGTGTCGTTGAGCGCCTGATACCAGAGATCGTTGGCCGACACGTGGTGATTGTAGAGACTCCACACCACGTCGCGGCCATCGCGGCCGATATAGAGATACTTCGCACGCGGCGAGAAGACGAGCGCATCCACGGGCAGGTGCGTCTTGACGAACCGCCTGTGAGTTTGTGCTTCGATTGCGGCCAACTTTACTGCGTTCGGTGGCACCCGCAGGTCGAGCCAAGGCGACAATTCCGGAACGGGCAGGTGCTCGGCACCGGCGAAGACGAGTTGAGCCACAATTTGTTGCAACCACGTCGTGCCCGATTTCGCATAGGTCGCGATGATGATGTCGTCGTCGCGAAATGCAAAATCGTTCCAGATGGTGGAATCGAAATGATGGCTGTGAAGCTCGCGCGTCTTCTTCGGCCAATTCAGGCTGGATGCTTGCATGGGGCCCTCCGGTAACGGAAACCCTTCTACCCCGATGCCGGCTTGACGGCCATGGCGAATGGACAAAAGGGCGCCAGACAAACCGGGCGAACGATCGTCCATGGGCAGTCACGCGAATTTGTCCGAGACGATCTGCGCCTGACATGGCAGCAAGCCGCTTTGGCTGCCTCGTATCGCGAGCGAGGCTTGCAAGCCGCGCCTTTGCGACTATCATTGTCGCGTTCAAAGCCGCGGGAGATTGCAATGCATTTGTTCAACCAGTCGCTGCGCAAGCGCGCTCTGCTTTGCGGAATCTCACTCGCCTGCCTGATGCCACTCGGGGCGGCCAAGGCCAAGGACTTCGCGGTTCTCTATCATTTCTGCTCGCAGGCGGATTGCACCGACGGCCGCTGGCCTTATGCCGCCCTTGTTGCCGATGGCCAGGGCGACCTGTTCGGCACAACCGGCGCCGGCGGCAACAAGAATTGCCGCCTTTATGGCTGCGGCACCGTGTTCAAGCTGGCGCCGGACGGCACCGAAACCGTGCTGCACGCCTTCAATGCGACCTATGACGGGAGCGGCCCCTATGGCGGCCTGATCGCCGATTCCAAGGGCAACCTCTTTGGCACCACCGCGAGCGCCGGAAGCGCGGGATGCGGCGGCATCAGCTATGGCTGCGGCACCGTTTTCGAAGTCACGGCCAAGGGCAAGGAATCCGTACTGTACGCCTTCGGTGGGGGAGGTGATGGCGCCTATCCGCTGGCCGGCGTCGTCGCAGACAAGGCGGGCAACCTTTATGGCACCACCGAATATGGCGGCGGCGGCACGACCTGCATCGTGCAATTCGGCGGCTGCGGCACGGTCTTCAAGATCGCGCCCAATGGCAAGGAAACCGTGCTCTATTCCTTCAGCGGCGGCGCCGACGGCGCCTATCCGCAGGCGGGTCTCTACATGGACAAGATGGGCAATCTCTTCGGCACGACCGCGTATGGTGGCAGTTCAGGATCATATTGCACGGAGGGCGCCAGCCCCGGTTGCGGCGTGGTATTCGAACTGAATGCAGCAGGCACGGAATCGACGCTCTACACCTTCCAGGGCGGCAGCGACGGAAATGTCCCTGTAGCCGGCTTGATCGCCGACAAGGCCGGCAATCTCTATGGCACGACTCAAGCCGGAGGCGGTGGCGCTGCCTGTGATCCCGTGGGCTGTGGAATCGTATTCAAATTGACAGCGAAGGGCAGCGAAAGCGTGCTCTACACGTTTGCAGGCACCAACGACGGCGCGCATCCTTCTGCCGGGTTGCTCGCCGACCGGAAGAACAATCTCTACGGCACTACCTATTCTGGCGGCGCTCAGGATTCCGGCACAGTGTTCAAGCTCTCGCCGAACGGCAAGCTTACGGTGCTCGACACCTTCACGGGTGGCAGCGATGGCGGCGCACCCGTCGCGGGATTGCTGGCCGGCGCACACGGCATGCTTTACAGCACCACCGAATTCGGCCCCAACGGTACGCTTTTCCAGATCAAGAAGTAGCCGAAGGCGCGAGCCCGGCTCCCCCTGCTCGATCCCTCCTACACAAAGGGCGGATCTCGCTCAGAAGGGAATCTCGTCGTCGAGTTCGTTGCGGTCGAAGCTCGCGGGCCCGTCGGAGGAACTGCTGCGTGACCCGCCGCCTCCGCCACTTGCGCCTCCGCTCTCGCTGCGTCCATCCAGCATGGTGAGTTCACCACGGAAACGATTGAGCACGATTTCGGTGCTGTATTTCTCCTGGCCGTCCTTGTCGGTCCATTTGCGGGTTTGCAACTGGCCTTCGAGAAACACCTTGGAACCCTTGCGCAGATATTGCTCGGCAACTTTGGCGAGATTCTCGTTGAAGATCACCACGCGATGCCATTCCGTGCGCTCCTTGCGCTCGCCGCTCGCCTTGTCGCGCCAGGACTCCGAGGTCGCAATATTGAGATTGACGACCGGCTCGCCCGCATTGGTGCGGCGCACCTCCGGATCGCGGCCCAGATTTCCGATCAGCATCACCTTGTTCAAACTGCCCGCCATCACCCTGTCTCCGTTTTCCGGTTATCTGCAAACTACCCGCCCAGCCACCTCGCGCGCCACGGCGCAGCGGCCATGGGCTGTGGACAGAACAGAGGCCCACCAATACCACGTGTTCCTGATATGTTCCAGACCCGCTTGGAGGCGGCCGTCCTGCTATCGTTTTGGGACCTTCGCCGCAGCCTCGGCAAACAGCTGAATCAGATTGCGCGAATCAAAGGCGCTCAGTTGCGCATAGGCCGGGTCGGTAAACGTCCTGTTCTCCTTGCCCATCCCGGTCAGGTCGTAACCATTGCCTTTCATCCACCGGAAGGTAAACGTGAACGGAGCGGCCTTGCTTCCCGGTGCCGCGATCAGCTTCAGGCTGTGCCCATCGCCACAGGCGAAGACCAGCCAGTCCGAGCCGCCGAAACGCTTCGTCACCGGTCCCGACTTGCAATCGAGTTGAGGCTGCTGGGCAGGGGCCGCCGCGATTGCGGACGACGCCGTCGCGAGGACAAAGGCCACTCCGCACGCCCTCGTCCAACCCGTTGCCGTAAACCGAAAGCCGATCATGATCTATCCTGCCAGAATGCCCTCAATATCTGCACATAATTTCCAGGTCCGACAGCAGCTAGTCGGGGTTTTGGTCGGCCGACTCCCAGCCGCGCGCCGCCATGCAGACTTTGAGGCGCGCAAAGGCCGCGTGCTTCTCGTCGGCCGACGCATTCTCGACCATTTCAGGGTAGCCGGAATCTTTCCGGCAGGCTGTCAAATCACTCCGCATCCGTGACGAACCGCGGGTGTGATGCGTCACATCGCGCCAGGGCATGACCACCGAACACCCGGTCAGTCCGGCCGCGCAGACAACACGAGCGAGAGATGCGACCTTCATGGGGCGTTCCACCGGCTGACGTGCAGCCGGGATACGCCAACGGCGATGAACCTCCAAGTCCCAACCCGGGCCTGCGGCGATCGCTCAAAAAGCCGTCAGGAAATCCAAACCAGCGCGAAAGCGGCCAGAGCCACTGCGACGGATGCCAGCATCATCCACATGGGAAACGAGGATTTCGGCGCGACGGCGTCGCGCGTTTCATATGCATCCAAGCTGAAATTGAACTGCCTCATGGCGACACCCGATGTCCGAACCCGTTGCATTGTGTAGCGGGATGGCACACTCCCCGGTCGGGGTCTCGCCTCCCACAAGCCAAAAACTGCAAGGGCCAGGCCAGTGCGAAGCGCGGCCCGCCGGCGGCGGCTCGCACAAGCTTGCGGGATAGGCTAGGGTGACGGGGCGAACCGGAACCATACCATCATGCTGATAGCCCTTGGCATTATTGCCCTGATCGCCCTTTTCGCGGTCTTCACCTACAACCGGCTTGTCACGCTCAGCCAGGCGTGGAAACGCGCCTTCGCCGATATCGACGTGCAGCTCAAGCAGCGGCACGACCTGATCCCCAATCTCGTCGAGACGGTGAAGGGATACGCTTCGCATGAGAGCGGCGTATTCACCCAGGTGGCGGAAGCCCGCGCCGGCGCCATGCGTGCCAACACAGTGGCGGAAAAGAGCGCCGCGGAAGGCGTGCTCTCGAGCGCCCTCGGAAATCTTATGGCTGTCGCTGAGAATTACCCGCAGCTCAAGGCCAACCAGAATTTCATGCAGCTGCAGGACGAACTGGTCGATATCGAGAACAAGATCGCCGCTGCACGCCGCTTTCTCAATAATGCGGTCGCCGAATACAACACGGCGATCCAGCAATTCCCCGCGGCCATGTTTGCCGGTGCGCTGGGCTTCCAGCCTGCCGCCATGTTCGAGTTGAGTGCCGCCGAAAAGACCGAGGCCATGACGCCGCCCAAAGTCTCGTTCGGCGCCTGATGTCGACGCCGGAGCCGGTCGCAGCGCTCGGGCTGACGTCCTGGCGTTCAAACAACAACATCAAATCCATTGCGTTGCTGGCGGCGTTTCCGTTGCTGCTCCTGCTGCTTCTGGGAGGAGTCTTTTTCCTTTTCGGACTGTTCATGGGTGCCGGCCACCATCACTACGGCTATGGCGCGTGGGACCAGTTCGGCCTCGAACCCGTGCTCGGCACCGGAAGTCCGCTGGATCTGGCCCTTTCCGCGATCGTAGCCTATTGGCCGATCGTGTTCGGCGCCGCGGCCATCTGGATTTTGATCGGCTATTTCTTCAACGATTCCATCATCCATATGGCGACCGGCGCCAAGCCCGTGACACGGCAGGACGCGCCGCAGCTGTACAATCTGCTTGAGAATTTGTGCATCTCGCGCGGCCTGAACGTGCCGAAACTTTACATCATCGACACCGATGTGATGAACGCCTACGCCAGCGGCATCGACGACAAAAGCTATGCCATCACGGTCACGCGCGGCCTGCTCGATGTGCTCGACCGGGACGAACTGGAGACGGTGCTGGCGCACGAACTGACCCACATCATTGATCGCGATTGCCGGTTGCTGATCATTACCATCGTTTTCACGGGCATGATTTCCTTCCTCGCGCAGCTGTTGTGGAGCAGCATACGCTTCTCGGCCTTCACGCGCGGCCGTTCGCGCCGTGGCGGCGGCGCCTTCTTCATGATCGCCATTGCCGCCGCCGTGATGTTCGTCGGCTATCTTCTGGCGCTGATCCTTCGATTTGCGCTGTCGCGGCGGCGCGAATTGCTGGCCGATGCCGGCTCGGTCGAACTGACCAAGAATCCGGATGCGCTGATCTCCGCTCTGCTCAAGATTTCGAAGAATGCGGAAATCCCCCACGTGCCGAGCGAAGTGCGGCAGATGTTCATAGAAAACCCGCCGTCATTCTTTGATCTCGGCGGCCTGTTTGCGACGCATCCGACGATCGAAAAGCGGGTTCAGATATTGGAAGGCCTCGGCGGAAAGCTTCCCACCTCGCCCGCACCTGCGGCGCCCGAACTGGCGCCCGGGACTTCGCATTCCGGCCCGTGGGGTTGAAACACCGCCGGCTGCCGCCTCAATCCGCGGCTTGATCTTCACCGATCAGCGCAAAGAATTTCTCGAGATCGATATTGCCGCCGGAAACGATGGCAACGATCGGGCCTTTTCCCGCTTTGCCACTCAGCGCGGCGGCGACCGCCAATGCGCCCGCGCCTTCCGCGATCACACGGGCCTTCTCCGCCAGGATACGCATCGCGTGCCTGGTCTCCGCGAGGCTGACCACGATTGAACCGTCGATGACAGGCCGCATGCGTTCCCACATGCGCGGAAACACGCTCTGACCGCCCGCGCCATCGACAAAAGAGGCCTTCCATTCGGCAAAGGGCTGCGGAGAGCCCTTTTCCATCGACAGTGCCATCGGTGCTGCCGTTTCAGGCTCCGCACCGAACACTTTTACCTCCGGCTTGAGCGCCTTCATGGCACTCCCGACAGCGGCAACAAGGCCGCCGCCGCCGATCGCCGCAATGACGGCCTGCGTGTCGGGCGCATCTTCGAGGATTTCCAACCCCATGGTCGCATGGCCGGCGATAAAATCGTGGTCGTCGAAGGGATGCACGAAAGCGCCCTCGACACCCGGATAGGCACGTTCGTCGAGCGCCTGCCAGGCGCGATGATAGGATACCGTGACAAGACGGGCACCGAGTGCCTTCATGCGTTCGAGCTTGGACTGGGGTGCTGTCTCGATCGCCACGACGGTGCACGGCACGCCTGCAGCGCGCGCTGCATAGGCGACACCCTGCCCCGCATTGCCGGCGCTGATGGTCCACACGCCTCGCGCGCGCAGTTGCGGCGGGAGATTTGCGACGGCATTGGCTGCGCCCCGCAGCTTGTAGGCATTGATCGGCTGCAGATTTTCGAGCTTAAGCCTGATGTCGGGCGCATCCTTGCCCAATTCGAGCTTGACGAGGGGGGTGCGCAGAATGGTCCCGGCGATGCGCGTGCGCGCTTCGCGGATTTCGTCAAGCGTGACCGGTCGGACGTCTTCCAGCATCTCAAGGGTTTCCGGAACTTCAGCAGGCCCGCGAGTAAACAGGAGAATCGGAAGGGAAGAAAGCGTGGGTCCGATCCGTCCATCTAGGGAAACCGGGAGCAGACAATGATTGGAATTTGGAAATTTGCGGCCCTTGGAGCCGCGATGATCGTTTTATGGCAGGGCGCGCCTGCGAGCGCCGATGCCTCGCTCGACTGGAGGCAATTCCGCCTCGATGCGCAACATACGGGCTTCAACCGCTCGGAGACCGTACTTTCGCAAAAAAACGTGCGTGAATTGGGTGTCGCCTGGGAAGATCAGGTTGGAGCGCTGGTCGACTATTCGTCTCCGGTCGTGGCCAATGGCCGCGTCTTTATCGGCTCGACGGACGGCACGTTATGGGCCTTCAAGGATCGAGGCTGCGGCCAGTCGCTCTGCACCAACCCGCTATGGTCATCGACCTCGCTCGGACAAATCCGTGATACGCCGACTGTGGCTAACGGCCTGGTGTATGTCGGCTCGCAGACATCTTTCGACGATGCGAGCGGCAAACTCGATGTGTTTGCCGCCAAGGGATGCGCCCATTCCCAATGCGCGCCGCTTTGGCAGGGAGTTGCCGGCACGCAGTCCATACTTGAATCTTCTCCAACCGTCGCAAACGGGATTGTGTTCGTAGGCGCGTTTGACGGCAAACTGTATGCCTTTCCTGCGACCGGCTGCGGAGAGGCGCTTTGCCAGCCTTTGTGGACCGCGACGACGGGCGGCAGCATCGAATCCACGCCCACTGTCAATCATGGCGTGGTCTATGTCGGATCCGACGACGGCAAACTGTATGCCATTTCGGCCTCGGGCTGCGGCGCCTCGTCCTGCGCGCCGCTTTGGACCGGAGATCTCGGCAGCGCGATCTTTCAGTCGACGCCTGCCATCGCGAAGGGGCTTGTCTATATCGCCGGCCAACACACATTGGCCGCTTTCGCCATCGCTGGGTGTGGCGCTTCCACGTGCAAACCCGTTTGGCAGGCGAGCGATGACGGCGAATTTTACAATGCGTCGCCCGCCATCGCCAACGGCAGGCTCTATATCCCCTGGAGCACGGGACTTGCAGTCTATGACGCAAAAGGTTGCGGCCGGACGAATTGCGAGAAGCTCTGGATCCTGTTCGGCGATGGTGCGCAGGCGGCGATCATCTCCTCGCCCACGGTCGCCAATGGGGTCGTCTATGCGGGGCGCAACACGGGCGAAGTGCTTGCCTGGGGGGCGGGCCCCTGCGGAAGCGATGTTTGCGAAAACCTGTGGAGCGGCATGACCGGCGATCCTATCGTCTCCTCCTCTCCCACAGTGGCGAATGGGCGGCTCTATATCGGCAGCGCCGATGACGGCGGAACACCTCCGCAGGGACGACTCTATGTGTTCGCGCTGCCCTGAGTGAAAACGCAAGCGTCAAGCTGCGCGACAACCACGCTCACGCTGCGAGACGCTTGCTTTCCTTCAGAAGGCCGAGCCGCAGCATGGATTCGGCCGCCGCGACGATCGCGTCTTCGCGCGTGCGGGGCGCCCAGTCCAGCATGCTGCGGGCCTTTGCATTCGTGGCGTTCTTCAGCTTGCCGAGTTCCGGTGTAATCTGCTGCACCGCCGGGTCTCGCAGAGCCGCAAGTCGCACCAACCAGTCGGGCAGTTGCCGGGCCGGCACGCGGCGAGCCGCGGTGCCCATCCGCGCCTTGAGGACTTTGGCGATATCGAGAATCGACATGAAGTCACCCGACACCGCGAGAAATCGCTCCCCGCTCGCGGCGGGATGAGCCATGGCGCGCAGATGCAGATCGGCAACGTCGCGCACATCGACCACGCCGAAACACAGGCGGGGGCACCCCGGCATGGCACCATCCATCAGCCGCTGCACCAGCAGGATGGAGGTCGAATAGTCGGGGCCGAGCACGGGACCGAACACCGCGACAGGATTGACAACAGACAGTTCAAGCGCCCCGCCCTCCCGCATGACGAAATCCCACGCCGCGCGTTCCGCCAGCGTTTTCGATTTGACGTAGGGGCGGACATCGTCGCCAGTGACATTTGTCCATCCGGTCTCGTCGAAAGGCTCCGCCTGGGGCTTGCGCCCATAGCCGATCGCGGCGAATGACGACGTCAACACCACCCGCTTCACGCCTGCGTCACGCGACGCCCGCAACACGCGCACCGCGCCTTCGCGAGCCGGCACGATCAGTTCGTCCTCGTTCTTCGGCAGGCTCGGCGGAAATGGTGACGCGACATGAAGCACGTAATCGCAACCGGAAACAGCATCGCTCCATCCGGAGTCGCTTTCGAGATCGGCAGCAAAAAAACGCAACTGTTCGCCCGGCTCGGCGCCGCCTTCCCTTAGCAAAGAGCGCACATCGCCCTCGCGACCGAGATTGCGGATCGTAGTTCGCACCTGATGACCCGCCGCCAGAAGTTGCAGGATGCAATGGCTACCGATGAATCCGGAGCCGCCTGTCACCAATACCGTGCCCATTGCTGCCTCGCATGATACGGGATGAAGCTGCCGGTGCCCGGACCATTCCCGAAAAGGCCCCGGCTCGGGCATTGTGGGTCTGAGCGGCGCCCGGTGCAATGCGCCCTCACGGGGAGAAAGCACTTGTCGATCTTCGATTTTGGCCATGCCCTTGTGCGGACACCGGGCGAAAGCGTCGTCCAGGGCATCCGCAACGATCCGGACAGCGTGCCCGACCTGGCAGGACTGGGGCGCGAGCACGCGGCCTATGTTGCGGCGCTCCGCGACACGGGGCTTGCCGTGGAGATACTGCCGCCGCTGGAAGCCTATCCCGATTCCGTGTTCGTCGAAGATCCCGCCCTCGTCTTTCCGGAAGGCGCCATTCTCACGCGCCCGGGCGCGCCAGCCCGCCGCGGCGAGACCGCCGAAATCCGGGCGGCTCTGGCGGCCCGTTTCGGGCAGGTTCTCGATCTCGAAGGCGAAGGCTTTGTCGATGGCGGAGACGTGCTTGTCACGCCCGACGCCGTGTTCATCGGCCTGTCCGGCCGCACCGACCGCGTCGGAGCCCAGGCCCTGTCGACGCAGCTTCATCGCCTTGGCCGCCGCTCCCGCGTCGTGGCGGCGCCGCAGGGCGTGCTGCATCTGAAATCGGCCGCGGCCATGGTCGGCGACGATACGGTGCTCGCAACAGAGAGCGTGCGCGCATCCGGCATCTTTGCCGATTTGCGCGTGCTCGTCGTACCGGAAAGCGAAGCCGCAGCGGCGAACGCACTCCGGATCAAAGACACGGTGTTCATCGGCACGGCCTACCCGCGCACGGCGGATATGGTCTCCGCTGCCGGATTTCACGTGCACACGCTCGACGTTCACGAGACGGCCAAGCTCGACGCCGGCCTGTCCTGCATGTCGCTGCGCTGGTAACCCGTTCAGACTTCCAGCCGGTCGCCGGGACGCGCGACCAATGCGTAGAGGGCCGGCATCAGGAAGATGCTGATCACGAGCCGCGTCAAAAGTCCGCTTACGATGACAAGCGCAAATGGCCTCTGCGAGTCGGTCCCTACGCCCGTGGCGAGCGCTGCCGGGAGAAGCCCAAGCGCAGCCACCAGCGCCGTCATCATGATCGGCCTCAGTCGCAAGATCGCGCCCTCGCGAATGGCCTGGGCTACCGGCATGCCGCCGCGCCGCAACTCATTGACATAGGAAATGTAGACGACGGCGGTCAGCACCGAAACGCCGAAAAGCGCAAGAAACCCGACGCCGGAAGACGCGGAGAACGGCGTTCCCGTGATCCAGAGCGCGAATATGCCGCCTACGGGCGCAGAGAGCATGACACCCAACACGGTGATGAAGGGGAACTTGAAATTGCTGTAGAGCAGAAACAGCAACAGGAAGATCGAAAACAGAGTCAGCGGCAGAATGATCGCCATCTGCCGGCTCGACGCGGTGTATTCCGTATATTCGCCGCCCCAGTCGAGATGATAGCCCTGGGGCAGGCCGACCTTGCTGCCGACCTCACGAATTGCATCACCCACGGCAGCCGCGAGGTCTCGCCCCTCCACGGAAAATTGCACGCCGATATAACGCGAATTGTTCTCGCGATAGATGAAAGAGGCGCCGTTCGTCACCCGGATATCGGCAAATTCCTTAAGGGGAATCTCCTGTCCGGCGGGCGTTGAAACGGGAATATTTGCGATCGACTCGGCGTTGTCGCGATAGCGTTGATCGAGGCGCACGACGAGGTCGAATTGCTTTTCGCCCTGGACAACCTGCGTCGCCACGTCGCCACCGATGGCTGTCTGGATCACGCTGTTGATGTCGGAGACGTTGAGCCCGTAACGGGCGATGCGCGCGCGATCAATGTTGATGGAGAGGCTGGGTTGGCCCAGCTCTTTCACCAGCGTGATGTCGCTTATGCCACGCACACCCTGCAGCACATGTTTGATCGCCTTGGCCTTGTCCTGCAAGGTCTGCAGATCGGAGCCGAAGACCTTCACGGCCAGTGCGCTCTTCAATCCCGTTTCGGCTTCGTCGACCGCGTCCTCCGCCGGCTGGGTATAGTTGAAGACGATGCCAGGGAACGATTGCAGCTTGCGGTCGATAGCGGCAATAAGGGCGGGTTTGTCGCGATAGGGTCCTGTCCATTCGGAATAGGGCTTCAGTCCGACATAGAATTCGACATTGAAAAAGCCGGTGGAATCGGTGCCGTCGTCTGGCCTGCCGAGCTCGGAAGCGACCGTGGTGACATCCGGGAAGGAGCGCAGAATATCCCGAATCCTGGGCGTGATCGTGGCCGATTCATCGAAGGAAATCGTGTAGGGCATCGTCGCCCGCACCCAGAGCGCGCCTTCGTCGAGATGCGGCATGAATTCGGCGCCAGTGAACGGCACGAGCAGAAGCGACGCCGCCAGCAACCCGGCCGACCCGAGCGTCGTGGCCCATGGATGGGCGAGACAGATGTCGAGGCCTCTCGCATACGCGGACTTGATGGAGTCGAAAATGGCGTTCGGCCGTTCGCGAACGCCATTGCGCATGAACCAGGCACACAGGATCGGCAGGAGCGTCAGCGTGACGATCAGCGAGCCGACCAGCGCGAAAACCATGGTATCGGCCATCGGCTTGAAGAGCGTGCCGGACGGTCCCGTCAGCACATAGATCGGCAGGAATCCGACGACGATGACGGCCACCGCATAGAAAAGCGGACGATCCACCTCGGCCGCCGCTTCCTTGATGACTTCGACGACATTGAACGTCCCCGGGCGGCGCAGGGCGAGCTGACGGAAAATGTTTTCTACCATGAACACCGCGCCGTCGACCAGAATGCCGAAATCGACGGCGCCGATCGAAAGAAGGTTGGCCGATGCATTCTGCAGATCGAGACAGATGAAGGCGAACAGCAGCGCCAGTGGAATCGTGACCGCCGCAATCAGACCGGCGCGCACATCGTACAGGAAGAAGATCAGAACCAGCACGACCAGCAGCATGCCGATGAGAAGGTTTTCCTCCACGACCCTGGTCGTAAGCGAGATGAGATCGCTGCGATCGTAGAAAGGATGGACCTTTACGTCCTTCGGCAGGATGCGGCTGTTGAGTTCTTCGGTTTTCGCCTCGACGCGCTTCAGGACGTCCTGAGTTTTCTCGCCGGTGAGCATGAGAATGACGCCTTCGACCGCATCATCCTGCTTCTCGTAACCGAACTCGCCCAATCGTGGCGCGATGCCGATTTCGATATGCGCGACGTCTTTGACCAGGACCGGGGTGCCGTTATGCACCGCGAGGACGACGTTGCCGATATCCTCGAGCGTCGTCAGCCGGCCGGTTCCACGCACATAATAGAATTGCCCCCCCTGCGAAAAGAACCCGCCGCCGGCATTGCCATTGTTGGCCGCAAGTGCGCTCTCGACCTGGGAGACCGAGAGGCCCAAACCTGCAATGCGTATCGGATCGAGTTGCACCTGATATTGCATTGTGCCGCCGCCGAAGCCGGAATCGTCGGCAACCCCCGGGACGGAGCGGTATTGCGGTTCGACCACCCAGTCCTCGAAGGTCTTCAACTCCATCGGCGAACGGTCGCTGCTTTGCAGCACATAGCGATAGATCAGGCCCGATGGTGAACTGAGCGGTGACATCGCCGGCTGCACGTTGTCGGGAAGGCCAAGACCGGACATGCGATTGAGCGCCTGCTGGCGCGCAAAGTAATTGTCGGTGCCGTCGGCGAAGGTCAGCGTTACGTCGGAAAGGCCGTAGAGTGAAATCGAACGCACGGTGACGAGCTTCGGAATGCCGTTCATTCCCAGTTCCACGGGCACTGTAATCTGCCGCTCGACTTCTTCCGCGGCATGTCCGGGCCATTGGGTAATCACCTCGACCATGGGCGGCGAAAGATCGGGATAGGCATCGACTGGCAGGCGATCGAGCGCACGCACGCCGGCGAGGAGGAACACGAACGTCAGCAGAACCACGAGCATCCGCTGCCCGAGGGCTGAGGCAACAACGCGATTCATGAGGGATGCGGCGGCGCGCGTCGCAGGCGGATGTTGTTCGGGTTCGCTCATTGGTCTTGCATGAACTGGACAAAGAGGGCGCCATCGGCGACCACGCGAGCCCCGGGCCGAAGGCCGGTTATGCCATAGTCGTCACCTGCGCGATCGCCGAGCGTCACATGCTGGCGTGCGAAACTGCCGTCGGACTGTGCGGTGTAGACAAAGGGCAGGTTTTCGTCGTCTCGCAGGACGGATGAAACGGGCACCAGCATGCCGGTGTTCTGCGCGTGAGACTGGATCCGCACCCGGACATACATCTGCTTGCGAAGCTGGCCCGTGGGATTGTCGACGGCCACGCGCACGGCGACGGATCGCGTGTCCGGATCGATTTCGGCGCCGATGTTGTCCACTCTGCCGGACATTTTTTGTTGCGCAACGCCCGTGTCGATTTCGGCCGTATCCCCGACGCTGACGTTCGACAGATCGCTGCCAAACACCTGCGCCATTACCCACACGCGAGACAGGTTTGCGATGGTGAAGCAGGGCGTGGTGCCGGCTTGCAAGAGTTGGCCAGGTGTAATCAGCCGTTCCACCAGGGTCCCGGCGAGTGGCGCGCGGATCGATCCTTCGACATGCATAGTTGCACCGCCACGGGCGGCGGCAGCGACATGCGCGGGATCGATATCAAGGGCGACCAGGGCTTGTCGCGCAGACTCGCGATCCGCCTCGGCGCTCACAGCGTCCGATTCGGCCTGATCGGCTTCCTTCTGCGCCACGCCATTGTGCTGCAGCAGATCTTTGTCCATGTCGGCGAGCCGCCGCGCCGCGGCAGCAGCAACGATGGCCTTGCGATAAGCGCCGACGGCCGCCGCATAGTCAGGCGAGTCGACCGTCGCAAGCACCTGGCCCTTCTTCACGAGTTCTCCGGGCGAGACCAGAAGGCGCGCGACTGGCCCCGAGATGGGCGCAAGCACGCTCGTCGCCTGGTCATTGTCGAAATCGACCACGCCGGTGGTCTCGACGCTCCGGTGGAATGCCACATTCGTCACTGTGACGAGGCGGATGTTCTGTCGCTGCGCTTGCGTCAGAACTACATTCGTTGGCGTCGCATTCTTGTTTTCGCTGGCATCATTGTTCGGCGAGCAACCGAGCATCACGAGCATCAACGCCAGACCGGCTCCGCGAGCCCACGCGTCTCGCATATCACGCGCCATGATCGTCACCCGTCAGTTCCGGCTTGTGCCACCAGCCCCCGCCCAGCGCCTGGTAGAGCGCTGCGGTGTCGGCAAAGCGACTTGCCTGCATCTGCACCAGATTGATCTCGGCCTGCTGGTAGGCCTGTTCCGCAGAAAACAGCGCCAGCGCGGAGGAATAGCCATCCTTCACCTGCTGCCCCGCGAGATCGCGCGACCGTTTTGCGGCGTCATCCGCAGCGGCTGCAGCCTTCAGGGCTTCCGCATCCTGTTGGAGCGCGGCCAGCGTGTCGGCCACGTTCTGAAACGCAGCAAGTACGGTGCTGCGATATTGCTGTGCCGCCTGATCATAGGCTGCGCGCGCGCCCCGCTCCCGGTGGAGCAGCGCACCGCCGTCGAAGATGGGCGCCGTCAGGCCGGCGCCGACCGTCCAGAACCCCGTGCCGGCGGCAAACACCTGATTGATGGCCAGCGCGGTGCTGCCGGCATTGGCGGACAATTCGATATTGGGCAAGCGATTGGCGACCGCGATTCCAATTTCGGCGCTTGCGGCATGCAAATTGGCCTCGGCCTGTTGGACATCCGGGCGCTGCGCCACGAGATCGGAGGGAAGGCTGAGTGGGATTTCCTGCGGCAGCACGAGACTGGTAAGGGTGATGGTTTGCGGCGACGCCTCGCCGGGAAAGTGCCCCGTCAGGGTCGCAAGAAGATCGTGCAGTTGCGCCGCCTGCTTCTCGAGCGGCGGCAGAAGCGCTTTTGCCTGGGCAAGAATGGATTTCTGCGCGGCGACATCGACATCGCTCGCGTAACCCTTCTTGCGCTGATAGGCGAGGATGTCGAGCGATTTCGCGCTGTCGTCGACCAGCGCGCGCGCCGCCGCAATCTGCGCATCCGTCGATGCCTGCTGAATAGCCGTCACTGCGACATTGGTGGTGAGCGTCGTGTAAGTGGCGAGCATCTGGAAGCGCGCCGCGTCCTGCTGTGCCGCGAGCGACTCTACCGTGCGACGATTGAGACCGAAGACGTCGGGCACATAGGACACGCTCACTTCCGGCGTGAAGAGGCTGTATTGAAAGGCATTCGAATCGGGCACTGGCGCGAGCGCACCCGATTGCAGCTGCCGGCTGGCCGAAAAGCCCGCGGAGACACCGGGCCAATAGGCGCCCCGCTGCGCCAGCACATTCTCCCGTGCAGAGGATAGCGCGGCCTGCGCGGCTTTGAGATCCGGATTGTTGGTGAGCGCTTCGGCGATCAGCGCATTGAGAGCTTCCGAGTGAAAGAGCGCCCACCACGCGCCGGCGACATCGCCACCGTTCTGAAATCGCTGCGCCTCGCCGCCTGCAATCCCCGGCGTTGCCGCCGTGGCGGCGGGCGGCTCAGCCGCGTAACCATCCGTTTTCGGCGCCGCAGGCTTTTCGAAATCGGGACCGACCTCGCAGCCGGCCAGCATCGCGAAAATCGCGATGGCCGCCGCTGGTACGACGTAAATTGAAATTGCTCTCCGCACGGAGAATGACCTCTGATGCCGGTCCGGTTCGCGGATCCGCCTTTTGCAAAGCGCGCGATCGCCGCCGGGGGCGGACATCGCGCACGCTCGAAATGGGGATCAGGCTTGTGGAGGGGCCCTGCTCTGCCAGCCATGCGCGGTCGTGACCCCAGCCACTTTCGGGTGGGCGAAGACGTCGATGCGCTCCACAACAAGGAACGGCGGTAAAGGCGCCTGTGCCGCCGGCGCGAAAAAGGCGCCGGCATGGACGATTGCCTGGCAGAAGGGGCAATCGGTCAGGTCATTTCCGACAGGCGCCTTGTCATGCGGGGCGCCGCCGGCAAGCCTGGCATAACCCGCCGCGCCGCTGGCTTGCGGGCTCCCGTGGATATGGGTTTGTGTGGCGTAGGATTGAAGCGCAAAGGCAAGCGCGAACACCCAGGTCAGGGCCTGCCAGCCCCGGCCCTTGCACCGCACTCTGTCCACTATTGCTGCCGCAAACCTCATTTCACCCGCGATCCGTCGCGTCCATCACAGTCTATAGCGAGGCGGCGCTTGCCGCGATACCCGGCCGGTCCGTGCCGTCGCGCAGACGTGAATTCGCCTTCAGGTTACACCCCCAAGGCTTAACCACTACTTGAAGCTGTCGAGCAGCCAGCGAGGCCAGTCGAAATGGTCGCTCGAGTGTCCCTCCCCGATTTCCACTGTGCCTGGCCGTCGCAGCGTCAATCGACGCGAGCAAGGAAATGAACCATGCTGGCGTGTCGCGCGCAGAATGGCCCCTTACCGACATGGATGAGAGCGAAAAGCTTGTGACCGGCGGCTGCCTGTGTGGCGCATTGCGCTACGAGGCACGGGGCGAGCCGCAATACGCAGGACTTTGCTATTGCGGCGATTGCTGCAGGGCGTCCGGCTCTGCGTTCATTGCCTTCATGGGGTTTCCGGGAAGCGCCGTCCGCTTCAGCGGCGCAACCCGGCAGACGCGCTCACAATCGGCGCGCGGCAGCGACGCGGTGCGGAATTTCTGCGCCATCTGCAGCAGCCTCGTTTTTGGCGGGGTCGTTGGCCAGGATCAATCGCACACCATCTATGCCGGCTCGCTTGATGATCCGACACAGTTCCAGCCCAGAATGGCGATCTTTGCCGCCAATCGCCCGGCATGGTGCGCCATCCCCGAAGGGTTGACCGTATTCGACCGGATGCCAGGCGGATGAGTCGCGCCGGACTTGGCCAACGACCGCGCCGCGCCGCAAATTCCAAAGCGGCTCAGCGCACGCGGCTCAGCAATCGCGACACGCGCAATTCCGCCGGCCACTCCAGCAACGAATGAGCATTCAAAAAGTCGACTGAACCGACCACGATATCGGCGCGGCCGATCAGATTTTCTATCGGGACGAATCCGACGCCGCCGTCGGTCGGTGCGACACGACTGTCCAGAGAGTTGTCGCGATTGTCACCCATCATGAAAAGATGATCTTTGGGCACGACGAAGACCTGCGTGTTGTCGAGCGGCCCATCCCATTGCGTCTTGAAGATCAGGTGGCGCCGTCCGCCGGGCATCGTTTCGACAAAGCGCGGTTCGGAGACCAGTGCGCCATCCTCTTCTTCCACACGACCCATCCCGTCCGGTTGGAGCGCAAGCTTCTGACCATTGATCCAGAGCCGCCCTTCATGCATCACCAGCCGATCCCCGGGCAGGCCCACGACGCGCTTGACAAAGACCTGCGAAGGGTCGCGCGGCAGGATGAAGATGATCACATCCCCCCGTTCCGGAAGGCGCTGCAACAACCGTGTCTGCGAAGACGGACCGATGCCAAGGGGCACCGAATAGCGGCTGTAGCCATAGGCGAACTTGCTGGCGAGGAGTTCGTCGCCGATCTGGATCGTAGGCTCCATCGAGCCCGAGGGGACATAGTAGGGGCGCGCTACCGCAGTGGTGGCCGCAAGCATCAGCAGAACGGTAAGCAGCGGCTCTTTCGCAAACGCCCAAACCGCCACCAGCCGCGCGCGCATCCCAGCCGGCAGCGCAACGGTGGTTAGATCTTTCACGGTCTTCATCATCGGTACCCGTCCGGGTCAGAATCGTCCATCGATATAGTCTGCCCCATACCCGATTGCGATGATCGTCACCGCGTTTTTCTGCCGGAATATCGGGGGGCAGACCCGGCCGGCGACCACGGCAAGAGCACCGGTCAAGGCGGATGAGGCGCCTTCGATTCGGTTCAGATCAGGTCAAATCCGCCGTTCAGAAACGCCTCGGCGAAGGCGCAATGCATCGCCGCTCCCCGCGCCATAACGGACTCCTCGATCATCATGCGATTGGAATGCAGCCCGCAGCAGCTCTCGCAATCGCTGCCGGCGGGTGCGGCGCCGAGGAAGACCATCGCGCCTGGCACTTTCTGCAGCACATAGGAGAAATCCTCCGCCCCCATGACCGGCGCCGTCAGCGACAGCCATGATTCCGCGCCGAACAGAAGCTCGGCCGTCTTTTGCGCCAACCCGGCCGCTCGGTCGTCGCATAGCGTCACGGGAAATCCCGGAATGATTGTGATCTCGGCTCTGGCTTTGTGCGCAGCGGCGACATTCGTTGCCACACGCTTAAGTCCTTCGTGCACGATTGCCCGGGTCGATTGCGAAAAACTGCGTATGGTGCCCTCGATTTCAACCTTTTCCGGAATCACATTGTTGGTTGTGCCGCCGGTGATGCGTGCGACGGTGAGAACCGCCGGGTCAAACACGGGCACACGCCGCGTGATCATGCTTTGGAGAGCCAGAACGATTTCGCACGCAATCGGGATGGGATCGTTCGCGTCATGCGGTTGCGAGGCATGACCACCCTGGCCAACTACGGTGACAAGGAGACGATCGGCTGCCGCAAGCAGCGGGCCGCCCTTGCCGGCGAACTGGCCGGTTGGATATTTCGGCGATATGTGAAGCGCGAAGGCAGCGTCCGGCAAGGGATCGATCAAGCCGTCATCCAGCATGAACCGTGCGCCGTGGTGGCCCTCTTCTCCCGGCTGGAACATGAACATCACCGTTCCCGCAAGCCGGTCCCGCTGCGCACACAGCGCCCTGGCGGCCCCGGCGAGCATGGCGACATGGGTGTCGTGGCCGCAGGCGTGCATGGCGCCGTGCGTTTTTGATGCGAAGGCGAGACCCGTTTCCTCCACCAGCGGCAACGCGTCCATGTCGCCACGCAGAAGCACTCGACGTCCGTTGGCCGGTCCCCGCAGCACGGCCACGAAGCCGGACGTCGATTCGCCCTCATAAATTTCGAGCGGCAGACCGGCCAACGCAGCCTTGGCTTTGTCGGTCGTCCTGGGCGTGAAGAGACCAAGCTCCGGTTCCGCGTGAATGGCGCGGCGCAGCATGATCATCTCGTCCAATTGTGCCTTGCCGGCCTCGATCCAGATGCCGTTTTGTTCGTCCGCCACCGACTTGTTCCTTTCCGCGCTTCAAGAATTCAAGGGAAGCATGGCGCTGTTCCTGCTCCGTGTCACGAAGGGTTGCTCTCTCTTTCTCCGTCCCGCGAGGCAGAGGCGGGGGGAAAGGCCGCGCCGAGCAACCCGTCAAGCTTATGTGCTCCGAACACACTCAAATGGTGTTCATCGCGATAGAGGGGAGTGCCGTTTTCCGACACGGCACAATATCCGGAGGCGCAAAGAACCTTGTGCGGATAGAGAATGGTCGCACCAAACCGGGATTGCATCGCCGCCAGCGACTTAAGGACAAATGCCTGCCGCACCAGATAGACCCCAAGCGGCGGAGCGACCGGTTGAGTCTCATGGGCAAGCGCGCGCCGCGCCAGGACGGCGGGCACTGGCCAACCCACTTCCGGCACCGCGGCGACAAGGACCACAGCTTTTGCGGCGCGGCGCAACTGCGCAACTGTACGCGACAGGCCACGAAAGAAAACATCGTGATTGTCGGCGCCGCCGCCGGCGGACGCCAATGCGTCGCGCAATACGACCCGGCCTTTCGGCTCGGTGCCGAAGGTAGACCCTTCCGCATACTTGGCCCAGCGGGCCTCGAGAATGATCTCCGAAAATTGCGACTTTTCTGCTAGCGCCATAACGGCGTCGTTGAAAGCGCGGCAATCAGGCTGCGGCGTCGTCACATTCATAAGCGGGGGGCACGACGCGCCCCCGGCAAACAGGCCCACACGCCCTGCCCGCGACGCGGCGCGCGCCACCGCGGGAAGAATGGCATCGGCATGGGAGTCGCCCCACAGCAGAAAGCTGGGCGGTGTATTCGTTGTGGCGCCTATCCGGCAGAGACGGCCCCTTCTCACATCGCCGGACGTGAGCGCGAAACATTGCGCAATCCGCGGCTCATGATCATCCTGTTCGGCCAGGATAGTACGGAGATCGGGCCTCAGGCGCTCGGGCAATCCATCGCTCGCGGCGGCAATTCCCGCACTGCCTGCGGTGAGAGCTACCGTAACGGCCGCCGCGGCGAAGGGGGCAAGGCGAAGTGCCGGCCGTGCACGCCGCAACGGCTGCTCGACAAAACGCCAGGACAAAACGGCCAGGACGAACGAAACGGCCATGAGTCCGACGGATGCGATGGCCCCCGGTTCGTGCAGCTCTACATAGGTCGCGAACACGAAAAGCGGCCAGTGCCAGAGATAGAGCGAATAGGAAACGAGGCCGACGAATACCACCGGCCGCCAGGACAAGGCACGCCCCGCCCAGTTTCGTCCTGGATCTGCTCCCAGGATCACCAGCGCCGTTCCGACGCAGGGAGCCAGAGCCAGGGGCCCCGGAAAAGGCCAATCGGTTCGGAACGTGACGGCGGAAATGACGATCAGCACGAGGCCGCACATCGCAAGTGCTTCGCCCACCCACCGGCTGCGAACCATCGGCACAACGCCCAACGCGAGAAGCGCTCCCAGCATCAACTCCCAGGCACGTGCCGGTAGCAGATAGAATGTCGCGACGGGGTCGGCCCAAACGCCCCACACTGCCAGCGCAAACGAGCCGACAAAGAGAGCGGCGACGATTGCCAGACGCCTGGCACGCGACCGGCCGCCCGCCAGCACCAGAATGGCCGGAAAAACCAGATAGAACTGTTCCTCGACGCCGATCGACCAGAGATGCAGCAAGGGCTTCTGATTGGCAGCGGCATCGAAATAACCGGCTTCCCGCCAGAATTCGACATTGGCGCCGAACAGAGCCGTTGCGAGCAGGCTGTGCGCATAGTTCACAAGGTCGACAGGAAACAGCAGCAGAAAAGCGCCGGCGGTGACAAGCAGCAGCATCGCGAACAGGGCGGGAAAGATGCGGCGCACCCGCCTTTCGTAGAAATGGAGGAAAGAAAATCCCGCTCCGTCCATGTCGGCCGCTACGAGCGACGTGATCAGATAGCCCGAGATGACGAAAAACACGTCGACGCCGACAAAGCCCCCGCCGAAGAACGGTACCCGATAGTGGAAGAACACGACGGCCAGCACGGCCAGTGCGCGCAGGCCATCGATCTCGGGTCTGTAACGATGTCCCGGTGGACCCATGGACCGCCCTGTTGCAACCGCCCGGCAGGCATAGCGGCCGGAGCCCCGCGGCCAAATCTGTTTATTGTCGCGGTGCCCGCCCACCACGTCCGAGCGACGTCCGCCTTGCAAATCTCGCTCAGATCCCTTTGCAGACATTCATCGTTCCCTTTATGTTCCATAGAATGGCGAGTCGTTGCCTTTTGGGAAAGCCGCACCACATGTCTAAGCCCGGCCCTGCGCGTTCGTCCCAGGCGCACCGCGACACGATCGTGGTTGCGGCGGAGCGCGCTAGCGGCCAAAAGTCCGCCTCCGGGCGAAGGACCATGCTGAAAAACATTTCGATCCGCGGCGCACGCGAGCACAATCTGAAGAATGTCGATGTGGAGATCCCGCGCGATTCGCTGACGGTGATCACGGGCCTTTCTGGCTCCGGCAAGTCCTCGCTGGCCTTTGATACGGTCTATGCCGAAGGCCAGCGGCGCTATGTCGAAAGTCTCTCGGCCTATGCGCGCCAGTTCCTCGAACTGATGCAGAAGCCCGATGTCGATCATATCGAGGGGCTCTCGCCGGCGATTTCCATCGAACAGAAAACCACCTCGCGCAATCCGCGCTCGACGGTCGGCACGGTGACGGAGATCTACGACTATCTGCGCCTGCTGTTCGCGCGGGTGGGTGTACCCTATTCCCCGGCAACGGGCCTGCCGATCGAAAGTCAGACCGTCAGCCAGATGGCGGACCGCATCCTGGCGCTCGAGGAAGGCACCCGCCTTTTCCTGCTGGCGCCGATCGCGCGTGGCCGCAAGGGCGAATACCGCAAGGAGCTTGCCGAGCTTCAGAAGAAGGGTTTTCAGCGCGTCAAAGTGGACGGCAAATATCACGAGCTTGGCCAGGTGCCGACGCTCGACAAGAAACTGAAGCACGACATCGAAGTCGTCGTCGACCGGATCGTCGTGAAGCCCGATATCGGCAACCGGCTTCCCGATTCCATCGAGACGGCGCTCGAGCTCGCCGATGGCCTGCTGATTGTCGAATATGCCGACGCCAAGGAAAAAGGCGAGCCGAAGCGGTTGCTGCTGTCGTCGAAATTCGCCTGTCCGGTTTCCGGATTCACAATTCCCGAGATCGAGCCGCGACTTTTTTCCTTCAACAACCCGTTCGGCGCCTGCCCGGCCTGCGACGGCCTGGGAACGCAGCTCTATTTCGATCCCGCCCTCATCGTGCCCGACGAGAGCCTGACGCTGCGCAAAGGCGCGATCGCACCCTGGTCCAAATCGTCTTCGCCCTATTATCTGCAGACGCTGGAAGCACTCGCGCGCCACTACAAATTTTCGCTCAACGAGCCGTGGGAAGATCTGCCAAAGCGTGTCCGGGAAATCGTGCTCAACGGCTCGGGCGAGGACGAGATCAAATTCATTTATGATGACGGTCTGCGCCGCTACGAAACGAAGAAGACATTCGAGGGCGTGCTCCCCAACATGCAGCGCCGCTTCAAGGAAACCGATTCGTCGTGGATCCGCGAAGAGCTCGAGCGCTATCAGGACACGAGCCCTTGCGAAGTCTGTCGAGGCTATCGGCTGAAACCGGAAGCGCTGGCCGTGAAAATCGCAGGCCTGCACATCAGCCAGGTCTGCGAGCAGTCGATCCGTCTGGCCGACGCATGGTTCCGCGATCTCGACAAGGACCTGACGAAGCAGCAGCAGGAGATCGCGGCGCGCATCCTCAAGGAAATCCGCGCCCGGCTGAAATTCCTGAACGATGTCGGCCTCGACTATCTGACACTTTCGCGCAACTCGGGCACGCTTTCGGGTGGCGAGAGCCAGCGTATTCGCCTCGCCTCCCAGATTGGCTCCGGCCTGACCGGCGTACTCTATGTGCTCGACGAACCCTCCATCGGCCTGCATCAGCGCGACAATGCGAAGCTGCTCGAATCGCTCAAGGGCCTGCGCGATCTCGGCAACACAGTGATCGTGGTCGAGCATGACGAGGAAGCGATCCGCACCGCCGATCATGTGATCGACATGGGTCCGGGCGCCGGCATTCATGGCGGCGAAATCGTCGCGGAAGGCACGCCGGAAGACATCATGCGCGCGCCCGCAAGCCTGACCGGGCAATATCTCGTCGGGCTCCAGCAAATCCCGGTGCCGCAGAAAAGACGCAAGGCCACCCATGATCGCTGGGTGAAAGTGGTCGGCGCCCGCGGCAACAATCTGAAGAATGTCAGCGCCGCCATCCCGCTTGGGACCTTCACGTGCGTCACGGGGGTTTCCGGCGGCGGCAAATCCACGCTGGTGATCGAGACGCTCTACAAGGCGGCGGCACGGAAGCTGAATGCCGCACGCGAGCATCCCGCCATACATGACCGGATCGAAGGTCTCGAATTCCTCGACAAGGTCATTGATATCGACCAGTCGCCGATCGGACGCACCCCGCGCTCCAATCCCGCAACGTATACCGGCGCGTTTACACCCATCCGCGACTGGTTCGCGGAATTGCCTGAAGCCAAGGCGCGCGGTTATGCGCCGGGGCGCTTCTCCTTCAACGTGAAGGGCGGCCGCTGCGAAGCCTGCCAGGGTGACGGCGTTATCAAGATCGAGATGCACTTCCTGCCGGACGTCTACGTGCAATGCGACGTGTGCAAGGGCAAGCGCTACAATCGCGAAACGCTCGAGGTCCACTTCCGCGAATATTCGATCGCCGATGTGCTCGACATGACCGTAGAAGCGGGCGCGGATCTGTTTCGCGCCGTGCCATCCATCCGCGAGAAGCTCGACACGCTGGCGCGCGTAGGGCTGGGCTACATCAAGGTCGGGCAGCAGGCGACCACGCTTTCGGGTGGCGAAGCGCAGCGCGTCAAGCTCTCGAAGGAATTGTCACGTCGCGCAACCGGACGCACGCTCTACATCCTCGACGAGCCGACCACGGGTTTGCACTTCCACGATGTGGCCAAGCTGCTCGAAGTGCTGCACGAACTCGTCGATAGCGGCAACACGGTCGTGGTCATCGAGCACAATCTCGAAGTGATCAAGACCGCAGACTGGATCATCGATCTCGGACCCCAGGGCGGCGACGGCGGCGGCGAACTCGTCGCGAGCGGCACGCCGGAAGAGGTCGCCAAAGTCGCGCGATCCTATACGGGACAATATCTGAAGCCGCTTCTTGGGCGCCAGCGCACCCTGGCCACCGGCCGCGCCGCGGAATAGAACGCCGGTCGGGAAATTTCGTCGCCGCCGGCGCCACCGACGCCGTTCAGGATGGATCGGCCGGACGCGACGGTCCCAATTTCTCGATCACACGCTGTGCGGCTTGGCGCGCGCGGTCGGCCGCCTTGTTCGAATGCCAATGCAGGCCATCGAGCACGCTGTCCACGGCCTTCTTGACGTCGGCCGCCGTTCCGCCCTTTTCGTATTCACGCACGACGGCTGTTTCGATCTGCGAGATCAACGCGTCGACCGTGTAATCGTGTTTCATCTCGCGGTCGTGACGATCCAGGGCGCTGTAGAGGCCTATCGCCTCTTCCGCCTGCCTGCCCCAGTCCAGCACACGATAGAAGCGGGAGCCGTGACGTTCCGACTTGAACAGGAGGTCGACAAGCGCCGCCGCGAGCGTCGCGGGAATGAGCACGAAATTGTGCAGATTGCCGATCAGGAGTTTCAACTGCAGCACAAGCACGTCGCGCAGGAAGTGCCACCGGCTATGCGCTTCGTCGTCCTCGTTTCCCGCTTGCGTGTCGCTCATGTTTCTACGCCAGGCCGTGCCGGGCAGATATTCCCGCTCGACCCAATTGCCATTTTTTTCCTCACACCCATCATCGCCGGCGACATCCGCTCAAAGAACACGTGCCATCGGCTTCCAGTAATTGTCATGCCACCCCATGGCAAGATGATCGGCTGCCTCGTTCGGAAAACCCGTGTGATCGAAGACAAGCCTGGTCGCAGCGCCTTCCTCCGACAGGACAAATCTCGCAATCGAATAAATTCCCGGCGCCCAGCTTCCCGCGCGCCACGCCTGGACAAGGCGCATATTCGGCACGATTTCGAGATTGAAACCCGTGACGTAACCGCCGAACAACGAAAAAGCCCCGCCGGGCCGGGCATCGATATGCGTCGGTGCCGATCCGAGCGCCGTTTTCATTCGGGAATTCATTGCGTCGCCGGACGCTGCAACCCTGTCGAACTGCTCGGAGACCGTCAGCGCCGCATAGACGCGCGCGGCACGCTGCGCGAAGATGACTTGCTGGTGGATGGCTGCATTGCTGCGCGAGATTTCGCCCGCCAGGCCGGGGGAGATATCCGCGGCCCAGGCGCCGGTGATTCCCATCCCCGCTGCCGCCGCACCCATTCGTGCCGAAAATTCCCTCCGGCTGAAGCCATAGCCTGCCATCGATCCCCTCCGCGTTGCAGCACGCCCGATCATAGCGCAAATCCGCCAAGGCGCGGCACACGGTAAACGAGAGATGAATTTTGCGTCGCGGTTCGCTGCCAATTAGCGACTCGTAAACGTGGCACCCTCTAGCATGCGGTGACGGCCCCTCGCAGGACGGCCAAGTGGACGAACGCGCTTGTTGACGCCGGAGATCAGAACCGCCGCTTCACCGCAGCTGATTGCGCGCGGATGCGTGAACGTGATCAGCCTCGGCCTTATCAGGGCCAGGGCCGTATCGCGCTGGGATCGCATGCGCGAAACCATCTACGGGCGGCTCGATCACATTCTGCGGCAGCGGCTGGGCGCGCAGGATTTCTTCATTCAGCTCGACGACATCTCCTTTCTCGTCACGATGCCGGGCTCCGAAGGCGAGGACGCGCGAGTATGCTGCCTGCGCGTCGCGCACGAATTGCACACCAGCCTGCTCGGCCCGTGCGGTCTGTGCGATCTCGAACTGGCACGCGTAACCGGGCAGTCGGAAAACGGCCTTGCGCTCGCGCCGATCGTTCCGCCGGATCTGGTGGCGTTGGCAAAAAGCGCGGGCCTGCCGGAATTGCTGACCGCTCCGATCAAGCGAAGTGGCGGCTTCATCGAACCGGTTTCGGAACCCGCCACGGAAGGCGTCGGGCACCGGCAGAAAATGGCGTTCCGTTTTCTGCCGCTGTGGGATGCACGCAACGAGGCGATCACCGCTTATCGGCTGATCGGCCGCCGCGCCACCCAACCCGCCCTACTGGAATTTTCGGAACCGCCCAACATCCTCAAGGAACAGCTGAACACCTTTCTTTCGGGCCTCTATCACGGCGCCGGCATCCTCACCGATTGCCTGCAGAAGGGCGTTCGCTTCCTGATGGTCTTGCCCATCCCCTACGAAGTCCTGAGTTCCCCCATCGGCCGCATGGAAGTCATCGCCACCTGGCGAACGCTGTCATCCGCCTTCCGTCCTTTCCTGCTGTTCGAGGTCGCCGATGTTCCCATCGGCGTGCCTCAGACGCGCATGAACGAACTCGTCTCGACCATTCGTCCCTTCTGCAAGGCCGTGGTGGCGCAGGCGCCGCTCGGCGGCCTCAACCACGAGGCCTATCGCAATGTGGGGTTGCAGGGACTGGGCGTCTCGCTGCAAGGCCCTTCGCCCTTCGGCAATCTGCGCGACGACGTCGAGCGGCTGTGCATGGCTGGCAGGAATCTCGGTCTGATGACCTTCGTCCACGATGCGTCTTCGCTGGATATCGTCCAGTTCGCGCGCGACCGGGGCGCTCGCCTCATTTCCGGCCCCGCCATCGCGCGGGAAGTAAAGGTTCCGGCCGGCATGCAGCGCCTGGCCTGGTCCGACGTGCAAGGCTCCAACCCGCAGCGCGTCGCCTCCTGAGGCGAGCGCAACACGATCGCCTCAACCGCGTCGCGTCGACGCAAAAGTCTAGACCGGTGTTCGTACCCGCTCGGGTGCAAGCGCTCGGTAGGCGCGCGTGATCGCGCCCAGGACGAGCCCCAGATTGAAGGGCGACAGCACAAGCGCCACGCCGATCACCGTCGGCGCGTGCTGATCCAGCAAATCGCGGCGAGCCTCCAGGGCGGCCATGGCCTGCTTCGGATCCATCGGCAGCGGTGCGAAGAGCCCGTGCCCGACCAAAAGACCGAGCGCAACGGTCTGCAGGATGAGAATGGGAAAGACGACAGCCAGAAAGACCAGAAAGATGCGTCCGACATTGCCTGCGGCCAGCGCCCAGGCGCGGACGAGGTCCGTTTTGCCTTCAACAACCACCACGGCGGGCACGAGAAACACGAGCCGCAACGCGACATAGGCGACACCCACCAGACCGATGGCTGCATAGATTGCTGCTGCGATGTCCGATCCCAGCATGCCGGCGAGAACGGCACCGGTGGCCAGATAAAGACCGAGCAGCAGGACGAGCGCAAAAAGGCACAGCAGAATGCTCATGAACATGCGCCATTCGGGGGCGCCCAGCGAAAAATAGAGCGAGATGGTACTTTCGCGGGTCCCGAGCGCCAGGCGCGTGACCGAGACGAAATTCATCGCATTGAGCAGCCAGACCCCCAATGCCATCGAAAGGTTGAAGACCGCGCTCCCCATCACGGTAGCCGCAGTGCCATCGCTATCGGCGGTGCCGAGCGCATAAGGCAGGAATTGAAGGATGGCGGCCAGAGCCAGAGGCAACCAGACAAAACCAATGATCGCGCCGACCTGCCCGAAGGCGAAGGCATAGGCAAAACGGATGGTCTCGCCTACCGGAATCCTGTTCATGCAGATACGCCTCGGCTACGGAAGTGAGTTGACGGGCACGCTCTTAGCAGACCGGCGTTGAAAATCATCCCGTCGGGCCGGAACCGGCCCACCTTTCAGGCGCCATCCGACACTCTCCCGGCTGGCGTCTTGCCCCCGACGGCGAGATAGGCGCTTGCATTGGCACCATTGCCCAGCCCGAAAAACACGATCCGCTCCACAAAGCGGTATGCGAGCATGTAAGGGCCCACCACGCGAAACTGAAGTGCGATTTCGCGCAGAATGTCCTTGAGCGACATCGCAGCCGTCAAATGGGGGATTGCGAACGACCCGAACAGCACCGAGGCGATAAGCGAAAACGCGATCCCCACCGGAATGAAAATCGCGGCGCCGACGCCCACGATCCGCCAGAAATTGCCACGGCTGAGCAGCCAGGCGCGTTCAAGCCCGATGAGTCGTTCGGACACCACCACCGGCGGCAGGAAAAAGCAGAGGCGCACCGCGACAAAAATCACGAAACAGGCGGCCGCGAGAATGGCAATGGCCCGGATCGCGACCGTGACGCCATACGGGAGATGACCGCTCGCCAGCCAGATCAGCCCGCAGGCAATCGCAGCCAGGATCGCGATCACGACGATGATCACCCATGCCAGGAAAAAGGCCGCGACCATGCGCCAGACCGGAGCGGCCAGCGAGAACCAGATGAAGACCGGTCCCGTCATTTCGCCCAGCGCACGACGTTGCAATCCGACGGCGACCATGGCGCTGACGACCAGGCCTGCCAGCCACAGGACAAGTCCGACACGGCGAAGTCCGGCGAGCATCGAGAAATCGAAATCGCCCTGCAGAAGCAGGCGCGGGACGCCAGGTGCCAGCAGATAGAAAGCACCCATCGCCAGTGCCGCAAGGCAGGCATAGGGAAACCATACGATTCCAAGAACCGAGAGAAATCGCGCGAATCCGAATGTGTAGGCGTCGGAAATCGTCCGGCCGACAGGAATTCTTGCGCTCATCGACGATGGTACTCCCCTCGACATAGTGTAGGCGGACGCATGCGCCCGGGCAAATCCACAGGAGCGGACAGGTGCGGCGTGACAATCTGTCAACCCGCAGTTAGCTTCGCGGGCCTTCCCGGGAGAACGGATCCTGCATGAATTTCGCAGACTATGCGCGGCTCGACGGCCTCGCTCTGGCAGAGCTGGTGCGCAAGCGCGATGTCACGCCCAGCGAACTCGTCGACATCGCGATCGCGCGCGCCGAGGCGGTCAATCCCACCCTCAACTTCATGGTCTACGCCGATTTCGAGCGGGCGCGGGCGTCAGCGCGCGACCATTCGCAAAGCGGCCTGTTCGCAGGCGTGCCGTTTTTCCTCAAGGACATTCTGGCCTTCGCCAAAGGCACGCCGACCCGCCAGGGCGCGCGCTATGTGCCGCCGGTTCCGTGGCCGCATGATTCGGTACTCACCACGCGCTTCCGCGAGGCGGGGCTGATCGTCCTTGGACGGACAAATGTGCCGGAGTTCGGCCTTGTGCCGACCACGGAATCGAAACTCTATGGACCGGCCCACAATCCCTTCGATCTGTCGCGGTCGACCGGCGGCTCGTCCGGCGGATCGGCCGCGGCCGTGGCTGCAGGTGTCGTTCCGGTGGCGCACGCCAATGATGGCGGCGGCTCGATCCGGATTCCGGCCTCGTGTTGCGGCCTTGTCGGCCTCAAACCCACGCGCGCGCGCGCGGCACGTTCGCGCCCGATGCCGGCGAGTGCGTCGACGGGCTGGTCGTCGAGCATGTCGTGTCCCGCAGCGTGCGCGACACGGCGGCGATGCTCGATGCGACCGCCGGCAGCGTGCCTGGCGATCCCTATTGGGCACCTCCCGGACCGGATTGCTGGCTCATTGAATCCGCAAAGGCGCCGAAGCGACTGCGCATCGCCATCTCGCTGCAACGGCTAGGCGGCGAGACGCTGCATCCCGATTGCGAGCAGGCCGTCCGTCACGCGGCAGAACTCTGCGCCTCGCTCGGTCACATCGTCGAAGAAGCCACGCCGCGGCTCGATCTGCCGCTGCTCGTGCCGGCCTTCGTGGCCACCTGGTCCGCCAATCTTGCCGCACTTGTCGATACGATCGCCGGATTTACCGGTGTCACGCCGCGCGCCGACCTGTTCGAAGGATTGACCTGGGGCATCTATGAAGCGGGCCAGCGCGTCAGCGCCAGCGAATATCTCCGCGCCAAGAACGTTCTTCAGGCGGCGAGCCGGGATGTCGCCAGTTTCTTTGCGACACACGACATCTGGCTTACCACCACGCTCGGCATGCCGCCCATCAAGCTTGGCACCTTCGACCTGGAAGAACAGGACGTGATGAAAGGCTTCCTGCCGCTCTTCGATTATGTTCCGTTCACCGCCTTCCAGAACGTCACGGGCCAGCCGGCGATCAATCTGCCGCTGCACTGGAACGCGGACGGCCTGCCCATCGGCGTGCAATTTGCCGGACGTTTCGGCGACGAGCTGACGCTGCTGCAGCTCGCGACCCAACTCGAACAGGCCGCGCCTTGGATGCCTCGCTATGCTTGCATCAAGGTCTGACATGGGCGCCCAACTCTGTCATGCTGGGATTGAGGCGCACCTCTAGCCTGCGACGGGCAGATCTGCGCGAAGTTTTTGCCGCGCGTCATACGCGGCGACGATGGCCTTGCGGCAGGGCTTCTCGACCAGCCACCAGCTGATTGTCGACAGGCCGAGTACCGCGGCCCAGAAGAGCAGAAACCCCGTCCAGGTCTGGCCGCGAAAGATCAGCTCCGGAAAACGGCTCGCGACAAGGCGCGCCAGAATTTCGTGGATCATGTAGATCGAAAAGCTGATCTCGCCCAGGAACACGAGCGGGGCACTGCCGACGAGGCGCGAAACCAGGCCCCGCCCGAAGGCAAACGTGAAAATCAGAAACGCAAACACCGGTGCAGGCGCCGCGCGCACAAGCCACGCCGTGGTGATGCTGCCGAGCCCCGCCCTGCTGACCAAAGCGTAGAAATCGACCAAGACCAGGATCACCCCGCCCAGCGCAATCGTCTCGACGACCGTCCATGCGACCGCCGACCCCGCGGCGTGCCTGCGAGACGCGAACCAGATTCTGGCCGTCAGCATCCCGACCAGGAATTCGGGCAATCGCATGATTGGGAACGTCATGTCGATCCACACTGTCGGTCCAAGTTTGGGATCGCCGTAGCGAAGATCGGGAAACTTCAGCCGGTCGGCCGCAAGCGCCAGCGCAAGCGCCGCTGCGCAAGAGACGACCGGCAGAAGCCACACGCTTCGCCGCAGCGCCAGCAGGAAGAATGGAAAAAACAGATAGAAGAACAGCTCGACCGACAGGCTCCACGACACGCCATTGAACGAGAAGAAATATTTTGCCCAGGGAATCCAGCCTTGAAGCAGGAAGGCATTCGCCAGAAATTTCAACACCGGCTGCGCGTCGCCCGGATACCCCCAGGGCGGACGAAAGAGGAGAAGGACGATCGCCAGCGTAAAGAGATGCAGCGGCCAGATGCGCGCGATGCGGGCCACGATGAACCGGGCATTGGCCTCCAGCGTGTCCAGGTGCGAATAGCCGTAAGTGAGAATGAACCCCGAAAGCACATAGAAAAAGGTGACGCCATAATCGGTGTCGACGCGCTGCGCGATATAGGCGCTGGGCAGAAACAGACCTTTCGTGTGATGGAACACGATGAGCGCGGCCGCAAAGAACCGCAGACCCGTCAGCGAATTGAGTTTTGCACGCATGCGCACCGCTATTCCCGAAGCCGGCGCGAAGGCCGGGACTCTTGCCAATCCGGCAGCCTCGTGGATTGGATTCAAATGTTCACCCCCAACTCTGTCATGGCATGCAGATGCGGGCTACCGGGGTAAGGACGGAATGAAAATTGGACTCTCGCCTGCTTGATCCGGGTCGCGCGCAGCCGCGACCGTTGGCGGCGCGGTCAACGATCGCATCGTCTTCAGGGGGAAGGCAAGGTAGCGGGCGAGTCTACGCGGCACGCTGGCACATGGCCGGCCGCCTCCTCCTGACCTACCGGGACACGACCAGCAGCGGCCTCACGAATCTGAGCCAGGGCGCGGGGAACATCGCCAACGATCCCGGAATCACGGGCGAAACGACGGCACAGTTGCAGACAGGGTTGCCGGCCGGCTTCGATTGGTCGATCCGGGCGGAGAACTCGAGCATCGCTGGCGGCCTCCCCTATCTCATCGCCAACCCGCCGCAGTAGCGAGACAATTCGAAGCCAGCCCGATCGAAGGACTCCGTGCCCTGGCTTGCGTCTGTCGGGCAGCCAAGATGGCGTTGGGTGCCGCCGACAATTCGGGGAAAACGCGTCCGTGCGCATTTCTCCGGTCCTGTTCAGCGCCCTGCAGATGGAGCCCTGACACTTTGGATTCGTGGGCCTCCTGCCCGATGGCATGAAGGTTCTGTACCTGTCTGCCATGATGCGTGTGCGATCTTCCACTTGTCCCGCAAAGCGGCTAGTGATCGCCGGATGAACAGCGCACTTCACATCATCGGCGGCGGGCTCGCGGGCTCGGAAGCCGCATGGCAGGCGGCGCAACGCGGCGTGTCCGTCGTGCTTCACGAGATGCGGCCGCATCGCGGCACCGACGCGCATGCCACCGGCCAGCTGGCCGAACTCGTCTGTTCGAACTCCTTTCGCTCGGACGATTGGGAGAACAACGCCGTCGGCCTCTTGCACGAAGAGATGCGCCGTGCCGGCTCGCTCATTCTTGCGGCCGCGGATCGCCACAAGCTGCCGGCCGGCGGCGCGCTCGCCGTCGACCGCGACGGATTTGCGCAGCACGTCACACACACGCTCGAAGCGCAGCCGCACATTACCATCCGCCGGGGCGAGATCGACGCCCTGCCCGGCGCGGGCACACACGCCATTGTCGCCACAGGCCCGTTGACATCGGACGCGCTGGCGCAGGCGATCCGCGCCGCGACGGGCGAAGAATCGCTCGCCTTCTTCGACGCCATCGCTCCCATCGTCCATCGCGACAGCATCGACTTCTCGAAATCCTGGTTCCAGTCGCGCTACGACAAGGAAGGCCCAGGCGGCGGCACGGCCGACTACATCAATTGTGCCATGGACGAAGAACAGTACCGCGCCTTCATTGCCGCGCTGATTGCCGGCGAGAAGACGGAGTTCAAGGACTGGGAGCAATCGACACCCTATTTCGAAGGCTGCCTTCCGATCGAGGTGATGGCAGCCCGCGGCGCCGAAACGCTGCGGTTCGGTCCGATGAAGCCCGTGGGCCTGCAGGATCCGCGCACGCAATCGCGCCCGCATGCGGTGGTGCAGCTCCGCCAGGACAATGCGCTCGGCACGCTGTGGAACATGGTGGGCTTCCAGACCAAGCTCAAACATGGCGAGCAGACGCGCATCCTCCGCATGATTCCGGGTCTCGAAAACGCGCAATTCGCCCGGCTGGGCGGCCTGCATCGCAACACGTTTCTCAATTCGCCGCGCCTCCTCGACACGCAGCTCCGGTTGAAAACGCAACCGCATCTGCGTTTCGCGGGACAGATCACCGGCGTCGAAGGCTATGTCGAAAGCGCCGCGATGGGCCTGCTGGCGGGGCGCTTCGCGGCGGCGGAACTGCGTGGCGAGAACGCGGGGCCGCCGCCGGCGACCACCGCGCTGGGCGCACTGCTCGCGCATATCACCGGCGGCGCGCGCGCCGACACGTTTCAGCCGATGAACGTAAACTTCGGACTGTTTCCCGATCTCGATCCCGCCTTGCGCGCCCGCGGCCGCGACCGGAAAAAAACGATGGCACGGCGAGCGCTGGCCGATCTCGATGCATGGCTCGCGTCAGAGACGACCGCTGAGGGCGCTGCGCAAAAAGATCGCCTGCCTGCGGAATAGCGGCACGCGCGCAGGATCGCCGCCACGCTCCAGTGTGCGTGCATAGAGCGGTACGAGCGCGGCAGGCAGGATCGCAGGGAGCGCTGCTCCAAAATGGCCGACGCGCGCCAGCGCGAAGTGCTTCCGCGCTGTCTCGATGATCACCGGTATCTCCTGCGCGCTGCGCGGTGATGCGCGCAACGAGGAAAGCAGCCCGTACGCAGTACCGGCCGCTTCTATGTTTTCACCATGGCCGGGCCTGACCCGGCCATCCACGGCAACGTCGGAGGAATGGCTGGATGGCCGGCTCGGTGGCCGGCCATGGTGAGAAGGTAACGGAGCGCCGCTTTTCGTCAGAATGCCGGCCGCGATCTGCATCAGTGCAGCAGACGTTTCGCGCGCGCGCGTTTCGAGCGCCCCGATGCTCCAGCCCGCGTCGTCGTCCATAGGCTCATGGGCATCGATGAGAGCAAGGAGAGCCTGCGAGGCGACGCCGGCACGAAACAGTTCGGCCAGGCCCAGCACCGTGGGGTGGGCGCGCGGACGCTGCTGCTCCGCCGTCTCGATCGCCTCGCGCCACCATTGCCGGCGAATCTCGCCCATCATCGGTTCGCGCACGCTTGCCGCGACGCGGGCGATTTCATGATGGAAGGCATAGAGCGCGAACAGCAATGGGCGACGCTCCGCCGGTGCAAACAAACTCGCGAAATAGCGGTCGGGATCGGATTGCCGGACGGTCGCTTCGCAGGCGGCAAGCGCTTCGGCGACGTTCATGGCAGCGGCGGACGTTTACGCTCCTCCCCCGCGGAGCAAAGCGCAGCGGCGGAGAGGGGCCACGACGTGGTGGAGGAGGCGGGGCGCACCCCCATTGTGGCATCGAAGCGGAGCGGACGCCAACCTGCTTTCGATCTGCACTGCAAAGCAAACCTTTCGAGGCGGAACAATGAGGCGGCGCGCATCGCCGCCAGCTACGACGGAAAGACGTAGGGCGCGCTTGCAGGGATCGCGCGCATCCGCCCCCTCCACCGCCTGCGGCGGTCCCCCTCCCCCGCTACGCTGACGCTCCGGGGGGGGAACCTGACTGCGTGCTTCAAGCCGAAGCGTTCGCGGCCTAGGCCAGATGCGTTGCCGCCGCCATGCAGAACAGCATCGGGATCGAGAGCATCGTGTTGATGCGCGAGGCGATGCCCGCGGTCTTTGCGCTCGACGCTTTGACGTCCTTGGTCAGGTCGGGATAGCGATTGTTGATGTTCAGCGCCTTTTGCTGCTTCGGCCAGATCACGAACCAGACGTTGAACCACATGATCGTGCCGAGCCACATGCCGATGCCGATCGCGACGTTGCGCGGATCGGAAAAGGCGCCGGCGGAATCGACGCCGTCCAGCGTATAGGCCTGCACCAGATAGCCGTTCAGCTGCGCGAGAATGAGGCCGAAGATGATCGTGCCCATCGCGCTCCAGCGAAACCAGAACAGCGCCGCCGGCGTGATGTATTTGCCGAGCGCGGGACGCAGATCCTCGGGGATTTTCGGCGTGGTCGGCGTCGCGACGAAATTGAAATACCACAGCAGGCCGATCCACATGACGCCGCAGATGATATGCAGCCAGCGCACGATGAACGTCCAGAAATTGCTGTCGACGATCATCCCCGTCTGCCGCCAGTGAATCAGCAGCACGACCAGCGCCAGGATGAATCCTGCCACCACCACGTTGCGCAGGTTCGAGAAAAAAGAAGCCATGGCGATGAACCCTCCCCTCTTGGGTCAATGAGTCGCGAAGTCTACTCCATTTTCGCGGCCGTCCAGCGGGTGCGGCTAAATGGCCAGCCGCTTCGGACGTGCGCTGCGCAGCCATGTCACCACGAACAACCGGGTGACCATCACGGCCGTGAAGAACGACGTGACGATGCCGAGGCCCAGGGTGACGGCGAAGCCGCGCACCGGGCCCGAGCCCAGCTGGAACAGGATGAGCGAGGCAATCAGATGGGTGGCGTTGGCGTCGACAATGGTCGCCATCGCGCGTTTGAAGCCGGTGTCGATCGAGGCCATGAGCGAGCGGCCATTGCGCTGCTCTTCCTTGATGCGTTCATAAATCAGCACGTTGGCGTCCACCGCCATGCCCATGGTGAGCACGATGCCGGCGATGCCGGGCAAGGTCAGCGTCGCGCCGAACAGGGTGAGGCAGGCGGTCAGCAGAATGAGATTGAACACCAGGGCGGCGTCGGCGAACAGGCCGAACAGGCCGTAGCGCAGCACCATGAAAATCGTGACCATCAGAAGGCCGGCGGCGGTCGAGTATTTGCCGGCCTGGATCTGGTCCGCGCCGAGTTCGGCGCCGACCGTGCGCTGCTCGATCACGCGCAATGGCGCGGGGAGCGCACCAGCGCGCAGCAGAACCGAGAGGTCGTTGGCGGATTCGACGGTGAAATTGCCGTCGATCACGCCCGAGCCGCCCAGAATGGGCTCTTTGATGACAGGCGCTTCGATGATCTGGTTGTCGAGCACGATCGCGAAACGACGGCCGACATTGATTTTGGTCGCATCGCCGAATTCGCGCGCGCCCACCGTATCGAATTTGAATTCGACATCCGGCTCCTGGCTTTGCGGGCTGAAGCCCTGGCTCGCATTGGTCAAGCGGTCGCCGCTAACCAGAATGCGCCGCTCGACAACCATCGGCGGCGGTTTCGCGCCGTTCTTGGCGGGCTGCATCTGCAGCAATTCGTCGCCGATGGGCACGATGCCTTTTTCGGCCTGAGCGAGATCGGCATTTTCGTCGACCAGCTGGAAGGTCATCTTCGCCGTCTTGCCGAGCAGAATAAGAAGTCGGCCGGGATCGCTGAGGCCGGGCACCTGCACAAGAATGCGGTCTTCGCCCTGGCGTTCGATCGTCGGTTCGCGCGTGCCAAGCTGATCGATGCGCCGGCGCACGACTTCGATCGATTCCTCGAGAATTTGCCCCTCCGTCCGCGCCTTGAAGGCATCGGTCATGTGAAGCACGATGGCCTGGCCGCCCGGCTCCGTCACTTCGTAGTCGCGCGCGCCCACCGCCAGCACCGAGCCACCCACGACCGGATTGAGCCCGTTCAGGATGGTCTTCGCTTCGTCATAGCGGGCGGCATCGAGCACGCGCAGCGACACGGAATCGGCGCCGGCCTGGAGATTGGTGTAGCCAATCCGCGCCTTGCGGAACGAGGTGCGGATATCGCCCATCATCGATTCGAGACGATCCTTCTGCACCTGGTCGAACTCGACCTCGAGAAGAAGGTAGGAGCCGCCCTGCAAATCGAGGCCGAGCGCCACGGTCTGGGTGGGCACCCATTGCGGCATCCGCTGGAGCACGGAGCCGGGGATCACGTTGGGCAACGTCAGCAGCGTCCCGGCCAGAAGGATCAGGAGGGTGACGACTTTCGACCATGTCGGAATATGCAGCATGCGAAATTCAGCTCTTCTCGGGCTTGGCGTCGCCGGCCGCCTTGGTGCGGACCTCACTCAGCGTAGCCTTCACGACGCGGATCTGCACATCGTCCGCGATCTCTACCATGATCTCACCATCGTCCCTGACCTTGGCGACGCGGCCAACGACACCGCCGGCCGTCACCACCATGTCGCCGCGCCGCACATTGTCTATCATCTCCCTGTGCTGCTTCATCTTCTGCTGCTGAGGCCGCATCACGAGGAAATAGAAAAATCCGAAAATGGCAATGAAAGGCGCAATCTGTATCAGGAACGATGTATCCATCGGCTCTTCCAAAAAGGAGACGGATTTGGGACGGGGTTGGCGTCAGGGCGCGGACTATAGCCACAGGCCCCCTCATTGCAACCTGGGCGGAATGCGGCCGTGACGGGCGGCCGCGCCCGGTGGGACGCGTGGCTCGAGCGCATCGCCGAGGCGCTGGAGGGTCTGCGCGCACCCGATCCGGTAGCGGATCTGGCCGATGGCGTCGATGCCTTCGTCTGGACCGCGGTCCCGCCCGGCTTTCATCCGGTCGGCACCGTCGCGGCGCTGCCGCTTTCCCTGCTCAGGGGAATCGATCAGGCGCGCGCGACGCTCCTTGAAAACACACGCCGCTTCGCCGATGGCCTGCCGGCCAACAACGCGCTCCTCTGGGGGGCGCGCGGCATGGGCAAGAGCGCGCTTGTCAAGGCCGTGCATGCCGAGATCAACCGCGCACGCCCGGCAGGCGAGCGCGTGGCGCTGGTCGAAATTCACCGCGAGGACGTCGCGGGCCTGTCCGTCCTGCTGCGGCTTTTGCGCCCGCGACCACGCCGCTTCCTGCTGTTCTGCGACGATCTCTCCTTCGAGGGCCATGATCCCCGCTACAAATCGCTCAAGCCCGTGCTCGAAGGCGGCATCGAGGGCCGGCCCGGCAATGTCGTGTTCTATGCCACCTCGAACCGACGCCATCTGATGCCGCGCGAGATGACCGAAAACGAGCGTTCGAGCGCGATCCATCCCTCCGAGGCCGTCGAGGAAAACGTCTCCTTGTCCGACCGCTTCGGACTCTGGCTCGGCTTCCACGCCTGTTCGCAGGAGGACTATCTCGCAATGGTCGACGGCTATGCGGCCCATTGGCAGATCGCTTCGGCGACCTTGCATGCCGACGCGCTCGCCTGGGCCGCCGCCCGAGGGTCGCGCTCGGGTCGCGTCGCCTGGCAATTCATGCAGGATCTGGCCGGCAGGCTCGGCAAGACAACGGTCTGATCCGCGTCGGCGACCATCCCGGCGAACATCGGCAATCGCGCGCGCCTTCTACCCGACCCAGTGCTCCACATGCGGCAGCGCAAACTGTTCGACCAGTCCCCCGGGATCGTGGCTCATTGCGAGCAATTCGCTGTGCCAGGCGGCGGCATGAGTCGCCTGCGCTGGCGGCCCCGCGTGGTGTGACGCATGCATGCTTCCCGAATGAATGGACTGTGGCATCGCGTGATGGCGCGCATGCATCGCCTCGCCCGGCAATGGCAGCTGACGTCCCACCCCATGAAGCGGAATTTTGCCGTTCCACCTGATCTTCATATCCCCAAAGGCGAGCTGATAGCCGTAGGTGGGCTCTCCATAGGAACAGGTATTGCCGCCGGAACCGTACGTCGTCATCTTGATACCGAAGGCGGCGATGTTTTTTCCGACCCTGCCCAATTTGAGGGTCTGCACCGACTCGCTGAGATAAAAACTCTCGCTGCCCTTCAGGGCGAGCGCACCGTGGGAATAGGTGTAGGTGCTGATCGTCCATTCCTGATTCGAACTCCAGGCGGACGCGGCCACCATCGAGCGGAGCGAAAAACTCTCCTTGAGATCGGCGGATTCGAACCCGCCCGATTGATAGATCCAGCCCAGCGCAATCGCGCCTGTATCTGCGGGCACGTTCTGATAGCCCGTGTCGCACAACGCGGGGTGGATGGCGAAAACCGATGTGTTCATGTAAAACACGCTGTCCACATAATCGAAACCGCCATAGCCTTCATGCTCCGACATGAAACCGTAATAGCCGCTGAAGCCGGTGAAGTTCAGTGTCTCTCTGTGGTGCCCGGAGTGGGTCGTCATCCGTATCCCCCAAGTGCGCGACACCGGATAATACCACAAGAGCGGCGCCGGACTCGACGCAAAATGCCGAAGCCCGGCGCGCGATCGGCGGTGCAATCCCGTCTGCCATGCCCTGACATCGCCGCATGACGGCCACCCATCCTGCAGGTCTTCCCCATGCCGAGTTGGTCGAGGCGTGGCTGCGGGCGCGTTCGCTGTCGCGCGGCGTGCCGCAGCCTGTGGCAGAGCGCGGCGGCTGGCGGGTGGAGACGGCATCGGAAAAGGAAATCCGCCGCTACGTCTTCGCGGCGCCCGGTGACGGATTGCGCGCCGTCGCCGAGGCGGTCACCGAGCCACGCATCGCCCTCAAGCTCTGCGCCGACGAAAACATCATGCGCGCCTGCCTGCCGCCGCGCTGGACGCTGCTGCCAGGCGCGTTTCTCATGGTCTGCGATACGCCAGCGCCCGGCGATGTGCGCCTTCCCGGCGCCTATCGCCTCGAATTGTCGACGCGCGACGCGATCAGCGCCGTGCGCATCCTGACCGGGACCGGCGCGCTTGCGGCGAGCGGTTACGCGGCGGAATGCGCAGGCGCCTTCGTGTATGACCGCATTGTGACGGAGGAAGCGCACCGCCGTCTCGGCCTCGGCCGCGCGGTGATGATCGCGCTCGCCTCGACCAGACGCTCCCAAGCGGCCCAGGAGGTGCTCGTTGCGACACAGGCGGGCCGCGCGCTTTACGCAACCCTGGGCTGGACGGTGCGCGCGCCTTACACGACGGCGATCATTCCGGAATAGGGACTGCCGGGCGGCCACGCACACCATGCCACAACAACAAAACCGATAGCACGTTTGATCAGAATCCGCAACGCAAATCTCGCCATCTTCCGTATACAGAACAAGGAGGCAACATCCGTTCAGGCGACGTTCCGGCAAACAAATTGCGGCGATATGAAGAAGACCAGACGAAACCGCAGAGGCGCAGAGACGCAAAGGTGCTTGCGTACGGCGCGTGCGATCGTCTTCTTTGCGCCTTGGCGTCTTTGCGTTGAACCGTCCGTCTTTCTCCGCGTTTGCGCGTGAACCGGTTTCCTCGCGTTCGATGCGCACCGAGATTGCTTCCATCCCTTGTCACCTCAGGCGCGCAGGATGCGTGCGGTCCCAGGGGACGTGGCGCGAGGAAAATCGGCGCGGGCACGTTCTTTCACGCGTACCAGGTTCCAGGCGCTCACGGTTGCGGCGGCAGGCCTGCCTTCGTCATCAGGGCGCGGAAATCGCTTCTCGTGCGCAAGGGCGCGAAGGGCGGATCGATCGCGAGCGCGGCGATCTTGCTTTCGTGCCGCGCCAGGCTGAGCTGCAGATTTGCGATGGCGTCCTGTCGATCGCCAAGTTCGGCCGACGTCTCGGCGATTTCATAGGCGGTGCCCTGGTCGTCGGCAAAAAGCTGCTTCTGTTCGGCACGCATGGCCTGAAACATGGCGATGCGTCCGCCCCGGGCGAGCCCCTGCGCCGCTGCGGCGGCAACTGCGGCACCGGGCTGGTCGTTGCGGGCCGCGGCCGCTGCCGCCATCTCGCGGACGAAGCCCGTATCATCGCCACCGTCGGCATCGATCGTCGCGAGATAAATGTGGGTCGAATAGAAGCGCGGCTCCGACTGCTCGATGCGCTGCAAGAGCGCGAACGCCTCATCGCGGCGGCCGGCATAGAACAGGATCAGCCCCTTGTCGGCAAGGATCGCGGTCGACTCGGAATCGAGCGCCTCGGCCTTGTCGATTTCGGCGAGTGCGGGTGCAAAGGCGCCAATGGTCATCAGAAACGTCGCATACCAGTGGTGCGTGGTCGCGTTGCGCGGTTCCAGCGCCAGAGCCTTCTGGAATTCGCGGCGCGCCGCCTGCGGGTCGCGCGACCAATAGAAATCCACGAAGGCGAGCGCCGCATGGGCATCGCCCAGCGTCGGATCGAGGGCAATGGCCCGCTCGGCCGCAGCTCTGGCGCGCGGGAACGATTCTCCGGGCGGCATCGTCGAGAATTCGCGCAGAAGATTGTAGGCGTCGGCAAGGCCGGAATAGGCCTTCGCATAGAGGGGATCGTGCACGATGGCCTGGGTGAAATCGTCGACCGCGTGGGTTAGACCGGCCGGCGTGCGCGTCTGCCATTCGTGCAGACCGGCGCGATAGAACGAAACCGCTTCCGCGTTGGGCGCATCGGCAACCGTCTGGACGCCCGCTGCGGTCGGCAGCGCGGAGCGTGCGCCGAACACCAGGAACAGTGCGGCAGTCGCGGCGCACAGGATGACGGCAATCGCTGCCGGCGTGTAGCGACGGCGCGCCCACTCCATTTGTGGCCGAGGCGCCGCCACTGCGCCGGCACCAGGATCTGGCGGCGCGGCCTCGCTGCGATCGAGCCAGGCGGCCAGGTCGCGCTCATAGGCATAGACGGTTGAGCGTGACCCGTTGGGAAGCCGGCGGACGGGAAGACCGCGTTCCGATTCCCAGCGCTTTACGGTGCGTTCGTCTCGGCCGAAGAATCCGGCGATCTCTTTCCAGGTTTTGAGCTGGCGATTGCCGGGATCGCCGCCCGTCTCTGCCCCCATGCCCTGAAATGCCCTTCTCTGCCCTGAGATGCCCTTTTGACCCGCCAGGCTTCGAGAGCAGCGTAGCATGGCACGGCACCAAAGCCACCAAACGGCGGCGGCGCCGGTCGCGGGAAAGCCCGGAATGACAGGATTGTTGCTCTTATGGCGAATATTACAGCAAACGATATGTAATACACATGAATGGTGCGGCTGAAGCAGGAATTGGGTTGAGTACACCCAACGGAAGGCAGGACGTTCGTTGAATCTGGACCACGGAGTTCCCGGGCCGGCTTGCGAGTTGCAGCCCTTTGGCGAAACGGCGGCGGGCTCACATTTGCCGACGCCCGTTTCCTTCACGCATGCGGTGGCGACGTCCTGCAAGCGCTGCGAGCAGGGCAACACCGGCATTGTGATCCTGGGAACGGATGGTCGTGTGCTTTACGCCAGCACCGCCGCGAGAACGATGGCCCGGCGTGCGGATGCCCTTGCGCTGCAAGGTGCAACCCTCAGGGCATTGCGCCAAACGGACGACGATGCGCTGCAAGCTCTGATCGCCGATGCGCTTCGAAACGAAGATGCCGTCGCCGCGATGCCGCTCGCGCGCCGATATGGGGACCGGGACTATTTCGTCGTGGTGAAAGCGCTGCCGCGGCACGCGTCGGCGGGCCGGGAGCCGGCCGTACTCGTCACTATTGCTGATCCCGATTGCGTGCCACAGCCCTCGGCCGCATGGCTGAAGCGCCTGTTCGGATTGACCAGTGCGGAAGCGCAGGTGGCGCTCAACCTGTTCGCCGGTTCGACACTCAGCGAGCTTGCCAGGGCGCTGGGAGTTTCCCAGGCGACGGCGCGTGTGCATCTCGCCCACATCTTCCGCAAGACGCGCACAACGCGCCAGGCGCAATTGATCCGCCTGCTGATGTCTTACCCTTGGGGCGAACTGGGCGTTGCCGCGCCCAAAGACGCGCGGCAACGCCCGGGTTGAAGCGGACGCAGCCTGCCCGCGAAAATTCGCGCGCAACCAATCGAAAAATCTTACAGCTGCGGTAGTGCCGGTTTCGAATGAGCGCTGCACAATGGGCCGGAATCGCTGGCGTCGCGCTGTGATCGTGGCTGATCTAGTGCGATCGCATTAGTCGGGCTTCTTGACAACCCTGCCGTATCCTCGCGCCAAGCCATTGAAGAACAACGAGAAATTGCCCGGCATGGACCTTGCGTGGGATCGCGCGCGCGTGGCTGCCGCCGCGGGCGCGTGATCTTCAAGGGAGAGTGACTCTCATGTTTCGCAACGCAACGCCGTGCCGGCCGACCGGAAAATCCAGCGCTTCGTGCCGCACGCTCCTGATGGCGGCGGTGTCCGCGGCAGCGTTGTCGTGTCTTTCGACTGCTCCCGCGTCGGCGTCATGCACAGGTGATACCTGGAGCAAGAACGGCGACGGCAACTGGTTCGGCGGCGGCGGCTGGAGCGGCGGCGATCCGAACAGCGGCTCGACCGACGTCTGCATCACGGACGGCACGAGCACGGTCGACCTGAACGGGAGTGCCACGGTCGGTGATCTGACCATCGGCAACGGCAATGCGCTGGATTTCGACCTGGGAGTATCGCTCTTCGTCAGTGGTGCCGAGATCGATAATTCCGGCAATCTTGTCATCGCAGCGGGCTCCGGAAACAACACCGCGCTTGGGCTCAACAACAACGTCCTTCTGACGGGCGGCGGAACCGTCATCCTCGCAAACAACGGACTCACAGGCGGAGGCAACGCAATCATCCGTCAGCAAATCAACGGCCTGACCCTGACCAATGACGAGACCATCGAAGGAACGGGCATCATCGGCAACAGCGGACTCACCCTTGTCAACAACGACACGATCGACGCCGACGCCTCCGGCCTGCAGCTCCTGCTCGATGCCGGCGGCGGCGTGACCAATACGTCTCTCCTGGAAGCCACGGGCGGCGGCGTGCTGCAGATTTCGACGACGGTCGACAATTTAGGCGGCAATATCGATGCCAATGCCGGAACGGTTTCGATTACCGGCACCATCCAGGGGGGCGCTCTCAATCAATCGAACAGCGGCGTCCTGCAAACATCGGGGACCGCGACACTCGACGGACGTTCCGTGGTTGAGGGAGCCGTGACGATCACAGGCACCTATACCGGAGATGTCGGCACGACGACCGACATACTCGGAACCATCGACAATCTCGGCACGGTTCAACTCAAAGGCGGCGACGGAAGCAATTCGACTCTCGGCCTCCAAAGCGATGTCGAACTGACCGGAGGTGGCACCATCGTGATGGCGTATAGCGGAACGGGGAGCGGCAACGCCATTATCCGCCAGCAATCCAATGGCCTGACGCTGACCAATGACGAGACCATCGAGGGTTCCGGGATCATCGGCAATAGCGGGCTGACATTGATAAACAATGGCTTGATCGACGCGAATGACATAACAGGCAGAACGCTGGTACTGGATGGCACCGGCAATATCACCAACAACAGCGATCTGCGCGCCGAAAATGGCGGTGTTCTCCTCATCAACAATACGATCAACGGCAGCGGCGACATTTTCGCGAATACGGGCAGCGCCGTTCAACTGCAGAACGCCACAATCAATGGCGGCACATTGGCAGGCCTCGGAACGCTGGAAACGGTCGGGAGCGCCACGCTCAACGACGTGACGATTTCGGCGATCAGCACTTACACGGTAGGCGACGGGACGCAGACCAACCTTCTCAACACAATCACCAACGAGGGCAGAATTCTCGCGACCGGTGGAGGCGGAAGCAACGCCGTCCTCGGCCTCAACAGCAATGTCAGCCTCACGGGCGGAGGCGTCGTGCAGCTTGCCTACACGGGAACAGACAGCGGGGCTGCGATCATTCGGCAGGAATTCAACGGCCTGACGCTCACCAACGTCGACGACACGATCGAGGGAACCGGCACTATCGGCAATAGCGGACTCACATTCATCAATGATGGAACTGTGCTTGCCAACGCGCTGGGGCAAACCCTCACGATCGACGGCAGCGGAAACGTGACCAACAACGGCGTTTTCGAAGTGGCTGAGGGCTCCGAATTGCATCTGCTGAACGGTGGGTTCACGAATTTCGCCGGCAGCACGCTGACCGGCGGAACCTATGACGTCTTCGGCGCGACGGGCATGGCCGGAACCTTGCAGATCGACCAGCTCGGCAGCACCGGGGGCGAGATCGTCAACAACGACGCGACCATCCTTCTGGACGGCTTGAGTTCGAATCTTGTCGACGCCGGGGCGAAGGACGCTCTTTCGAAATTCGACAACAACAAATCCGGCGGCAGTTTCACGATCACCAACGGCCGCAATTTCACGTCGCCCGGCGCATTTGCCAATGCCGGCACAGTCAAGGTCGGCACCAACAGCACGTTCAGTGCGGGAAGCGGCGCAAGCCTGGAGGCCTATGCGCAATCGGCCGGCAATACGCTGGTGGACGGGGCGCTTGTCGCGACCAATGTCTCGATCAATGGCGGCGAGCTTCAGGGAAGCGGTTCGCTGGGAACCAACGCGATCGAAACCGACCTCTTCAACTATGGGATCGTGAGGCCCGGAGATTCGGGTACGACCGGCACACTCACGGTGAACGGCAATTTCACGCAAGGTGCGAACGGCACGCTCGAGATCGACATCGCAGGTGTCGGCCAGAACAGCCAGCTGGATGTCACCGGCCATACAATGCTGAACAACAGCACCCTCGCGGTCGAGCTGTTGGGTACGTTCCAGTTGGCCGAAGGCGATAAATTCGACATCCTGAACACCGATCCGTTCAGCGACGATTTCAATCACTTCTCGCTCGACGGTGTCGGCTGTACTTCCGGCGGAACCGATATCTGGAACTGCTCAAATCTCGCCAGCGGCCTCTTTCTGACCGAGGAATTCCTCGACGACGGCAATCAGCTTTGGCTCGAAGTGAATGGACCGGTACAGCAAGGCGTTCCCGAGCCCGATTCCCTGGCCGTTCTGGGAGCCGCACTTGGCGCTCTGGCCATGGCAGCCTGGATGCGCCGCAAGAACGAGCGTGTCTGATCGGGAGCGTTGCAGAAACCCTGTAGCAAACGGCGACAGCACCTCTCGAAAGCGCAGCATACGATCGCGTCCCGCGATCAATCCGCGCGATCGTGCGCTTTCGTGCCCGCTGGCCCCGCTTCCTGTCCATGCGGCTTCAAAGACGGTCGCGACAGTCCCGCAAGCCTGCCGCCGACTGATGCATCACGTTCCCCCCGGGACGGCAACGCAAAATTGACCGCGACGCGAATTTGCCGTGGCCTTCGTCGCCGGAGCTGCGGCACTGTCGAGACCGGCAGGGACAGCGGGCGGCGCTCGGGCGCCCTCGATTGCGGGAAGGAAAGCAATGGGCGGACATCCGTGGTGGTATCTGGTTCCGTATGACAAAGACGTTGCCGGAAGCCTGGAAGCGCTCCGGCAGCGGGAATTCAAGGCCGGCCGTTACAATCCCGCCGAAGACTTCCCGCGTTTCCCGGTCGATCTCTCGCATGCTCCAGGCTGCAAGCATTCTTCGATCGAAGAGGCGCGCGACGATTCGGACGCGGATGGCACCCGCTCGATCCTCGATATCTCATGCATTGGCGACAAGCCGGATTATGACGTCGCGGCGCCGCTAGGCGAAGACGCCCTCCAGGACTTCTTCGGCACCACCAGACCTTCCACCGAAGATGTGGAAGATTGCGATGATTTGTTCGAGCAGATCGAACGCGGCCAGAGCCTATACGTCGTCGTCTATGAAGACGATGAACCCTCGCAGATATTCTTTGCCGGATATTCGTACGACTAGAGGGAGGGCGGAATGTTCGACAGATTTCGGACAGCGTTGCTTCTGTCGCTGCTCGGTCTCGCGCCGGCCAGCGCAGTTTTCGCGGCGGAGTCCGCCGACCGTGTGCTGCCGTCCGATGGCGACGCATCGGCAAACTGGAAGATGGCCGGAATGCTGTCGATGGGCGGCATTCCAAACCGGACTACCATCTGCGCCACGGTCCAGCCGCTCGGCTCCAATCAGGACGATACCGCCAATATTCAGAACGCGATCGAATCCTGCCCGGATGGCGACGTCGTGGCGCTCGCCGCCGGCACCTTCACGATTGCCGAGGGCAATCTTGTCCTGATCCACAAACCCGTCACGTTGCGCGGTGCGGGACCGGGCGTGACCATCCTCACCCGCAAAGGCGGCGCCACCCTTGGCAGCGACCAGCCGGGGAACAATCCCTCGCCCATGATCATTCTCGGCCCCGAACGCTACAACAACACGACAACGGCCACACCATTGACCGCGGATGTGAAGCACGGCGGAATCAGCGTGCAGGTGGCGAGCACGGCCGGATTTTCCGTCGGTCAGACCGTGCTGCTCGACGAAGCATCCGGTGCGAGTTGGCAGCCCGATGTCGAGGGACTTGGCAAGATCTGGGCGTCGCCGGACTACCGTGTGGTGTGGCAGAAACACAAACCAACCCAACCCTATATCGACGATTTCGCCAAGGACCAATATCCCTCGCAGCAGGGCACGGCCGGCTGCTGGTTCTCCAATTGCGACCGGCCCACGGCCGAGATGCACAAGATCGCGGCAATCTCTGGCAACACGATCACATTCGATTCACCCGCCACGATTTCCTACCGTGCCAGTCATCAGGCTCAGCTCTACTATTTCCAGATGCCGCTCACCGAGCAGGCGGGTCTGGAACAGATGACGGTGGAGCATGGCGACGACGACAACATCGATTTTTCCTGGTGTTCCGATTGCTGGGCGCTGAACGTCGAAAGCACGCTGTGGCTCGGCGCGGGATTCGGCATTTCGGATTCCTTCCGCGTGGAGTTGAATGCGTATTATGTCCACGAACCGGTCTGGCCGGTGCCCGGCGGCGGTGGCTACAATATCAGCCTCGCCAATGCCTCATCGGAAATCCTGATCTGGAACGGCATCTCCGTGCTGGCCAACAAGGTGATGGTGGGGCGCGCCGCGGGCGCGGGATCGGTCACCGCTTACAATTACATGGACATGGGCTTCGACGGCGGCACGGATGGCTGGCAGGAAGCCGGCCTCAACAACAGCCATATGGTGGGGTCGCATGCCATGCTGTTCGAAGGCAATTACGCCTTCAACATCGACAGCGACCAGACGCACGGCAATGCGATCGACAACACGTTCTTCCGCAATCACACGACCGGTTTCCGCGCGAAATTCACGGACTATCTCGACAACATTGTTGTCGACGACGTTCACCAGCAAGACACCAACGGGCCGCTACGCGCCGCTTCGGCGCATGCCTATTCCTACTGGAACAATTTCATCGGCAATGTGTTCGGCGAGCCCGGCAAGATGAAGGGCTTTGTCTATGGCGACAAGGTTCTGGGCAATGGCGACTGGCCGGCGCAGATTCTGATGATGGGATGGAACGATCTGCCCAATCAGGTCTACGACCCGAATGTGATTGCGACCAATCTTGTCGACGGCAATTACGACTACAAGACCCACAAGGTGAAATGGGCTTCTGGAGAGCATAAGTTGCCGAAGTCCCTGTTCCTCTCGCAAGCACCGTCATTTTTCTCGGGCTACACATGGCCCTGGGTCGATCCCAACGGCACGACGAAGCTGGACACGCTCCCCGCCAAGGCGCGCTACGATGCCGGGACGATGTTCGCTCCGCACTGAGGTGTTTCGGAGCGATATTGTCGTCGTCGCGCAAATTCTGCCGGCCTGCTTCGGGAACTTGCCGACGGAGTTCGCGCCACCACATTTCAATGCGACGGCGACAGTCCGAGGTTTCGCACGAGTTCTGCGTAGCGGGGATCGGCGCGCAGGCGATCGAGTTCGGGTGACGACAGGACGGAAAGCACATCGAGGTCGTGATCGCGGCGCGCGGCTTCGAGCGCGGCGAAGGTTGCGTCGGTCTGGCCAAGAGCCGCGTGATCGAGGGCGGTGAGATAGGCCGGGTGCGGGTAGAAGCGCCGTTCGGCGAGTGTCTCTTCCAGGAACCCGCGCGCCCCGCCGCGGGCGTAAGCCTGGGCAATGCGCTCCACCGCGTCGGGGCCGAAGAAGCGATAGTCGAGTTTCGCCGCGATGCGCAGTTCGGCAATCGCTTTGTCATAGGCGCCGAGTCTGCGCCAGGCCATCGCCGCTCCGTCATGCGGCTGCGGAAAGGCGGGCGCAATCGTTTCGGCCTTGGCATATTCCGCGATGGCTTCGGGATAGTGGCGCGCATTCTGCAAAATCTGCCCGGCTTCGTGATGGATGATCATCGAAAAGGGATCGAGTTCCTCGGCGCGCCGCGCCTCCGCGATGGCCGCGTCGTGTTTCGCCATCACCGACAGCAACTCGGCATACCATTGATGCGCCGTGGCGAAACTCGGATTGCGTGCGAGCGCGCGGCGAAATTCGCTGTCGGCGCCCGCAAAATTCCAATCCTTCAGGAAAAGCACATAGGCCATCGAGCAATGCGCTTCTGCCAGATCGCCGTCCAGCGCGAGCGCGCGCGCGGCCGCGGCGCGCGCCTTGTCGAGCGTGGTCGAGTCGGCGGTGCTGCTATAGAGATTTTCCAGAAGATAGGTGTCTGCAAGGCCGGCATACGCGAGCGGATTGGCAGTATCGGCCGTTATGGAGGATTTGAAATAGGACTCGGCCTTGGCGAGGCCATCGGGCGTGCGCTTGTTCCAATAGTAGCGGCCCTGCAGATAGGCTTCGAACGATTCCGGCGACACGGCGTGGCGGCCCGCGAAATACTGCTTTTCGAATGGCGTGAGCGCGACGCCGATCTGGGCGGCAATCTGTTGCGCCAACTCCTGCTGCATGGTCGCGGCGTCGCCCATGTCGCGGTCGATGATGTCGGCCCAGATGTGGCGGTCACGCCGCGCATCGAGGAGTTGCACGTTTACACGAATGCCGTTTGCCGTGCGGCTGACCGAGCCTTCGACAATCGCGTCGACGTCAAGTTCGGCGGCGATCGCCGGCAGCGATTTGGATGTGTTGGCATATTGCTGGACAGACGTATGTGAGACGATTCTGAGCGAACTGATGCGCGCGAGTTCGGTGATCAGTTCGTCCGTCATGCCCTGGGCGAGATAATCCTGCGACGCGTCGCCCGTCACATTGTGCAGGGGCAGAACCGCGATGGCGCGAATGGGTGCCTGCCCGGGGAGTGGCGCGATGACGAACCAGGCGATCGCAGCCGACAGGACCAGCCCGCCCAGCACGATCGCCGCTAACCATCCTCTTTGCCACGCGATGCGCTGATCGGGTGTGTCCGCCAAAGGCTGAGCGGGCCGTTCCGGATCCGCCAGCGGCGATGGCGTTGCAGCTTCGTCTGCGGGTTTCCTCAGCCAGCGGGTCAATTCATCGGTGTAGGCGAACACCTTCGCACCCGCGCCGCCCGGCACGCGATGCACGGGAAGGTTGCGATCCCTTTCCCAGCGGCGAACGGTGCTTTCGTCCGTGCCGAAGAAGGCGGCAATCTCCTTCCACGAGCCGAGGCGCCCGCCCTGGTTTTGGCCGCTGGTCTGCATTGTCCCCAAAACGCCCGCTTTTGCCCACCGCGCGCCCGAAGACGCGCAAGCGCCCGCCCGCAAGATATCCGGGAGGGCGGCTATTTAATGGAGCAAGAAGGGATTGGGTAGCCCGCTTCATGCGCGGGCTGCCGCCGTTTTTTGCGGCAAATCCGTGCCGGAAGGGTCAGCGCCGGCGAAGCTTCGGCCGGGTCAAGGACGGGCAGCAATAAATTGCCGCCCGTCCTCGAAGCGCCTGTCAGGGCTTGTATTCACAAAGATCATTGTCGTTGCAGGGGACAAGGATCGTGCCATTGACGACGGTGGGAGGCGCCGTGGTGTAGGCGCCCGGACCTGTCGCACCAAGAACAGCTCCGGATTCCGCGTCGAACATGCAGAGATTGCCTCCGCCATTGCGGCATTGGGCGTAGACGACGCCGTTGGCGACGGTGACACCCGAGTTGAGCCCGCCCACCGTGCCCCCGCTCGCATATGTCCATTTGATCTTTCCGGTCTTCAACGAAACCGCATAGAGATTGTTGAAGCCGTTGCTCCCGACGGAGAAATAAGCGAGCCCATTGGCGACCGCCGGCGCAAAATGGCCTCCCGTTGCGCTGACATTGGCTGACCATACAACAGCCCCGGTCGCCTGATTGAGCGCCAGGAGCGAACTGGTGGAACCGTCCGAATTGGCCTCATTGAACAGGACCAGATTGTTGGCAACGGTCGGCGCAAGGTTGCTGTCCGCCGTGTAATAGCACCAAGTGTTGGTCGCGGCGGTTTCACCCAGCGCGCACATCGATCCCTGGGTTCCGGGCGGCCCCTTCGCCTCTCCGGAATTGTAATAGATGACGCCGCTTTTCGCGGCCACCGGCGCATTGCTCACATAGTTGCAGTCATTGGATTCCGTGTCGCCGCAATTGCCCACGCCGCCCACCGGGGCGCCGGTCGCGGCGTTGAGAACGATCAGATAGCCAACATGGCCGAAGGAGGCCGTATCGGATTCTCCGAAAATGACATTGTCGCCATCGATGACCGGTGCTTCGTAAGGTGAGCTATCGACCGGATTGTTCGTTCCATCGTCATAAATGGCATATGACCAGAGTTCAGTGCCCTTTTTGGCGTCGAAGGCGCATACGCCGCCATGTCCGCCGCCGGTCGATTGGTCATAGTCGATCTGGCAGTTGGAGATCACCAGTTGGCCTTTGACGCTGACGCCCCAGTTCGAAGGTGCGCCGTTCTGTTCCACGACCACGCTCCAGAGAAGCTTTCCGTTGCCGGCGTGGCGCGCATAAAGCGTTCCGTCCGTGCTGAGGGTGAACACGCGACCGCCCTGCGTGACCGTGGAGGTGGCGATCTGCGCGTTGGTGTCGGCGGTCCATTTGACGGCGAGGCTGCCCACATTGCCGGTGTTGAGCACCGTCTCGTCGGCGTTGAAAGCGGTGTGCTGGGCGTTCATGCCGGGTTCGGGCCAGCTCACCGAATGAGCGCTGGCCGGCAGTGCGACGGCGAGAAAGCCGCAGGCGATGCGAAAGACGGACGGCATGGGGAATCTCCTTGCATGGATCGGCGCGGCGGAAGGGCCGGATCGCCCGCCCGACGGCACGCCGCAATTGGCATGAATCGCTGAAAATCCGCTCCGGGCATCTGCGGGCATCTCCGCCTATCCCCGTGCACGCCCTAAACGGCAGGGATTTGGGCGCCTCCCCAGATATTTTCAGGGCATGGCTTGACGACAGTGTTATAGTTGACTATAACACTGTCGTTACCTGGAGCCGATCAATCTGATGGATACCGACTGGGACGACAGCCAGCCGATCTACCGCCAACTGCGCGACCGCGTCGTGGCGATGATCCTCGACGGGCTGCTGAAGGAGGGTGACCCGTTGCCCTCGGTGCGCCAGGTGGCGGCCGAGAACCGGGTCAATCCGCTGACGGTGCTCAAGGGCTACCAGCAGCTGGTGGATGAGGGCGTGGTGGAAAAGAGACGGGGGGTGGGCATGTATGTGAAAGATCAGGCACGCGACACGGTGCGCGAGGCCGAGCGGCGGAAATTCCTCGAAACGCAATGGCCTGCGATCTGCACCACCATCCGGCGGCTCGCATTGTCGCCGCGCGAATTGCTGGCGGCCGCTGGCGGCGACGCCACCCCACAGGGACAAGTCTGACGCCATGGCATGTATCGAGGCACGAGGCCTGAGAAAGGTCTTCGGAAAGACGGTCGCGCTGGAGAAGCTCGACCTGCAGGTCGAAACGGGCCGCATCCTGGGACTGATCGGTCCCAACGGCGCGGGCAAGAGCACGGCGCTGAACGCCATACTCGGCCTGATCCCCTATGAGGGCGAACTCCAGGTGCTGGGGCGCAATCCCTGGACCGAACGCAACAAGCTCATGCAGGACGTGTGTTTCATCGCCGACGTGGCGGTGCTGCCGCGCTGGATGCGCGTGGGCGACGCCGTGAACTATGTCGCGGGGGTGCATCCGCGGTTCGACCGCGCCAAGGCCGACGCCTTTCTCGCGCGCACATCGATCCAGCGCACCAGCAAGGTGCGCCAATTGTCGAAGGGCATGGTGACGCAACTGCATCTGGCGCTGGTGATGGCGATCGATGCGAAGCTTCTCGTGCTGGACGAACCGACGCTGGGCCTCGACCTGCTGTTCCGCAAGCAGTTCTACGACAATCTGCTCAACGACTATTTCGACAGCGGCCGCACCATCGTGGTCACGACGCACCAGGTGGAGGAAATCCAGCATATCCTGACCGATCTGATGTTCATCGATCGGGGCCGCATCGCGCTTTCCTGCAGCATGGAGGCATTCGAGGCGCGCTATGTCGAACTCGCCGTGGCGCCTGGCAACATCGCGGCGGCCCGGGCGCTCAAGCCCATCTACGAACGGCAGGCCTTCGGCCGCAGCGTTCTCCTCTACGACGGCGCCGACCGTGCGCAGCTCGGAGCACTCGGCGAATTGCGCACCCCTTCGATCGGCGATCTGTTTGTCTCGGTGATGGGCGGCAATGCAGACACAAAAGGAAATCTGGCGGCATGAGTACGCAAGCTGACAATCACGCCTCATCCGCAGGAGTCGCGCCGACGCAGCCCTATCTCTGGTCGCTGCGGCGTGAGATGTGGGAGAGCCGTTCGCTCTGGATCGCGCCGCTGGCTGCGGCTGGTTTCGTGCTGTTCGGTTTCGCGATCAGCCTGGCACGCCGGCCGCATCTGGCGGGCCGCATTTCGCAGATGCCGGCCTCGGCGCGCGACGCCATGCACCTCATTCCCTACGGCATCGCGATGGCGGCGATTCTCGTGACCGTCGCCGTCGTGTCGGTTTTCTACTGCGTGGGTGCGCTTTACAACGAGCGACGCGACCGCAGCATCCTGTTCTGGAAATCCATGCCGGTCTCGGATGCGACGACGGTGCTGGCCAAGGCCAGTGTCCCGCTGCTGGTGCTTCCTCTCATAGTATTTTGCGTCATCTGCGCGACGCAGCTTGTCATGCTGCTGCTGAGTTCGGCGGCAGCGCTGGCGACTCCTCCCGGCGAATTGCTGTGGGGACCCGTGCCGCTGCTACGGATCTGGGCGTTGCTCGCTTATGGCCTCGTCACACTCACGCTTTGGCTGGCGCCGATCTATGGCTGGCTGCTGGTGATCTCGGCCTGGGCGCGACGCGGACCGTTTCTCTGGGCAGTCCTTCCTCCCTTTGCGATTGCGGTGGTCGAGAAGCTGGCGTTCGACACGTCGTATTTCGCGGATTTTGTGAAATACCGGATCCATGGTGGCCTCGAACAGGCCTTCGTTTCGCTGCCGCATCACGACCACAACAGCTTCGAATGGCCGGTGCCCGATCCGGCAAAATATTTCAGCACGCCAGGTCTGTGGGCGGGCCTGCTTGCCGCCGCCGCACTCCTGGCGGTTGCGATCTGGCTTCGCCGCCGCCGCGAACCGGCGTAACGGACGTGATCCTTTAGCGGGAGATGACGTTCATGGAACACGCACTGACCCTTGCCGCTTATGGTCTTCACATTTGTGGCGGTACGGTGGGCCTTGTTTCGGGAACGATCGCCGCTTTTGCCCGCAAGGGTTCGCCCCTGCACCGCGTGGCCGGGAATGTGTTTTTCGTAGCCATGCTGGTGATGGCGGCGTTCGCCGTCATCCTCGCCGCGGTGATTCCGGGACAGATATTCAACCTGTTTGGCGGGACGTTCGCGCTCTATCTCATCGTCACTGCGTGGATGGCGGCACGCCGCAGAGATGGCACTGTCGGGCTTGGCGAAAAGATTGCCATGGTGCTGGTCCTGTGCCTCAGTCTGCCGTTTGCGCTGCTGAGCTTTCAGCTGGCGATCGGTGCCACGCCCTTTTTCCACAGCGCGATTTCATTCGAAGGTCCGGTCCTGATCGCGGTCTATGTCTTCACCTTCATGACGCTGATCGCGGCAGCGATGGATGTGAAAGTGGTGCTGGCCGGCGGGATTTCCGGCGCACCGCGAATTGCGCGACATCTCTGGCGCATGTGCCTCGCGCTGCTGATGGCCACGGGCTCGGCCTTCACCAATGGCCTGCCGCGCCTGCTGCCCGGCCCCATGCACGTGACGACGATCTATTTCCTGCCGCAACTGGTGCCGCTGGGCCTGCTCATCTTCTGGATGATCCGCGTGCGGCTGACGGGCTGGTACAATCCCGACGCACCTGTACAAACTGCTCCGGCCCCCGCGGATGGATTTCAGAGCTCCCAACTCGCCTGAACAACGGGAAGGGTTCGCGATCGCGCATGCGACGATCGCCCGTCGCAACATTTCGCTTGGTCTAGCCGAAATTCTGGGAGCCCTTCGGCCGCGCTGAAGAAAGGCGGTCGCGGGCCGCGAATTTTCGAATCAGGAGACGTAGCTGGGGTTCGATCACCGCGGCAACCGCATCGTCGATGGAGTGCCAACGTCTCTGGCGGGCCGACGATTCAGACCAGTTCTTGCGACATCGCGTTACGCGCAATGCAAACACATCGACTTTGCAGGGAATGATCAGGTTGCGCTTCAGAGTCTTGAAATAGTGGAAAAAACCGAGGGCAACGCTTTCGACGTCACCCGAGACACCAGCTTCTTCGAGAGCCTCGCGAGCTGCGCTATCCTGTGGCAGTTGCCCTTCAATCGGCCACCCCTTGGGAACGATCCAGCGGCGATTGTGCTTGGAGGTGACGAGCAGGATCTCGGTCGCGCTGTCCTTCACGCGATAGGGCAGAGCCGCGTACTGAACGCCTGAAGGAATATCCGATTTTACAGAACGCCGGGACGCAACGGTCATTTCATTCAAGGACTCCGAACAGGAAATAGAAGATCGCGGCAATCGTGGCCGCGGCCGGCATGGTCACGATCCATGCAACAACAATGCGTTGGGCAATGTTCCACCGCACCGCCGAGGCCCGCCGAGCCGCGCCAACCCCCACGATGGCACCTGTGATCGTGTGCGTGGTCGAAACCGGAATGCCCAGATAGGTCGCCGTGAACAACGTGATCGATCCTGCGGTTTCTGCGCAGACGCCCTGCATCGGTGTCAGCCGAGTGATTCGCGAGCCCAGTGTACGCACAATCCGCCAGCCACCGAGCAGGGTTCCGAGTGCCATGGCACCATTGCAAGAGATCACAACCCAAAGAGGCACGTGAAAGGTCTTGCCCAGCACCCCATGCGCCATCAGCAAGGCGGAAATAATGCCCATCGTTTTTTGCGCATCGTTGCCGCCGTGCCCAAGCGAATAGAGCGAGGCCGAAACGAACTGCACGCGCCGGAAGATGGCGTCGACGCGCGACGGCGTGGAGCGCACAAAGGCCCAGGAGATGAGAAGGACGAGAAGCAGCGCGAGCGCAAGCCCGGTCATGGGCGACAGCACGATCGCGGCGATGGTTTTTCCCAGTCCCTCCCACACGATGGTGTTCGGGCCGGCATGCGCTACACCGGCGCCGACAAGACCACCGATCAACGCGTGCGATGAACTGGAGGGAATGCCCAGGTGCCCGGTCACCACCTGCCAGACGATCGCCCCGGTCAGGGCGCCGAAGATGACCTGATCGGTGATGGCGGAAGGAGCAATAATTCCCTTGCCGATGGTATTGGCGACATGCAGGCCGAACACCAGAAAGGCGATGAAGTTGAAAAAGGCGGCCCATGCGACGGCGTAGCGTGGCGCCAGCACCCGCGTTGAAACGATGGTGGCGATGGAATTGGCGGCATCATTGCGGCCGTTCATGAAGTCGAACGCCAGTGCAACGGCGATGAGGCCTAACAGCAACAGCATTCCCGGCGCGCTCACATATGCTCGATGACGATACCACTGATACGATTGGCAACATCCTCGAATCGATCCATCACCTTTTCGAGGTGATCGTAAATCTCGGTGCCGATAATGTAGTCCATCGCACTGCCATTGCGATGCAACCGGAACAGCGCCTTTATGCCTTGATCGTTCATTTCGTCGGCGCTGTCTTCCAGTCTTACGATCTCCTCTGTGATCGCGTTCAATTCCGCGGGCTTTTCGCGCAGGGAACCCAGCAGTGCCACGGCGCGTGCCGTCAGCTTCGCTGCATGGACGATGCTGTCTCCCATTTGCGCCATTTGCGGCTCGAAAGATCTGACCTCGAACATCGAAACCGCTTTTGCCGTTTTCTGCATCTGGTCGATGGCATCGTCGAGCGAGCCGATCAGTTCCTTGATATCGACGCGGTCGAAGGGCGTGATGAAAGAGCGGCGGACCAGCATCAACACTTCGCGTGTGATCGCATCTGCCTGATTTTCCAGGGCCACGACCCTTAGGCCCGCCTCGGTTACACTGTCATTGCCCTGCAGAAGTTCGCGCAAGGCTTGCGCCCCTTCAACCAGAGTTTGCGCGTGCCGGTCGAACAGATCGAAAAACCGATCTTCGCGCGGCATGATCGCCTGAAACCATCTGAGCATCGTATGCTTGGGCGTGGCTGGTCCGGAATCGGCGCCTACAATCGCAATCGGGCGGTAGATCGTCAAATGCGCATATGGCGCCGCCTTCTGGCAAAGTAGCTCGAACCTCGGCGCCGCTTGCGACGGCGGGCGCTCAAACCGAACCGGGCGGAGCCACGTATGACCGCCCCAAAATTGGGTGTCGCCGGCAGGAAGCCGCAGATGGCCGATGCGACGGGCCCGCGGCGGTGCGCGGACTAGCGCGAGGCGAGGAGCAGTTTCGGATTCACCGGCTGGACGCCACGGCGGATCTCGAAGTGAAGCTGCGGGCGGCTGACATCGCCGGTCTTTCCGGCCGTGGCGATGACCTGCCCCTTGTCGACATGATCGCCGCGGCTGACGTCGATGCTCTGCGCATGTGCGTAGGCCGTGACATAGCCACCGTCATGGGTGATCAGGATCAGATTGCCGTAGCCTTTGAGTTCGTTGCCGGCATAGGTGACGGTGCCGGCGGCGGCGGCATGAATCGGCGTGCCAAGAGTCGCTGCGATATTGATGCCGTCGTTGCGCGCGCCGCTATCGTCGCTGCCATAGGGCAGAATGACCGGACCCGAGAGCGGCCACGCAAAACGCCCATGCGAAATCGTCACGGCAGGCTTCACATCTTCCTGCTCCGCGACGGATCGCTCAACAGCAGGCGGCGCCATGACAACGGGCGCCTCCTCAACAGCCGTGTCGTCGGGCGCCGGCGTCACATGCAGGGGCGCAAGTTCGCGCACGGCGACAGAACTGTGCGACCGCGGCTCATAGCCTGAAAAAGTCTTTGGCGGAGGCGCGTAGTTCGGTGCATCCCCCGCGACCGCTTCGGCCAGAACGGCATGACGCGTTCGCGCAGAGACCGCGGGTACGCGCAAGGTATCGCCGGCACGCAATTCATCATCGGGCGCCACTTCGTTGAGGCGCGCGACGACTGACGGCGTTACGCGGTAGCGCTGCGCAATCGCTGCCACCGTGTCGCCCGGGCGCACGATGACGGTGTAGTAGGTGGCCTGGGGCCGGTCGAAATCGGCAAGGTCGGGAGCAGCCTCGGCGCAGGCGGCCAAAAACAGCGGCAGGATCAGGACTGCGGCGGCGAGAACGCCGCGCGTGCCTTCAAGTCTTGATGTCCCTCTCATCGGGCTTTCGCGCCTCCTGCGGCAGGCCCGGCAACATGGGAACAAAGGCCACGGGAATGAGCTTCTGTTCGGTCGTGCCAGCTTCCGTTCGCATAATCTTCACCAAGTGTTGCGAAACCCTTTCCGGCGCCGCGGGAGCCGCGAGGGGTGCGATCAAAATGCCACCCGGCTTCAATTGTGCGACGAGTGCCTCAGGAATTTCCGATACGGCCGCGGTCAGCAGAATGCGGTCGAAGGGCGCCTGCTCGGTCCATCCATGGAGGCCATCACCATGTCGCACCACTATATTGTGGAGTTTGAGCGTCTTGAACCGGGCTTCGGCGACGCGCAACAGGGGACGATGACGCTCGACCGTGTAGACCATGCGGCATAGGAGCGCGAGGACCGCGCCCTGATAGCCGGAACCCGTGCCGATCTCGAGCACGCGATGCCTGGCGTCGATTTCGAGCACCTCGGTCATATAGGCGACGATGAAGGGCTGGCTGATCGTCTGGCCACAGGCGATGGGCAGCGCGATATTCTCGTAGGCGGTGGCGAGAAAGGGCTCGTCGACGAAGATTTCGCGTGGCGTGCGTTCGATCGCCGCCAGGACCGCCTGATCCGTGATGCCCTGGCCACGCAAGGCCATCACCAGCGCGATCGGACGGTGGTCGTCGCTCATCGTCCCGGATCTTCGATCAGCGGTTTCAACCTCTCCCGCTCGCGAAATTCGGTGAGGTTGAGATGCAACGGCGTGACCGAGATGCGCTTTTTCTGGATCGCGCACAGATCGGTGCCCTCCGGTGGCTCGCTGCGCCCGCGCTTGAAGCCGATCCAGTAATAGGGATTGCCGCGCGCATCGATACGACGATCGAGTCGCGCGGTTTGAAGGTCGCGCTTGCCCTGCTCCGTCACTTCGACACCACGCATCTTGCCAAGGCGTGCATCGGGGAAATTGATATTCATCAGCACATCGGCGGGCCAGCCGATCGCCACCAGTTTCGCGATCAGGGGCGCGCCATGGTTTTCTGCGCAGCTCCAGTCGATCTCGCGCGCTTCGGATGTGCCATAGGATTGCGACAACGCGACGGAGGGAATGCCGAGCGCAGTGCCTTCCATCGCACCGGCGATGGTGCCTGAGTAGGTCACGTCATCGGCGATGTTGGAGCCGCGATTGACGCCGGAGAGCACCAGCGTAGGAGGTGCGTTCTCCATGAGTTCGGCCATCGCCATCAGCACGCAATCGGTGGGCGTACCCGTGACGGCGTAGCGCTTTTCCTCGATCTTGCGAAGCCGCAGAGGCATGGAAAGCGTCAGCGAATGGGAGGCGCCGGACTGCTCCGTTTCCGGAGCTACGACCCAGACATCGTCGGACAGGGCGTGTGCAATTCGCTCGGCCACGGCAAGACCCGGTGCGTGGATCCCGTCATCGTTGGTCACGAGAATGCGGCGAGGCTTTGGCGCCGCACTCATGGCGCGTGCGCTGCGATGCGTTCGAGGCCACCCATATAGGGCCGCAAGACATCGGGAACGGCGATGGAGCCGTCGGCCTGCTGGTAATTCTCGAGAATGGCGACCAGCGTTCGTCCAAGCGCGAGACCGGAGCCATTCAGCGTGTGCACGAAACGCACCGATTTCTCTGCCTTCGGCCGGTAACGCGCATTCATGCGGCGCGCCTGAAACTCGCCGCAATTCGAGCACGATGAAATTTCGCGGAAGCGATTCTGTCCGGGCAACCAGACTTCGATGTCGTAGGTCTTGTGCGCGGTGAACCCCATGTCGCCGCTGCACAGCGTCATCACCCGGTGATGCAGCCCGAGCCGCTTCAGCACTTCCTGCGCGCAATCCGTCATGCGCTCGTGTTCGGCAAGCGATTGCTCCGGCGCCACGATCGACACGAGTTCGACCTTGGCGAACTGGTGCATCCGGATCATGCCATGCGTGTCCTTGCCGGCGGCACCGGCCTCGGCACGGAAACATGTGGTCCACGCCGCAAGACGCAATGGCAGCTGCGCTTCGTCGAGAATCTCTTCGCGCACGAAATTGGTCAGCGGCACTTCGGCCGTGGGAATGAGCCAGAACTGTTCGGCCGTGGGCGCCAGCTCGATCAGGGCGTCGACAGCTTCCTTTGGCTGAATTCCTCCCCTGACCTTCTCGTCGAGTGGCTGCAGGATCTGATCGAGCCGGTCTTTGCGCCACTCCATATTCGCCGAATAGAATTGTTCGTCGCGAAATTTCGGGAGCTGACCCGTTCCCATCATGGCATGGTCGCGCACCAGCAAGGGCGGACTCATTTCGGTGTAGCCGAATTCGCGCGTATGCAGATCGAGCATGAAATTGCCCAGCGCCCGTTCCAGGCGTGCCAGTTCGCCACGCAGAAACACAAAACGCGCGCCCGATACCTTCGCGGCCCGCTCGAAATCCATCATGTGAAGGGCTTCGCCGAGCGCGAAATGTTCGCGCGGCGAATCGATCGCTGGCGCCTTGCCAAAGCGCCGCGCGACGACCTCAACGTTCCCGGACTCGTCGAGACCTTCCGGAACATCGGATGCCGGTGTGTTGGCGAGAGACGCCAGTATTTCGTCGAGTGCCGCCCGTTGCGTGCGTTCGTCCTCTTCGCCGCGCTGGATCGTCTCTTTCAGCCCGGCCACCTCGGCCATGAGCTCCTGCGCGCGCGCCTCGTTCTTCTGGGCCTTGGCGGCGCCGATCTGTTTGGACGCCTCGTTGCGCCGCGCCTGCGCCTCTTGCAGCCCTGTGAGCAGCGCCCGAAGCACGCGATCGCGCGCGAGGAGATCGTCGACAACAGCTTGCGGCGCAGCAATTCCGCGACGCCGAAAAGCCTCGATATAATGTGCCGGATTGTCCCTGATGGCCCGAATGTCGTGCATGGCGCCTTCCTTCCCGCCGGTAATGGCACGGGGGATTCGGCAGGTAAAGTGGGCGTTCAGTCCGGCGATTGCGCCGCGCGCGCCGCGTCTTCTCTGGCGCGGCCGCGCTCGATCAGGCGCACGCACCAGATCGAGATTTCGTACAGGAAAACGAGCGGCACCACGAGGCTGATCATGCTGAGCGCGTCGGGGGGCGTGACGACCGCGGCAAGGGCGACGATGCCGAGCCAGGCATAGCGGCGCATGCTGCGCAGCTGCGCGCTGGAAACAATGCCGACGCGGCCGAGCAATGCGAGAAGCACCGGAAGCTGGAAACACAGTCCAAACGCGAAAATCAGCGTGGTCACGAAGTCGAGGTAGTCGCTCACTTTCGCCTGCAGCTGAATGCCAAGCGAATTGGGGCCGCCAGGCGTCTCGTAGCCGACAAAAAAGCGGATCGCGAAGGGCAGCATCACATAGTAGACGAAAGCGGCGCCGGTCAGGAACAGCACGGGCGTCGCCGCCAGAAACGGCAGGAACGCGTTGCGTTCATGGCGGTACAATCCGGGGGCAATGAACAGCCAGAGCTGGGCGGCGACCACCGGAAACGACAGGCAAAGTCCCGCGAACATGCCGACCTTCACATAGGTGAAGAACGTCTCGTAGAGCGCCGTATAGATCAGATGATGGTTCGGCTGCCCGGCAAGCGCGTGCGCCAGCGGTGCAGTGAGAAAAGCGTAGATCGGCTTGGCGAAGAAAAAGCACACGACGAAACAGGCCACGAAGGTCACGATGGCGATCACCAGTCGCCGCCGCAATTCGATCAGATGATCGAGCAATGGCGCCTTTGTGGCCTCGATCGCGGCTTCGTCATCCGCGGTGCGCGCGATCATGGTTGGGACTCGCCTGCCGGCGGAGCCAGGTCGGCCAAATCGGGATGCGGCTCCGGTGCGACCGTCGCCGGTGGCGCCGCCGGCTGATCGAGGGGCAGCATGGCTTTCGAGAGATCGTGATCGAGACCGGCCAGCGGGCGTTCGTGACGCAACGCCTCAAGCTCCGAGCGCAATTCCTGGAGTTCCGACTGGCGCGCCATATCGTCGAAGCTTTTGCGAAACTGGTCGGCCATGGAACGCGCCTTGCCAATCCAGCGGCCCACCGTATGCATTGTGCGCGGCAGATCCTTGGGCGGGACCACGACGAGCGCCACGATCAGCACCAGAAGGATGTGGGTCCAGCTCAGATCAAACATGGACCGAACATTTTTGGGGGAGCTGGTTCATTCACACGTCATTCCGCTGCGCTTGACCCGATACAAGCAGGACGCGACGGGCCGCCGACCGGGGCCTTCGGCATCCCCCAACGACCGGCCCTAATGACCGGCGTTCGTGTCCTTGCGGGCCGTCTCTTCGCGGCGGTCGGCGATCGCATGGTCCTCGTCAGGCTCGTTCAACCCTTTGCGGAAGCTCCGGATTCCTTTGGCCACGTCCCCCATCAGGTCGGAAATCTTGCCGCGGCCGCCAAACAGAAGCAGGGCGACAATCGCGAGGATAAGTATGTGCCAGATGCTCAACGCACCCATGAAACTCTCCTTTGGCTCATCCCTTCTCCGGTGAGCCCCTCCCAGTGTGCCCCTAATATAGGCTGCGCGCGGAACCCTTTAAGCGCCCTTGCCGATGGCGAGGCAAGTCAGGCGATCACAATCTCGCTCTTGCGACCCATGAGCGCGGCAAGCGCGGCGAGCCGTTTATGCACCGGTTCACCCGCAATCATGGCCCTGCGGCGGGAAATCTCGAGCTGAAGACGCCCAGAGGAAGGCCTCAAACGATAGTGCGACAACTCGCCTCCGGCGGAGGCCGATAAGGCAAAGGCCAGCCGCATGGCGAGGCCGAGCCTGAGGGCCAGAACACCGTCTTCGGCGCTGAGAAGGCCGCCCAGGGCGATTTCTCCCGGATAATCGCCGTCTCCGGAATAGCGATGGAACATGACAGTGGCTATGAGCACCCGCTCTGGATGGGTCGCCCCGGCGAACGGCGCCGTCAATACCTGATTGAACGTGCCCACGGCCCGGTCATCGGGATGGCGGCGCCAGCCCGTATCGGAAAAGTGGCAAGCTGCGAGGCGGATGCGGCGGCGCGCCTCCGTTTCCTCGTCAAACAGGGGCGTCAGCCAGTCGAACATTTCCCGGGCATGATCGGGCGTGCGGCTGATGCGCTGGTTCGTCGCCGCCGCGAAGGCGATCAGCGGATCCTTCGCGCGTTCCTCCAACGATAGCCGGTCGTAGAGCAATCCCTCGCGCAGCCCATAAGCAGAAATCACCACGCGCTCAAGGCCCGTCGTCTGGAGCAGATGCTCGAGCACGATGGCCCCGAACGGAAGCGCCTCCGCTCTTCTCTTGGACACGATGCGCATCTTGTCCAGGGATTTGCGCGACAGCCGTGACACCACGCGGGCGAGCTTGAGTGCACGTGCGGCCGGAATTTCGTAGTCGTGAAGCACGTGCAGGCGGTAGTTCAGTCCCTCCATGTCGACGCGGGCAAAACTGCGCCATACGCCGCCCACGGCATAGAGCGTCCGCCCCTTAAGCGGCCCCAGTTCCCGCACCCGCCCGAGGCTCGCATCCACCAGTTCGCGCGCCCGCTCGGGGTCTCCTCTCGCCGCATCGAGGAGGCGAAGTGGGCCGAACGGCAGCGTCATGGCCCCGCCCGTCTGACCATCCTTGACCGTGACCATGTCGAGACTGCCGCCGCCGAGATCGGCGACCAGGCCATCGGCTGTGGGGATACCGGCCAGGACACCTTTCGCGGCAAGCCGCGCTTCCTCTTCGCCCGACAGAACGCGGATCGGCGCACCGAGGGCTACCTGCGCACGATGCACAAACTCCTGACCGTTCGATGCGTCGCGTGCCGCTGCCGTTGCAACGGCATCGCGCAGATCGACCCGATGGGCATCGGTCAGGAGGCGGAAGCGCGCGAGCGATTCGAGCGCCAGCCGCATGCCCTCTTCGTGGAGCCTGCGGGCCGTGACCATGTCGCGCCCGATGGCGCAGATGGCCTTTTCGTTGTGAACGACGGCAGGCGTGCGCGAGACAGATTCGTAGATGACAAGACGCACCGAATTCGAGCCAATATCGACGACGGCGAACGGTGCGCTGCGGCCACGCGACGGTTTCGCGGCGTAGGACGGCCGCATTTCGCCCGGTGTCGCGATCGTGTTCGTCATTCCGCACTCAGCGCGATGAGGATTTGGTTGATGTCTGCTGCGCTGTCATCTTTAGTGCCCGGCCGCGACCAGACAGCGACGGGTTCGTCATGAAATAGGTATGTGCCGAAAATGCGTCGGCGCGTTCGGAATGCGCATCGCGCGTGTAGGTGCCGTCGGGGGCCATGTGCCAGCTCTGCGCCCGGTCCTTGAGCAGCGCCACCATGATCTGCCCGAGCACCTGTTCGTGCACCGTCGGATTTTCAATCGGTACCAGCGTCTCGACACGGCGGTCGAGATTGCGCGGCATCCAGTCGGCCGAGGAAATGAAGACCTTGGCCTTTGGCGAAGGCAAACCATGTCCTCCGCCAAAGCAGACGATGCGGCCATGCTCGAGAAATCGCCCGATGATGCTCTTGACGCGGATGTTGTCGGAAAGTCCCGGAACACCGGGACGCAAGCAGCAGATGCCGCGGACGACGAGTTCGATCTGCACGCCCGCCTGACTGGCGCGATAAAGGCCATCGATCAGCGCGGCATCCACAAGGGAATTGAGTTTGACCCAGATTGCCGCTGGCCGCCCGGCATGGGCGTGGCCGATTTCCTCCTGGATCGCGTCGACGAGCTTGCCGCGCAGGGAGAGCGGTGAAAGCGCAATCTTTTCCAGGCCGACCGGCTCGGCGTACCCCGTGACATAGTTGAAGACCTGTCCGGCGTCGCGGCCGAGCGCGGGATCGGCAGAGAACAGGGAAAGGTCGGTATAAATCTTGGCCGTTACCGGATGATAGTTGCCGGTGCCGAAATGCACATAGGTTCGAAGTCTTCCGCTTTCGCGTCGCACCACGAGGCTGACCTTGGCGTGGGTCTTGAAATCGATAAAGCCGTAGACGACTTGCACGCCGGCACGCTCGAGATCGCGGGCCCAGCGAATGTTGGCCGCTTCGTCGAACCGGGCTTTGAGTTCGACCAGCGCCGTCACCGATTTCCCTGCTTCAGCAGCCTCGATCAGCGCCTTGACGATCGGTGAATCCTGCGAGGTGCGATACAATGTCTGCTTGATGGCGACCACGCCCGGATCGGCCGCCGCCTGCCGGAGGAACTGCACTACGACGTCGAAACTTTCGAACGGGTGATGAACGACAATGTCCTTGGCGCGAATTGCGGCAAAGCAGTCACCGCCGTGATCACGGATGCGTTCGGGAAAACGCGCATTGAATGGCTTGAATTGCAGATCGGGCCGCTCGGGCAAAATGAGCGCGTTCGTATCGGAAAGACCGAGCAGCTGGTCGACGATTACGAGTTCCGAGTTGTCGAGATCGAGACGATCCGCAATGAAACTCTTGAGCTCTTCCGGCATCGACGCGCTGCAGATCATGTGGATGACCGAGCCGCGGCGCCGGCGCTTCAGCAGGCTTTCGAACAGGCGGACGAGATCCTCAGCTTCTTCTTCAACCTCGACATCGCTGTCGCGTACAATGCGGAAAAGCCCGGAGCCGAGTACCGTGTGACCGGGAAAAAGGCGCCCCAAAAACAGCCCGATCACGTTCTCCAACGCAAGAAACCGCGCCGGCCGACCTTCGCCGGGCAGACGAACGAATCGCCTGAGCTGCGGCGGCACGGGAAGGAGCGCGGTGACCGCTTTGCCGTCGCGTTTGCGCAGCAACTGCAGCGCGAGCGTGAAGGCAAGATTGGGAATGAATGGAAAGGGATGCGCAGGATCGATGGCGAGCGGTGTCAGAACCGGGAAGAGTTGCTCGCGAAACTCCGTCTCCAGCCATGCACGGTCCGCCTCCGACAAATCTTCGGGGTAGAGGACTTCGATGCCGGCGGCCTTCAACTCGGTGCGCAGCCTGGCCCACATGCCCTGCTGATCGGCGATCAGGCGGCCCGCGACAAGATCCACGCGTTCGATTTGCTGCGCCGGCGTGAGGCCGTCGTCGCTGTTCGAGGTCAGGTCGGCCGACACCATGCCCTTCAGGCCGGCCACGCGCACCATGTAGAATTCATCGAGGTTCGAGGCCGAAATTGACAGGAAGCGCAACCGTTCCAGAAGGGGGTGGCGCAAATTGCCGGCCTCCTCGAGGACCCGCCGGTTGAAAGCCAGCCATGAGAGTTCCCGATTGATGAAACGGTCCGGCGATTTGGGATCGACCGGCGCGACCTTTGAGATGGCCTCACGAAGCGGCTCGAGGGGCAGCATCTCGCGATCTCCTTCAGGCAGGAGGATTTCGGCGCTCGATTGGGCTCGGGACATGGCGCTGCTCACCGCGGATCAGGGCGCAGGCTAGCGGAATCATGTGAATCTGTCATTGCAGCCTGATCGCACTCCGCCAGGAGCTCCCGAACCAGGCCGATTGTGATCGGTCGTGCTTCCGCGAGCGCCTTGGCGTCGGCCAAGGCGATGAAGTCGCGAAACGCGCCCGGCGAGCGTTCGAGGGAAACGAGCATGCGATCGACCACGGCGGGGGGAACGTCGAGCTGACGATCCGCGAACAATTTGCGGGCGAGCGCGGCCAGGAGGCCGTCGTCAGGCCTCCAAAGGGCAAAAGTCGTCAAAGACGCCATGCGCGACGAGAGGTCTGGAAGGGCGCAATTCCATGTCGGGGGCGGTGTCCGCCCGGTCAGAACGACAGGCCTCTCCCGAGTGGCGCCTTCGATCGCGGCGAACAGAAGGCGGTCGCGCTCCATGGTCGCAGCCGAGGCGTCGACGTTCTCGATGGCCACAGGCCCCCCATCCAATTCCTCGCAGGCTGAAAGCACGGAGGCTGCGATACGGCTGGCACCCGACATCGCGTGCCAGACCGATATCAGGTGTGTCTTTCCACAGCCCTGCGGCCCATGAAACGCGGCCGCCGGCACGGGCCAATCGGGCCATGCGTCAATGAAGGCGACGGCCTCGTGGTTCGCAGGGGTGACGATCAGATCCGCTCGGGTCAGGGCGGCACGCGGCGCGAGTGGAAGAGGCAGCTGCCTAGCCATGGCCCTCCACGGCGGGAACCGGCAAACGCCGCCGCTGCAGCAGGGCACGTACACCCAGCCATCCATAGCCAAGCCAGGACGCGACCGTGAAAAATGCCGCCGAATCCTCGGCGAAGCGCTCAACGGTGGGCCAATGAAGACCAAAAGCCAGCATCAAAAGCGCAAGCGCAATATAGCCGAGCTGAACGGCGGTGCTCACCTTGCCGATCATCAAGGGCGCGACGCGGACCGGCAGGTCGAGCAGATGGGCGAGAAAAATTCCCAGGAGGATCGCCGCGTCGCGCGCGATTACCAGGACCGTGAGCCAGAGGGGTGCGACATGCAGCGCCGAGAGCGCCAAAAAAGAGGCCAGCATCAGGAGCTTATCGGCCGCCGGATCCAGATAGCGGCCGAACTGGGTCGCCATGTTGAACCTCTTGGCGAGAAACCCATCGGCTGCATCGCTCAAACCGGCAAACGCAAAAACGCCGAGCGCGGCCCGGTCGGCGCCCGTAACCAGCAAAAAGGCCAGCGCCGGCGCCGCGGCGAGTCTTAGTCCCGTCAGACAATTAGGCAGGTGGCGCAAAAATCTCACTGATCGACCGCGCCCGTAGTACTCGACGATTTCAGCCATGTCTGGCCCTCCTCGCTCGAGAGAACGAGACCGGCGCGACCGAGCGCGTCATTCAGCTGTTCCTGGGTTCCGACATAGGAGATGGCGACCTTCGCCTCGCCGATATCCATTGCCGCCACGTTGACGTCGGCGACCGTCGAGATCGAGGCCAGCTTCTGAAGCGTTTGGCTCCAGGCCTCGAGGGTTTCGACGTGGACCGAGGCCACCAGCCTCGTACGTTTGCCGAAATCCACGGCGGCGTGCGCCTTCCAGGCGTCGGCAATCGCCGACGCCGCCGCATCCGCTGCAGCGGAAAGCGCCTTCGGCTGCGGCGTCTTGGGCGGTACTGCGGCGGTCGCATCGGGAATCGGCGGCGAGTTGCCGGGCCCCACACGCATCAGTTTCACAATGAGCTGGTTCGGACCTGGTTGGACCAGCGCGAGCACCGCCTCCTTGGCATGCATCCGCGAAGCCACCGGCTCGATCTCGGCCCAGGAGACCTTGCCGAATTTGACGCCGGAGAGTGCGGATTCATCCACGGCATCCCCAATAGGCAACACCAGCGGCACGGCGCCCTGCGAAAAGCGGGGGTTGTTCCAGACCTGTGTCCAGGGCGCGTGCGACGCGTAACCTGGGGAAAGTGGAATGACCAGAATGGGATGCGCCTGGGCGTCGGCAAAGGCGATATCGGCCTGGCGAAGAATGCGGCGCACGGCCTCGGGATTGAACACATAGGTCATGCTGGCCACGAATCGTGTCGTGGATCGCCGCTCATTGCTGGACTGATACGATCGGACGAGACGCTGCGACGTAGTCGTGTCGAGTTGAGGCTGGTGCGGCCAGTCCTGCGCCTTGGTCAGACGGCGATAGAGCTTGGTCCAGGCCTTGTCGCGGCCCTGATTGATCGCAATGGTCTGGGCCTCGACAGCAGAGGGCGCACTCGCATCCACTACGATCCCGCTGACCGTATAGGGATCGTCCGCCGCCGCAATAGAGACGGACAGGCAACCGACAATACAGGCAAGGCACAAGAGCAACAGGGTGCGCATGAAACATTCCTTCGGCAACCGGACTATACTGGTGCGGCTCGTCTTGCGAAAGCATGACGCTCCGGCCTTGCCCGGGCAGTAGCGCACCCTTAAACGACGGGCGCAGATGAACTCGAAATCCTCCTTCGGCCGCAACGGCCTGACATACCGCCAGTCCGGAGTCGATATCGACGCCGGCGACGCACTGGTGGACCGAATCGCGCCACTGGCCAGGGCAACTCGACGCCCGGGCGCGGACGCCGATCTGGGAGGATTTGGCGGGCTCTTCGATCTCAAGGCCGCCGGCTTCAAGGATCCGATTTTGGTGGCAGCGACCGACGGTGTCGGCACAAAGCTCAGGATCGCCATCGAAACCGGCCGATTCGGCACGATCGGGCAGGATTTGGTGGCGATGTGTGTGAACGACATCGTGGTGCAGGGCGCCCAGCCGCTTTTCTTCCTCGACTACTTCGCGACCGGCAAACTCGATGTCGATCAGGCGGCCGAGGTTGTGGCCGGCATTGCGCGGGCCTGTTCGGCGTGCGGCTGCGCCCTGATCGGCGGCGAGACGGCTGAAATGCCGGGGTTCTACGGCAAGGGCGATTTCGACCTCGCAGGTTTCGCGGCAGGAGGCGTCGAACGCGGCGCGGTGTTGCCGCGCAGTGCAGACATGCGCGCGGGCGACGTCGTGATCGGCGTGGCCTCGTCGGGCGTTCATTCCAACGGCTATTCCCTGGTTCGCCGTCTCGTCAGTGACAATGCTTTGGCATTCGACGCGCCTGCTTCCTTCGATCCACGCACAAGCCTCGGCGAAGCGCTGCTGGAGCCCACCCGACTTTATGTGACGGGCGCACTCGCCGCCCTGCCTCATGTGAAAGGCTTCGCGCATATCACCGGGGGCGGCGTCACGGACAATCTGCCGCGGGCCCTTCCCGAAGGACTGGACGCCGAGATCGATCTTGGCGCGTGGACACCGCCGCCGGTTTTCGGCTGGCTGTCGCGCGCGGGCGGCATCGCCTCCGACGAAATGCTGCGCACCTTCAATTGCGGCATCGGCATGGTGGCGATCGCGGCGCCTGAACATGCCGAGGCCTGCGTATCTGCCTTTGCTGGCGCCGGCGACAAAGCGCGGCCCATCGGCACGCTTGCGAGCGGCGATGGTGAACCGCGCGTGCGCTATCGCGGCGCACTCGCCCTGTGACGGCGCGGACACGAACCGCCGTCCTGATATCGGGACGAGGCAGCAATCTCCAGGCCCTCATCGATGCCTGCGCCGACAGGGATTTTCCTGCCGAGATCGCATGCGTGATTTCCAATGTCCCCGATGTCGGAGGGCTTGAGCGCGCCAAACGCGCGCAAATTCCAACTCATATCGTGCGTCATGGAGAGCATGCGACGCGCGAGGCTTTCGACGCCGCCATCGATGCGCGGCTGCGCGCGGCGGGAACCGAGCTTGCATGTCTGGCGGGCTTCATGCGCGTACTGTCGAGCCCTTTTGTGGAACGCTGGAAGGGCCGCCTGGTCAACATCCACCCGTCGCTGCTGCCGTCTTTTAAAGGACTCGATGTGCACCGGCGCGTGCTCGAAGCCGGCGTGCGCATCAGCGGCTGCACGGTGCATTTTGTGGTACCGGAACTCGATTCCGGCCCTATCATCGCCCAGGCGGCTGTGCCCGTTTTGCCTGACGACACGGAGGATACGCTCGCCGCGCGGACGCTCGGCGCCGAACACAAACTCTATCCGCTCGCGCTGCGCCTGCTGGCGGAGGGCCGCGTTCGACTTTCCGGCGATCACGCAGAATTCTCGAATTGTACTCCCACAAACGACATGCTCATCAATCCGGCGCGATGAGTGGGGCCGTCGCGTCAATCACTGGCGAAGAGAGTCGATTCGCTGCGCAATTTTGCGATAAACTTGAGCCCTCATGATCGCCGATGACCCCTTCCTTGATCCGTTGGATGCCGCCTTTGGCGAGGAAGCGCAGTCGCGCATCCTGAGCGCGGAGCCCCCCTACCTCAAAGGGCTGAACAAGGAGCAGCGCGAGGCGGTGATGACCGTCGACGGTGCGGTACTGGTGCTCGCGGGCGCCGGCACGGGCAAGACGCGTGTGCTCACCACGCGGCTGGCGCACATTCTTGCGACGCGTCGCGCATGGCCCGGCCAGATGCTCGCCGTCACCTTCACCAACAAGGCCGCGCGCGAAATGAAGGAGCGCATCGGCGCGCTGATCGGCGGCGTGGTCGAGGGAATGCAATGGCTGGGCACCTTTCATTCCATCGGCGCGCGCATGCTGCGTCGCCATGCCGAACTGGCCGGGCTCAAATCCAATTTCACCATCCTCGATGCCGACGACCAGCTCCGGCTGATCAAGCAGGTGGTGGATGCCGCCAATATCGACGAGAAGCGCTGGCCGGCACGCACACTGGCCGTGCTGATCGACGGCTGGAAGAATAAAGGATTGGCGCCTGCGGACGTGCCGGAGGGCGAAGCGCATGCCTACGCCTTCGGCAGAGGCCGCGCGCTCTATCGCGACTATCAGGAGCGGCTCAAATCGCTCAATGCCGCCGATTTCGGCGACCTGCTGCTCGACACGCTCAAAATCCTGAAGACGAAGCCCGACATCCTCGCCGAGTATCGCGAGCGCTTCCGCTACATGCTGGTCGACGAATATCAGGACACCAACATCGTCCAGTATCTCTGGCTGCGTCTGCTCGCCGGCAGCGGCGGCAATATCTGCGTGGTGGGCGATGACGACCAGTCCATCTATGGCTGGCGGGGCGCCGAGGTCGAGAACATCCTGCGCTTCGAAAAAGATTTTCCGGGCGCGAAAGTCATCCGCCTGGAGCGCAATTATCGCTCCACGCCATCCATCCTCGGCGCGGCTTCAGGCCTCATCGCGGCCAACAAGGGCCGTCTCGGCAAGACGCTGTGGACCGAAGGCGATGCCGGCGAACGCATCCGCGTGCAAGGCGTGTGGGACGCCGAAGAGGAGGCACGCGCCATCGCCACCGACATCGAATCGCTGCACCAGCAGGGTCATCTCTATGTGCAGATGGCCGTGCTCGTCCGTGCGAGCTTCCAGATGCGCGAATTTGAAGACCGCTTTCTGACGCTCGGCATTCCCTATCGGGTCATCGGTGGTCCGCGTTTCTATGAGCGGGCGGAAATTCGCGACGCAATGGCATATCTCCGCCTCGTGGCGCAGGGCGACGACGATCTCGCTTTCGAGCGCATCGTCAATCGGCCCAAGCGCGGCATCGGCGATGCGAGCGTGGCGACGCTCCATGGCTTCGCGAAAGTGCGAGGATTGCCGCTGCTTGCGGCCGCGCGCGAAATCGCCGAGACCGACGAAGTCCCGCCCAAGGCGCGCCGCGCACTCGGCGAATTGGCTGCGATGATCGCGCGCTGGAGCGAGAGCGCCAGGCATCTGGGCCAGGCCGAACTTGCCGAGATCGTGCTCGACGAGTCCGGCTACACCGACATGCTCAAGAACGACAAATCGGCCGAGGCACCGGGCCGGCTGGAGAACCTGAAGGAACTCGTTCGGTCGATGGAGCAGTTCGAGTCGCTGGCTGGATTTCTCGAACATGTTTCGCTGGTCATGGAACTCGAGCAAAACGAGAGCGAGGACCGCGTCAACGTGATGACACTGCACGCGGCGAAAGGGCTCGAATTCGATACGGTCTTCCTGCCGGGGTGGGAGGAAGGATTGTTTCCCTCGCAGCGTTCCATGGACGAGAAGGGTCTGGCGGGCCTCGAAGAGGAACGCCGCCTCGCCTATGTCGGCATCACCCGGGCGAAATTGCGTGCGCGGGTAAGCTTTGCTGCCAATCGCCGCGTACATGGTTCATGGCAAAGCGCCCTGCCCTCGCGCTTCACCACCGAATTGCCCCAGGAGCATGTCGATGCCGTGATCGACGAAGGCTTTTATGGCGGCTATGCGGGTTTTCGCGACAATGCCGCGAGTGCGGGCTTTGCCAGCACGTATGACAGCCCGGGTTGGCGTCGCGCACAGGCCAATCGGGCCGCAAATCCGGAGCGAACGCGTCCGCCACTGATCGAGGGGCAGGCGCATGTGGTGCAGACAACCGATCCGCAATCGGCGGCGTATTCGCGCGGCGAACGCGTCTTCCATCAGAAATTCGGCTATGGCCGGGTGAGCACGGTGGAGGGCAACAAGCTCACCGTGGATTTCGACAAGGCCGGCGTGAAGCGCGTCATCGACCAGTTCGTGACACGGGCGTGACGAAGGCTTCTGCGAGGTGTGCATCGTGTCTCCCCGCAGCAAGCCATGCGAACCCACTTGCCGACCAATCGAATCGCCACTTTCTCGCGCCATCTGCTGGGTGTCTTATCCCGGAGAATCGTGGTGCGCTCTATCACGACCTCCGGAGGGATGATTTGTTGGACAGATTCCTTCCGGCAGCGGCGCAACGCCTGAGGCGGTCCGTCGAGCAGTACAAAATAGTCAGGCGAGGTTGAGGGACCTGGCTGGCAGGTTCGGCATCAATCCGGCCACGGTCGCCATACGGCGCGGGCTCGGTTCGCCCTCTCGGCATCGGCCGGCGCAGTAGTTAGCTCTTGCAGAAAAATTCCGAACGCGTTCACGCAGCGGGCGCAACACTATCGCTTCTGAAGTGGAACTCCTGTATGCTCCCCGGAGCATTTTCAACTAGGGGGGCTTTCCGATGCTATGCGGGGCAATACGCACGTCTTTGCTGGGTCTGACCGCCATCGTGGCGATGGCTGGCGCCGCGTCGGCACAGTCAGCCGACTGGCCAGCAGCAAAAATGCTTACGATTTCGCTCGACGCCACGCTGGGGCCGGTGTTGTCGGGAAGCGATCCCGCCGGGCTGAATGGCGAGAGCGCAACCGTCACGGTCACGGCGAGCGAGGGGCTCAAGCCTTACAAGACCACAGGAAGTTCGTCGAGCTATCATCTGCCGGCTGGCGCCATCGTGGTCGATGTCAATGGAACGGACTATCAATCCACATCCCGCTCCACGATGACGATCAAGCTCGGCACCAAGGCGGACGTTCTCTCGTTCAAATCGTCGCTCGAGATCGAAGGATTGAAGGTCAATGTGACGGATACGACCTCGCTCGCATCGGGCAGCTGGAGCAAGAAGGCCTTGCAGCATCCGATGCTCTTTGCACCCTCGCCACAAACACTGACGTCGCCAAGTTCACACTTCCAATATGACGTGTTCGGCGAGGCGACGGACCTCGGCGTCAGCGGCACGGCATCCAACAGCGATGCAGCCGAAGCCGAACTCGTGGCCCGCGCGGCTCCATGACCTCGGCCGGCACCTGGCCGGCCGCTGCAAAACACAAATGTGCGCATCGGCCCGCGCCGATGGCCTGTGGCTTGCTCTCATCACACCTTAACGAGCCCGCGGGACACGCGAAATGTCCCATTTCGGGCCGGCAGGCAGATGATGGGGTGGTTTATGAGCCGATTGAATTTCAGCACCAGCGCGCCAACCTTGGTGCGACGCCCGACTTACCCCGTCAATCCGCGTACGCTGCTGGCGCAACGTCCTTCCCGCCAGGGCTGGGCACCATGGATGACGTATACAGCGGCCGCAGCCGTGGCGACCTCGGCGTTTCTTCTCGTGTGGCTCGTCTAGATCTCCGGGCCGGACGGCTACCTGATCTGCCTGCAATGGGCTGCGCAGCCCGCAGTACCATCTGACTCACAAGGATACCGCCGCTGGGCAGCGCACCGGGCCCAGTGTCCCGCGACGGCTTGCGGCGCCTCGCCACACATGGCAACGCGCCGCGCGCAATCAGCCGCCGAGGTAATCCATCTTGCCGATGGCAATACCCTTGTGGCGCAGGAGCCCATAGGCCGTCGTCACGTGGAAATAAAAATTCGGCAGTGCGAAATTGGTAAGGAAGTCCCTGCCGGAAAAGCTCATCTCTCCTTGCGGGAATTTCAGGGTGATCGTGCGGTCCTCGGCTCCCTGCAGCTTGTCCGCCGGCACGGTCTTCAAGAAGTCGATCGTCTTGACGACGCGATCGCGAAGTTCCGGAAAGGTCGTCTCCGTGTCGGGAAAGCTGGGGGGCTCGATTCCGGCCAGGCGGGCACCACAGCCTTTGGCCGCATCGCTCGCGATTTGAATCTGGCGAGGGAAGGGAAGCATGTCGGGCGCCAGGCGCGCTTCCAGAAGTTCGCTCAGAGGAATCTTCTTCTCTTCGGCCTGGGCTGTCGCCTTGTCGAGAATCTTCACCAGACTCTCGAGCGTTCGGATCATCGGCGGAATGGATGCGTCGTGAATGGAAAATGACATCGGACCTACCATTTGCAATTGCAGCACAACGAAAAGGCCATTTTCACCCGCCAATCAACCCCGCAATCCGCAACCCTGTTGCGTCATTCCCCGTGGCCGCGGCCTCTTGAAAGCTGTCTTTGACAACCCACCCAAGGCAGATCAAATCCACCCATGATGACACTCGCGCCCATCTGGAAGGCCTCCATCGCAACAGCCAAGGCCGGTGCAGCAGACATCGTTGCGGCTCTCGAGATCACGCCACCCGAACCCCAGGCCATTGTCATCGAGGAGGATCCCTTCGGACCCGACGCCACGGTCGAAGCGCTCTATGCCGAAAGACCGGACGGCGATTTTCTCGCGACATTGCTGGGTCGTGAGGTCGAGGTTGCACTTCTTCCCGACGCAGACTGGATCCGCCTTTCGCAGGAGGGTCTTCCGCCGGTCAGGGCCGGACGCTTCTTCGTCTATGGCGCCCATGACCATGGAAAAGTCCCGGCGGGCGTCATCCCCATCCGGATCGAAGCCGGACTCGCTTTCGGCACCGGACACCATGAGACGACGGCTCTGTGCCTTGCCACGTTGAGCGATCTGGCAAGATGCAGGCGCTTTGGACGCATCCTCGATCTGGGCTGCGGCACGGGTCTTTTGGCCATCGGAGCGGCAAAGCTTTGGCGCAGGACGGTAATGGCCTCGGATATCGATCCGATCGCCGTTTCGGTCGCGCGAGAGAACGCAATCGCCAACAATGTGGGCCCGTTCGTTCGGGCGGTGACGGCGGAAGGGCTCGAAAATCCGACGCTCCGTGCCAACGGTCCCTATGATCTGATCCTCGCCAATATTCTCGCCGGTCCACTCACCCGACTGGCGCCGGCCATCTCGGCAGCACTCACGCCTGGAGGACTGGTGGTCCTCTCCGGCCTCCTGCGCTGGCAAGAGGATCTGGTCCTGGGCTTCTACCGGGCGCAAGGGCTGGTCCTTAGGTCGCGCCGGCGCGATGCCGCCTGGTCATCACTGCTGCTTGAGAGGCCGCAGCGACAGGGATAAGTTCCGCCCCCATGGACAAGACACAACCCTTCCAAAGTTTCGACGATCAATCCGACGCCGCCCAATGCGCACCGAGGCTTGCCGCCTTGCGGGCCGAACTGGCGCGGCGAGGGCTTCACGGGTTTCTGGTCCCCCGTGTTGACGAGCATCAGGGCGAATATGTGCCCAAGCGCGCCGAGCGGCTGGCATGGCTGACAGCCTTTACCGGGTCGGCCGGCGCGGCCGTCGTGTTCGATGACAAGGCAGCCGTCTTCGTCGACGGCCGCTACACGCTGCAGGTCCGCCAGCAGACCGACACGCGCCTGTTCGAGCCCCGCGATCTGGTGGCCGAGGGCCCGGTCGCCTGGATTCAGGCATGTGCACGGGCGGGCATGCGGATCGGTTACGATCCATGGCTCCATACCGCGAACAATGTGGACAGCCTGCGCGCCGCGGCGAAGCAGGCCGGTGCCGAAATGGTGCCGTGCGACACCAATCCGATCGACGCCGTCTGGGCGGACCAACCCGGGCCGCCGCTCGCCAAGGCCGTGCCGCACGGGCTCTCCTTCGCTGGCGAATCCGCCGAATCCAAACGCATGCGCATCGCGGAAGAATTAAAGCAGCAAGGGGTCGATGCCAGCATCATCACCGCGCCGGATTCGATCTGCTGGCTGCTCAATATGCGCGGGGGCGATATCCCGCATACACCCTTTGCGCTCGCCTTCGCCATTTTGCACGCGGACGGCTCGACCGATCTTTTCATGGACGCGCGCAAGAGCTCGCCTGAGTTGATTCAGCATCTCGGCAACGCCGTGCGTCTGCAAGAGCCGCAGCAGTTTTCACGAGGGCTCGACGATCTGAAGAACAAAACGGTGCTCGCAGATCCTGCCAATTGCGCCTCGGCGGTGTTCGATCGGCTGGAACGGGCGGGCGCGACGGCGCGGCGCGGCGCTGATCCCTGCCAATTGCCAAAGGCATGCAAGAATGCCGTGGAAATCGAGGGCGCCCGCCTGGCCCATATCCGCGACGGAGCGGCCCTGACCCGCTTTCTCGCCTGGATTGCGCGCGAAGCTCCCAATGGCCATCTCAGCGAAATCGAAGCTGCGGAAGCGCTTGAAGGATACAGGCGTTCCATCGATTCGCTGGTGGATCTCAGTTTCGATTCGATTTCCGGCGCAGCGCCCCACGCGGCAATTCCGCACTACCGCGTGACACGTTCCAGCAATCGCACGATCCATCGAAACGAGATCTATCTCATCGATTCCGGCGCGCAATATCCGGACGGGACAACCGACGTGACCCGGACCGTCATTGTCGGCGAACCGACCGATGAAATGCGGGATCGCTTCACGCGCGTTCTCAAAGGCCACATCGCGCTCGCAACTGCACGCTTTCCGGAGGGCACCAGTGGCGCGGCTCTCGACGCATTCGCGCGCCGTCCGCTCTGGGAAGCGGGTCTCGATTACGATCACGGCACCGGTCATGGTGTCGGCTCGTATTTGTCGGTGCATGAAGGACCGCAGAACATCTCGAAGCGGCCGATCACCCAGGCCCTGAAACCCGGCATGATCTGTTCGAACGAACCCGGCTATTACAAGGCCGGCGAATACGGCATCCGCATCGAAAACCTCATCGTTGTGTCCGAGCCTGAAAAGATTGCAGGCGGCGATCGCGGAATGATGCGTTTCGAGACGATCACGCTGGCGCCGATCGATCGTGGACTTGTCGAACCCAGGCTGCTCAGCGAGGACGAACGCAACTGGCTGAACGCCTATCATTTGCGCGTGCGCGAAACCTTGTCGCCTCTGGTCGATGACGAGACCCGGGTGTGGCTGGCAGACGTCACGCGTCCGGTATGAGGCGCGATTCCAGTATCCCTGCAGGGACAGTGCATCGTCTGGTGCTTGAGAGTCGGGTGCTAGAGGGCAATCTTCTGGGCGATCCATCGACCCGGCTCGTCGACGTCTACGTTCCGGCCGCAAGGGAACCGCAAGGCCTGCCGCTGCTCGTCGATCTTGTCGGATTTACTGCCGGCGGCCCTGCGCACACCAACTGGAAGAATTTCGCCGAAAACGTTCCCGAGCGCCTCGACAGGCTCATTGCCTCGGGTGCCATGCCGCCAGCCGTGGTGGCTTTTCCGGACTGCTTCACGCAGCTCGGCGGCAACCAATACATCAACAGCGCTGCCATGGGCGCCTGGGCGGATTTTCTGCGCATAGAAGCCGTGCCGCTGGTGGAAGAGAAATTCCGCTGCGGCGGCGCAGGAAGGCGCGGCCTGTTCGGCAAGAGCTCGGGTGGTTACGGCGCAATCGTGCATGCGCTTCTCTACCCCGATTTCTGGAGTGCCGCCGCTTGCCATTCCGGCGACATGGCGTTCGAACATTGTTACCTGCCGGAGTTCCCACGCCTTTTGCGAGCCCTCGCGAAAACCGGCGGTTCCGTCGAGAAATGGATGACTGCTTTCTTCGCGGCGCCGAAGGTGAAGGATGGCGACGTCCACGATCTGATGACGCTCGCCATGTGCGCGACCTACGATCCCGATCCGGCCTCGCCTTTCGGGATTCGCCTGCCCGTCGATCCCGAAACCTGCGAACTGGACGAGGCTGCCTGGCGACGCTGGAAGGCCTGGGATCCTGTGGTTCTCGTGGAGAGCCATGGGCGTGGCCTTGCGGCGCTCAAGGCCCTGCACATCGATTGCGGCGATGTGGATCAATACAATCTGGTCTATGGCGCCCGCCGTTTCCACCGGGCGCTCGAACGGCTGGGCATCCCCCACGTCTACGAAGAGTTTCCCGACAACCATTCCTCGGTCGACTACCGGATGGACAAAAGTCTCCCCTATCTCGTCAAGGCCCTGACCGGGTAAGCTCTCCGTTCTTCGCACTCCGAGGAGATCATGCGCCGCGCCGTCCTGTTGCTCACCGCCGTCTTTCTTGGCTCGTGCTCGGTCTATCCGGTCGCCCAGGATCCCGATGGACTGAACCTGCGCCGCAGTGCCAATGAAGTGATGATGGCGCTGGAGAGCTATCACCGCGACAAGGCAGCCTTCCCGCGGACGCTTGAGGAGTTGATACCCACCTATCTCCCCAGCCTTCCGTCTGCGCCTGTGCTCCATTACCGCGCCGCAGATGGATCGCTCTCTTTCCGCTATATCCCCACCTGGCCACAGTTGCGGCCGGTTGTGTGCAGTTCGGTCGGCAACACGACCGATTGGCGTTGCGAAGAGCACCTGATCGGTTAACCGGCGCGGTCTTTCTGCGGGGACCCACCGTTTCGTCCAAAATGTCTTCGAAGGATGTCCTGCCCGCTCTGCGTGCCAGACTGACGCTCGGGCTGAATTGGGCTTGCGGGCAGAGAGCGGGCCGATTGGCCTCCCCGATCTTATCGGGTGCCTCATTTAGGCCCGAAACGCGGCCCATGCGTTCTCTGCTATGGAGCTGTTCGCGACCCTGCGACCGGCCTGCACGAAATACCGGGGAGATACGGGAGCCATGTCCTTCTCGAAAATGGGCGCTGCGGTGTTGGCCCTCCTGCTGGGCTTCGTCTTACCCGCTCGCGCGGCGGACCCGGCCGCTGCCCAAATTCAAGGCTTTTACGGCACGCTGCTCGAGACCATGAAACATGGCCCTCAACTGGGGATCGAAGGGCGCTATCATGCCCTGGAGCCGGCGGTTGACGCCGCGTTCAACATCCCGGCGATGGTGGGCTTTATCGTGGGACCAGGCTGGTCCGCGCTCGCCGATCACGACAAGGACACCCTCACGGCGGCTTTCCGCCGCATGACCATCGCCAGTTACGCGGCCAATTTCTCGAAATTCGACGGAGAACAGTTCCAGGTCGACCCGACTGTCCAGGAACGCGGGCCTGACAAGATTGTCCAGACGACTCTCGTCCCCCACGGCGCAAAGCCGGTACCGCTGACCTATCGCATGCGTGAAACACCGCAGGGCTGGAAAGTGATCGACGTATTCCTTGAGGGCTATGTCAGCGAACTCGCCACCCGCCGCTCCGACTTCGGAGCAATGCTGGCCAGCGGCGGCGCCTCGGCGCTGGCTGCGAAGATGGATCAACTTACCAGCAATCTGCTCGGCGGGGCGAAACCTCCGCAATAAACCACCGTCAGACCGCGTCCGGCATGCCGCCACGCGCCGTCACCTGGGCCAGCAGCGCGGGAAGGAAAAACAACACGCACGCCAGGATCCATCCCAGCGAAATGGCAAGCAGTTCGCCCATGCTTGCGAGGCCCGGATGAGTCGAAAGCCATAGCGTACCGAAGGCCGATGCTGTCGTGCCGGCGCTGAGAATCACGGCACGGGTGAGCGGTGACCGCAGAAGGTTCTGCATGCCGGATCGCCATGCCATCACGAAGTAGATATCGAACGCGACGCCGATGCCGAACAGAAGCGGCAAGGCGATGATATCCGCGAAATTCATCGGCAGGCCGATGATCACACAGCTTCCAAGCGTGAGCACTCCGGCAAGCACCAGGGGGGCCAGCGCAATGGCAACGTCCCGGGTTCGCCGCAGCGCGAGGAAAAGCAGGACCGCAATGGACAGGAACGAGAGGGCGCCGGCCTGAATGAAGGCGCGCACGATGGTGCGAGCGGATTCCTGGATCGAGATGGGTGCACCCGTAGCCTCGGGCGCGATGATGCGAACTTCGCGCGTAAATTCGGTGAGAACCGATGTGTTGTTGGCGTTGCCGGCCGGAGAGATTTGCAGGCGATATTTGCCGTCGGATGTGACCCAATCGTTCGAGAAGCTTTTCGGCAGCGTCTGAAGCGCAACGGGTCGCGCGGAAAGTGCCATGCGCAACTGATCGAGCATGGCCTTGAGGCCAGGGATGAATGCGGTCTCTGCGTGCGCGCGAAGTGTTTGGCTGCCGGTGGCCAGGACATTCAGCTCCCGGGCAAGCTGGAGTGCGGGCGCGCCACTATTTCCGGGTGCGCGCGCACCGGCGGCCTGGAGCTTTGCAGCCGTTTCCCTGAGGGCGACGACCGTTTCCGGATTCGACGGTGGTGGCCGCGTGACGAAGGGATTGAGGGTCGGGTCGAGCAGATTGGCGGCGTCGCCAATGAGAGCCAGTTTCGCCGCCTGATCGTCCGGCACGAAGCTCGTTACATTGAGCACCTGCGATACCGATGGAAGCGCCGCGAGGGCCCGACTCATACGCCTTGCCGCGTCGGCGGAGGGAGCCAGAACATCGATCGTATTGGGTGACGTTTGCGGATTGCTGATGAGATCGAGGGCGGTCGCCACCGATTCCGATGCCTGGTTGCGCAGGTCGAGCGGATTGAAATCGAAGGTCAGACGTGAAAGCGAAGCGACGCAGATCAAGGCAAGTACGAGAGCGCCGGTCGTGACGGATGTCCTGTGTCGCCGCAGAAAATCGTCGAGCGGCGCAAGGGTGCTGTAGCCAATCGTATCCGGCTCTCCGCCCGGCCGCAGAACCTTCAACAACGCGGGCAGGAGCGTAATGCTCAGCGCAAATGTCACGAGCATGCCGCTGCCGGCAATGAACCCCAGCTCCGCCACGCCGGAATAACTGGTGGGCAGAAACGAATAGAAGCCAGCCGCCGTTGCCGCGGCCGCGAGCGTCAAGGCATTGCCGACACCGCTCCCCGCCTGGCGCAATGCGAGATCGAGATCGTCACGATTGTGCCGCTCGGCGCGATAGCGGACACAGAATTGAATGCCAAAATCGACACCGAGGCCCACGAAAAGCGCGACGAACGCTACCGAAATGACGTTGAAGGAACCGACCGCAAAAAGGCCGATGGCCGTGGTAATGGCCAATCCCGCGAAGACGGTGAACAGGATGGCCAGAATCAGGCGCACCGAATGAACTGCGAACCACAACATGGCAAGCACACCCAGCATCATGAGTGTGGCCATCAGGCGGGCGCGCTCGGTGATCGTATTGAATTCCTCGTCTGCCAGGGGAACCGGCCCCGTAAGACGAACGCGTACCCCCTTGTCCGGGACGAGATTGAGCTGCCGCGAAAGTTGCCTGATAGCATCCGTCGCCTGTTTTCCCGGCGTGAGCGATGACAGATCCAATCTGGGTCTGGTCGATATGAAGCGGTGCAGTTCGATGGCGGAGGGTGCTCTTCCGGTTATCAAAGTTTGCCACGAGAGAAACACTTGCCGATCTGCAAGCACGCCCGAAAGGGTGTGCGAAAAGGCGGAGATCGGTCGCGAGAGAGCCGTCAGAGACGCCTGACCCCGCGCCACGCCTTCGAGCGCCGTGTCGAGACTTGTCATGATGCCGCGAAGGCTGGGGTCTGCCGCCAGGGCGCCCAGGAAGGGTTGGGCGGCGATCATTTGTTCGGTGGTCGTCTTGACCTGGGCGACAGGAAGAAAGAGCAGACCTTCCTGTGCGAAATAGGGCCCGCCGTCCGGACGCCGCACATAGTGAAAGATATCCGGACGTGCGGTCATCGCGGCTCCCAGAACCGTCGCGGCATGATCGGCGAGTTCCGGCGTAGCGCCATTGATGACTACGTCGATCGTGTTGTCCTGCTGCGGAAATTCGGCGTCGAACACCGCCTGCCGCTTGCGCCACGACGTATCCGAGGAAATCAGCGAAGCCACGTCGCTGTTCATGGCGAAATGCATGGCGCTGTAGTCGCCGGCAAGAATCGCCACGAGGAGGGAGGCCAGCACTACAAACCCGGCGCGCCGGGCACAAAACCCAACGATGCGCTCGACGATAGGGGCTGTCATGGCGCGTGACGGACTTTCGGATTGCGAGTGTTGCCCCGGCTAGAAACTCGGCAGATCCTGAACGTTTGGCTTGCCATGGTTGATCTCTGCCTGCCGATGTTGGCGATACAGGCTGCGCAGGGTCGCGTAAAGATCGACCGATGTCCGCTCGATTTCGTTAAGCGTATCGATGTTGCGGGCGCGTTCGTCGGTCAACTCGAGAAAACCGCGCCCCAGCTTGAAATAGGTGCTGCTGCGCCATGTGATCCAGGTCGAGGGATCAAGGGCCATGTCGACGGCGTAGCCCACGGCATCACGGGGATTGCTGGGGCCCAGCCCGGGCAGGACGATATAGGGTCCCTCCCCCGCCCCCCAGACGGCAAGAGTCTCCCCGAAATCGGCAGAATGTTCCGGAATGCCCACTTTCGAAGCGACGTCGATCAACCCGCCAAGACCGGCGGTCGAATTGATCACAAACCGCCCGACCGACTGGCCCGCGCGGTTGGCTTCACCCTGAAGCACGTCGTTGGCGAAAATCACCGGCGTATCGAGGTTTCCAAGAAAATTGTGGATCCCGTCCCGTGCCGGTTCGGGGACGACACGCACATAGGTCGTCGCAATCGGCAAGGCCAGATGCTTGTCGAAGGATTGGTTCAGGGCAAAGATTTTCCGGTTGGTGGCCTCATAAGGATCGTTCTGATCCGAGGCGGAATTCGACCCGGGCGCCGTCGCACAACCCGAAAAGCCAAGCAGGAGCAGCCCTGCCATCAACATTCGAATAGGGGATGGCATGCCAACTCCTCTCAGTCCCATCACACAACGAATGACGGGCCGACTCGGCCACTGGCTTAACATAGGTTCGGCCGCCGTTGAGCCAAGATGCAACCTCTTTCGCGTCTGATAGCAACTCTCGCGCCGCATTTTCTGTGGCTTCCCGGGCACATGTGACACGTTCGTAATCTTGGGCGAATTTGCCCCCCATTTGGGGTGCAAGACAGGTTCAACGAAACCCGAAGCCACGAGGTTCATTCCAGTGCTGTGACATCAAAGGATCGTCGGACAATTCCGTCGCAAGACAAGAAATGTAGGGCGGCGCCCCCGGCGATGAAGATGGAAACCGTTGGACAACGAATAAGTTCTAGCATGGGCAGTGTCCTTCCTCCGGCGGGGCGACCGCGCGGGTCTCGTGGCATGCCCGCCTGGTATCGGGGATAGGGATGCACGGCGGATTTCACGTGCTATAAGGCGAAGGCCAGAGGAGATGCAGATGTCGACGACCGAAACGGAAGCAGATGTAAAAGCCCTGTCGGGCGAGTTGAAGCAGCTTCGGGCGGAGTTCGCCAGGCTGGGCCAGCTCCTGGAAGCCACGGCCCGCAATGCAGGAACCGAAGCGGCACAAGCTGCCCGCGCGACCGGTGAACGTGCGTGGAACGAGGTCAAGCGAAACGCCGACGAGCTGACCCAGCGTATCGAAGCCAAGCCGGTCACCGCCGCCGCCACCGCCTTTGGAATCGGCATCGTACTGGGACTGCTGTTCGGCAGCCGGAATTCCTAGCACCGGGATATGACTCTGTGAGCGGACTTTTCGCCCGCGTATCAATCATGGTCGCGGTGGCGCTGTGTTGCGCGATCGGACTGACGGCGATGCTCGCGCTGTTGGTGGCCGCCGACTATTTTGCTTTCGAGCTGATCCTGTCGCCGCCGCTGGCCGCCCTTGCAGCGGCCGGCACGGCCCTCCTCTTCTGCGCGCTGACCGTGGTTCTCGGCAAACTCGCGCTGAACAGTGCGCGCAGACGCCAGAAGCGTGAATTTCAACAGCGGCTTACGATGATCCTGAGCGAGGTGTTCGGAGTCGAGCTTCTCGATCTCCTGGGCGGCCGGCCATCGCGAGTGATCGGCGCGGCACTCGTTGCGGGTCTCGCACTTGGCTTCAGCCCCGCCCTCCGCCGCGCTCTGCGAGACCTGCTGCTGCGGCGCTAAGCCCGACTGCCTCGTTTGAACTGCTTGATGAGAGATTGGAGCGGGACGTGAGGCGCCGCCACTGTTGCAGGTGCCGACATCGGTGGTTCCGAACCGCCTCTCCGAGAATCCGAACGGAATGCTCGGGAAACTCCAGTTAAATAACGCGCCGGCCCACTTTCGATGACCGGAACGGCCACGAAAATTGTCGCATCCAAGGGTGAGCCCGAACGGTCTGGAAGGCAATATCGAACCCGCTAGGGGTTCATGCGCTTGCGCTTGCGTTTCTCGTCGTCGCCGTCCGTACCGGCGTAGCCAAGGACGTCGACGGTGATGACGGATTCATCGCTGCCGTTGCCGCCCGAGGCGTTCGCCGCCGCTTGCGCGGCCTGCGACGCGGCTGCGGCCGATGAACTCGCCCCCGTCTGGGCGGAGACGTTCACGGCAGCGGACCCGGGCACCCCCACGGCAGTCCCGCCGACACTGAAGTTGCTGGCATTGGCGACTGAGAAGGCCGCGACGAAAAGATTGCCGGCGACACGCACGCCGGCCGAGCCGGCGTCCACCGTCCCGCGCGGTGCAATCAGGAACACGTCGGGTGCTGCGATCCCCGGCGCAGGCTGAAATGCCGCGATGCCGGCGCCTGTCACGCCGCCAATGGAATCGGTCTGCGCGTAGACATCGTCGTCCACTTCGACCACCACGGGAGGAAAGTCCGACGAAGTCTTCGGGCCCTGGCCGGCGTTCAGATCGGCATTCGACGACCACATGGCAATATTGCCCCCGTCTTCCGTGAAGAGACGGCTCTGGTTGAGCAGGAAATCCTGATCGGTGAACGTATCGATCGAGCCACCGCGCAATGTCAGAATGCCTTCATAGCCGGGAGGAATGTCGGTGATGACCGAGGCGCAGGGAACGCCGGCTTCCACGCTGCAATTGAACGTTCCATTGGCAAGATTGACGCCGGCAAACAGCTGTCCACCGATATAGGAATGTCGTGCCGCCTGATCGGCGGTGGCAACGGTCGACCCGGCGAGAACGCGTCCGCCCGGGCCCAGAATGTAAACATTCCCGCCCCGGGTGGTTTCGATCGCGGAAAGGCGCAGATCGAGATTACCAGTGTCCACGAGATCGTTTGCGCCGTTGGAGCCGCCGGAAAGATCGTTCTGCGTGTAACCGAGCGACGCCGGAAACAGGAGGTTCACAGCGGTGTAGCCCCGCGAATAGACCTTGTAGGACAGCGAGGTCGGAATGGACGTCTGCGTCAACTCATTGAAATAGATGTTGTCGAGCAGGAAGACGCGCTGTTCGAGTTCGGGCAACGCCGTGAACACGGTGTAAGCCTGCTGATAGGTAACCTGCGTGGTCCCATAGGTCGTTTCGAGTGCGGCCGCGACATTGGTCTGCATCCATTGGATCAGCACGGGGCCATAGATCGGCTGGGTGCGATCCGGCACGAGATTTCCCGTGCCGTTATTGGTCTGCACGAAAAGATAGCCGGGCAGATTCCCGAAGTTGGAGGGGTCCAGATAGTAGTTGCGGAAGCCGTCGAAATTGGCGCCTTTCCCGACGCCGAATTCCACATAGAGATTGGCGCCTGTCGCCGGAAGGAATGGATTCCAGTCATTGCCGACGGAAAGTATGCCGCCGCCATAGGATGCCGCGCCTGACGGCTGAGCACTGCCCGACGAATTCGTGTCCACGCCATTCGTATCGGAGGAATTGAGGAACGGCCCTGCATCGCGGCCCGCTTCGAGGAAGAACGAGCCAGGCCCACCGATCACGAAACTGTTGCCGTCGAGCGCCGGTTCGGGTTGGCCGAACACGGTCTGCCCCTGCTCGTTGAGGGATACCGGTCTGACAAGCGACGTGGTCGCGATGATGTCGCGCCCCGCCACAATGCGCGTGATGTCGCTTGGCGAAAGATTCTGGCCGAAGAACATCATGTTGATGATGTCGCGGCCGGCCCAGATTCGCGCCTGCTTCGGGATCGACAGGATCATGTCGACAATATCGCCGCCCGCATCGATACGGACGGGTTGCGGATCGCCGAGATGGGTCAGCGTGCTGTTGTGATAGGTCGCGAGTTCGACCTGTGTCGTGTTGGGCAGCACTGCAGGAAAGCTGAACGCGCGCCCGGTGAGTGTCACGAGCGTGCCGTTGGCATTTTCGCCGACGGTGAAGGTGGAGAACGCGCCCGGCAGAAGGCCAGGATCGCCGTCTTCCATGTCGATCGTGACGGGTGCGATATCCGCCGCCGCGAACAGGTTGAGCTGGCCGACCGGGCTTGGGAAAAGAACGATCTGACTGGCTTGCGCGGCATTTGAGGAGTTCGGTGCGCCGACGAGATCGAGCGAACCAGTCAGGGACGCCACATTCAGCGAGCCAGGATAGACCGCGGAAGAGATGTTACCGGTGACGGTGTCGGAAACCGTGTCGATACTCAGGTCGAAGACCGGAATGATCGCGTTCGGCGGCATGTGCACCGACTGATCGTCGATCGAAACGCTGCCGTCGGCGACAATCGAAACGCCGGCCGAGGAGCTGTACAAACCGTGCGCGTCGAGATTTTCCTCGTTCTGATCCGAGGGCGAACGGCTGTTCTCGTCATAGACGCCAAGCGCCCCGATCCCCTCGATATCCGCCGATCCCGTCGTCGAAAGCGAGATCGTGGCATCCGACAGGCGAAGGCGAAGCGTGTCGGGCATCATGGTCGGCTGGCCGCTGTAGTAGCCGACCTGAATATCGCCGGCGCTCTCGATATTGCCGGCAAAAATGTTCGCGCTTCCTTCGCCGACATCGATCCTGCCACCCAGGAGCGCGGCGCCCGCATCCATGTATACATTGCCGCCGCCGAACTGCCACAGACCGAGCGTGGAAGGTGTTGTGCCGGACTGGCTGGTCACGGCGGCGGTGGTCACCGACGTGTCATCGGCCACGGTGAGATCGACAATGTTGCGTCCCGCGATCACCGAAATGTCGCCACCGCCCAGAGCGCCCACCCCTTCGCTGAAAAGCTGCGGATTGATCAGAATGTTGGTGAGCGCGCCGACGGAGCCGCTACGCCAGGCCTGGTCCGCGGATCCGATCCAGTTGTAGAAGGTGGAAAAGTTGTTGAAGTTCTGCGCAAGCCGCTCTTCGCCCCAGACATCGCGCCGCGAAAGCACGTCCTGCCCCGCGGTGAGGGACACATTGCCACCGCCGGTCGCGTACACGGGATTGGCGATCAGAATGCCGGCAAAGCCGATGTTCTGGCTGCCGTTCTTCGGCTGCCCGCCATACTGATAACCGCCATTGATCGGCTGTGAAAAGACATTCGACGTGTCGTCATAGGCCGAAGGATCGATGGTGAAGGTCTGACCGGTCAGTTCATCCACCACAGTTTGCGGGCCGAGGTCCGCGATATGGCCTGCCGTGTAGACCGGCGCGCCACCAAGCTGGAACCCCCCCTGGTCCTCTGTGCTCGGTGTGCCGTCGAGGTTTTCGTAAGTCACCGCGCCGTTTTGCAGATTGATCTCTTCCGCTGCCGCGATGTCGATCGACCCGGTGCCGGTGCGAACGAGTGTCGTGTATTGTGCCGTGACCGGCTTCTTCGTGTCCGAACTCGCAGGCGCCTTGTAATTGCCGGCCTGCAGAATTTGCGAGAAATTCGGCTCGATCACGTCGAGCATGAACTGATTGGACAGATTGAGGGTGGTGGTAATTCCCGTGGCATCGCCCTGCTTGTTCTTCACGATCTGAAAATCGCCCTGAAACTCTTTCAGGAATGCATCGGCGAGGCCGGTATTCGGATCGAACAGCAATTCCTGAACGGCGGACGGCGCGCTCGAGAAATCGATATAGGTATAGGAAGCGGCATCCGATCCCGGATTTTCGGTGAGAAACGTCATGTACCAGGAATCGGCCGTCAGGAACTGCGAGCCCACCTGGAAATCGAGCTGGTCGACGAATTGCGACGTTCCCGCCGTCGCGCTGTATGTGTAGGTGTCGAGCCCCTGAACGATGACACTGCCGCTGCTGCCGGCAACCGTGTGCAGCGGATCTGCGCTCGGTCCGCCCTGAGCGCCGGTGAGATCGGCACCTGCGACCAGCTGATACGACCAGGATGAAACGGCCTTGCTGCCGTCGACCAGCGGGAAGAGCTGCATGCTGCCAAGGGCATCGCCCGCATTGTTCGCTTCCGACCCGAGTGCCGCCGGCGAATTCGCCGCCGCGCTATAGGGCACGGGATTGTCGAGGAACCCTGCGAACTGCTTCTCGAATGCGAAGTCTACATATTCGCTGAGGGATTCACCCTGTTCCCAATCGACAAGCCCGCTGCAATTGGGCGAAGGGAAGCAGGAAGGGTTGACGTAAGGCGTGTAGTAGCGGTTGCCGCCACCCAGGGCGACATTCAGATAGTTGGGATCGGTCTGGTCGCCGAACTGGAAGAAACCGTCGGTGATGCTGCCGTTGATGTAGAGATCGCCGCCGGCACGCATGGTGAGAATGCCGGGCTCGCCCAGGACCGAACCGCCCACGCGATAGGTGAGCGTGGTATACTTCGAGAAGATCACGCCTTCATCGCCCGGCACCACGTAGTACTGACAGTCCGTGGTGCAGCCGGGGACTGTCGGAAACATCAGGCCGGCCCTGACAGCGGCCTGCACGTCGACCGTGCCGGCACCGAAATTCCAGTTGGAGTTCAGAACGATATCGCCCGAATAGTCGAGCTCCACGCCCGGCCGGGCGTGGAACACCGGCGATGATGTGAGGTTGCCAAGATTTCCGTAATCGCTGGATACGTCGAAGCCCTGAATGAAGTTGACGAGCGTGCCTGACGCATCGTCGGCAAGGAAATTGACCTGGCCGTCGGTCCCCGTCGCGCTCACATCGAGCACGGCCTGTCCGTCCGCATTGATCGTTACGCCGACAAAGTTCGGATCGTCCGCAATCTCGGCAAGGTCGAAATGCTCGAAACCCTCGAGCACGATGGAACTGGCGCCCTCGATGTTGCCGGCATAGGTCATGTTGACGGTTTCGCCGTCACTGGTCTGGATGACGGGAAGGCGGAAGTTCACGCTGCCGCCCACGTCGCCCGGGACGTAGATGTAATAGGTGGTGCCGTTCAGCACCATCGGGACGAGCCGCGCTTCGGTCTGCAGTGCGGCGACGTCGATCACTGCGCCACTCTTGACCACGACGGCGCCGGTATCGTCCGTCCCGATGGTGACGACGCCGCCATGGGCCTGTCGCGGATCAAGACGTCCATACCCGTTGGCATGGGCGTCGATCAGGGCAGAACTCTCGAGCGTCACACCGTCGATGCCGTAGAGGTCGACCGTGCCCCCACTGATGCCCGAAACGTCGATCGTTCCTGCGATGTCGACGATGCCGCCGTCGGCGGTCAGCGACACACGCTGCGCGTCGAGCGAATCGCCCGCTGCAAGCACGAGATTGCCGGCCGCGGAATGAATATCGATGGAATTGGTGAAATCCTTGGCCCAGCTGTTCGCGAACGCCGACAGATCGAAGCCGGCGCCTGTATCCAGCGTAAGCGAGCCTCCGCCCGACGGCGCGCTGGCATCGATCGTCCCGTCGAGGTTGAAATTCCCTTTGGTCGCCGACAGCGAGAGCGTGCCTGCACTGCCCTGGGAGCCCCCGATCGACAGAAGGGTCTGCGTTCCGGCATCGATGTCGCCGTCCTGGGCGATCAGGCTGAGTGTCCCGCCGGGAGCGGAGACGGACGTCGGATCCGCCGAATCGCCAAAGGTTCTGGCGTAGCTGGGTGTTTCCAGCGCGGCTGTGCCGGCCAGCGTAATGCCCGTTGCTGAGTCGAGCGTGAGCGAACCGGCCGTGGCGCGCAGTTCGGTATCGGTGACCGAGATCGAATTGCCCGATATCGAAAGCGACGCACCCGGCGTGCCCGCGACGTCCGGAACCGTTGCGCCCGTCGGGTCGGCGATCGTGACATCGCCGGTTGTCGTCAGCGTGAGGCTTGGAATACCCGCGTTCTGGCCCGGCGCCAACGCGACGGCACGGTCGCCAAGGAAGGGCGTGTCAATGTCGAGGGTGGCACCCCCGAAGTCGAATGCGCTGCGGCCCTGTACGAACATTCCGGTCGTAGCGGCAAGGGTGACGGCCTGACCGAAACCATAGGTGTTGATGGTGCCGTAGCCGAAATCGATTTCCTTCGCGGCGATCGTAAGCTTTCCGTCGCCGCAGACGGGAGCGCCCGACTGGCCACACGCCGCCTCGGCGGAATTGCCGTTCGAGAGGACGAGCGTCTGTGCGTCGATGGTGACGGAATTGCCGTCGAACAGCGAAAAGCCCGGCGAATCGAAATGGATGTTGCCGAAATCATACGTGCCCGACGAAAAGGCAATGGCTTCGGGCGAGGTAATGGTCAGTTCGTCCGCCTTCGAGAACAGCGCCTGCAGTTGCGGCGTGACGACGAGTCCCGAAAGACCCTCGCCGTCCGACGTAAACGTGACTTCGCCGGCACCGAGCGCCAGCGCATTCGCATCGAGAGTCGCGCTTGGAGCAATCGTCAGGTCGCCGCTCGAATCGAGCAATACGGCATTGCCGCTGAGTTCGACCGCGCCGACAGACAGGACGCCGCCGGTGACGTCTGCGCCGGAGACGAGACGTTGCGGCGCATTGGCAACGCGCACCAGCGCGCTCGGGCTGGATCCGTCGATGACGTAGTCGCCCGTGAGACTTCCCGATGACTTCCCGGTGGCGGTGATGGTCGCGCCATCGGCGAGTGTGATGTTGGCGCTGGAGCCATCGACGGCCAGCAGGACTTCCGGTGCCGACAATGGATGGGCGGAATCGTTCTCTACGACGATTGATTGCGCCGTGACGTCGAGTGTGGTCGTGCCGTCCGGATTGTCCGTGCGTACACCGCCGATCAACAGGCTCGAAGCGTTGAGATCGGTCAGGCTCGATGCTGTCAAAACGATCGCGCCGTCATCCGGCGGTGCATCGCCGAGCGTGGAGACGATGTCGAAATCGGCACCGGTGATGTCGACTTCGGACCCGCGCCCGCCCTCCGCCGGTGCCGTGAGAAACGTGCCACCGATTGAGAGGTCCTGGCTCGGTGCAAGGATCAACCGGCCTGCGTCAATCGGCAGGCGCGGCGTCGTATCGCCATTCTTGGCAGCCAGCGCTGGAAAATATTGGTCGGCCGAGGTCAGGGCGATCTCGGAATACTGGCCATAGACGTTGCGGGTCTGCAGTTCGAAGGCATGCACGGTGGAGTCGCGCGAACCCGTTCCGGCAACGCCAAAATAGCCGGAGACAAGCTCCGTTCCGTCGGAAAGGCGCTCGGCCGTGCCGGGCGATACGGCGCCGGCGCTCGTGTCTTCTACGATGCGCATGCCGCCGGGCAAGGTTGCGTATTGCGCGGGCAGCAGCGTGTACCAGCCAGCGGCGAGTCCGGGCGAACCGGTCAGATAGACGCTCTGGCCGGCGCTTCCCGGCGCATACAGATCGGCGTAGTTCGCCGAATAGATGGGGTCATAAGCCGCGACGCCAGAAGAGGAAAGACCCGGGACAATCGCGTAGACCTGCATGCCGCCCGGATATTGATAGCCACCATTGCCGCTGAACTCGTCGGTATTGAAGCGGTCGAGCACATCGCGTGAGCCGCCTGTGCCGGGAATGAATTCATAGGCGTAAAGATCGCCGCCACCCGTGAGGTCGACCGTCGCGCCCGTCGCGATCGAAACCGAGTTGCCGCCGAAATGCAGGATGGCTTCGGGCGGCGCGGTCAGCTGCGACGAACCCGTCGGCGAGAAATACCACTCCGTCTGGTCGGTGGTCGTTCCATAGGGGATGAGAAGTCCATCGGCGGATACGGACGTAATACTGCCTGCGCCAGCGACCACGGAGGTTGTCGCGGGTGCGAATGTCGTTTCTACCCCGTTGGTGGTCAGCATAAGTGGCGTATCCGACCCGATGGTCAGGCTGCCCACGGGCACGCGAATGACGCCATCCTGCACAATATTGGCGGCCTGGATCGTCAGATCGGCGCCGGCCGAATAGGGCGGCGGCGGCGCGTCGGCCGTCATGCGGCCGAAGGTGATCGTCCCGTCCGCAGCCGTGGAGGTGATGTAGAAAGTGGATCCTGTGGTCGGATAGACCTGCGCTGCATCGATGGTCAGATTGCCATTGACCGCAAGCTGGCCCTGCAGCGTGTTCGAAGTGTTGCTGCCGTTGATTCCTAGCGTGATGTCGGGAGGCTGAACGCCGATCAGACGGACGTCGCCGCTTGCATCGAGAGTCACGTTGCCGACCGAATTGTCGAACAGCACGGCGCCCATGATGTCGATGTCGTCGGCGTGGAACGTCACGCTGTTGGGACCCTCTCCCGGAATCATCGTCTGGATAGACTGAACGATGCTGTCGAGCCCGATATAGGGCGCATCGATCGTCAGATTGCCGCCCGAGCTGATGACCGGAACGTACGTGTCGTTGCTGGAATCCGGTGTCGTCTGGCCGTCATAGGGCAACGACGTCAGGAAAAAGCCGCGGCTCAGAGAGATCGTGGCGTCGCCCTCGGACGTGATGCTGCCTTGTGCAACGAGCGTCGCAAATCCCGACGAAGCAATCATCGCCTGCGAAACGGCGTCGAGTGTCGGCGTGGACGGATCGTTCTGGTAGAAAATCGGATCCTTGATGATCAGTGTGCCGCCCAACGCGTCCGGTGCGCCGCCTTGGGCCAAAATCGTGGCACCCGTCAGCGTACCGCCGCTGCCCAGGTCGAGCGTGCCGGCATTCGACCATTCGCGTGTCGGCGTATAGACGCCACCCATCCCGAGCACATCATAGGTGTCGGATGCGCCAGACAGGTTCAACACAGAACCCGGATCCGCCGTCACCGTCTCGGCAAGGCTGATCCCGATCGGGTCATTGGCGAAGCTGTTGTTGGTGCCGTAGACCGCGACGCCGATCGTCTTTTCGAATAGTGGCGAAGTACCGAGCATCGTCGGTTGCGAAGCCAACGTCCCGCCGGCGTAGAGCCGCCCCGTCACAAAATCATGCTGTCCGTGCGCGGTCGCATAAGGATCGCGAATGCTCGTCCCAGAAAGATCGGTGACGCTGCCGGCGCCCAGATGAATGCCTTCGCCCGCATCGAGTGTGCCGAGGAGGTAAATGTCATAGGTGCTGGCAAATTGTGCATTGGTGCATTCGACACCGTTGCAGGTATAGTTCAACGCAAAGGCCTTGGCATCGAGCGCCGACTCGTCGATCGAGCCGTCTGCATTGGTCGTAAAAATATCAGACAGGCTGTGGGCACCGACACTTGTCGCGTTCGATCCAAAGATCGCCGGCAGCGTTTCGCTTTGGTTGATCGAGCCGCCAGGCATGCGGATCGTGCCTTCATTGTCGAGTTGCGACACGGTAAGCACGCCGCCGGCCTCATCGATCAGTGTCCCGCCCTTGGCGACCTGCAGTTCGACTGCTCCACCAAGTGTCAGATTGACAGCCTTCCGATCCCAGGCATCGCCGGGAACGGTTGGCTTGAGAATCGAATAGATGTCGCCGCCACTCGCGAGACCGCGCAAGGCCGCGGTCTGCTGCGCCGCAATCGCGGGGTTCGCAAGGTCGAGGGCGAAATAGGATTGCGTCAGATCGAGCGTCTGGCCCGCGCCGATGGTAAGCACCTGGGTCGCGAGCACGGCATTGTAGCCACCGAGGCCGTTGGTGAAGTCGTTCGGCAGCAGCTCCGTCTCGTAAGACGTAATATCGTAATTCGCGCAGCCCGCTGTGGAGAAGAAATCGAGCGACAATACCGTGCCGGACGACGCCGTGCCATCGCCGAAGCTGATCTCCGGCGTGTCCAGTGTGAAGGTGCCACCGCCGCCGAATCCCGCGGCCAAAATCGTTCCCGGCGCGATCGAGACCTTTGCGTTGATCACATCCGGGTTGCTCGGAACATAGTCCTGCCCGTTCAGATCGATGGTGGTGACGCGGAACCCCGGAATGCCGCTCTGTTCGAACTGGCTGGCCGCCGAGGTCTGGAAGAAGTTCGTCTCGTTGAGCAGGCTGACATTGCCGCCCCTGGCCGTCAGATTGAGCGCGCCGTCGGGAGCGACATAACCGCCGCCGGAAACGTCGATCAGCGCGCCGCTGTTGACGAGAATGCTGCCGCTGATGTCTTCGTTGACTTCCTGATCGCTGTTTTCGCCGTAGAGCAACACGCTGGGCGCTGCATTGAGTGTGACGCTGCCGCCGCTGGTATAGGCGTCGCCGAGCAATTGGCCGGGCAGCGCGCCGAAGTCATTGGTCCAAAGTCCTCGCGTCGAAAGCGTGCCGTTGACGACGATGTCGTAGGATCCAAGCTGTGCGGTCTCGTTGACGAAAACCGACCCGCCCTGGATCGTGTCGCCGCTGCCATAGAGGCTGACCGTCTGCAGATTGATCGAGCCGGACGGGATCGAGACCTTGCCATCGATGGTGATGGTGCGTCCCGCCACCACATCAAAAGCACCGCCCGGCGCCAGATTCAGATTGGCGCCTTTCTCGACATTGACTTCGCCGCTGGTTGCAAGTGCCAGGTCGCTGATGCCTGATGCCGACAACGCGTCGGCGGAAAGCGATATGGTCTGGACGCGATCGAGCGGCAGGTAGGACGCCGGATCGCGCGTCGGGATGACGAGATTGCCGTTGCTGTCGACATAGACCGATTGCCCATAGGCAAGGTTCGACGACAAAGGCTGATAGTCGGCCTGGTCGACGACATCGATATCGCCGCCGCCATCGACCTGATCGCTGTTGTTCGAATCCGTGCCCAGCGCCTGGACGAAGAGAAAGCCTCCCGAGGGAAGCTGCGAGGGCGCGCCCTGCACGAGGCGGCCATCGCCATAGACGCCGGATGTCCCCGTGCCGCGCTGCGCATCGGCGAGTTGCACCGCGCCGGGAAATGCCTGGGCGTACACCGTGCCATCAAGGACGATCGACGAGCCTTTCAGCGTCAGCGAACCGGCATCGCGGCCTTCATTGTACTGGCCTTCATATTGCCGGCCGGAAAGCAACGGATCGGCAAAAGTCTGCGCCACGCCCCAACGCGCCTGGATCGCCGTGAAGCCGTTGTAGACTCCGATATAGGTGTCGTTCGGGTTCGCGTCGCCGATGTTGACGATGTTGCCTGTGGCATCGATCAGTTCGGTCGTCTGGACCCAGCCGGCCTGATAGGTCACCCAGCCGCCAGTCAGGTCGATGATGGCGCCGGCCTTGACCGTGACGTCGTCGACAAGGTTCTGGTTTCCGCCCTGCTCGAAGCTTTGCGCGCCGAGCGAGACGTTGCCGCCCTTGGTCATCAGCTCTTCGACGGTCACCCCTACCTGACGCGCATAGCTTGCGGCAGGAATGAGCGGCGAACCAACCCAGGCAACGCCATCGGAACGCACGCCAGAAAGCCTGGGATCGACATAGATCGTCGCGCCGTTCAGGAAACCGTCCTTGTAGGCCTTGCCGGCGTCCTGAAGATCGTTGAGCGTGACAGGATTGATCGCAATACTGTTGCGTGACGCGGGAACGACGATGCCCGGCAGTCCGGCGACATCGATCACCGCGCCCGTATCGATGAACACCCGCGAATCATTGCCCTGATCGTCCTGGGTCGTTGTCGGACCTGGCGCTTCGCCGATGGTGACATTGCCGCTGGGCGCATAGATCATCGCGTCGTGCTGCACTTCCACACGCGAAAATGTATCGCCAATCGAAATCGCGGAGGGTTTGTAATCGGCGAGGGAAACCGGGTCCTGCGGAATCGTCTCGCCCGTGGAATCCGGCCCGATCGCCAGCGTGCTGCCGGCGCCGAGTTCGACATCGCCGCCATCGAGCTGAATGAAGCCATTGCGGGAAACGCTGGTCGTCGCCTCCAGAATGCCATCGTTGATGACCGCACCGTGCAGATTGCTCATCAACGAGACGTAACCCTGCGGCGCCGAAATGATCCCGTCGGCCAGGTTCTCGACGTAACTACCGGCCGCGTTCGGATCGTCGAACGAAGACAGCGAAAAGCCGCGAATGTTGGGCGTCGCGGAATGTTTGGCACCGGTCGAGCGGTCGAGGGTGATGAACCATCCTGCCTCGAGACTGACCTGTCCCTCGGGCGCCGCAATCTGACCGGCATTGATGACCTTCGAACCGGTCAGCAGCACCGACCCTCCCGCGTTCGCCTGAATGTTGGCGCCGGCCTGAACTTCGACCACACCCTGGGGCGCGACATAGCTGTCCTGCGCAAAATTGATGCCGAGTGCTGAAAATGTGGTCGTGAACAGGCTGGAAAGATTTGACGGCGCCTGATCGGCGTAGCCCAGCAGACCGAACACGAGAAAGTCATCGTTGCGATCCTTGATGGTCAACGGGACGTCATTGTTGTTGGGGTCGAAGGCGTGGCCGACTTCGAGATTGGTCGCGATCAGCGAGTTGACGTTCACCTGCGAGGCGCCGCCGAACAGGATGCCGTTGGGATCGATGATCAGCACCTGCCCTTGCGCCTTGATCGAGCCCATGATCTGGGCAGGCGACGTCGAGGTGCCTACGATACGATTGAGCACCGACCATGACGGCTCGGCTGTGCCATTCAGCGACTGATCGAAATTGACGGTCGTGTTCTGACCGACGTTGAATGTCTCCCAGGACAGGATCGCGCGGCTCGCGGTCTGCTTGATGTTGACGGTGACCTTGCCGCCCGATGTCGTTTCGGTCGGCTGGCTGGCGCCCTGCCAGGTGCTCGTGCCGGTCGGATCCTGGGCCGCGCGCAACGGATCGGGGACTTCCTGCAGCCCGCCGATGACAAGCCCGTCGGGTACGCCACCCGATGTGCCCAGCACTGCCATTCGCGCCGCGTTCTGCGCCTGTTGCGCCAGCGACAGCGCCTGCGCGACCTCTGCCTGATAGTGCAACGCGCGCGCAGTGGCCGCGCTCATGCCGGCTGCCTCGGCTGCCGACTGATTGATGTTTGGCGACTTCAGAAGTTGCGATGTCGTCTGATTGTTGAGCGAGACTGCGGCCTTCAAAGCGGAAAGGCTTTGCGCCGAGGCTCCGGACGCGCCGATCACGGTGACGATGGCAACCACGCTTGTCCCGCGAAGCAACCGGCTTTTAAGAGCGCGACTGCGAGAGCATTGGTTCGATTTGCTCATCCTGTCCTCCGGCGGGCGTTGCCGCTTCTAATGACTGTCCGCCTTTGCGGGCGGGTTGGGCGCGGGCTGGTATTTTCCGTCGTAAAGACGGTCGCCAAACCCCTGCGCCAGGTTTTCGAGCTCGACGCGCTTGAGGCCTATGAAAGGTTCGTTGGCACCGATCGCGTCGCCGATGTCGAATTGCTGATAGGCGTCGAGTATGTCCTTGCCGAGTTTGAGGAGCGCCGTGTTCTTGTCCTCGCAGGCACCGATCTTCTTTTGCGTGTCTGCCAGTTGCGCCCGCAGCTTGTCGTGATCGGCCTGCGCCTGCTGGGCCTTCGTCGTGGCGTCGGAGACAGCGCTCTTGTATTGCGTGACTTCGGCCTGCAGGGCCTGGGTTTCGCCGGTGTCGCGCTGCGGGCGGGCATGCGCCAATTTCGCCTTGGCCGCGGCAAGCTGGGTCTTCAGCGCATCGCGCTCCTGCTCCGTTGCCGCTTTTTGCGCCTGCAGGGCAGCCTGATCGTCCTGCGCCTGGTGCAACTGGTTGATCGTCGACCGCAACTGGTCACGCAGCTTGTCCTCAAGCGTCTGCGCGCCCGCCGGCGCAGAGGCGAGCGTCACCAGTGCAACGAAACCCAGACACGCGGAAGCGATCCCTTTCATGATCAGAACGCCGTATTGAGATCGAGCTGCGCCACGTCGATGGCGAGCGGCGGCCCGTAGACTTCATTGGCGCTGAACCATCGCGCCTGCAGCCAGGTATTGTCGAAAATGCCGAGTGACGCTTTCAGCACATAGCCCTTCGCATTCGTGCCGCCCATGTGGAAATCATGGTCGTCGAAGGCATCGAGGACGGCGTCGGGCTGGATGTATTTGTAGCCGGCGGAAATGTTCCAGTCCCAGCGCGAATGGATTTCGGGATCTCCGAACAAAACGCGCGCCATCCAGGCATTGGGACCACTCTGGATGGATCGGGACGAAGGATCGAAATTGGTGATCGGGAATGAGCCAAACGGCGCGTAGCGGAATGCCGTGGACGGATTGTAAGCGAGATTGCGAACGAAATCGGCATCGAGGACGACATGATAGTCATGCGCCATCCTGACATCGAAGCGTGATGTCGCATCGAGCTCGTTGTATTTGAACGCGAGCCCGGCGAACTGGGGTTGCGCGTAGTTCGTCGGATTCGACGGATCGGGAATGATGTTGCGGATGAGAAACAGCGTGTTCCCCTTCTGCATGAAGGCCGGCACCGTATCGTCGGACGAGCACTGCACCGAAGATGCGTTGGAGGCGAGATAGACGGGGCACGGCGAAGAAAGCGCGCCCTGGGAATTCAGGTAGTCGTACCAGGACACCGCGAAACGCCAATCGTAACGGGACTGTTTCCAATCGGCCCCGATCTGTGCGCCGAGCAGCATTTCCGTATGGTCGGTCGATTTGACCGGACTATGCGTCGGGAAGTTGGAATTGATATAGCCGATCGGAAACACGCCCGCATTGCCGAACAGACCGACATTCTGCACCCACGGAATTTTCGACTCTGCGCCGGCATCGACGCCGTCGAAATTCAGATTCTCGTCCCATACGAGATCGGTGTGGAAGAAGGGATTGGGCATGCGGCCGAGGGTAACTGTCGCATCGGGGATGGGCGTCAGCGCGACATAGGCCTGATCGAGCCAGACGTTTTTCTTGCCCAGACCGCCGCCCAGCAGCTGCGTGGTGGAGACCGGACTGTTGTCGTTGCCCGTTGCGAGCCGGACATTCACCAGCACATCGTCTGTGACGTGGGCCGCGATGCCGAGACGGGCGCGCAGGCTCAGGAGATTGTAGCGATTGCCCGTCGTATCGAGGAAGGGAATGGTGTTCAGGATATTGTTGGGATTGACATCGGTCGGGCCGTTCGCGTTGAAGGCGGCATAATTGATGAAGCCATCGACGCCGTCGCTGCCGATATTGTTCCTGCCGTAGAAATCGCTTTCGTCGCGGAAACGGAAATCGCCGCTGAGCTTGAATCGCCGCGTCCAGGCCGGCAGCGTTTCCGGTTGCGCCCAGTTCTCCGCTTTGGCTTCCTTCAGGACCTCGGCCTTCACCTCATCGCGAATCTGATTCCTTACGATCTGCGGCACGTAAGGAACACGCACCGTCCCGGCGGCCGGCGGCGGCGGCTCCGGGCGTGCTTCGGGGACGGGAACGGGCGCCGGCACGACCTCTGTCGCGACCTTCGCATGCCGCGCCTGCACGGCTTCCGACTCGGCCTCCTTCAACAGCGCGTCGGCTGCCTGCTGGGTGATGACCTTCTGCTTCACGAGAAGACGGATCAGATTTACCACCGCACTCTGCGACGGCGCGCCCTGCGCCTGCGCCTCGCCGAACGCTGCCATCATGCATAGCGCGGCAACCGCCAAACTCCCGGCCTTGATCCCCCGCGCAAAAGTCCCCTTCATTACCAACCCCTTCGATTAAACAAGCACAGCGACGGCCCGTCAGGCGCGCCGTCTGCCTTCGATGCGTACGCGTTGCGGAAATTCCAAAGTAGACGGCGGTGGCTCGTCCAGAGCGGGCATCTGCTGCACCACTTCGACCAGCATCTGATCCACTTTCGGATCGCCGCTGCTCTTCACGACCTGTGCGCGCTCCATCTTCCCGCCCGGTTCGACCCAGACTTCCATGTCGGCGCTGAAGACGAGGCGATTGACGCGGCCGTCGTTCTGAATCAATTGCTGGAGCTGCGAACCGAGATAGCGGGTGTAGCTCGCCTCGCCGAATCCGCCGCTACCGCCCGATCCCACATTGCCGTCGCCACTGCCGGCACCGACATTGAACGCGTCGCTGCCCGCTTGCGCGGGACCATTGATGGTCACCGGCTTCGGCGCATTGTCGGCCGCCTTGGGCTGCTCAACGGGCTTCTGAACCTCTTCGACTTTCTTCTCGGGTTCAGGCTGCGTCTTCGGCGGCGGCGGAGGTGGTGGCGGCGGCAACGTTGCCAGCAGGGTGGGAAGCGGTGGCGCTTCGCGGCGAATGCCTGCCGTGTCGTGCAGGAAGTACAGCCCCACTGCAACAAGCACGAGCACGATGCTGCCGGGAACGGCGATGGCGCGCAAGCGCACCGACCAGCCGCGTTCATCATATTCGTCGTAGTAAGTGGTCATGGTTCAACCCTGCTGTTTGCCGGTCACCAGACCGACATGAGGAAGATCGATGCGGCGAAGGAGATCGAGAACGTCCATCACCTTTTGGTAGGCGACGCCCGAATCGCCTTTGACGATCACGGGGAAATCCGGCGTCAGAGCCTTCTGGGTGCGCAGGCGGCTTTCGAGTTCCGGCAAGGTCACCGGATAGGCGTCGAGAAAAATCTGGCCGCTGGTGTTGATGGTGATGGCCTTGGTCTGCGGCTTGGCCAAACTCACGCTTGCGCTGGCCTTGGGCAGATCGACCTTGATGCCCTGCACGGAGGCCGTCGTCAGGATGATGAAGATGATGAGCAGCACATAAGCGAGATCGAGCATCGGCGTGATGTTGATGTCGTCATAGGGCTTTTCGTCGTCCTGGACCTGCATGGCGCGCGCTCCTACTCCGCCGCCCGGGCATAGTCTTGCGGGTGGTAGAGTTCGGCCACGCGCGTGATGAACTCGTCGACGAACACCTGCATGTTCGCGGTGATGTTCTTGTTGCGGATGATCAGATAGTTGTAGCCGAACAGGGCCGGGATCGCGACCGCAAGGCCCGTTACCGTCGCGAGGAGTGCCGCGGAAATGCCCGGCGCGATGGCGTTCACGTTGACGTCGCCGCTTGCCGCGATTGCCGCAAAGGTGATCATTACGCCGACGACCGTACCCAGAAGGCCGAGAAACGGTCCGCCCGAAATCGAGATCGTCAGCAGCACCATCGAGCGGGCGAGACGCTGGTTTTCGCGGACCAGCGCCGCATCCATCAGCGCGCGCAGAACTTCGATCGCTTCCGCGCGCAAGACGAGTCGTCCGCCGTGAGCGGCGCGCCGTTTCACCTCTTCTGCCGCCACATGATAGATGCGCCAGATCGAAGAGCGGGCGAATTTGCGCCGCCCGGCCGCGTTCAACTGCCCCTCATCGATCGCCAGCGGATCGCCGCCGTGCGCGCGATAGACTTTCAGGAACGCATCGTTGGCCTTGTCGACCGTGCCCGCATAGCTCGCCTTCGTCCACATGACGAACCACGAGGTGACGGCCATGAGCCCCAGGATCGAAATCACGACCCAGGCGTCGATCGTCACCGATTTTACGATGATGCCGAAATAGCCGAAGCCGAAACCCGCCTGCTTCTCGTCGACGCCGAATTGCACGAGGCGCGATTCCGGTCCCTGACCGATCGCATCCGCGGCAAGCAGCGCCGGCGAGCGGGCGACTTTGGAGAGTCTGATTTCGTCCATTTCACCGACAAACGCTGCAGCCGGCGTGGTCAGCGTGGCGCCTTGCGGCACACCGCCAAGGCCGGTGATGCTGTTGAGCGCCGGCAACGCACCGGCGGCGGTCGCGACACTCTTGCCGTTGACATAGAGCGTGAGGGATTTGCCATCGGCGGTGACAGCGATGAGCGTCCACTGGCCGCGCGCAATTGCTTGCGTCGAGGCCGCGCGCAAAGCGGCAGTTCCCTGCACTTCCGCAAACGGGATGCCGGAATCGAGCCCGATGACGAGCGCCGAACCGCCATCGGCGCGCGCATAGAGCGCCTGGCGTGGGGCGGGAACGTCGCTCTTGACCCAGGCGCTGAAGGTGAACGCGCCGCCTGGCGTGATCGCGAGAGAGGGGCTCGCGGGAACAGTCAGCGCGACCGTGCCTGCAAAGCGCGCGCCCTTGCCGATGATCGCGCCGTCGTCGAGGCCGCTGGGGGCGTTCTGCGGATTGTTGCCGTAGGCCGTCTTGTCTTTGGGCGGCGTACCGGCGGCTTCATCGAAATGATAGATCAGCGTGTAATCGGCATCGAACGTGCCTGCCACGTCGGCGGCCGGCGTCGCTTTCTTGTTGCCGTAGTAGAGCCAGATCTGCTTTGCCGAACCCGCCGGAAAATCGGGCACATCGACCCAGATCGTGGCGACGCCGAGAAGGGGGTCGAAACTCTCGACATGAAACGGAAGGGGCGTCTTGTCGTCGGCGGCGACAAAGCGGATGTCCGTTCCGTTCTCCTGCGCATCGGTGAAGCTGAAGTTGCCGGTGTGCAGACGGATGAGAACCGGCACGCGGCCGGCGGATTCCGCGATGTTGGCGCCTTTGGGCGTCGTGTCGATGGTGATCTGTTTGCGGAACGACCAGTCGTTCTGCCACCACGCGGAGGCCTGAGTCGGAACCAGCGCCAGCAGGGCCAGAACGAGCCAGAGGTGGCCTCGGACGAAGCTGCGCAACCGGGCCGTCGAGAGTGTCGGTTTCACGTTAGAACTCCGTCTTGACGCTGAAGGAAAGCCGCGGTTTGCGCGCCGGCGTGGACGGTCCGCTGCGGAGCGGGACGCCTACATCGACGAGCCCCACAAAATGGCTCAGCAGGGAAATGCGCATGCCACCGCCCACGCTTTCGAGCGTGAATGCGTCGGTTTGCCCGGGCAGCGCGCCAATGATCCAGACGCGCGCCAGATCGCTGAATCCGACGAAGCGCCAATCGTCGATCAGTGCGCTGGACCAGTCCGGACCAACCCAGTCGGACAGCAAGGGCACGAGCGACGGACTGCGCAATTCCGTTGATTCGAGAATGCCGTCGTCGCCGATCGCTTCGGATTGCAGATAGCCGCGCACCGAGGTCAGGCCGCCGGCGGCGAATTGTTCGCTGGACAGCAAGGGTTGGTCGGCAAGCTGCCCCGAGACGTGGACGATGCCCTGGATGTCGGCGTCGAAATGTTGCGTCAGCGTAACGTCCGCATTCAGGTGAACAAAATTGGCGCGCGCAAAGGCGCGGTTATTCTCGAATTCTACGGGCGGGCTGCCGAGTTCGCGCGTGCCCAGCACCACCGTCGTCGATGTATCGACCTGCGTGTCCGGCGTATTCCAGTTCAGATTGTAGGCAGCGGTCAGGGGCCAGTAGTCGATATTGGCCAGCGTGCCGCTCGTTCCGAATGTCACACCTTCGAGAAAATGCTTGAAATCGATGCCGAAATTCAGGCTCTGCGTGAATTCGTCGAACGAAGGCAGCTGCAGCACGCCGCGCGTGCCGATCGTATAGCCGTCGCCCAGCACATTCGTGCCGCCCAGCGTGTTGACGTCGCTGTTCGAGGTATAGCCATAGGTCAGGATGCTCCACGGGCTGTCCCAGACCGGCGCGAGATACGAACCCGAGAACACCTGGCCGCTATGCACGTTTTCCGGCGCCCGCAGAAAGGTGAAGGAGATGCTGTGCCCCTCCTGCCATAAATCGTCGTAATGCACGGTGGCGAGCGCGCGCAGCGGCTGCGTGTTCGGGCTGTGATCGTTGTTCACCTCGACCGAACCATGCACCGGCAGCGTGTCGTTGACATGAAGGTCGACATCGATCGTTCCGGGCACTTTCCCTGGCTTCAGAGTCGGCGTCACGCGCCGGTCCGGCAGCCGGTTGACGTCATTCAGTTCGTTCTGCGCCTCTTTCAGGTTGGGCACCTGGCCTTCCGTCAGCGCGGGCAGCTGGTCCTTGATCTTGCTCGGCAGGTAATAGCGCGAGCCGACGACCCGCAGCCGCCCGATGGGCGCTTCGACAACGTGGAGTTTTACGATGCCATCGTTGACGGTTTGGGGCGGAATCTCGACCACGACCGACTGGAAGCCGCGATCCTGATAGGCGTGCTCCAGTGCTGCGCGCGCACTTTCGACGTCCTGACGGGTTCGTTGCGGACCCAGAAACGGGTAGACGGCGCTTTCGATCGTGTCCTGGTCGAGTTTGCTGTTGCCATCGACGTCGTAGGCGTCGATGTCGACTCGCCGCTCCGCCGGTGGCGGCGATGCCGCGGGGGCAGAGACAGGGGCTCCCGCCGGGGCCGTCCCCGGCGCCGCATCGAGTGCGTCAGCGGCGTGTGCGGGGGCGCTGGCACACATCAGCAGGAATGCCGGTGCAGCCGCACGCATCCCGGCGCGCGCAAGGCGTCCGACGAAGGTCGGTGAAATCCAGACATTAGCCACCACGAAACCGAGCCCCACACGCCAGCGCCCCGATCCTTTCCGGGCGCTTTAGGCCAACGCCTATCCGAGACGGACCGGTTGATCAAGACGAGTACTATTTCTTATCTCCAAATATCGAACGCTATACTTCTATGCATGGCGAATTATGACAGTTATATGAAGGTTATACTTCATTGCCGTGACTGAAAGACTTGCCCACGGCAGAGGCGTCTGCCCGGCCCGATGCCGCGCCAAATTTTATCGCTTACCCTATCGAGGCAATTTCTTGGTCCTTTCAGTGTGCTGCAGACACCTCTGCCGGCCGCCCGCCTTTGCAAAAGCTTCACGCGACCATCATCCGACCTTCGAAAACCGGGACTACAGGGGTGCGGCAGGGGTAAGCCATCGGTTAACGGGGGATTTCAGGAAGAGGCACTTGGAGCGCTGCGCGATATCGCCGCCAATGACCATGGATCGCCGAAATCGGTGTCCGGCAAAATGATTGGTCACAAGACTTTGTAGTTTGTGCGGCAGACAGGTCGATTACAAAGAAAATAATTCGACGTCGCGAGAAACAGCAAGAAACGACATTCAGTCCGCAAGCACTCCTGAGTTGCACGCCAAGAAATCTTCGCAGCAATCCTGCCCTGCAGTGATCACACGCTTTCTTCCTGGGCGTGAGTTTTGATTTGCCTGGACATGCCCATTGCGAGCGGAGAACTCGGAAATATCCAGGTCGGCGTACCCAAAGCGTTCCGTTCCAACCCAAGGAGACTTTCTCACATGCTGAAACTTCAACACTATCTGCTGGCGTCGGCTTGCCTCGCCGTTGTCGGCGCGGCGAGCTTTGCGCTGCCCGCGCAGGCGGCGTCGAATTGCTCGGGAATGACCAATTGCGATGGCGGCCCCTACACGTTCGGCAAGAAGGACACGTTCGGCGCCGGTTCCTCGCTGGTCGCCCCCTATTGGCGCCAGACGGACGATTGCTTCGCCAACCCCGCCGCGCTGATCAACAAAGGCACGCCGCCGACCTTCGTTGACGAGAGCTTCTTCAATTACAAGGGTGCAAAGGCGCAGAACTGTGCCACCCAGCACGTCAAGACCGGCGAAACCGTGTGGTACATCTCCACCGGTTCAGGCACGGGCATTCTCGGCGTCTTCTCGCACGATTCCACGCAGTACGGATTCGTTGACGGCGGACAGACGCAGTATTTCAACGCCCCGCAATACGGCCTTTCCGACGCCGGCCTCGGGAGCAGCGACGTCACTGCCTATGACAATGGCGGCCAATACACCCAAGGCAGCGTAACGCTGAATATCGGCGCGCCGAACCAGGTCGCCTGCACCAGCGGCTCGACCAACCCGTATCCGAACCCTGCCCAGTGCTATGGACCCCTCGTCCAGTTCCCCTTCTCGATCGATCCCGTCGCACAGAGCTATCAGAACACCTATGAGAAGGTTCTGACGAACAAGGGCCAGGTCATATCGTACAATTTCAATATCAAGTACGGCCGCAAGGACAGCAGCGGCGGCCTGCGCCTCAGCCAGACCACCCTCTGCAAGATCTGGAATGCGCAGATCACCAACTGGAACGACCCGGCAATCACAGCCGACAATGGCGGCCAGTCGCTTCAGGATCCGCAGGATCCGTCGACATCGTGGAGCGTGCCGCTCATCCCCGTCGGCCGCAGCGACAGTTCGGGCACGACTTCGATCATTACACGCCACCTCGCAGCGATCTGCCCGAGTCTGATCACCGGCAATCTTTACACCACCGGTGCGACGACGCTGCAGAATGCCGGCGCCGGCAGCATCGTGGGAAGCACTTACGACACCACGACTTCGAACTTCCCGGGCGTCGACCAGACGGGCAAGATCACCATTGCGCCGGGCAGCAGCGGCGTCGCCCAGTACACCGCGTTTACGGCCGTTCCGACGGGATCGAACTCCAACTGTACGGTTCCCGCCGGCGACCAGGGCTGCATCGCGCAGGGCCGCATCGCCTATATCGGGCCGGACTACGTTCTGCCCTACGTGAACAAGACGCTGGCGGTTCCTTACGGTCTCGACTCCGCAACCCTGCAAAATAGCGGGGGCAAATGGATCGAGCCGACCCCGAAGGGTGCCTCCTCTGCGTTCGGATCCATTCAGCCGCCGCAGAGCGACAGCAAGGGCAATTATTGCCCGAGCTGCACCGATTGGGGCATGCGCAACGATCCGACGGCCTGGGTTCAGGGACTTTCGCCGAGTTCGCCGCTTGCGAATCCGCTGGGCAACGCAGATTACCCGATGGTCGGAACGACCAACTATCTGGGCTACACCTGCATCGCGAACAAGAACGTCGAAGCCACGCTGGTCGGCGATCTGGGCTACGTAAACTCGTCGGCGATCAACACCGACACGAAGGCTGGCATTCTCGCTTCGGCTGGTCTCTCGCCTCTGCCCAAGCAGTGGCTGACGGCGGTTTCCAGCACATTCATTGGAAACAAGTCGGGGCTCGGCCTCAACATCACGACAGCCGGTAAGGGCACAATGTGCTCCGCGGCCGGTGTCATCGGCGGCTGATCTCCGGATCTCCTGCCAGTACTTTGGAGCGGCCCTGCCTGTCAGGGCCGCTCTTTTTTTGCGCCTGTTCGTGACGAACGCGCAGCAGGAATCTCGCGTTCGCATTCGCCCCGCATCATCGTCGGGTTGCTTCTGCCGCGTCTGTTGAGATCGAAATCTCGCGGATGAGCATCCGCAAATGGCGCGCTGCCATTCAGGTTCCAGCTTGTGCGCGCATCAAAAACAAAACGCCCGGCCAATCGGCCAGGCGCTTGAATGCATCGTGGAACAAAGTGTAAAGCGTTTGATCAGAATTGTCAAAGGCCGACGGTCAGAACGTTGATGCAACCCTTGCAAAGAAACAGCGCGGTTTGCCATGGCAAGCCGCGCTGTTTTTCCGTTCCGTCTTACAACGATACCTGTGACCGCAGCGAGAAGGCGTTGTATTTTGTGTCGAACGCTCCCGTCCACGGACGCTTGATGTCGATGCTCTGCCAATCGAACATGAACTTCAGATTGTAGTTCGGGTAGAAATTGACGCCGGCAGAAAAGATGTCCTGCTCGCTGCCACGCACCTGATCCGCCGCGACCAGCGAATTCACGTTGTAGTCGAGATCGCTCTGGCTGTAGCGGCCGGCCAGCTCCCATGCACCCCATTCGCCATGCGCGGGGTCGAAATCATGCGCGGGAGTCGGCCTGGCGAATGCGGCGGACGCCATATTGTACGGCCGCGGCTCGCCCGTCATCACCCAGCTGCCTTCGAGATACCAGCCTGAAAAATTCGGATTGGTCTGGCCGGCGCTTGGGTCGCGGCGATCGATACCGTACCAGAAATTTTCACCCTCGAGCAAGAAGGGACCATAGCTTACGGCGCCTTCGACACCGGCGCTGTAGGCCGACTTCGCATTGATACTGCCGGTATTGATCCAGGACTGGTTCCACTCACGCAGTTCCGGACGGTCGGAGAACGACACGCCATAGAACGGCGCGATCACGCTTCCGCTCGACGAGACCGCCGTCACGCCTTCCGGATGGAACACGTTGCCGATATTGCCGCCGAGGTGAACGTTGAAATTGCTGTCTGCGTTCTGGATCGGCGCTACGGCTGCGCGGCCGACAAATGCTTCCTGACCCGCGATCTGTCCCTTCCCGAACGTATCGGTCGTGAGATAGGTCGACAGATACCAGATGTCGCCATTGCCCTGGAAGCCAAGGCCATCGCGTCCGTCATCGGCATCAAGGCCGCGCGAAAGCTGCGCCGGCGAAGCGCGTTCGTTGAGGAGCAGATCGTCCGCTCCCGTCGCATCGGCCAAATTGGCCGGCGTCGGGAACGCGCCGATCTTGAACGTGAACGGATCCAGAATGCCCTTATACGTGATGAAGGCCGACTGGACACGCGCGCCGCTCGGATTGACGGCAACAACCGGAGGCGTCGTGTTGGTGAGGATGCTCTCCGCACCACTTTCCTGACCGCCCGCGCCGCCGAAATCGTACACGAATTTGTAGCCGAAATCGGAGTCGAGATTGCCCTGGATGCCGATCTGCGCGCGGCGGAAGTTCATGCCGCTGCGGTCGAATACGGGAGTGCCCTTCGGTCCGGTCACGGTCGCCTTGTCGAAGGTCGCACCATCGGCCTGCACGAGCCCGATGAACGACATCGAATATTTGCCGTCGCGGGTCGCGATCGTGGGACGCCCCTTCTTGATCGTGACGGACGCCTGGCTCTTCTCGGCCGCGGTTTGCTCATAGACTTGATTTTGCAGCGCCTCGAACTGGGCAGCGCTGACCTCAGGCTGAGCCGCGGGAGGCGGAGACACTGCTGCAGCGCTGCTCGCTCCGCCGCTGGTCCCGCCGGATTGACCGACCTGGGCCCTCAGGCTGCGAATCTCGGATTGCTGCTCCTCGATCAGCTTCTCCATGCGGTTCAGCCGATCCTCGATCCCGCTGCCCTCATGGTGATGGTGCTTTTTCGGCGCCGGCGCGGCCTGCTCGGCCTGCGCAAAAGCCGGACCGCCGAGCCACGCCAGCGCGGCCGCGCCAAGCAGAACAGTCTTAATTTTCATGGTCTTCCCCGCTCACAAGCGCTTGCAGCGCATCTAAAACACGACAAAATGCGTATAGTCAATAGACATAAGGTGATGTCACGAGACCCGCTGCCTCGCGCCGCCGTTTCCCTTGGCCCGCCTCTTACGCGTTCCGTAGCCCCGGCCCGCATAAGCTTTACGAAGATTCTATGACAGATTCACGACAGGCCCCCGGCTCCACGGGCGCTGTCAGGTCGGGCCTAACTCAGAGGGCGCGATAGGTATCGCGAAGGATGTTCTTCTGGACTTTGCCCATCGCGTTGCGCGGGAGGTGATCCACAAAGATCACGCGCTTCGGCAGTTTGAACTTTGCGAGCCGATCCCGCAACGCGTCAAGCAGGTCTGCCTCGCTCAGGACGGCCCCTTCGCGCAGGACCACGATCGCGACGACGGCCTCGCCGAGATCGGCATGAGGCAGTCCCACGATCGCCGACTCGACAATTCCGGGCAGCGCGTCGATCTCCGCCTCGACTTCCTTCGGATAGACATTCAGGCCGCCGCTGATCACCAGATCCTTGGCTCGGCCGACAAGCTGCAGATAGCCGCGCCGGTCGATCATGCCGAGGTCGCCGGTGATGAAGAACCCGTCGCTTCGAAACTCCGATCTGGTCTTGTCCGGCATCCGCCAATAGCCCGCGCAGACATTGGGACCCCGCAATTCGACGACGCCTATCTCGCCAGGAGGAAGGAGCGAGCCGGTTTCGGCTTCTGCGATCCGCAATTCGATGCCCGGCAGCGGCATGCCCACCGTACCGGCGACCCGCTCCCCGTCATAAGGGTTGGAGGCAATCATGTTGGTCTCGCTCATGCCGTACCGTTCAAGAATGGCGTGGCCCGTGCGCGCGCAGAATTCGCGGTGGGTCTCAGCCAGAAGAGGCGCCGAACCGGACACGAACAGCCGCATATGCGCCGCCGTTTCGCGGGTGAGCCGTTCGTCTTGCAAGAGACGCAGGTAATAGGTGGGCACGCCCATCATCACGGTGGCACGCGGCAATGCGGCGAAGACCGGATCGACCTCAAATTTCGGCAGCAGGATCATCGAGGCGCCAGCCATCAGGACCGTATTCGTCGCCGTAAAGAGACCGTGAGCGTGATAGAGCGGTAGCGCATGCAGGAGCACGTCGTTCTGCGTGAAGTGCCAGAACGCCTTGAGTACCGCCGCATTGGACGCGAGATTCCGCTGCGTCAGCATCGCGCCTTTCGACCGCCCGGTCGTTCCCGAAGTGTAAAGAATGGCCCCAAGATCGCCATCCTCGCGTTTCACGTCGTCGAACGCTGTCTGCATGGCGTTCGCGCGCTGCGGCAGCGTTCCATCACTGCTGCCCAGCGTGAAAACGGCCCGCGCGCCGTGGCGCCGCGCGAGAGGAGCGATCGTTTCTTCGCGGTCGGGCGAGACGACGACGATTCTTGGCTCGGCGTCCTGCAGAAAATATTCGAGCTCCGCCAGCGTGTAGGCCGTATTGAGCGGCAGATAGACAGCACCTGCGCGAAGACAGGCGAGGTAGAGGAGCAGCACCTCGGCACTTTTCTCGGTCTGCACGATGAGCCGGTCACCCGGCCGCAATCCGGCGTCCCACAGGACATTGGCGATTTGACCGGAGCGGGCGAACGCATCGCCATAGGTCACGCTGCCGTTCGCGGTTTCGAGAAAGACCTGCTCTGCGCCGGGCATGGCGGCACGAATGCGCGCGAAGAAGCTCATGGCGCATGTTGCGCCGGAACGGGCGCACCTGACCAGCACATCCGCTGCGGGACCCGGGTTCAGGACAACAGGATGGCCGAGGAGCTGACGTGCCGCCCAATCAGGAGGCGCGTCTCCACAGAATGTCTTCGCCTTCGCGCCGCTCGACGAAACCCGTGATCCGCCCGGCAGCATCGCGCTGGAACAGCCTCTTCTCGCGCGGCTCGCCCGGAATAAAAAACAGGTCGGGAGCCTCCATCAGCAGCGGGTGCGGCGGTTTGCCCTCGCGCTGGCCCACGAGGTGATCTCCGCTGAGACGAATGGACCAGACGAGATCCGGCGCCGCCACATAGCGGCCGGCATAGGCGCCCAGCACCGCCGGCGTCGCCGCAACCGCGGGCGGATCTCGGGCTTCGACATAGGTGTGGATCATGGCGAGCTTCCACATGCCGGCCTGGCAAAGCCATGTCTCGGTCGTCAGATAGCCGGCCTTCAGCATGATGCCGTGATAGTTCTCGCGCTCGTCGTCGCGGTGGATCACCAGGGCCGTGCCGCCTTCGGCGCGAAGGCGATAGTCGACAATGCGAAGCACGCCGGAAGAACCAGACCCAAGAGGAATGAGGGTCTTCAGAAAGGCCGCGCGCGGCATGATGGCGCCATTCTCGTCCACATAGACCGCGTCAGGGCTCAGAGTTTCGTCCCAAATCTTTCTGTCACCGGGTACGAAGGCGTCGAGGAGCGCCTGATCGCGGGCGCGCAGCACGCTGGCCGAGGGCGGAGCACAAGCGACGGCGCCCGCCTGAACGGCGAGCACGAGAAGGGCTGCGATCATTCTGCCAGTCTGGCGTCAGGCGCGCCCGCCGTCTTGAACGAATGTGCCTTTCGCCATCGTCCGGGCGGCATCCCCGTATAGGCGGTGACGGCACGTGTCATGTGCGCCTGATCCGCAAACCCGAGATCGGCTGCGATCGTCGAAAGTGCGCCGGCGGTTTCGGTGATGGCGACCCAGGCCCGGCGCGCGTTCAGCTCGCTGCGATACTGGGACGGCGTCACGCCGAAATCCGCTGTGAACCTTCGGGAAACGTGCTCCCGCGAAAGACCCAAGGCCGCCGCCCAGGGCGCGATATGCAGCCGCGGCGACAGTCGCAGGTCGATGGCGAGCCGGTCGCTCCAGGTTTCGGTAGCGGGCGGCTCGCACGCCGCGAGCGCCAATTCTTCCTCCAGCAACATGACCGCCTCGCGAACGCTGCGCTCAGCCGCCCGAAGGATCGGATCGACGCGAAGGTTTCGATACAGGCCCCCGAACCCGGGTTCGTACCTCCAGGGAAGCCGGATCAATTCGATACCACGGGTCAGCATGCGATCGGCATGGCAGTCGAAGCTCGGCTGAACGAGCACGTCCCCGGCCACCGCTTTCAACCTCCCGGCATAGGAAAACTGCTCATAGGCGCCCGCGAGAACCAGCGTGGCATAGGCGTCGACATGCAGATGACGCGGCACGTGCTGATGGTGCTCCAGCTTTTCGCGGCCGGCGCGAATGGTTCGATGCGGTGCGTTCATTTTCATGGGCTATCCCCAAAAACGACAGAGCGCCGGCGATAGATAGGAAATGTTAAGCATCCGCGCCTGATATGTGCCGGGAACACAATGCCGCGCGGACCGTTTCCCCAATCGCTGGTCGAAAGAGAATGCCATGTCGGAAAGCGATGTCCGGTTTGTAAAACAGATTCTGCGGGGCCACATCGATCACGATTCGGGCACCACACACTCCGTAGGCGAGTTTTTGCCGGCGTGGCTCTCGTGGATGGGTCTCGGCAGCGTCGTGATCGGAGCCGCCTTGGGCTTTGTCCTGTAGCCCCACCTCGTCTTCTCATTCCTTAATCCTGCCCACAACGGAGAACCACGTGTCGCCAAGAGGTAGCCAAGCTGTCCGCTCGCGGTTGAATGCCTTGCGCTCGGATCTGGATTCGTTGCGCAAAGATGCGGGTGATCTCGCGAGCGACGTCAACGGCGCCACCAGCGCCCGATACAAGGACACGATCCGGGCCGCTGAGGCGCTGGCCGAACGGTCCGTCGGCCTGGCGGAAGAAGCGGCGGAGCGCGTCAGCCGCATCACGGGCCGTGTCGCCAACGACGTGGAAGACTATGCGCAGCAGGGCGCAACATCCCTGCGCGGTGCCATCCAGGATCAGCCACTGATCGTGCTGCTCCTGACCCTCGGAATCGGCGCCTTCCTGGGCGCCGTGTTCTCGCGCCGTTAGCCGCACAAGACGGGATATCAGCCGCGGCCGGCTTTGCCGGCTGGCGGGAATGCCTATCTCACCGACGAGTGGATTGCAGTGACTCTGTCGGTCATCGCGGCGCTCCCGTTTGCGTTTGGCGGACAGGACGACCATCACGGTGGAAATCCTGCTTTTCGCATCGTGCCGCTCCTGACGAACGCACGGATCTCGCAACTCGCTCCGGTGCTCCAAACCACACCCGCCGCATTGATGGGCGCCTTGCAGCAACAGGGCTACCAGGTTGCCAGCGCCGATCAGACGATCGAACAGGTGGCCGCCACTTCAAAGGCCGATCCCCAACACATTCTTTTCCAGATCATGCCGCAACCATAAGATCGTCCGTCATCGATCGGCCTGCCGAAGCAGGCGACGGACGTATCAAAACCCTGGAGCAGCAGGCACAATGTCTGCTGCTCTGTCGCAACAATCTGAAGGACCGGCACCATGGAATTGAACTTGGCCGCGCGAGACGCGCTTCTCTACGCGTTGCCGATGACCGAGATCGCAAATGTGCGCAGCCGCTTTCTCGGCGCCGGACTACCCGCAGGCCATTTCTTTCCTCAGTCGGGCCTCGTCACACCACGCGACCGGTTTGTGACCACACCAAATGTCGACACGGTCTACGCCAACGCCTTCATCGATCTTGGCGCCGGTCCGGCCTCACTGACCCTGCCACCGCTCGGCGATCGATACGCGTCCCTCTCGCTCATGGACATGTTCAGCGACAATTTCGCGGTTCTGGGGACGCGCACGACCGGACAGGATGGCGCGACCTTTACGCTGGCAGGACCGACGGTTTCCGCGGCGGTCGATGCAATACGATCGCCAACGCGCTGGGTCTGGGCGATGGCGCGGGTGGTCGTGAACGGGCCTTCCGATGTTTCCGACGCGCTGAAAATCCTGCATGGCTTCGGTTGCCAGGGCACGCCGGGCGCAACGGCCGCTGCACCCGGTGCCGACAGAAACGGTCCATGGGATGCGTGGATGAAAGCTGCCAACGACCTGATGGTCGAGAACCCGGCGCCCGCCACGGACAGACGCCTCCTTCGGCGCCTGTCGCCGCTTGGCCTCGGGTCGCCGACCTTCGACCCCGGCAGATTTTCAGCAGCGGAAATCGCGGAAATCGAAGCGGGATTCCATGACGGCCTGAAATGCGCACGCTCCGTCGGATTCGGTGGCAAGCAGATCGGCGGCTGGCTGTATCCCGCGGCGAACACGGGAAACTTCTTTCAGGACTACCTGACGCGCGCGCGAATTGCCGTGTCGGGCCTCGCCGCTCTTCCGACGGCCGAAGCCATGTATCTCGCGGCCATCGCTCCAACCGGTCCCGGTCTTTTCAACGGCGATGGCCTATGGCGCTTGCATTTTTCGGCCAATGAATTGCCGCCGGTGGACGCCTTCTGGTCTTTGACGATGTATGCGGCCGAACAGGACGGCGGCCTCTTCCTCGCGGAGAATCCGATCAACCGCTATACGATCGGCGACCGCACACCGAACCTCGTTTTCGACGCAGACGGCGGCCTCGATATCTGGATTTCTCGCGGCGATCCCGGCGGAGCGCGCAGCGCGAACTGGTTGCCCGCCCCGGCAACGGGTCCTTTCGTCCCCATTCTGCGAACCTACCTGCCGCGGGAAGATCTCGTCACACAGCGCTATACGCCGCCGCCGATCGAAAAGATTGGCTGAACCGCTGAGTCCGTATCTGAGGCTTGCGCACGCCCGGCGGGACGCCGAGAAGCAAAAGCAGCGTGCACCGGCTTAACGTCCAAATTCCGAACGGCTATAGCCACGAGGACGAGAGGCTGGCCGATGTGGAAGCGGGTAATCTCCTATGGCGTTTTTCTGGCAGCGGGAACGTTTGCCCTGCAATGGCTCGACTATCAACGCTTAGCCCGCGCCCATTCGGGCGACATCTATATCTTCCTGATCGCGACGGGATTCCTGGCTCTCGGCATCTATGTCGGCGCACGCCTCTTCGCCGCGCCGAAGTCTGCTGCCGGCGGCTTTGACGGCAACCCGAAGGCCAGGGCGGCACTGGGGATTAGTGCGCGCGAATTCACGGTCTTGGGCGAGCTCGCCGCCGGGCACTCCAACAAGGAGATCGCCAAGCGCCTGAACGTCTCTCCCAACACGGTCAAGACCCACGTGGCGCAGGTCTATGAAAAGCTCGGCGCCAGGCGGCGGACGGAGGCGGTCAACAAGGCCCGCGAACTGGGGATCGTGCCCTGACGCCCCGTTTTCCGGGTGATTTCGTCCCAATCACCCTTTTGGGCGATTGCGCCGGCCCGTTTTGCCGCGATGAATGACCGCTCAATCACTCGAAGGGAACACACATGTTGCGCAAGATTCTGTTCTACGGCCTGATCGCCGGCCTGATCGTCGGCATTCCGCTGTCTGCTCTGGTCGTCACGATGAACGGCCACGAAATGCACTACGGCATGCTGATCGGCTACACGACCATGCTGATCGCGCTCAGCACCGTGTTCATCGCCATCAAACAGCACCGCGACAACGATCTCGGCGGCGTCATTGGCTTCTGGCCCGCGCTTGGGCTCGGCCTTGGAATCAGCTTCGTGGCCAGCCTCATCTATGTGGCGGTCTGGGAAACGACCGTTGCGCTCATGCATCTCGATTTCGCCAGCGGCTACGCCAAATCCATGATCGCGCAGAAAAAAGCGAGCGGCGTGATGGGCCCTGCGCTGGCAAAATTCACCGCGGAAATGGAGCAGTTCAAGGTGCAATACGCCAACCCGCTCTACCGCCTGCCGATGACGTTCATCGAGATTTTCCCGGTCGGCGTGCTGGTGTCTCTCGCATCCGCCGGCATGCTCCGTTTCAGCAATGTCCTCCCCGCTCGGCGCGGCTGAGGGACAGGAGAACAACTCTTGATGTCTCGGGTGATGGCTGGTGGACCAACCGGGGTCAAACTGGGCACTGGGAAATCCTTGTTTCCCTCACGTTTTCGAAGGTTCAGAAGCCGGCAGGCGACGCCTCCAAGGACCGCGCCACGCAGTCCGGACGGTACTCCCGTTGATAGCATATTTGGCGCCTGTAACGTCGGCGGCGGGCGGCGATCCCCTCCGGCTCAGGTGTGATGCACGATCAGATTTCCATCGGTGATCAGGTCGGTCAGATTGAGGCCCGTCACACCCGAAATCGTGGCTATCTGGGTATAGCTCGTACCGGAGCCGTCCGTATCGACCTTCAACTGGGTGTCCGAACCACTGGTGGCAAGCTGCACGAAATTCGCGATGGCATCGGTCGCCGGATCATAGGTCGATATCACGTCCGAAATGTCGATCTTGTCGTCCTTGGTCCCGGGATCGAAGTTGTAGATTGTATCGATTCCAGTTTCCGCCGTGGCTCCCTTGAACAGGACAGTGTCGGAACCGGTGCCGAGGTGGACGGAATCATACCCGCCGCCACCAGATATGATGTTATTGCCGGCGTTGGCATAGAAGGAATCGGAGCCGGTGCCGCCATTGAGCGTGTCCCCATGGCCGGTGCCATAGAGCGTACCGCTGCTATTGGATAATGATTGGGTGATCCCGCCCGACAAATCCCACGTCGTCCCGTAGGAACTGTCAAAGGTGATCTGCTGGACGTAAGTGCCCGCGGTACTTTCATCGGTGCCGGTGCCGGTCGTCCCCGCTACCACGGAAATATTGTAGGACGGGTTCGTCGTGTCCTGGATGTGCAGATAGCCCGAGCTATCTGTCCATATCCGAATGTCGGCTGGATCGATACCGGCGAGATGGATCGTATTCGTGCCCGCGCTAGCGGTGGCATACACATAGTCGCTGTTGAAGCCTGACGAAAACGAGAAGGTATTGTTGCCAGAACCGCCGTGCATGTAATCCACGCCGCTGCCCGCTATGAGCGTATTATCGCCGCCATTGCCGTAAAGGACATCGCTCCCCGAGCCCGCGATGAGGGTGTCGTTGTGGGCCGTACCGTAAAGCGTATAGCTCGTATCATTGCTGGCCGTAAGCGTCAGGCCACCAGTCAGGTCCCACGTTGTGCCGTAGGAGCTATCGAAAGTGATCTGTTGCACGTAATGACCGACTGTACTTTCGTCGCTGCCGCTGCCGGTGATGCCCGCCGCAACAGAGATATTATAGGACGGGTCTGTCGTGTCCTGGATATGGAGATAACCCGAGGTGTCTGTCCATAGCCGGATGTGACTGGGATCAATTCCGACAAGGTGAATGGTGTTGGTGCCGGCGTCGGCTGTCGCAGTGACGTAGTCGCTGTTGAAGCCCGAAGAGAACGTAAACGTGTTATTGCCTGAGCCGCCGTACATGTAATCAGCGCCGCTTCCGGCGATCAGCGTGTTGTCTCCGCCGTTGCCGTACATGAAGTCAGTGCCCGTCCCGGCGATCAGCGTGTCGCCGTGCGGGGTTCCATACAAATAGTACGTCGAATCATTGCTGGCGGTGAGCGTCACTCCCCCGGTCAGGTCCCATGTCGTGCTGTAGGAGGAATCAAAGGTGATTGAACTGATGTAATCGCTGATCGCGCTTTCGTGTGTCCCGCTGCCCGTTGTTCCGGCAATGACGGTGATATTGTAAGACGGGTTCGTCGTGTCCTCGACATGCAGATAACCGTTGGTATCGGTCCACAGACGGACATCAGCCGGATCAATCCCGGTCAAGTGGATCGTGTTGGTTCCCGCGCTGCCGGTGGCATAAATGTAGTCGTTGTTAAAACCCGAAGAGAAGGAAAACGTATTGTTACCCGACCCCGCGTACATGTAATCGGCGCCGCTGGAGGCGATCAGCGTGTTGTCGCCGCCGTTACCGTAAAGGAAATCGGTCCCCGTTCCGGCAATCAGGGTGTCGGCATAGGGCGTTCCGTACAGATAGGCCGTGGAATCGTTGCTAGCTGTGAGCGTTAATCCGTCACTCACGTTCCAAGTCGTGCCGCCATCGAACTTGATCTGCTCAAGATAAGTGCCGATTGCGCTCTGATCGGTGCCTGATCCGCTTACTCCGGCATAAACGGTGATGCTGTGCGATGGCTCGGTGGTGTCCTGTAAATGCAGACTGCCATAGGAGTCGGTCCACATGCGGATATGGCTGGGGTCGATGCCGTGGAAATCGAGGGTGTTGGTGTTACCGGTATAATACGGGATGGTGACGGTATCGGTGCCGAAGCCCGAACTGAAATTGAAGGTGTTGTCCCCGATCCCGCCCGTGACGTAATCGTCGCCCCCGCGGCCATCAAACCAGTTGCCCCCGGCGTTTACGGTCAGACCTGACAGGGAGTAGTTATTGCCTGACGTACCGATCGTATCGATGGTCTGATCGGTCAGTGATATCCAGCTATCGTCGCCCATGAAATGCAAATTCTGGATGCCGTAGCCAGAGGCGTAGAACTGATTGACGATCTGTATCTCGCCGAGGCCGGCGATGGTCACGAGAAGATCGTTAGGCGTCCCTAAAACACGCGACAAGGTCACGTCATCCATTGTGAACCCGGTAGGAATCTGAATCGTGTTCGTGCCGGCATTCTCGATGATCGTGTCATAGCCGGTTCCAGCCAGATATGTGTCGTCACCCGTGCCGCCGGTCACGGACTTGTTCCCGGTTCCCAGATTGACGATGTCGTCGCCGTTATTGAGAGCGATGGTGTCGTGGCCTCCCACCGCCTGAACCGTGACATTGCCAGCGCCTGAGGTGATGGTCACATCGTCATTGCCGTCAGTGAGCATCCACGTCATGTTGGTCAGCGACGTGAGATCGAGCGTGCTGCTGTCCGAAAATTCAAGCGTCTCCACCTGAGGCTCCGTCGACCCCGGAAGAAACTGATCGACGATCTGGATTGTGCTGCCTCCGGTAACCTGGATCAGCAAATCGTAAAAATGGGTGTCCCCCTGCGTGAGGACATGCGAGAGCGTTATATCGGATGACGTAATCCCCGACGGCAGCAGGATCACGTCGGTGCCACCGTCTTCATTAATCACATCATTGCCACCGCCGAAAACGTAGGTCGTATTGCCGGAGCCCCCGTGCAGGAAATTTCCGCCCGTTCCTCCCTCGATCGTATCGCTCCCCGTTCCTCCGTAGATGGTGTCATTTCCGGCATCACCGTAGAGCGTGTTGTTCCCGGCCAACGCGTTTATCGTGTCGTCGCCATCCCCGCCATGAACGACGCTGTTGCCACTGGACCCGAGAGTAATGATGTCATTCCCGGTGCCGCTGTCGATTGTGTCATTTCCACCATAGCCAAGAATCGTGTCGTCGCCGGTGCCGCCGGCGAGCGTATCGCCTCCGGACGTCCCGTTGAAACTGAGACCCGGATTCGATTGGTCGTAGGCGCTCACGACATCGTCCCAGCCAACGGTCGTCGTGGACGTGACGGCGGTATCGAGCCAAGTCTGCTCGTCCGTCGTCAGATTGGAAATACCTTCGGTGTTGTCGATAAAATCGGCGACGCTGACCCAGAAGGCTTGAGCAGGGGCATCGCTACCAGGTGCGAAAGTGGCCAAGGTCTCAATACCGGTCTCCGAGAGATGCGTAGCGCCGATGATGGCGCCGGAAAAAGCATCGTAGGAAACCGTGCTATCAAATAAACTGCCTGCCCCAGCTTGTATGAGTAGATCGGCCTTAAAGAGATCGTGGACTTCTTGAAAGGAGGTTTCAATGAGGGCGCTGGCATCGGCTTGTGGGTCGGCGCCACCCCCCTGACTGAAAGTCTGCCCGAACAGGTGTTCGAGGAATTCGAGGTCTTGGGCGTCTACATAGGGGCCACGGCTCGAAGTATCAACGCTATCCACGCCAGCCCAGCGGTAGAGAATACTGGATACGTCGCTATCGAAGGTGGATGGATCAGCAAAGCTCGCAAAGCTGAAGCCAACGACAAAGTCTTCCACCATGCCTTTGAGGGTCGAGTCCTGACTCATCGAGATGTCCAGCTCAGGAAGGAGCCCGTAGCCGCGAAGATCAGGCAGAAACAGCGTATCGCTGTCAGGCGTATAGCTGCCGCTGTAGTACGTATCGACCGTACTATGAGTGAACCAGACATCATCGATTGCGGCTGTGGCTCCGCCGCTGAAAGTGACGGCACTCGTATGGCTGATGGAGTTCCCGTCGATCGTGCTGGTGGAAGATGCCACGCCGGCAAGGTCGATGCTAACAATGCCTTCGCTCGCGAGGGCGTGCAACTCTCCGGAATCCGTAACGCCGTTACCGTTGGAATCCACCCAGACCTGTAGCGAACTCCAGGCAGAATCGTTGCTGTCGATCTTCAAATCATGATTAGAATCAAGTTGCGCGAGCTTTGCGAAGCCATCGACGGTCGGGGAACCGAACAGTTCGTCGGCGTTATCAATGATTCCGTTACTATTGAGGTCACGGACGAGCAGGCCGGTATCCCCACTGACCCAAGCCGTCTGCTGGGCAAAGCCCGTGCTGTCGAGGTCGAAAAATGTTGTCGTGGTGGCTGCGTCGTACGTTGTGAGTGTGATACCCGTATGGCCGCTGCTCAGGTCTATAACGAGCGGACTGGATTGTATCGGTGCGGCGGCCCATGGTGCCAAGCACCCCTGGACAGCATCAGGAATGGTAGGCGGCGCATACACGGGCAAATCTCCCGGATCACCGGGAGTACCATAGTCGCCTAGGTCAATGGTGCCAGTATGGCCATGGCCGTCATCAATAGATATCAGTCCTCCGGCTTCCGCGCCGTCCGGTATGCCGTTGGCGTTATCATCTTTGTAGTAGCCATCGATACGAGCGATCTCTTGGCCCGTGGAGGTATCGACTATGTGGAGCGCGTCGCTTAAGACGTGGTGTTCCGCGGCGATGTTGGCGGGGTCGAAGCCCGTCAAATTAATATCGAGTTCCGCTTGCGCTCCCGTACGGACTACCTCTACTGACGTTCCGAGGTTCACTGTAATTGTGTTTGGATCGCCGCCCCGATCTATGAATTTGTAGTTGCCTGTGCCGTCCGACAAATTCAAATCCGCGCCACCATCCGGCGAGCCGATGAAGACGTTATAACCCGGAATGTCAGTGAGATAGACTTTATCCCCTGTGCCGGTCGGAATGTTTTCGATAAGAGAGCTTCCGGCGAGGCCAAATACGGTGTTCGTCACCTCATTGCAGTCGTTGCCGAAGACAAAATACGGCAATCCAGTATCAGTCACTGTGTCAGCAGTCGTTCCCAAGCTCTGCACACTGGTTACTATGTCCTCCCAAGTGTCTGGCACCGATTCGCCCGAAGCAGTGGTGAAGACGCTTGTGACTTCAGTCAGATTCAATGTTGATGGTGCGAGATCAGCAATTCCGTCACCATTTGTATCGAGATCGACGTGGGAATCGGAATCACCACTGACGGGTTGAATGTAGATTTGCAATGTGCCGCCGGCTGCCATCCCGTTGCTAGGTTCGCCCTCGATAACCGTCTGATCGCCAGTCGTGCTTAAATCGCCGTCGGCATCATACAAGATAAATGTATGATTATAATTCGTCGGCCACGCACTTCCAAACTCAGGCTCGTATAAAGGCACATCAGTGCTGCCGACATAGATTTTGCCTGTCACTGTTTCATCCCCCTAGTTTGGAATTTTGGACACTTCAGCCCCGCATTAAAAGACAACCACTGGAACGAGTTGTTGCGGTCGTAGAAGGCGATGAACCCGTCCTGTCTATTAGGTGCGCAAAACATGCTCGTGATCCTGTAGAGGTTCTTAAACCGATACGTCACTTTTTTTTGCCCGTCGGGAAGCTCAAGCCCCGGTGGCGCTTTGTTGGTCTCATCGATGGACAAGAAAGCCTTCTGCTTCGTCAGAATGTGATCGACGTAGCTCTTTGGCGTTCCGGGCGGCAACATCTTGTCCATCGTGTAGAAGAGATCGCGGTAGCGGTCGTAATCCTCGAAGCTGAACGCCTCGGGATTAAATCCCGGTTCGTCGGGATTGATGATTTTCGTCGACCAACGAAAGTCCGGTCCGAACCGGAGGTCTGGATCGATGATCCCGTAGGCGAGAATGAATACGAGCGCCCAGAATACTATTCTGACAATGACGACTCTTCTGGTGGGCTTCGGCTTTGTTTCTTTTAATTGCACGTCCATGAAATTTCCCCCGCCTAGAATTTGTACATGAAAGAACACCTGTTCCCGGTAGGGTTTATTTCGCGCCGCGATGTTGACGCATTAACGGCTCGGCGCTCTCACTTGTAATTCTGCGGTGTTGCCGCGAGTGATGCGCGTAAGAATTTCGAGGCTGACATGCGCTTGCATGTCGCTTATCAAAATTGGCCTCGTGGTTGTTCGCCCTACCAGAGTCGATAGGGGTCGAATACGCAGGAATCAGCTATAATCTCCGCATTAGCGGAGGGGGCCGATGCCGGTTGAAGACAAGCGTAACGTCCTGCGCATCGGACCGCCGCAGCATCCCGGCGGCATCGAGATCACATCCTCCATGGTCGAGAATGTGCGCGAACGCATCAAGGACGCTCACGGCGCTCTTACCGTCTGGGCCGTGCTGCATGAAGATGTCTACGAGACAAAGCTTGGCGACGGGTTCTACTTGCATGTTCACGGCCTCGCGCTGAACAGCGACGACGCGCAAAAGCTCGCAGCACTCGGCGGCGGCGATTCAGAATGGGTGAAGTGGCATGTGCGGAGCTACCAACTCGGGCTGAAGGACTACACGCCAGTCTTCACCACGCTGTGGCGGCCCGAGGAAGAATTCACGATCAGCCAGTTCGTCGCCATCCTCTCCGAAATCCCGCCCGGCGGCACAGCGTCGAAGCTGCTGACGGGAACGGGCCATCGCAAGGACGGCCCGCTGCTGTCTCTTCCCTGAAAATGAAAACGGCGCGGCTGACCAACAGGCCAGCCGCGCCATAGACGGAGAAACGATCAATCCTCGTCGGTCACTTCGTCGTCGAAGTCCGACTCAATCCCGGCCTCGACGGACGCGTTCGGATCGACCGCCGGGAACCGCATGGCCTCGGGCAGCCACTCCCGCGCCTTGCGCTGCGCCTCAGTCGGCTCGGCGATTATGTGCGCGTTCACAAAATGCCGGACCAGCGAGGATATGAGTTCGGCCTTCTTGTAAGAACCCAACGAGCCGTTGTTATCGGCGTAGCCGCACTCCTTGGCGATGCCGACAAGCTGCTCCCGGTTGCGCTTGCCGAAGAAGGCCGCATCCGGTCGCCAGTGGTTCTTCATATCGACGCTCAAATCCCGCGCCACGCGATTGAAGAGAGAGTCGCTCGTGTCCAGACGGTCGCAATTGCCTTGACCGAAGGACAGGGCGGCAAGCAAAGTCTGCAACCCCGCGAGATCGTGATCTGACAGACCCCTCACCGCTTCGTACAAGGCGAGTTCGTCGGTGAATTGCGGCGGGAAGCTGCTCCACACCGATTCCCCTTCCTCGATTTCGAGTCCGAGTTTGCCAGCGAAGCCCCGCGCCTGTTCATCAAGAACGCGGTACGCGCTCTGCGGCTCCGCTTCCTTGCTCAAGGCCGGGAATGCCTCGTGCAACCGAAGCCCGTTAAGGGTGCGGACGATCAACACTTCCTGCGCCGCGCGCGGACTGGCGAGAAGGATTTCCGCGACGGCTACGGTCTTGTGATGAGCGATATAGCGGCAGAGCGGCGCGGAGTACGCCGCCTTCGCCTTCACCGGGGCGATGGGGTTCTCCGCAATCGCCTCGGCGGTTTCCTTCTCGATCTTGGGACGGACCAGACCTTCCCTGATCTCGACGCGGCCCGAAGGGGCGAAATTGATGAGAACGCCGCCTTTCTGGTTCTTCCGCGCCTTGCGGAACTGCCATTCGGCAATCTGAAATCCCTCCGTCAGTTCCACCCATGCGGCGGATTCCAGATGATGCCTGTAGAGTTCGGCAACCGCTGCCTTCTGCAACCGGAAGAACTGCTCCGCATCATCAAAATACGAAGTCTCATCCTCGGCAAAGAGGTCCGTGGTGATGGTGCCGGCATACTCCCCGACCGGGAATATCGCCAACGCCACGGTGGGCCGTTCATCAAGCAAAGCGTCCTTGATGTAATCGACGCTCAAATCCCTGCCGCTGCGGATTGCCTCGATGATGTTTTCCTGATCCTCGTCGCTGCCCAAGGTCAATGCCTCGGCTTGCGAAAGCGTGATAACGCCCTCGGTCAGCGCGGCCTTGGCTTCCCGGCACAGATTGTTGAGCGCAAGACGCCGCTTGATGGTCGTGGCGCTCAACCCTGTCTGCGCGACCACATCGTCAAGAGTCGTCCCTTTATGAATCAGCTTGGTCAACGCTCCCGCTTCCTCCAGCGGCGTGAGATTCTGCCGTTGCAGATTTTCGACGGTGGCGATCCGCAGCGTGTCGTCCTTGGAGAGGTCGTCGCGTATTTCGACGGCGACCGTGAAATCCTCCGGCAATTCGCCGCGCTCCTGCAACAGAAGCAACGCTTGGAGTCGCCGTGACCCGCTGACGATCTGGAATTTCTCCTTCTTTCCTTTGCCCTCCACCGGGCTGACGACAAGGTTATGCAGAACACCATCGGTCATGATGCTGGCGGCAAGACCCTCGATGGCCTTGCGGTCGATCTTCCGGCGCGGGTTCGCGGCGGCGGGTTGTAACGCTGACAGTGATACGGATTGCAACATGGTGAGA
>DASXEA010000070.1:0-10973 GCA_036490345.1 Rhizomicrobium sp. | reverse complement strand
ATCGCGAACGTGCCCGTCGAAACCGTGCCGCCGCCGTAATCCGCGCGGAAGCCGAGCGTTACGGGCCCGAGCAGCCGCGGCGTCACGCGCACACGCACTTCGCCATTTGTAACCGCCGCGACAGCAATCGCTTCGGGCGCGAGGCGATCAGTCTCATTCTGTTGCCAGACGGAAATCGATACGGGCCAATGCGACGCGGGAAGGCGCAGACCGGCCTCGAGCGGCCGGCCGAGCGTTGTGCGAGGCGGTGCCATGATGTGCATGGGCGCCAGCAGCGTGAGCGGATGCGGCGCCGATTCCTTTCGTGGCGCGATGTCGCTTTCGACTGATCTCGTTGGAAGACAAGAGTCTGCGCCTGTGGTTTCGAGCCAGCATGCGGCCAGTTGCTCCACTTCGCGGTTCGGATCGCGCACCACGCTGTGGTTGTTGACACCGGCGAGGTACTGAAGAACTTTTTTCGGCAGGCCGGTGTGGGAGAGATTTCTGAACGTATGGGACTGTTTGCCTTTGGCGCCGTTCGTCTGGCTCGCGACCGTCACGATCGCATCGTCGGGCTGATTGCCGAGAACGGAATCGACGGTCGGCACATTGTTTCCGTCCGGATTCTTGTAAAGCGCCGCGACCAGCGTATCGAGCGCGAAGGCGATGGCGCTGTTGTCGGGCCGCGTCGAGCTCACCGCGCGCCATGTGGCGTTCGCGATGTTCGGTCCCGAGAGATTCGGATTGTTAAGCGCCGGGCCATCCGGATCCAGCGAATAGACCGCCCCGGTTTTCACGGGCAGACCTGGGGCGTTGATCGGATCGCCATTCGCTGCCAGGCAGGCACCGAGCGCTGCGTCGCCGCAGATCGCGCTGTAGGCGATTCCCTGGAAGGTCGACAGCGGCGCCTTGCGCGTGGCGTCGCGCTTCTTGATCAGGAACGGCGCCAGCGTCGAGCCGGTTTCCGGCGTGTTGAGCGTGACGATGGCGTGAAACTGGCCCATCATGCGATTGCGCAGAGACGCATACTTGCCCTGCGAGGCATAGTTGCGCGCGACGAGGCCGCCCATGCTGTGCACCATAAGATCGACGCGCGCGCCCACGATGCCGCCGCTGTCGAGCGTGGCCAGAAGCGAGTCGATTTCCGTCTGAAGCGCGGCTTTCGACGTGACTTCGCAGGGGTCGTTGTTGCCGGAGAGCGGATCCTTCTTCGCATCGAAGCGCAGAAATTTCGAATAGCAGATGGGCGCCACAAGGTCCGGCGCGCTGCTCCAGGGCGCGGTACCTTGCAGATAGGCTTCGGCTTCGGACAGGCTTTTCTTGCCGCCCCACAGCCCATGCACCAGCACGACGGGCGGGATCACGAGATCGACGTTCAGGCTGGCCTTGCCGCTGCCCTGGGTGGCGCTGAGGCTGATGACATTGTCGGAAGAATAGCCGCCGAGCGGACCTTGCACCAGCACGGGCGCGTACCAAATGTTGCCGACCTGGATGAGCTTGGTGACCTTGAGGGAGGATTTTCCCGTCACAGGCGCTGTGGTCAGGAAATCATCGGAATACGGAACAAGAGAGGCCGGTTTGCCGGTTTCAAAGGTGACCGCGCCGTTCGTATCGCTTTCGAACAGGAGAATCGCGGCCGAAGTGCCATCGGCCGCAATGGCCTTCGCGGCGTAAGACTGAAGATTTGGATTGCCGGCAAGAAACGCCGCGAGCTTCATGTCGCCGAGATCATTGGGCGCTACGAGAAACGGATCGAGCGCCGCGAGCGACGGCGAAGCGGCGCTCGCGAGTACGGGCCACGCCGACAGTGCAGCGGCGGCAAAAGCGAGCGCAAAGCGGATCCGACGCATCAGAGTCTCCAACCTCTCGAGAATGGTTGGCCGGAATGTAGCACCGAAACCACCGGCGGTGCGACCTACTCTTCGAACCTGGTTGTACCGTCGCGATCATGCGCGTAGCGGCGTGCGAAGGGAAATTCCGGCAGCCAGGATTCGCGACGCGTGGTCCAGATTTCGTAGGTGGGCACGAATTGGTCGGGCGCATCGAGCGTGCCAAGATGCACTTCGATCTCGCCCTTGACGCGGCCGAACACGGACGAGCCGCAGCGGGGGCAGAAATTCCGCCCGCCATAGTCGCGCGTTTCGCCCGTGACCGTCACGGCGGTGTCGGGATAGACCGCGGCCGCATAGAACAGTGCCCCGTGATGCTTGCGGCAGTCGAGACAGTGGCAAAGGCCGACGCGGTTGGGCCGCCCCTTCGCCACGATGCGAATATCGCCGCACAGACAACCGCCCGAAACCTCGCCCATGGCACGACTCCTTGGATCAGGCAGCTTTTACAAGCTTGACCTCGAGACGGCGGCTCGCTGCTTCGGCGTAACGCTCTAACGTTTTGAGGTTGGGCCGATTCTGTGCGCTCTCGATACGCGCGACGGCCGCATGGGTCGTCCGCATCCGGCGCGCCACTTGCGCTTGCGTCAACCCCGCCTTTTCGCGAGCCTTCATCAAGGCCAGCGCCAGAGCGAATTCCAGCTTCAGCCGGTCATATTCAGAGCGGAACGCCGGGTCCTTCATCCACGCGTCTTTCAGCTTCTTGAACGGAATTGCCACCTCTCCATCTCCCTGATCCTCTTCAGCGCCAGCCGGATCGCGCCGGGCGGCGCTCGCCTCAAGGACCTTTGGGCATGGATCAAATTCCCGGCTTTCCGCCCTGACATTTGGGGCATTTTCGATCATGGAAATCGCTGCCGTTCACGCCATAGACGTGACCGCAATCTGAGCATTGCGCAGCCCAAATTCGCGCATTGTGGTCTGTGCCTGCGTGAGCGGTTTTAGCCAGCAATTCTTGCCGGTTCAGGTTCTTATCGCCGATGTCGTTTCCCATACGCGTAACCTCCATGCTTACCGCCAAGCATGGGGCTTGCCAGAGCATGCGTCAATTTTCAAACTGAGACAGTGCCCATTCATGCGCATTTCCCACGGCCCGTCGCGCAAGGGCTTAACGTAAGGCTCGCGCATGCGCTGCGGGCCGGCCGCTTCCATCATTTCGACGATACACACAAGCCTGGCGCGAATGTCCAAAGGCGAAGCCGCGATCTCCGCCTCTACACGCCCGTCCAAAACTTCTACCCGCTATCCATTCGACGAATTATTATAGCAATAATGCGATAATTGCCGGATCAGAACATTCGTAAGGTCCGTGCGGACCGCTCGTCGCGCGACGCCGCTGGCGCGACTTGCCCGCCTTTGCACTTCGGCATATTGATGGTGCAATCGCCCATCGAGGCTGAGCCAGCCCGAGCGGCGGCCAATTATAAAAGGGGGATGTCATGAACAAGAAACTCCATTTCGCAACCAGAGCCTCGGTTTTGGTATTGGCCGCAATGGCCACTCTTCCCATCGCGGCCTCCGCGCACCAAATCCTTTATCCTCACGCGAACGGCATCGCGCCCAGGGATCCAAACACGCCCATCGTTCATGTTGGGCTTCCTGAAGCGCCCTACATCGCGCCTAAGAAAAGCAAATCCGGCACGTGGACGGACGTCGCGAACCTCCCCAATTTTACGAATTATGGGCCCTGGGAGCCCCAGCTGCTCACCGATGGCACGGTTCTGGTTCTGGATGCCGGCACGGCGCAATGGTACAAGCTTTCGCCGGACAAAAAGGGCCAATATGCCGACGGCACATGGAGCGCGATCGCGGCAATGCCGAGCGACGATTGCCCGCTCTACTTCGCGGCGCAAATCCTGCCAGACGGCCGCTTGATCGAAAATGGCGGCGAATACAATACGTGCGGAAGCGGCGAGAGCGTTGCGGGCGCGCTTTATGACCCGGTGGCCAACAGCTGGACGGCCGTCAAGCAGCCGACAGGCTGGACAGAGGTCGGAGATGCCGACAGCATCATCCTGCCGAACGGCACCTACATGCTGGCCGAATGCTGCACCGCCAACGAAGCACTCGCCACGATCAGCGGCACGACTGTGACGTGGACGGCACAGACCGGCTATGGCAGCAACAGCGAGGAGGGCTGGACGCCGCTGCCGGGCGGCAATGTTCTCACGGTGGACGTGTGGAACATCGGCACCAACTACGACGACTACGAAATGTACAACCCGCAGACGGGGACCTGGAGTCTCGCCGGCCAGACGCCGGATCTGCTGACAAACGGCTCCAAGGAGCTGGGCCCTGCCCCGATCACGCCCGCTTATGGGACAAAAGGGACGGTCCTCCAGTTCAGTGGCGCTCCAACGATCGGCGTCAACGACATCTACGACGTTGCAACGGACACCTGGACGTCCGGCCCGGTCATGAAAGTGGGCTCGACCATTTACAATGCCTCCGACTCGCCCGCGGCGACGCTGCCCAACGGAAATGTGCTCGTCCAGGCAAGTCCCGGAACCTACCAGGCTCCCTCGCATTTCTGGGAATTCAGCATCAGCAAGACGGGCAGGGTCACAGCGACCCAGGTGAACGATCCGACAGAGGCGCCAAACGATCCGTCCTATTTCGGCAATCTGCTCGTTCTGCCCACCGGCCAGGTCTTGTGGGACGACAGTCAGGATTCGAAGCGTGAAGTGTCGCTGTATACGCCCCAGGGCAAGCCGAAAAATGCCTGGCGGCCCGTCGTTGCCCACGTCGCGTCGACTCTCAAGCTCGGCAGCACAGCGAATGCGATCTCCGGGACCAACTTCAACGGCTTCGACCTGGGAGGTGCCTATGGGGACGACGCGCAGGCGGCCACCAACTTCCCGATCGTGCGGATCACCAACACTGCGAGCGGCGACGTCTGCTTCGGGCGCAGCTACAACTTCTCCACCATGGGCGTGTGGACCTCGGGCACCACGAACGCGGTGTTCGATCTCCCCAAGACCTGCGAGACTGGCGCCAGCGGACTCCAGGTGATCGTAAATGGAATCGCTTCCACGAGCGTCTCGGTGAAGCTGAAGGGCTGACGGATCGGCCCTTGTGTAAGGCAAACGGCGGCCCACGGGCCGCCGTTTTTTTGTTCGCAAAGGACGATTGACGTCCGTCGAGCGTCCGGCGACTGCGCGCTTTGACAAATCCTGTCGATCCCGGGAGCCGCCCTCATTGGGGTGCGAGCGAGCCAACCCGGGGAACTGCCGTTGGGGGTGCCACGCGTCTCCGGGGGAAGGCCGAAAGGGTTCGCCAGCGGCGTCTTTACCGCCTCTAAACCCGGTCTTTACCGCTTCTTTCTAAATTGCGCGATTGCGGCCGGATTTCTGGGAATGACCGGACTGGAACTTTTCGTGGCACTGCTGGTTGGCGCGGCGGTCGGCGCTCTTGTCATGCTGCGCGAAAAAATGCGCGCCGACACGAGGCTGCGCAACGCAATCTCCGCTCTCCCCGCAGGCATTGCGTTCTTCGACAGGAAAGACCGCCTCTATCTCTGGAACGATGCATGGTCCGCAGCGTCGGGAAACGCGGCCTCGTTGCTGCGGAGGGGAGTGCAGTTTCGTGAGCTTCTGCGGGCGCAATTGCAAGACGGCCACTATGCGGAAGCGGCCGGCCGCGAGACGCAGTGGATCGACGAGCGTCTGGCGACGCGAGCGGTAGGCGCAGGCGCACGCGAACAGGACCTGGGCAACGGCCGCTGGCACCGGGTGCAGGATCGGCGCACGGCCGACGGGGGAACGGTTTCGATCTGCGCCGACGTAACCGATGCGCGGCGTGGCGAGGCCTCGTTCAAGCTGATGTTTGACAACAATCCCGTGCCGATGTGGCTGTGGGAAGGAAGCAGCCAGCTTCGCCTCCTCGATCTCAACCAGGCGGCGCTCGATCATCTGGGTTACACGCGCGATGCGATTGCGGGTTTGACCGTCTTCGATCTTCTGAGCGACGAGGAACGGCCCGCGCTTAACGCGATGATCGCATCCGGCATCGTGCGCCCCTATGACGGCGAACGGATGTGGCGGCCGCGCCGCGTAGACGGGACGCTGCGCTTTGCGATGCCGTATATCCACATCCTGCCGACGCAAGGGACGCCGCATTTCGTCGGCGCCATCGTAGACGTGACCGAGCGGGTGGCGGCAGAACAGGAGCTGCGCCACAACGCCCAGGCTCTGAGCGCAGCACTCGACAAGGCAGAAGGCGCGAGCCGCGCGAAAAGCGAATTTCTGGCAGCCATGAGCCATGAATTGCGCACGCCGCTCAACGCGATTCTGGGATTTTCCGACATCCTGCAAAAGCAACTGTTCGGCCCGGTCGGCAATCAACGCTATCTCGACTACGCGCAAAACATCCATGGCAGCGGCGAGCATCTTCTGGGGCTCATCAACGACATCCTGGATCTCGCACGGCTGGACGCTGGCCAACTGCAGCTTTCGCTGGAACCGGTTGACATAATCGAGGTCGTCGAATCGTGCGAGCTGGCCGTCGCGCTGCAAGCGGACAAGGGACAGCTCCGGCTTACGCACAGCGTGGAACCGGTCACACTGCGCGCCGATACAAGGCGGTTGCGCCAGATGCTGCTCAACCTTCTGTCGAATGCCATCAAGTTCACGCCGGAGGGCGGCGAAGTCGCCATCGACACCGCCCGGAGCAGTGAGGGATTTGCGATCTCGGTGCGCGACACCGGCATCGGGATGGCGCGCGAGGACGTGCCGAAGGCCATGGAACGCTTTGGCCAGATCGATGCATCGTTGAGCCGGAAGTACGAAGGGACCGGGCTTGGCTTGCCACTCACGCAGCGGCTCGCGGAACTGCACGGGGCGAATTTCGCCATTCAGAGCGAGCCGGGACACGGCACCCGGGTGACCATCACCTTTCCGCCTTCGGCGCTGATCGTCCCGCCGCGCGCTATGGCGTCCTAAGGACCTGGATTTGGCCCCCCACCATGCTAGCCGCCCAGCGCCTGTTCCAGATCGGCGATCAGATCGTCCTTGTCCTCGACGCCACAGGAGAGCCGCACAAGCGCGTCGGAAATGCCGAGGCGGGCGCGCTGGTCTGCCGGGATCGAGGCGTGGGTCATGATCGCGGGATGCTCGATCAGGCTTTCGACGCCGCCAAGACTCTCGGCGAGCGTGAACAGCTGGCAGCGCTCCAGGAAGAGCTTGGTTGCGGCGAGATCGCGCTTCAGCACCACCGTGACGATGCCGCCAAAGGCGCTCATCTGCCGCTTCGCCAACGCATGCTGCGGATGGCTTTCAAGGCCGGGATAGATCACGCGGTCCACATCGCTGCGTGCTTCCAGCATGCGCGCAATGGCGATCGCGTTGGCGCAATGCCGCTCCATGCGTAGCGCCAACGTCTTCACGCCGCGCAGCGCGAGGAAGCTCTCGAACGGGCCCTGAATGGCGCCCACGGCGTTCTGCAGGAATTTCAGCCGCTCCGCCAGATCGGCATTTTCGCCGACGGCTACGGCACCGCCGATCACATCGGAATGACCGTTCAGATATTTCGTCGTCGAATGCACCACGATGTCGAAGCCGAGTTCGAGCGGGCGCTGCACATAAGGGCTGGCAAAGGTGTTGTCGGCGGCCACCAGCACGCCGCGCGACTTCGCGAGCTTCGCAACGGCGTCCAGATCGGCAAGCTTCAGCAGCGGATTGGTGGGCGTCTCCACCCAGATCATCCGTGTGTTGGGTCTGATTGCCGCTTCCACAGCGGCAAGGTCCGACAGATCGACGAAGGTGAAATCGAGACCGGCCGAGCGGCGGCGCACGCGTTCGAACAGGCGGAACGAGCCGCCATAGAGATCGTCGGAGGCCACGACATGGGCGCCGGTGTCGAGCAGTTCGAGCACGGTCGAAATCGCCGCAAGGCCTGACGCGAAAGCAAAACCGGCACTGCCGCTTTCGAGATCGGCAATGGCGCGCTCGAAGGCCTGGCGCGTCGGATTCTCGCTGCGCGCGTAATCATAGCCCTTGTGGACGCCCGGGCTCTCCTGCGCGTAGGTCGAGGTCGCGTAGATCGGCACCATCACCGCACCGGTGGTGGGATCGTGGCGCTGACCGCCATGAATCGTGCGGGTGGAGAAAGCGAGGCGATTGCGGCGGGTCGTGGTCATGCGGACAACCGAAGATGATTGAGGAGATCGATGCGGGTGATAAGACCCACGAATTTTCCGCCGTCGAGCACGATGGCGACTTCGTTGCGCTCGAACAGTGGCGGCAGCGCATCGAGCGACTGGCCGATCTGCAGCGTATTGAGCTTGCGCGTCATGGCCTTTTCGACTGGCTCGCGGAAGCGCGCCGCGCGGTGCCGTTCGGCGCCTTCGACAAAGGCAAGGATATCGCTTTCATCGAGAATGCCGACGACATTGTCGTGCTGGACAACGGGGAGCTGCGACACATCGGCGGTGCGCATGCGATTGTAGGCCACGAGCAATGTATCGGTCGGCGATACGGTCTCCGCGCCGCCGCGATCGAAACGGCGGGCGATCAGATCGCCCAGATTGCCATGCAATTCGCGATCGGCGAGGCCCTGCTCCAGCACCCAGTAGTCGTTGTAGATCTTGGAGAGATATTTGTTGCCGCTGTCGGGCACGAGCGTGACCACTCGCTTCGCCGTGGTCTGTTCGCGGCAATAGCGCAGCGCCGCCGCAAGCAGGGTGCCCGAAGATGAGCCCGCGAGAATGCCTTCTTTCGCCAGCAGCATGCGCGCGGCTTCGACGCCTTCGCGATCCGATATCGCATAGGCGTGCGTCACGAGCGACAGATCCGCGTTGGGCGGAATGAAATCTTCGCCAATGCCTTCCACCGCCCAACTCCCCGCTTCGACGATCTGGCCGGTGCGGATATAGGGCGCCAGAATCGAACCTTCGGGATCGGCCAGCACGATCTCGATAGCGGGCGAAACGCGACGCAGATAATGGCCCAGGCCCGACAGCGTGCCGCCGGAGCCCACGCCAACGACGAGCGCCTGCACGTCGTGCTCCATCTGCTCCCAGATCTCGGGGCCGGTGGATTCCTCATGTGCCTTTGGATTGGCGGGATTGGCGAACTGATTGACGTAGAAGGCGTCGAGCTCGCGCGCGAGACGGTCGGCGACGTCCTGGTAATAGTCGGGGTGACCCTTGCCCACATCGGAGCGGGTAATGCGCACATCGGCACCCAGCGCGCGCAGATGCTGAATCTTTTCGCGCGCCATCTTGTCGGGCACAACGAGAACGACGCGATAGCCTTTGAGGACGCCCACCTGGGCAAGGCCGAGGCCGGTATTGCCGGCGGTCGCTTCGATGATCGTGCCACCTGGCTTGATGCGGCCATCGCGCTCGGCCGCCTCGATCATGGAAAGTCCGATGCGATCCTTGATGGAGCCGCTGGGATTCTGGTTCTCGAGCTTGGCAAACAGACGGCAGGGTCCGGTGTCGAGCCGAGTCAGCTCCACCATTGGTGTGTTGCCGATGAGCTCCAGCATCGAGCGCGCCGGCCGCGTACGCACTTCTTGCATGAAATCAAATCCCCGGGCTGCGGGTAGACAATAGCCAATCGGACGGCGGGATAACACGCGAGGACACAGACTTGCGCACAATAACAACAAGCGGTCAGGCCGGTCGCGCAGGTCTGAGGCGAAGTTGCGCCGGTCCCGATGCCCAACGCAAGAAGGAGTCGCGTTCAGGCGGGCGAATGGCCCCTGCGTACACCATCCGGCCCGAATCCGCGGGTCATTGCGACCATTCCCTGTTCGACCAGCGCGTCGAAATCGCAATCGAGCTTGCCGGCCAATCTGAGCATGACGGCCCCATGCATGAAGGCCCAGAACGCATGGCCGATCAGTTCGGGGTCGCCGGCGACCAGGCCAGCCTTGACCAGCGGATAGATATGCTGGGTCAGCGTCGCCCGGGAGCGCACCGCAGCAGATTTGAGCTCGGGATAGCGCTCATCATCCTGCGACAGGTCGAACATCAGCTTGTAGGACGTCGGGTCGTCGAGCGCGAAACGGAAATAGGCGCGCGCGGCTGCCGACCCCTTTTCGAGGGCCGTGCCGGGCGCGCCAAAAGCCTGTTCGAGCGCCTTGGCAAAGGCGTTGAAGGCCCGCGTCCGCACCGCCGCAAGGATCTCGTCCTTGTCGTGGAAATAGCGATAGGGCGTCATGGCACTGACGCCCAGGGCGTTTGCCAGCTCCCGCAATGTGAAGCCCTCGCGGCCGCGCTCCGCGAAAATCGTCGCCGCCGCGTCGCACAGGCGGTCCCGGAAATCACTGACTTCGGCCTTGGAAAGGGATCGAGGCATCTTTTTTCGAATCGCACTTGACGTCCGGACCGCTTACAGCATAAATTTACGTTGTAAGCAACAATGGAGAGGTGCGATGAATGCTCCTGCGCGCATCAACCCCTATCTCGCCGGCAATTTTGCGCCCGTCCGCAGCGAAGACGATTTCGCCGAACTGCCTTTGACGGGAAAGTTTCCCGCCGCCCTGAGCGGGACCTTCTATCGCAACGGGCCCAATCCGCAGTTCGAACCGCGCGACGCGCATCACTGGTTTGCAGGCGACGGCATGATCCACGCCTTCACGCTTGCCGGCGGAAGGGCGTCATACCGCAACCGCTACGTCCGCACGCCCAAATGGACGCTGGAGCATGAGGCCGGTGGCGCCCTGTTCGGCACATTCGGCAACCCGATGACCGGCGATCCCTCCGTACACGGAAAAGATTCCGGCGTGGCCAACACCAATATCGTCTGGCATGCGGGCAAACTGCTCGCGCTCGAAGAAGGGCATCAGCCCTTTGCGATCGATCCGCGCACGCTGGCTCCGGAAGGTTACGTTCCCTACGCGGGCGCCGCGCACCGCTTCACCGCTCACCCCAAGACCGATCCCGAGACGGGCGAGCTCGTATTCTTTGGCTACATGGCGGGAGATGGATTCTTCTCGAACAAGGTCGCCTACGGGACAGTCGATCGCAGCGGCACGGTGACGAGACTCGACACGTTCGAGGCACCATTCACCAGCATGATCCACGATTTCTTCGTGACACGAAACCATGTGGCGTTTCCGGTTCTGCCGCTGACCGGCAGTCTCGAACGCGTCATGCAA
>DASXEA010000068.1:0-37559 GCA_036490345.1 Rhizomicrobium sp. | reverse complement strand
TGGATCGAACGCGTCTTCGGCCATCTCAAGATCAATCGCGCCATCGCAACCCGATATGATCAGCTCGCAGAAACCTTCCTGGGAATGCTACACTTGGCTTCCGCCAGATACTGGCTCAAATTTGTCCACGCGGCCTAGTACGGGGCTACCCCGAGTGAAACAAGACTTCGCCTTCAATTGGCGCGGGAAAAGCTCTACTCTGCGGCCTGACTGGGGCGGCGGAGCTACCGGTCTCATCGGGGGATAAAATGCCAAGCAATTCAATGGACCCGTCAGCGCTTCTGCGCCTGGTTGCGCCCGTCGTCGCGGTCGCGTGGCTTGCGGCCGCGCCGCAGGCCCAGGCCGCCAGCTATACGATCAAGGTGCTACACCAATTCTGCGCAACCGATTGCAGCGGCGGCGCCATCCCCACCGGCGGCCTGATTCAGGACTCGCATGGCATTCTCTATGGCACGACCGCGATCGGTGGCGATCATTTGAGCGGCACGGCGTTCGAACTCGTTCCCAATGCCGACAAGAGCAAATGGACCTATCGGGTGATCAAGCAATTCTGCTCCAGAGCAAATTGCACTGACGGGAGCTTTCCGAGCGGGCCGCTCATCATGGATGCGGCCGGCCAGTTCTACGGTACGACCTTCACTGGCGGCAAGTATGGCGGCGGCGTCTTCTACAGGCTCACGCCGGAAGGCAGTGGCTGGCATTGGTCCATTCTCTACAATTTCTGCAGCGACGTGGCCAACAATTGCAAAGCCGATGGCGGTGATCCGATGACCGGTCTCACCTATCTGGGGCAGCGCGCGGGTCAGCCCTGGGCGCCGGATGCTGAGCCGGTTTTCGGCACGCTGTCCTCTGGCGGAAAATATGGGAGAGGTCTCGACTACGAACTCGAATATGACGGCTCCGCGTGGCACTTCAAAATCATTCACAACATTCAGACGGGGATTCAGCCCGACGAACTTGGAGTGGACGACGCAGGAAACTTGTATGGCTCGACGGCCAACGGCGGAAAATATGGCGACGGGCTTCTCTACACGCTGACGGCAGGCACATGGCATGAAACCACCCTGCATCAATTCCATACCGGTGGCGTACATCCCAGCGGACGGCCGTATCTGGACGCAGCCGGCAACCTCTTTGGCACGACGATCGATGGGGGCTCCGGCAACGCCGGCGAAGTCTACGAGCGTACCGCCAGCGGCGCAGTGAGCGTGCTCTACCAGTTTTGCACGCTGGCCAATTGTGCGGACGGCCAAGCGCCGACGGAAGCGGGACTCGTCATGGACAGCGCGGGAAATCTTTTCGGCACGACTGCGGGCGGCGGTCTTGCCACCTGCGCCAATCAGACCTTTGGCTGCGGCGTCGCCTACGAATTGTCCAAAGACCAGAACGGCCACTGGCATGAGACAGTCCTCGCCGATTTCTGCAGCGGCAGCTGTCGCGATGGTGGAGATCCTGAAGCGCCCCTCACGCTTGATGCACAGAACGGCAATCTTTACGGCACGGAAGCTGGCGATGGTTCTCTGGCGAATCCGGGCTCGGTCTTCGAGTTGATCCCATAGCCCGTTCGGAGACAGCCCCGAAAGCGTCGATATGTCTGTTTGCGTTCGCCGCATTGGCGGCAACGGTGCCTGTTTCTCAGGCCCGAGCCGCCTCAGCACAGAAACAATGGACTCTCGCGACGCTCCATCGTTTCTGCAGCGAGGCAAACTGCAAGGACGGCGTATATCCGTCGGCAGGGCTTGTGCGCGATCCGCAGGACGATCTTTTCGGCAACACCTATTTCGGCGGCAGGCGCAGCGACATCGGTCAGGGTGTGGTGTTCACGCTTTCGTCCGGGTGAGCCGGCCATGGTGCGGGCGAATCCGTGCTGTATCCTTTCTGCTCGAACCACGATTGCCGCGACGACGCCAATCCGAGCGGTGCTCTTGTGATGGATTCCGCCGGCGCGCTTTGGGGCACCACCGAAAACGCGGATGGCGAGAATGGCGTCGTCTTCAACCTCGAGCAGAGCGGGGCACGGTGGCAGGAAAGTGTGGTGCATCGCTTTTGCAGGCCGACCTGCGAGGACGGCTATGCACCCAGCGGCGGCCTCGTTGCTGACGCTTCCGGCCGCTTCTATGGAACCGACCAGTTCGGCGGTACGGGCGATCAGGGTATCGGCGCGGGTACGGCCTTCCTGCTATCGGGAGGGAGCTTCAGGACCATCTACGAATTCTGCGCCGAGACCGGTTGCACGGACGGAATGCTGCCGGTCGGGACCCTGCTTGTCGATCCCGGCGGAGCGCTGTTCGGCGTCACGACCATGGGCGGCGAGAGCGGCCAGCAGGGAACGATTTTCGAGTTGACGCCGTAACCGCGTATAAGGCCATCGCCGACGCGATCGGGCAGGCGGAGCGGCAAGACGCGCCTTGACGTGCGTCATCACTGTGATGTGATGGCGTCCATGTTGAAGAACGGGCGCAGGTCCGTTTTGCTCCGCCTTTCCCACATCCTGGCGGTTGAGGAGAATTTCCAATGACAGTGAAGGGTTTTGCGCGCCGCGCCGCGCTTGTCGGCACGCCTGTGGCCATTGGGCTCGCGGCCATGGTGGCCTGGGGCGCCGATAAGCCGCCCGCCAATCCCCCGCCGCCCAAGCCCGATTTCTCGGGAAAGTTCTTCAAATCCGAGGAAGCGGTCACCCAGGGCTCCGCCGCCGGCGTGTCCTATCAGGCGACCGCGGGCACCCTGGTGGTGCATCCCCGGGACTGGAACGATTCGGCTCAGAACGGCGGCACCAAGAATCCCGACGCCAAAGGGGACGAATCTTCCGCCGAAGCCTCGATGTTCTTCGTCTACTACGCCAAGCGCGACGCCAGCCCCTCCACGCGGCCTATTACCTTTCTCTACAATGGCGGGCCTGGTTCCTCGACCGTGTGGCTGCATATGGGCGCTTTCGGGCCGAAACGCGTCGTGACCGCAGACGACACCCACACCCAGGCGGCCCCCTATCAGGTTGTCGACAACACCGAGACATTGCTCGACGCGAGCGATCTCGTCTTTGTCGACGCACCCGGCACGGGCTTCAGCCGCATCGCCGGCAAGGACAAGGAGAAGGCGTTCTATGGCGTCGATCAGGATGCCCAGGCCTTCACCACGTTCATCCAGGAGTTCCTTGCGAAATACAATCGCTGGAACTCGCCCAAATATCTGTTCGGCGAAAGCTACGGCACGCCGCGCTCGGCCGTCGTGGCCAACAATCTCGCGGGCGACAGCGTCGATCTGAACGGCGTGATCCTGCTTTCGCAGATCCTGAATTTCGATCTGTCGGATGACGGTGCCGAGGGCAATCCGGGCATGGATCTGCCTTATATGGTCGCGCTGCCAACCTATGCCGCGACGGCCTGGTATCACCACAAGCTGCCGGGAAAACAGCCGCAGGATCTCGTGCCCTTCGTGCAGTCGGTCGAGCACTTCGCGATGACCGATTATGCCCAGGCGCTGAACCAGGGCCTCAGCCTCTCGCCGCAGCGCCGCGCCTATATCGCCGAGAAGCTGCATGAGGTGACGGGCCTTCCCGTCTGGTATGTGTTGAAAGCCAATCTGCGCATCGATGGCGGCGAGTTCGAAAAGAACCTGCAGGATGCGAGTGGCCTCACCACCGGCCGGCTCGACACGCGCTTCTCCGGACCGACGCTCGATCCCTTGAGCAAGGAATCCGATTACGATCCGCAATCGGCGGCCATCAGCTCGGCCTATGTTTCCGCGTTCAACGATTACGTGCGCAACGGGCTCAATTTTGGCCAGGGCAAAGAATACAAATCGGAAATCGATGTCTTCAAATGGTGGGAGTTCAAGCACAAGCAGCCGGGACAGGAATTCGCCTTCGGCAGCACGCCTAACGTGATGCCCGATCTCGCGAGCGCCATGAAGCAGAATCCCAACCTCAAGGTGATGGTGAATGGCGGCTATTACGATCTCGCCACGCCCTATTACGAGGGCTGGTACGAGATGCACCATCTGCCCATTCCGCCGTCGCTGCTCGGCAACATCTCGTTCCACTATTACCCGTCGGGCCACATGGTGTATGCCCATCAGCAATCGCTTAAGGAACTCCACGACGCTGTCGCCGGCTTCATCCGCGCAACCGACAACCAGTCACACTAGCCGCTCGACAGAGTTGGCGTCCGGCAGAACAAAGGGGGCGGGAAAGGCATTTCCCGCTCCTTTTTTTGTTTCGTCTCGGGCGTGCGGAAATGTCCCGCGCCGTCAGCCTGTCGGTCGCTCGCGAATGCCGTGTGAGGCACGGAACATTGCTCCGCTTTCCTGCTCTTGCGGTGGCATGCCGTGCCGCGTTGAAGACGCTGGATCATGGTACTGGCTAATCTGTTGCTCGATCCGGGTGTTCGAGTGGCGACTTTGTGGTCTGCAAGCCATGTTGCTGGCGCCATTCCACGCGCGCGCTCTCACGCCCCTGCCGCCGCCGGCCGTGTAGCCTGCATCACCAATGCAACGGCTACGAACACCGCCACGCCGATTACACCCACGGCTGCATCGGTGTAGAGCAGTCCGTTCGCGCCCCAGCGGTCGTGACCGATGCCGTCGAAGACGCCGAGATAGATCAGCGGCACGTTCGAAATGCCGCTGAGCAGATTGGATTTCGTGCCGGCCGCGCCCTTGCCGATGGTCTCGAACACCACGGCGGCGAAGGCGGCGTAGCAGAAGCCGGTGAGAAAGGCGTAGACGAGCACGAAGGTAACGAACATCGCTTCCGTGTGCGGCGCGAGTGCCATCGCCACCGCCGAAGCGGCGAGCACGAGGCCGAACGCGCAATAGGCCGTGCGCCGCTCCATCAGATCGCAGAGCCAGCCGCCGATCAGGCAGCCTGCGATCGAGACCACGCCGCTCAGCACGCCATTGGCGAGTGCCACGGCATCGGCGCTGGCATGCCAGTCTCCCGCGACCGCCGACCACAGATTTTGCGCCGCGCCCTGGCCGATGGGCAGCAGCATCAGGAAGAAGACCAGCGCGCCGCGCGCCGTGGTAAGCAGCGCCCAGCACTCGCGCCCGACATTGGCGAGGCTGACCGACAGAGTGTGCGAACGATGCTCCGCCGAAGGCTCGCTGAGCCACAGCAGCGCCAGCGCGGTCGCGACGCAGTAAAGGCCGAGTGCTGTGCCCGAGATCCACACCGGCGCATGCTGCGTGAGCCAGAGCCCCAGCCCGCCGCCAAGGCCGCCGCCACCCAGATTGCCCGCCTGGCTCCAGCCGCCGGCGCGGCCTTTCTCGTCTTCCGAGGTGCCATGCGCGAGCAGGCTCGACGCCGTGATGGTGGTCACCGTGGCGGTGAGCGAAAAGGCGACCGCGAGGCACTCGATCCAGACGAAATTGGCTTTGCTCGCGGGGATGAAGGCCGTCGCCGCCATCAACAGGCCCGTCGTTATGGCGGAGATGAGATACCAGGCGCGAATGGAAAGCGTGGAATCGACCACCGGCGCCCAGATGGCGCGCCATGTCTGCGGGAACAGGCTCAGCCCCGCAAAGCCGGCGATCAGGCCGACACTCACGCCCGCCTTCGACAGCAGATAGGCCAGCGCCACCACCGTGTAGCCATTGGTGATGCCCATGGGCATGAACAGCAGGACATAAAGCACCGGCCGCAATTTTGCGTTCGGCAAGACATGCTGGGTCATGGCGGAGCCCCGTGATCGACAGGCCTCTATAGCAGAGGATCGGGCTGCCCGGATGCGCTCCTCGAATCGCGGTTGCGTGCGGTGACGATTGCTTGCCCATTTGCCTCTCCCCCAATGTTCTGGGGGAGAGGGCAGGGTGAGGGGGTGGTGACGCGGCACATACGTTCAAAATTCTGCACCGCTATCGCCGCGGCGAGCCCCCCTCACCCCGACCCTCTCCCCCACTGCGTGTGGGAGAGGGAAAGGAAGGCGTGCTGGCAAATTCGGCTTCGCCTTGCAGGTGAAGAGCGCGCCGCAGACTTTTCCCTCTCCCCCAATGTTCTTGGGGGAGAGGGCAGGGTGAGGGGGCCTCGCCGCCACGATGATGGCTGGTCAGGAGGCTCACCGGCTTCGCGTGCCATGCCGCGTCCTCACGGACATCAGTCCGTGCGAGACGGGGGGCAGTGTGTCCGGAAGAGGCCCACCTTCGTGACGATCGGCAACCATGCTTCAGCAGGTGCGGCCGTCTCCTGGGACACGATAGACCACAACATCAGAATAATCAGCCCGCCGTGGGATGTTCTTGCACAGCGCTATTGCCGGATGGCTTTAAGAAGCGAGCGAATACGGGTCATCTCACCGCCAATGGCATCCGTTGGATTGGCTTCGCCCTCTCCTCCGTATTTCTGCGTTGTCAGATAGGTGAGCACCTCCAGGTAGAACTGGCCCGAAAATCGATAGACGGTTATTTCAAACTGGTGCGCATCAAAGTGAGCCTCACCCTTGTCGCTCTGCCAAACGGCATCGGCACTGATGACATATCCTGCCAGCCGGCCTGTGCTGATGACCTTGCACTGTATGGACTCGTTCGATGTGATTGTCAGCGCTGGCCAAAAAGAGTCCCCTTTTTGGTCATATGTCCAAAGCGAGATTTGCTCACCGAGACCGCTTCCGCCACCGGAGAACTCTGCTTGAAACTCAAGCGCCTGAACACCTTTCTTGAGGGGCACAATGCCGAGTCGCTTCACGGTCTGATAGTTGTATTGGAAGCCCGGATCGTTTGACATGCCACTGGTTATTTTTGTGCAGTCATTACGCTTATCACTCGTGCGCGAGAAACACAGCTTTGCGGGATCATCGCCCATGCTGTCCGGGTCGGAAGGTTGTTGTGCCTGATACGCCGTCACGACCCAGTCCGAGCGCGTGGCAAAGTGTGACTTGAGCGGAATCGACCTGACCACCTTGTAAACGGGAGCCGATGCGGCAGGGCATGGAGAAAGCGAGGCTGCGACGCTTACGCACGCCAGCGCGATGACACTACAAAGTCGTGCGCCAGCTGGGATGCCAGTCACGTCCCACTCCCTGAAAGATTCAGCAAACGCCCAATCGCAGCATCATAAGCCATCAGGAGCTGCCCGCCAGCGTCGCGGGTTCGATAGAGGCGATACCGCTCACCTTGCCGGGCAAATAGACCACGACATCAGAATGGTCAGGCCCGCCGTGACAGGTCAGATCGCTCACCGCCCCCTTGTGCTCTGACCGAACGCTGCCGGGGGGATAGATGCTGGCGTAGCCAAAGAACGGGAAGCGGAGCGTCGGCGAGTGCCGCTGACTTTTCAGTTCTCTCGTCGATCCCAATTATGTGTCGATACTGAAACGGTAGTTCTGCTCCCACCCAAAAATCTCCGTTTTCCGAAATTGCATCCGGTTCACTATCGAGCATGCCGACATAGCCACCCGGCAACGCTCCCGCACAATTACCCACATTCGTTCCATGGAGACCGGTTCATCCTCGCTATCGACGCGATCCTAAATATCAGCTTCGCCCAATCTCCCTTTTGGAGAGCCAGCCGATCCGCCAACGCCGGTATCCAAAATGTCTCTGGCGCTTCTCGGTGACGTCCTTCACCATCGTCGAGGGCCCAGCCGTTAACGTCAAAATTTGGTTCGCGCATTGGCATTCTCATTGCCCCAAACAACCACTTTACGAGCAACTCAAAGCGGATCCGAAACGAAGTTGAGTCGGACGAATCATTTGTGATTCCCAGGTTGGCGGTGACTCGGAAAGGATGTCTGTCGATGTGGAATCCAGAGCATCGCAAAGCTGCGGTCCGCGATGGGAGGAATATCCCGCCGGACATCGCGGCGGCGCTGGCGCGTTTGAGAATTACTACACTCCACTTTACGCTGGACAGGAAGGGAGCCACGACAACTGATTAGAAGACTAGAAATGTGAGGCGCCTTCATCGCCGCTGGGCTTCCGTCATGAATTGGACACACCAGTATTCTGGGTCTAGGTGATCGCCAATCCCTTAACCCACTACTTTGAATTCGCTATTCCTCGAATTTTGCGTCACCCAACAGCGTGTTTCTGATGACAGCCTTCAGCTGCTCAGATGTCCTCGCATAGGAGTTGCGACTCCATCGGACAGTATGCCGATGCCCAGCATCAAAATGCACGATGTCTTTTTCACCGTCACCCACGCTGCGGCAGACGTAAATTACCGGCTTGCCAAGGCCTTCTGCAAATCCAGCCTCCCAATACAATCGACAACGGTGGCGCCACCAAATGGGCGACCAATAAAATTGGCGTCCGACGTGCAAATGGGACAGAGCTCGGTTTTTCGCTCCACTGTGAATGCCATGGTTACATTTTCCTTCCCAATCGGACCAGATTTGAGCAGCAGGAATCGAATAACGGGTGCTTAGCCCCCTATGGGTTGAGTGGCCTTTGGTTTAGTTTCCGAAATCTCTAATCTGTCGTAACCAATTCACCCGATTGAACATCTTTGCGGTGCGGCTCTAGGAGATAGAGACTGCATTCGTTCTGAGAAAGAACGGGATCACCGTCGTCATGAGATTGGGCGCTGTCGTGATGTCTGCGCAGATCGCGGATTCAAACTCTTGACCGAAGTGCTTTCGCCAAAGTGCCACGACGAATGCACTGATGAATTCGAGCAGATCATCATTGGCTCCGCGGACCTCCGCCATAATGACTTCCTGCGCCGCGATTAGAGTGTCCTGCTTTGCGGTCTTCATCATTCCCCCGAGAATCACGAGGTCGGACGCGAGATAGAAGAAATTAATCGGCGAGTTCGCCATATACCAATTCCAATAGGCATTGAGATCATCGACCTTGAGCGTCGCTTGGAAACCTGCCTCGACATCTCCATCGCTAGGATGGTGGAAGGCAAAATTGGTTCGGAGTTTTGTTAAGAGGTTCGACTTACCAAATCGTTCCTTCAGCCGCTCGAGTGCGGCCCTACCACCTGCATCAAGGCGGTCGACATATTCTTTCCCAATCAGGCGCCCGAGGAATCGCTTGTGAATCACCTCATATGCCTCGTTCAAGATTCCGATTGCTAGTCGCGCAAGCATTTGGGACTGCGCTGCTGCGAGGACCTGTTCTTCAGAATTCTCAGGGTTGTTGTTGGTTGAAAGAATCAGGAGTTTCTGAAACAGAGTGATCTGGTTTGCCGCATAGCCGAGGAGAAAGAACAGGACACGTTCTTCTGGGGCAAGTGCGAGCAACTTGTCTTTTGAGACCGGCACCCGATAGATGGGTATCACTCGACACTTCCAATCTTGTCGATATCCCCCTGCTCCAGCAACGACCGGGGAAAATCGCGCTGGAACATCTGCGTAAGTGTAGGAAGAGACTTCATGATGAGGGACTTTAGGTCCTCAATGTTGCTCGCCCCAAATATCTTCGCGATTTGTGTCGCGGTGCTCTTACGTTCCGCTGTTCGCAGAAATAGCGGGACGCGCTCGAGGTAGCAGAACTCGCTTTGGCTCGCTGTTCTCAATTGACGCGAGCGCGGGCGCGACGAGGTTTGGCTCAGCCTCCTCAGCCTTCATCGAGAGTGCGGTCTTGAGTGCTGCTTCCAACTTGCCCGCGAGCGCCTTCCGGCCCGTACTCCGGTCGGTGTTCTTCTCTGGTTCGTTATATGGAATTGTCCGCCGCATCTTGAGATCGAAAGGAAGGTCCGCAATCCTCCCATACGCCTCGTTAAAGACCATGAGGATTTTGTCAGGGCCGTGCGCACGCAAGGCGTAGCCGAGTTCGATCATCACGTTCGGGTTTGGTGTCGGGCGCCCTTTGCGCGGTTTCGCGATGATCGAGACATCCGCCACGAATACATCGGCGGTAGCGATCTTTGCGAAAATGGTCGTCGATATGTCGGGTGAGCCAGAAACGCCCTGCGTGTCACGGTCGATGACCGGCTCAACCTCCACCGATTTGTCAGCGGCAATCTTCTCCGCTGCAATCTCAAGCGCAGTTAGGATAAAGCCGCGGTTGGCCGCATTTGGTAGATCGGATTGCCAGGAATAGAAGACCACGCGCTTCATCGACAAATGCCTTCAAAATCAGAGAACAGAGAATGGGGGGACGTCCAATCAATACCCCAAAAAGCCGAGCAGGCGGTCGTTGGTACTATCGCTGCAGACAGATTGGGAGTCCCCGATCTCTTCCCGGCGAGGCACTCACAGCACGTCATCCCGAACGAAATGCAGACGGATTAGTTCTGGCGCCGGTCCCTGGCTGCCGTCGCCGAAATGGCAGTGAACGGCGTCGCGCACATGGGCGCGCAGCGCGGCTGGCGTGTCGCCTTCGGCGAAGATGTCGTGGCCCAGCGCCGGGGCGACATGGCCGCCATCCGCCTCTTCTTTGAGCGCGTCGAAGCTGACATCCGAGCCCATGTGCCGAAACCATGGTGCGCACCGATTCCAGGCAAGGAAGCGAGCCTGAAAGATTGCCAGACTCCATGTCCGGAAGCCGGCGACCATACCAAATTGGTTGACTCCGGCAACCTCCAGGCCTAGACTTTGCCTCGCTCCATGCGAAGCGAAACAAGAGGCGTACAAAACCCGGATTCTCCCTGATAACTCCCTGTTATTCCCTGTTCCTGGTGTCAAATTCGATCCAAGCCTTTGAAAATGCTGGGGTTCATTTGAGAACGAAAAAAACTCCCTGATATTCTCCCTGTTTTTGTGTGGCTCGCCTGCCGTCGCCGGTTGGCCCGCAGGCCATCGAACGCCCTTCCGTTTTTGCGCCGCAGCATGCTAGATTCGCGACAGATTTGCCGGGCCTCGGGCGGGGCCTTTGTGCCGTCCTGCAACGCCCTGATTCGCATCCCGAGAGGCACACGATTTGACTGACGAGACGGCCGGCGGCGCCACCCCGGGCATCAGCCCGATCGCCATCGAAGACGAGCTGAAGCGCTCCTATCTCGACTACGCGATGAGCGTGATCGTGAGCCGCGCCCTGCCCGATGCGCGCGACGGTCTGAAGCCCGTGCACCGGCGCATCCTCTATTCGATGCACGAGAACGGTCTCGACTGGAACCGGCCCTATCGCAAGGCGGCCGTGGTGGTCGGCGACACGATGGGCAAATACCATCCCCATGGCGACCAGGCGATCTACGACGCGCTGGTGCGCATGGCGCAGGATTTCTCGATGCGCGCGCCGCTCATCGACGGGCAGGGCAATTTCGGCTCGGTCGATGGCGATCCGCCGGCAGCGATGCGGTACACCGAAGTGCGCCGCGCCAAGATCGCCCATGCGCTGAGCGAGGATATCGAGAAAGACACGGTCGCCTTCCAGGACAATTACGACGGCTCGGTCAGCGAGCCCGTGGTGATGCCGGCGCGCTTTCCCAATCTTCTGGTCAATGGCGCGAGCGGCATCGCGGTCGGCATGGCAACGAATGTGCCGCCGCACAATCTGGGCGAAGTGATCGATGCCTGCTTTGCCTATCTCGACGATCCCTCGATCAGCCTCGATGCGCTGACCGAGATCGTGCCCGGGCCGGATTTCCCGACCGGCGCGCTTCTGATCGGCCGGCAGTCGGCGCGCCGCGCGCTGGCGCATGGCCGCGGGCAATTGCTGCTGCGTGCGAAACACCACATCGAAGAGCTGCGCAAGGATCGCGACGCGATCATCGTCACCGAACTGCCTTACCAGGTGAACAAGGCGGCGATGATCGAAAAGATGGCCGATCACGTCCGCAGCAAGACGATCGAAGGCATTTCCGAATTGCGCGACGAGAGCGACCGCCACGGCATGCGCGTGGTGATCGAGCTGAAGCGCGATGCCTCGACCGAAGTGGTGCTGAACCAGCTCTTCCGCCACACCGCGATGCAGACGACGTTCAACGTCAACATGCTGGCGCTGAATGGCGGCCGGCCGGAGCTCCTCAGCCTCAAGGATCTCATCGGCGCGTTCCTCGCCTTCCGCGAAGAAGTGATCACGCGGCGCACGCGCTTCGAGCTCAAAAAGGCGCGCGAACGCGGCCATGTGCTCGTAGGGCTGGCCCTGGCCGTCGCCAATATCGACGAGGTGATCCAGCTCATCCGCAATGCGCCCGATGCGGCGACCGCGCGCGCCGAATTGATGGCGCGGGCATGGCCGGCGAAAGATGTGGCGCCCCTCGTGCTGCTCATCGCCGATCCGCGCCATATCATGCTGGAAGACGGCACCATCCGTCTTTCGGAAGAGCAGGCGAAAGCCATTCTCGAGATCCGCCTGCAACGTTTGACGGGGCTCGGCCGCGACGAGCTGGCCGACGAAGTGACCAAGCTCGGCGAAGCGATCCGCGACTATCTCGATATCCTGCGCAGCCGCCCGCGCGTGATCGCCATCATTCGCGAAGAACTGACCGCGATCCGCAATGAGTTCGCGACACCCCGGCGCACCGAGATGATCGAGGCCGATGTCGAGATCGAAGACGAGGCGCTGATCGAGCGCGAGGACGTGGCCGTCACCGTCACCCATGCGGGCTATATCAAGCGCACGCCGCTCGACGAATATCGCGTGCAGGGCCGCGGCGGCAAGGGTCGCGCCGGCATGGCGACTCGCGAGGAAGATTTCGTCACCCACATCTTCGTGGCCTCCACACATGCGCCGTTGCTGTTCTTCTCCTCCACCGGCATGGCCTACAAGCTGAAAGTCTGGCGGCTGCCGGAAGCGCGTCTGCAGGGCCGCGGCAAGGCGATGGTCAATCTCCTGCCGCTCGAACCCGGCGAGCGCATCACCACCGTGCTGCCGCTGCCGGAAGACGAGAGCCAGTGGGAACATCTGAACGTCGTGTTCGCCACCACCTCGGGCGATGTGCGCCGCAACGAACTTTCCGATTTCGCCAACATCAACAAGACCGGCAAGATCGCGATGAAGCCGGAGCCCGGCGTCGGCATTGTCGGCGTGCAGACCTGTACCGATGCACACGACATCCTGCTCACGACGCGGCTCGGCAAATGCATCCGCTTTCAGGTGGGCGATGTGCGCGTCTTTAAGGGCCGCGATTCCACCGGCGTGCGCGGCATCAAACTCGCCGAAGGCGACCAGGTGGTGAGCCTGGCGCTGCTACACCATTCCGACGCGACGCCCGACGAAGCGCGCGCTTATCTGAAACAGGCCGCGGCCGCGCGCCGCGCATTGTCGGGCGAGGATGTGGCAGACGACGTCGCAAGCGACGAAGACGAAGCGGGCGAGGAAGCGACGCTGACGCCGGAGCGCTATGCCGGGCTTGGGGCGCAGGAACAATTCGTCTTCGCCGTGTCGGAGACGGGTTTCGGCAAGCGCTCCAGCTCCTACCAATATCGCGTTACGGGCCGTGGCGGTTCGGGTATCGTCGCCATGGATATGGGCGGCAAGAACACCGCCATCGTGGCGGCCTTTCCGGTCGAGGATTCCGACGATCTCATGCTGATCAGCGATCAGGGCCAAATCATCCGCGTGTCGGCATCGAGCGTCAGCGTCCAGCGGCGCGGTTCGAGCGGCGTCACCGTGATGCGGATGGACGAGGCCGAACGCGTCGTCTCGGTCGAGCGGATCGAGGAATCGTCGGGTGAGGAATAGTGTCGCCCAGGCTGACGCTGCATTCCGATTCTGTTCACCATGGGCGGGCCTGACCCGCCCATCCATGGATGGCCGGTTCGGGGACCGGCCATGGTGAAGCGGTGTGTAGATACGGTAAGAATGGCGCTCTGAAGGGGAACAGCATGCAACCTAAGCGGCGCGTAGGCCTTTACCCCGGCACCTTCGATCCGGTGACGCTGGGCCATATGGATATCGTCAAACGCGCCATCAAGCTCGTCGATCATCTGGTGATCGGGGTGGCGACCAACGCGTCGAAATCGCCGATGTTCACGCTTCCCGAACGCATGGAAATGGTGCGCGAAGAAACGGGCTCGCTCGCAGGCGAGGGCAGGGCGACGATTGCGGTCGAGACCTTCGATTCGCTCCTGATGAATTTTGCCGAAAAGGTTGGCGCGTCGGTGATCGTGCGCGGCCTGCGCGCCGTGTCGGATTTCGAATATGAATTCCAGATGGTGGCGATGAACCAGCGGCTCAATTCCGAGATCGAGACCGTGTTCCTGATGGCCGATCCGCGCCACCAGGCAATCGCGTCGCGGCTGGTGAAGGAAATCGCGCTGCTCGGCGGCAATATCGCGCCCTTCACGCCGCCGCGCGTCGCGGAAAAGCTCGTCGCCCGCGCCGGCGCATTGCGGAAAACCGCAACATAAAGTGTCGTGCGGCACGGCCACGCCGTGCGGTAGAACGCGGCACCCCCCGGAGACAGCTTCATGACATCCATTCCGTTTATCGACCTGCAGGCGCAACGCAGGCGCCTGGGCCCGGCGCTCGAACGCGCCATCCTGGATGCGGTCGAAGGCGGACAATGGGTCATGGGCCCGCAGGTTGCGGCGCTCGAGAAGGAACTCGCGGCATTCGCCGGCGTGAAACACGCGATCGCCTGCGCCAACGGCACCGACGCGCTGATGATCGTGCTGCGCGCCTGGGATATCGGCCCCGGCGATGCCGTGTTCGTGCCGGCCTTCACCTTTGCCGCTTCGGCGGAAGTGGTGGCGCTGGTCGGCGCCGCGCCCGTCTTCGTCGATGTGCGCGAAGACACGTTCAACATGTCGCCGGAAAGCCTGAAAGAGGCGATTGCGCTGGTGCGCCGCGAAGGCAAGCTCGTGCCCCGCGCCATCATGCCGGTCGATCTCTTCGGCCAGTCGGCGGATTATCCCGCGCTGGAAGAGATCGCGCGCGCCGAGAAATTGCGCATGCTGTGCGACACCGCGCAGGCCTTCGGCGCCACGCTGGACGGCCGCAGCACGGCGTCGTTCGGCGATGCCGCCGCCACGAGCTTTTTCCCCGCCAAGCCGCTCGGCTGCTTCGGCGATGGCGGCGCCACCTTTACCCATGACGATGCGCTGGCAGACCTTTTGCGCTCGATTCGTATCCATGGCCAGGGTTCGGACAAATACGAGAATGTGCGCATCGGCGTGAATTCGCGTCTCGACACCATCCAGGCCGCGGTGCTGCTCGAGAAAATGAAGATCTTCCCCGACGAGATCGAAGCCCGCGAACGCATCGCGCGGCGCTATTCCAAAGCGCTAGGCGCTTCCAATCGCATCCGCGTGCCGCATGTGGAGAAAGGCGCGCAATCGACCTGGGCGCAATACACGATCCAGGTGCCGGATCGCGACCGCGTGAAAGCCGAACTCGCCGCGAAAGGCATCCCGACCCAGGTCTATTACCCCATTCCGCTCTCGCGCCAGAAGGGCTATGCGCAGTTTCCCTCCGCACCCATCCCGGTGAGCGAAAAGCTGTCGCACAGCGTGCTCGCGCTGCCGATGCATCCCTACCTCGACGACGCGACGCAGGACCGGATCGTCGAAGCGGTGCTCGAAAGCGTCGCGCGCAGCGCCTGAGATTTTCCGTTGGACGTTTCGCTGTTCGATTTCGAGCTGCCGCCGGAACGCATCGCGCTCAGGCCTGCGTCCCCGCGCGATTCCGCGCGCCTGCTCGTGGTGCATGAAGACGGGCGTTTCAGCCACGCGCATATGCGCGATCTGCCGTCCTTCCTGAAGCGCGGCGACATCTGCGTCGTCAACGACAGCAAGGTGGTGCGCGCCCGTCTGCATGGCCGGCGTGTCCGCAGCGCCGGCGGGGAAGGCCCGAAGCTCGAACTGATGCTGCACAAGCGTCTGGATGCGCGCCATTTCCTCGCTTTTGCGCGCCCCGCCCGCAAGCTCGAAGCGGGTGATGCGGTTTGGCTGGCGGCGGATTTCGCAGCCCATGTCGTGGCGAAAGGCGAGGGCGGCGAAGTAACACTCGCGTTCGATTGCGAAGGGGCGTCGCTCGATGCCGCGATCGCGCGAACCGGCGAGATACCGCTGCCGCCCTATATCGCCGGCAAACGCGCGGCCGACGCGCAGGACGCGGTGGACTACCAGACGATGTTCGCGACGGAGGAAGGTTCTGTCGCTGCGCCCACCGCGGGGCTGCATTTCACGCCGGCGCTGCTGGACGCGCTCGACCATGCGGGCATCGCCTTCGAGCGGCTGACGCTGCATGTCGGCGCGGGCACGTTCCTGCCTGTCAGTGCGGCCGACACCGCGCAGCATCGCATGCATGCGGAGACGGCAAACCTCAGTGCCGAAGCCGTGTCGCGCATCGCGGCGCATCGCGCGGAAGGCGGCCGTGTGGTCGCCATCGGCACCACGTCGCTGCGCACGCTGGAATCCGCCTCCGCCGGCGGCACGCTCAAGGCCTTTGCCGGCGAGACATCGATCTTCATCACGCCGGGGTACAGCGTCCGCGCCGCCGATGCGCTGCTCACCAATTTCCATTTGCCGCGCTCGACGCTCTTCATGCTGGTGGCGGCCTTTGCGGGTCTTGAGACGATGCAGCGCGCCTACGCCGAAGCCATCGCGCGCGATTACCGCTTCTATTCCTATGGCGACGCCTGTCTGCTATTGCGCCCTCCGCCATGACGGAATTTCATCTCGAACTGCATCACACCTGCGGCCCTGCGCGCCGCGGCAAGATCCATACGGCGCGTGGGCCGATCGCCACGCCGGCCTTCATGCCGGTCGGCACGGCGGCGACGGTGAAGGCGATGCTGCCGCAATCGGTGCGCGAGACGGGCGCCGACATCCTGCTCGGCAACACCTATCATCTCATGTTGCGGCCGGGCGCCGAGCGCATCGCGCGGCTGGGCGGGCTGCACCATTTCATGGATTGGCCGCGCCCGATCCTCACCGATTCCGGCGGCTACCAGGTGATGTCGCTGGCGAAGCTGCGCAAGATCACCGAGGAGGGCGTCGAATTCCGCTCGCATATCGATGGCGCCCGCGAATTCCTTTCGCCGGAACGGGCCATGCGCATCCAGGCGCTGCTCGGCTCCGACATCCAGATGGTGCTCGACGAATGCCCCGCTTTTCCCGCAAGCGAGGCCGACATCGAAAAATCGCTCGCGTTGTCGCTGCGCTGGGCGCGGCGCAGCCGCACGGCGTTCGAGGCGCAGCCGGGCCGTGCCTGTTTCGGCATCGTGCAGGGCGGCATCCATGCGGCGCTGCGCCGGCGTTCGGCGGAAGCGCTGATCGAGATCGGCTTCGAGGGCTATGCCGTGGGCGGGCTCGCGGTCGGCGAAGGACAGGCCGCGATGTTCGACACGCTGGATGCCACCGTACCGCATCTTCCGGCCGCGCGGCCGCGCTACCTGATGGGCGTGGGCAAACCTGCCGACATTGTGGGCGCAGTGGCGCGCGGCATCGACATGTTCGATTGCGTTCTGCCCACACGCTCGGGCCGCAACGGCCAGGCCTTCACGCGCGAAGGCGCGCTCAATCTGCGCAACGCCCGCTTCGCCGACGATGCGGCGCCGCTCGACGCGCAATGCGGCTGCCCCGCCTGCACGCGCTATTCCAGGGCCTATCTGCATCATGTGGTGAAGGCGGGCGAGATCCTGGCCAGCATGCTGCTCACCTGGCACAACCTCACTTACTATCAGGATCTGATGGTCGAGTTGCGCGACGCGATCGCAGAAGATCGCATTACGACATATGCGCAGGAGTTTGCGTCCCGCCAGAGCGCGTCTGAGGGCAATGACGAGGAAGCGACCTAAAACACATCTCTGGAATGGGCCGCTCTGCCTAGTGTTCCGCGCCGGTCTTCTTGCCGAAGCGGATCAGTCCGCCATGCTCGTAATGCGTCTGGGTGTCGACGGAAAGTTTCGGTTCGCCGGCCGCCGCCACCGGGTCGTCAGAGTTCAGCCTCCTCACATTGACCCTGACCCGGATGTGGACCGATTTCACCAGCGTCCACAGCGCGCCTGCGGCAGCCAGAATTCCAAAACCCCACTCCATCGCGGTTGGAAAACTCATGGCCTCATCGCTCCGCCAAACGGCTTCAGAGACGACACGCTAGGCCGGACCGCTAAAGGGGAGGTGAACGATTCCGTTTCTGTCACCGGCTCCTTTTCGTCGGCCTTTTTCCCTGCTCCGCAAGGCCGAGGCGTCTCAGGCACTTGTTTCAAATAGCTATTTTCCCCTGGTCGCGAGCATTTTTTCCATCTTCCCTGCTTTTTTCCCTGAAGCAGGGAAAAATGGCCGTTTTTGTCCGCCTGTCGCTCCAGAGTTTGGGCTGCAGACCTGGATTCGGATCTGACCATCAGGATTGACCGGCACAATTTCGCTCCGATGGTTTGGGAGATGCGTATACCGATACGGTTATAAAGTCAACGGAAAAATGAGAGGCAGCCTGTCAACCTTGAGGTAACAGTGAGCCGTCGGCCCGCTTTTTGGCTCAGCGCCGATCCGGCCTCTGGAATGCGATTGAATCTCCGCGAGCGGCGATGCCTCAAGAGGGCAAAGCCATTGCGCGCGGCGTGTGCAACGCGATTTTCTTAAGTGTCTGTCCGGGGACTCCGGGAGTCGGGAGAGTCCGTTAGCGGGTTTGGTCTTGAAGGGTCGTTTGTGATTCTCTGCGTTGCACCGATTTGCTTTTCGAGGTGCGCCGTGCGGACTGCCAGGAATCGTCCCGCTACAACCGCGATCATCTGCGTTATCCGGGCGATCTGACCGACGAGGAATTGGGCACTTGTCCTGTTCCTCAGACCGCCCGGCAAGCGCGGTGGCGGCAGCGATCCGTCAATCTGCGCGAAGTGATGAACGGCATCATGTCTGTGCCGAGCACGGGTTGCCGGTGGCGTGCGCTCCCAAAGGATCTTCCGCCACGAAGCACGCTCTACGACTATTCCGATCTGTGGAGCTGGACAGACTCTGAGAAAATAACGTGCTTGGTACTGCAGACCCCGATACATTCCCGCACCGCGCGGGCCATGCCAGCAGCGGCGTGCCGCAAGGAGAAAATAGCCACGATGTGCAACATGCGCGTATCAAACCTCGCCGCGCTGGCCACAGCGCTCATCCTGTTCGCGGTCGCTCCCGCCATGGCCGCGAAGATCACTGTGTTCGATGTCTCCGGATCCACCGACACCTACGCAGACGCCATCAATGCGCCGGGCGCGATCACCGGCTGGTATCTCGACAGCAAGGGCACGCACGGGTTCGTGCGCGCCGCCGACGGCACGATCACGGGTTTCGATGCGCCGGGCGGCACGCAAACACAGCCCGTCTGCATCAACGACAAGGGCGCGATTGCAGGCACTTTCCAGGGCGGAAGTTTTGAGCAGAGTTTCGTGCGCACGCCCGGTGGCACAATCACGACGTTCTACGATACGGGGTCGACGACCGCGGCCGCCATCAACGACAAGGGGGCCGTCACCGGAAGCTGGCAGGATTCGAGCCAGGTGTGGCACGGCTTTGTTCGCATGAAAAACGGCACGATCACGCATTTCGATCCCGCCGGCGCGACCGCGAGCTACCCGTTCGCCATCAACGACAAGGGCGTGATCGCCGGCTACTGGCTGGACAGCAAGAGTGTCTATCACGGATTCCTGCGCGCCGCCGACGGCACAATCACCAGCTTCGATCCGGAAGGTTCGATCTACACCGAAGCGACCGGCATCAACGACAAGGGCGTGGTGGTCGGCGCCTATGCGGGCTCGAACGACAAAATCCACGGCTTCGTGCGCACCGCCGACGGAACGATCACCAGTTTCGATGCGCCGGACGCCACGGGCGGCACGACCGCGAACAGCATCGACAGCAAAGGCGCGGTCGCCGGATTCTACACGGTCTTTGGCGGCGGCTATCACGGCTTCCAACGCGCCGCCAAAGGGACCCTCACGGAATTCGATCCGCCCAACTCGACCTATACGCGGCCGGAAAGCATCGCCGGACATGCTGTGGTTGCCGGCTATTTCGCGGACACCGGCGGCGTGTATCACGGCTTTTTGCGGGGAAAATAAGCCGCGATCTTCGAGGTCTATGCGAATGCGCGCCAGCTTTGGGCAGACATATCCTTGAACGCCAGAGATCATTCGAAACGCAGCATGCCTGGGCGCGCATATCTGTTGACGATCTTTGCCTGCCTTATGACGTTCTCCGTCCAGGCTGCTCCGCCGGCCATCGAGATGCGCGTGCTCGCCAATGGTGATGTGCGGCTCGATAATGGGCCGCGCTTGAAGCCGGATCAGCTTTCCTTTCGTCTCGCTGGCCTGGTCGATGCCAGATCTGTCAGGCGCTTGCATGTGATTCCGGACCCAAAAGCGCGCTATGCCAACGTCGCCCGCGTGATCGAGATCGTTGAAAAGACAAATCGCCGGCTCGTTCGCGACGGAGCGCGCGGTTTCGATTTTGGGATTGTCGGCATGGAAGGTCCCGATCGATGACATCGTTGCCTGCCGCGTTGCTGCGTATGGCCGCGAAGCGTTTTCCGCTCTTCTTGCTGGCTCTGCTGGCCGGTTGTGCGTCGCCGCCGGATGCGCATGTGCCGCCCTTTGCGCGCGTGCCTTACGAGCCGATGTCGCGCCAGGCGGTGGTCGCGATTGCCCTGCGCGAGTGGCGCCTGTTCGGCTCGCCGGTCGAAGACATGGCGGCGGACGAAGCCGATGCGCCGGCGCCGGACGCAACAACGACATCCGAAATGGCGAAGCCTGAAACATCTGTCGCGGAAAAGCCGGAGCGTGCGCCGGGCCTCTGGCAGCGCGTCGGTGAATATTGGTGGCTCGGCCAGGATGCCGGCTCGTCCTATGCGCGCTGGACCGGCAAGCACGATGAAGACGGACATGTGTTCGCGCCGGATCGCGACGAGGAATTCGCGTGGTCGGCGGCCTTCATCTCCTATGTGATGCGCATGGCGGGCGCGGGGCCACACTTTCCCTATGCGCCGGACCACGCCCACTACATCGACATCGCCAAACGGCAGGCGCTGCACGAAATCTCGGGATGGGTGGTCACCGCCGAACGTCCGGATGCCTATGCGCCGCAACCGGGCGATCTCGTCTGCCGCGGTCGCGACACTGCTGAAGCATTGCGCTTCGACGATCTGCCGGCAGGACATTCCTTCCCCGCCCATTGCGATATCGTGGTCGACGTTTCCGTGCCGCAGCAGCTTGCCGTCATCGGCGGCAATGTGTCCGACGCCGTGACGCTGCGGCATGTGCCCGTGACCGCCGATGGCAAACTGGAAGCCCCCGGCGGCCGGCCGCTCGCCAACAGCCGCACCTGGCTCGCTGTGCTGCGGCTGACGGATGTGCCGGCGGGAACGGAGTGAGCGGCAGCTTCCATTGGCCCGTGCCAGGTCGGGTCTGCGTTGCGCCTCCTATGTCTTGGTCAGGGCAAACACTGTGCCTTGCTTGTGGGCCCCGCCGGAACTGGTTGTGCCGTACAACGTACCTTTGACGTCGAGGACTCCGGCATGGGGATTGTCGCCATCCGCACAATCCGGCAGACCGCATAAAGAATAGGCAACTTTTTCGGCGCCGGTTTTCAGCGTGACGCTGAAGACGGTGCCCTTGCCCTGCGCACCGCCAATTTGTGTCGTGCCGCAGAGTGTCCCTTTGACGTCGATCAGACTGGTGTGGGCCGTCATCCTGACCATCGGTTCCGCCAATAAACGAGCAAGCCGCTTTCTCCGCAGAAGAGCCCGGGCCGAAAGAGAAACCCGTACCGCCGCCGAAATCGCCGTCGTTCGAACCCCTTCCGATGTCGTGTCGTACACTATGCCGTTCACATCGATCGGCCCGGCGTCCGGCGTGCTGCCATTTGCACAGCCCGTCCGGGTGCAAAAGGAAAATGGAAGTCTCTCGATGCCCGTGGATGGGTCGAGTGCGAGCACCGTCTTGAGCCCGAAACGCAATCTGGTCGGATTGTCTTCCAGGCATGATCGCGCCCCATAAGCCGATCGCAGGCGGAAACGCGTGCGAGGCGATGGGACGCGCGCCACGGTTTGCTCCCCGGGGCCGCCGCTCGCGGTCCTACCGGCGGCGTCCGCCCGGAATCGGCAGGCGACTCGCGGGTTCCGCGCCTGTCTGAACCGGAGTGGCGAATCGTGCACGCAAGCGAAAGATGCAAACTTTCATCGGGCGCCCCTGTTTTGCATTTTCCGATCGATGCGGTCTCTGATCGGCGACGGGGCGTGCGGCATTGCCTTATTAAGGGGGCGTTGCGCGGGAAAGTGTGTCAGAAATTCGTAGTGTGGCTGAACTGAACCTTCGTGCGGGGTATAACTGAAATAAACGATCACCCCGCAGGTGAGAACGTATCCAATGTTGCCCGGCGCGCGTGTGCGGGTGATTGCCAAAACGGCGATGGAGAGATCGGGCGCATTGTATCAATTCCGCCAAGCTTCGATGAACGCTGTTTGTGCGGCGGTGACAGCGAAAATGCATGGCGTGTGGCTTGCCCACGCTGTCCTTTTCGCCTTAAGTTTCTTTAACCGCCCGCGTGGGCGGCGGCCAGTCCGTATGGCAGAGGCTCCTCTAGGGGGAATACCCATGAAACCAATCAGTTGTCTGACTACAAGCGTATCAGTGCTCGCGCTGGCGGCCGTCGCCTCTTTTTCCGCAAGCGCAATTGCCCATCCCATCTTTCTTCCTCACAAGGCCGGCATCCATGTCGCACCGGTGATGCAGCTCAATCACGTAGCCGCTCTCGATGACCACTATGTCGCTCCCAAGGGTGCAAAGTCGGGAACGTGGACGGACGTGGCGGGAACGCTGCCGTTTACGAGCGGTCCGTGGGGCGAAATGCTCCTGACCGACGGCACCGTCATCGTGGAAGACTACTGCACGAATCCGACGCAGTGGTATCGGCTGACGCCGGACAAAAAGGGTCAGTATACAAGCGGTACGTGGAGCAAGATCGCCACGATGCCGAGCGGCTATTCGCCCCTGTTCTCCGCGCAGCAGGTGCTGACGGACGGCCGTGTCGTAATCCAGGGCGGCGAATACAACAATTGTAGCGACAGCTGGACGACCCAGGGCGCGATGTATGACCCGTCGAAGAACACGTGGTCGACCATCACGCCGCCAAGCGGCTGGACCACGATCGGCGACGCCGAATCGATTGTCCTGCCGAACGGCACCTACATGGTCGCCAATTGCTGCGACTCGCCGGGACAGGATGGCCAGGCTTCGATCAGCGGTACGACCTTCACCTGGACGATCGTGAACGGCAACGCCTGCGGCGGCGAGCCTTGCAACGACGAAGAACCCTTCGCTGCGCTGCCGACCGGCAACAAGAATGGCCAGGTGCTCCAGGTCGATGTCTGGGATCACACCAGCAGCTCCGACGAAACCTGGCTCTTCAGTACCTCGACCAACAAGTGGACCCAGGGGCCGAATACCTCCTGCTACATGAGCGATGCGAGCTCCTTCGAACTCGGGCCCACGGCGTCGACGCCGAACGGTTACGTCATCACCTATGGCGACAACCCGACTTGCAACAGCATCTACAACATCAAAACCAACACGTTCGCGAACGGCCCGAACTTCGGCAGCGGCTACGATGCGGCGGACGCTCCGGCGGCAACACTGCCGGACGGAAACGTCCTCGTACAGGTCAGCCCTGGCGTGTTCGGCACACCGTCGGCGTTCTTCGAGACCAAGATCAGCAAGAAGGGCAAGGCGACGCTCACGAAGGTCAATGCGCCCAAGCAGGCGAGCGGCACGTCGTCGTTCGAAAGCAACCTGCTGGTTCTCCCGACGGGTCAGGTCCTGTGGGACGACAGCCAGAATACCCCGGAAGTGGCGGCCTATACGCCGGTGGGCAAACCCAAGGCGGCTTGGCTTCCGGTTGTTTCGAGTGTCTCGAATTCGCTTAACACCGGCAGCACGGGCAATGCCATCTCCGGCACGCAATTCAACGGCTTCTCGTTGGGTGGCGTTTATGGAGACGATGCCCAGGCTGCGACAAACTTCCCGATCGTTCGGTTCACGAACTCGAGCACCGGCGACGTTTGTTATGCGAAGAGCTACTCCTTCTCGACAATGGGTGTGAACACACAGGGCACCACCACAGCCGTGTTCGACATCCCGAGCAGCTGCGAAAAAGGCGCCAGCAAGCTTCAGGTTGTCGTGAATGGCATCGCGTCGACGGGTACGTCCGTCACCCTGAACTGAGGCAGGCGCGGAAGCAATTCCGCGACCAATCGGTTGTATATGGATCATGGGCGGGGAAACCTGCCCATGATTCATTTTGGGCACTCCCATCCGCGCGAATTGCGCAACCAGATTTCTTGAATCGCCTGGCGCAAAGAGAGCGAAGTGCCGTTCGGCAACGCTATCGTACGGCGGAGTCGGGCGCCGTCGCACCTTCGGCTGAAGCGCTTTCTTCGGCGCAACCTATCCCAGGTGAACGTCCTTTTGCCGCGTCTCGTCGGCGCCGTCTTCGCGTCGGAGACGGGTGAACACCGCGGTCGAAAGCAGGGTGAAGACACCGAGCGCGAGAAAGGCATGGTCCAGGCCACGGATCATCTGGGAGGGCGAGGAGCGCACGGCCTGCGGCACGAAGAACATGGTGACGAGACCGGCCGCGGCCACGCCGAAGCTGATCGACAGCTGCTGCGACGTGCTGGCGATGGAACTCGCGGCGCTGGTCTTCAGTGGCGACACGTCGGCATAGGTCAGCGTGTTCATGCTGGTGTATTGCGTTGAGGTGAGCGCTCCGTAGCAGAACGCCTGCAGCACGATCAGCCACACCGGCGTGCCTGGTCCGATGGTGGCGAACAGCATCAGGAACATGCTCATGAGCAGGGTGTTGCCGATCAGCACGTTGCGATAGCCGAAGCGTCCGAGCACCTGGCGGATCACGATCTTGGTACTCATCGCGGCGGCGGCCTGCGGCATGATCAGTAGACCCGACTGCACGGGCGAATATCCAAGGCCCACCTGATAAAGCAGCGGCAGCAGGAACGGAGCGCCGCCGATGCCGAGCCGCGTGATAAAGCCGCCGCCCACGGCGGCAGCGAAAGAGCGGATACGAAACAGGCCCAGCCACAAGAGCGGCCAGCGCGTGCGCTCGGCATGGACGCCATAGCCGAACAGGAGCGCCAGCGAAACAAACAGAAGCCCGAGAATTTCGCCTGCGCCCAGCGAGTGGTCGCCGAAGACTTCGAGCACATACGACAGAAGCGCGATGCCGGCGCCGAAGAGAATCAGCCCTTCGATATCGAGCGGTTTCGTCCGCTCGCGATAATCCGGCAATTTCATCCACACAAGCGCCAGTCCGGCGATGCCGATGGGGACATTGAGGAAGAAGATCGCGCGCCAGTGAAAATAGCTGACGATGAATCCGCCCGCGGCGGGCCCCAGCATCGGGCCGACCAGGGCGGGGATGGCCACGAAACTCATCGCCTGCAGCAGCTCGGATTTGGGAAAGCTGCGCACCAGGGTGAGCCGGCCGACCGGCACCATCATGGCGCCGCCGCAGCCCTGCAGCACGCGGCAGGCGACGAGGAGATGGATGTTGCTCATCAGGCCGCATAGCAGCGAGCCCAGCGTGAAAATCCCGATGGCCGTAGCGAACACGCGCCTTGTGCCGAACCTGTCGGCGACCCAGCCGCTGACAGGGATGAAGACGGCAAGGCTCAACGTATAACTTGCCAGCACCGCCTTCATGCTGAGGGGCGTGGTCCCGATCGCCTTGGCGACGATGGGCACTGCCGTGTTCAGGATCGTGGTATCGAGCGATTCCATGAAGAACGCGACCGCCACCAGCCAGGGCAGCATGCGCCGGATTGCGGGAGACTGTGCGGCGGTCAGTGGAGGGTTGGTTGCCACGTTTTCCGAAAAACCTGAGTCGCAATTGTACCACTATAGGCCCATGGCAACTGACTTGACCGCGCTGGGTCAGAAATGAAGGAACGTTTCTCCATAGAGGCCGCTTGCATGACGATCACCACGATATCGAGCAGGGAGTTCAACCAGGACACCAGCGCGCCAAATAGGCTGCGAGCAAGGGGCCGGTCGTCATCACCGATCGTGGCCGATGTTCATCCTTCGATACGGACATCGTGTCCGAACTGCGCAAGGTGCGCGCCGGCAAGGCGGATCCGCGCGTGGCGAAGTGGGCGGATGGTGTCGACGCCGTCGCCCTCTACATATCCGCGATTGCTCTCCTGGAGCTGGAGCTGGGCGTCCTGCTGATCGAGCGGCGCGACCAACGCGCAAAGCCACTCACCCCGCAGCCTGCTCCACCACCACTGGCGCTTTTGTTGGCATTCGGCGGGCGAATTCGCGGCGGATGAGAAGAAGGCTTGTTGCGGCCTGCAAGGCGACCGTCGCCACCGACAAATACCATACGCTCTCGATGCGGAAATCGGGCTGCTGCGACAGCCACAGAACCGGGATGGCAAAGGTGAGGACGCGCGACGCCGAACTCAGAAGCGACGGCCACGTGTTGCCCAGCGCCTGGAAGAGACCCGAACAACAGTAGATGATTCCCGTCGCGATGAAATTCCACGAAATGATCCGCAGATATTCGGAACCCTGGGCCACCACGCGCGGATCGTCGGTGAAAATCCGGATGAGCAGATCCGGCCGCACCCGGCACAGGAGCATGAGGAGCACCATCGCCACGGTGCTGGCGGCGATCGCGGTCCACAGCGTGGCGCGCACCCGCGCCCAGTTCCGCGCGCCGAAATTTTGTCCGGCGATGGGAGAGGCGGAGAAAGCGAGCGCCATGCCCGGCATGAAGATCGCCTGCAGGATGCGTCCGCCTGCGCCGAACCCGGCCTGGGCATCGGCGCCGAAGGGACGAATCACCCAATAGATGAGGGTGCTCGACACCACGAGAAGCACAAACTCGCCGCCCGCGGGCAGGCCGATCAGCAGAAGACGTTTCCAGATGTCCCAGCGCGGCCAGGTGGCCGCCCAATCAACGGTCACGTATTTTTCGAAGCGGACGAAATAGACGACGAGCAGGATCACGGCGAGCGCGATGGAGGCGGTGCTCGCAAGGCCAGCGCCCATGACGCCCAGTGGATGTCCTGTGCCCCATCCGGCGATCAGCACCGGCGCCAGAACGATGTTGAGCGTCACGCTGGCGACCTGCACGATCATTGTCGGCTTGACGACGCCCGTCGCGCGCAAGGCGGCACCCATCGCGGCCAGGACGAACTGCAGCGCAAGGCCCGGAATATAGGCATAGAGATAGAGAAGGCCATCCTGCATCGTTGCGGCGCTTGCGCCGACAGCGCGCATGTAGAATCCGGCAAGCGGGTAGAAACCGATCAGCACGATGCCGACGCAGACGGCGCCAAGTCCATTCGCCTGGTTGAAAACGAGATTGGCGTCGGCGTGGTCCTTGCGGCCCACTGCCTGGGAAAGCAGTGCCAGCGTTCCCGCGGCGATCATCTGGGTGAGCGCGAGCACGAGAAAGACCACGCTGCCCGCCGCACCCACGCCTGCGATCGCCGCTGCACCAATACGGGCGACGAAATAGAGGTCGACGACGAAATAGGCCGTCTGGAACACCATGGCCGCTGCCATGGGCGCCGCCAGCCGCAGCAGATGGCCGCCGATGGAACCCGTCGTCAGATCACGCACAATTACACCCCTGACCGGGGAGCGCTTTCCCGCCGCCCCGTCGCTAAGCAAACTTGGCTGCCGCGCCTTCCGGCACGCTTGAACCAGAATCGCGATAGCCTAGCAGGTTTGACCTGGCAACGTTCAGGGCGGATCCATTTTCCGAAATTGAATTCATGCGGAGGATGCAGCCACGGGAATGCGGCATACCTTATGGTCAGCGGCTGCGGGCTTCTCTGGTCAGCCCCTGATCAGTGTCGTTCCCGCGATGCCTCCCCAGAGCGCCAGAGCGGCAATTCCGCCCATCAGCACCATGGGATTCATCGTGGAGATTGTGGCGATGATCGCTGCCGGGACGGCAAGGCCGATGACAAGTCCGGCGAGGCCCACAGCGCGACGTCCCGTTCGCAACAGGGCGATGCCCCAGGCGACGATGCCCGCGGACTGAAGGCCGATGCCCAGCGGCATCAGAATCGAAATCATCGTTCCGCCAAACACGAACAAGGTGCGTGCACTCTCGATCTTGGCGGGAGCGGCAAGATATTTGGCAGCAATCGCAGGGAGTGCCAGCCCGTCGATCAGCGTCGAGCCCGACAGCAGCGCTGCCCCGAAGCAGAATAGTACCAGGCCGGCGATGCTCGCGTTCACGGCGCGGCTGAGCCGCAAGGAAAAAATCGCATAACATGCCATCTGTATCGCCAGAATGAGAACAAATCCCCCATGCACGATGGCGTCGATCCCACGGTTCGCGGCTTCCTCGTGAAGAACTCCGGTGAAGTCCTTTGCGCGATCTTCCGGATGCATGGCGAGCAGCACGATCATGGCAATTCCGCTTGCGATCAGAATCCATCCGGGCAGGCGCAGGGATGCTTGCCCGTCCCGCTGGGCCGCATCGGGCATTGATACGGGTGTTTGCATCGTCATGACGAGCTCCGCTGGTTGTGGAAGGTTGGTAGCAGACGGGGCCTGCGCGTTGTCGGCTCCTGCGGGGCATTCGTCTGTTATTGGACAGCCGCATCGATATGTCTGTTATTGGCTTGCGCACCGCCTTCGGAAAACGGCATGTCCGGGCGTTGCGTTCAACGGAATGGGAACCGGATGGCCTCCGCGAAACCAGATCGCCGCATCGCGCGCACGCGGCAGGCTCTGATGTCCGCCTTCGTGGGCGAAATCCTTGCGCGTGGTTACGAAGCGGTGAGTGTCGAAGACATCGCCAGGCGCGCCGATGTCGGCCGCTCCACTTTCTACATGCACTACAAGAGCAAGGACGATCTCCTGCGGGAAAGCATTTCGCGGCCGTCCGCAATCCTCAGCATGATCGTGGGCGGCGATGTCACGGTCGTGATGCTAGTGCCGCAGCTCGTGCATTTTTATGAGCAGCGCGTGCGCGGCGCGTCGTTCTTCCGCGATCCCATACGGCGTCTCTGGGTCAATCGCCTGGCCGAGATGATCGAGCCCCGTCTGGCGAAAGTCGCACGCCACACGCAGGCGCAGCCGCATTTGCCGCTGCAATTGACCGCGCTACAACTCGCCGAAGCACAGATCGCGCTCATCTCCGGCTGGCTTCTGGAAAAGCCCGCGCTGAAGCCCGAGGCCGTGGCCGAGGCGATGATCGCGTCCACACAGGGAATGCTGCGGTCGCTCCTCGGACTTCGGCCCGAGGTTTCGGTTCTGATCCCCGGCGAGAAGCTGCGGGTGGTCCACCAGTCGGCATGACTCGCCACACCACGCGCAGTCCGCGTGACTGCCTCATTGCGGCCACGGCGCTGTTCGCGGAGATGCCGCTCCTGCACGATGATCGCGATTTCGAACGCATGGCGACGGTCGATCCAGGGCTGAAACTGGTTCCGCGTGAATGAGACTTCCGATGCGCCCGGATATCGGGGCGCCGCGAGCGGGAATTCGCTCCTGTCGGCTGCGCGGACCCCGCACGGCGAGAACCCGGTTGCTCAAGCGTCCGGGAAGTGCACGCGCTGGGCGCGCCACCAGCGCATCCAGACGATGGTGACGAAGAGGCCGGCGATGCAAAAGGCGACGGCGCCGACGCGATGCGATGATGGTACGGTGTCGGTGGCAAGTGCGAGGACCGACGAATAGAGCCAGCCGCCGGCAAGCAGCACAAAGCCCGCGCGCCAGGCCATCGCGTGGCGGCGCCAGACGCCCCAGGCGAGTGCCAGAAAGGCGCTGCCGAGAGCGGCCATGGCGGGAGCCGACAATGCCGGGATTGCCTCCATGATATTGGGGCCGTTCGGCTTGAAGAAGTGCTGGCCGAAAAGCGCGAGCGCCCAATATGTCGCGCCGCCAGCCGCCAGAATGACCGCGGCGAAGGTGAGCGGCGTTGATGGCTGGTCCGGCAACGCCGTGGGCGCGGCTTGAGCGCCGGGGCCGCCGCACAGCGCGCCGCGGATCACGTCCGACAGCCACGCGGCATCGTTGCGGGCAAACCACTTGCCTGCCCGGACGAGCGCAATTCCGGCCGCAATCATGCCGATAGCGAACAGTGGCGCGAACGGGTTGTTCTGCGGATGTCTGGCCGCCTGCACGCAGGTCAGAAGAACGAAGAGACCCAGCGCCGCGAACCAAAACGTCATGAATGCCTTGGCCAATGGGTGCATGGCAAAGCGTCCGACAAGCAACACCCTGCCGTCTTTTTCGATGAAGCGGCCACGAAAGAACGGCTTGAAGGAATTGCGGACCAGTGGGATCACCCGCTGGAGCGACACGCGCGATTGCTCGACCGTGCCAACCGCTTCCTGTTTTGCCATGGCGGAGAACACCGAGCGTCGCGTCGCGGCCTTCAGGCGTTCGACCGATTGGGCCATACCGAAGGCGCTTGCGAATTGCGTTTCGGGGGAGCCACGCCACAGATCGCCAATCCAACGAGGCATAGACGTCGTTCCGGTCAGAGGCCGCCCGGAAACCGGCAGGCGACATACTCTGCCACGCGCGCACTAATCATTCATTGAGAAGGATCGCCGCCGCCAATCTCGGCACATTGGCACGGTCAGCAATCCGTCATGGAGCGCTGCCCGGTTCGCCCGACGGGCGATCGCGCGCGTCAACTCAGAGTTTCAAAAATGCACGCAGCACGCGTTCGGCTTCCTCCGGCTGGTCGCGATGCACGCCATGACCTGCGCCCTCGAAGATTTCGAGCCGTGTCATGTCTTTGGGCAGCGCTTCCGCGATCTCCCGGGCGCAGGATACCGGCGTGATGGGATCGTAAGTGCCGACGGTCACCAGCACCGGACAGCGGATTCCTGCAAGCTCCGCACGCATATCCATGCGTCGCATCTCGCCCAGCGCGAAATGCTGCAACACGTCGAGGCGCATGATCGCGCGGGCGCGCGCCTGCGCCCACAATTCCGGGCTGCCCGGATTGTAAAGCGGCATGCAGACGCGCAGATACTCGGCGAAGGCGTCCGGATCGGCATTCGTCCAGAATCGCTCGGCGATCGCGCGCGCTCCCGCCCCCCCGCGATCCTCCATGATGTCGAGAGTCTCGTCGAAATGCATGCGCGCCGCCGTCGAAGAAAGGATGAGGCGGCCGGGATGCCCGGGATGGCGGATGGCATAGCTCATCGCCACCATGCCGCCGAAGGAATTGCCGAAGACGACCGGTTTTTTGATGCCCAGCGCGTCGCACAACGCCTTCACATCGTCGCCCCATTGCGCGAGCGACCAGCAGTCTGCGCTGCCGCCCGAGCGGCCATTGCCGCGATGGTCGAGATAAAGGACCTGATGCGTGTCGGCGAAGCGGTCGAAATACGGTCGCATGGTCGAATGATCGAAGCCCGGGCCGCCATGCATGACGATCAGCGTCGGCCGCGCCGTCATGCGCGGGCCGTCGATGACGAGCGCGGAACCGACAGTATCGAAAAATATTCGCGCGCCATTCACGTCTACGAACATCGCATTGTCCGTATGAAAGCTGGCTTAGACACGCGCCGGGCTTTTCCCGTCGCGCGCCGTCGCGCCGCATGATCACATGCGTCACCGCCTCTGTCGCCACATGTTCGGTCGTGCGGTAGCCGAGTGTCGGCAGCTCGAGGCCGGCGAAAAGTCACTTGCAAAACTCCTACCTTTCCATCATCCGGGTAACGAGCCGGTCACCAAGCTCGCTCTTGTAATGACCAGCCTCCCAATACCAGCGCATTTGTGTGCGCCTGTCGCCCGGCGGTGGCACGGGTTCTCTGCTCACAGCGCTTTCCTGGGCGAAATCGAACAGGCGAACCTCGCTTCCCGGTTCCGCCTTCATGTCGTCAACCGATCGGTTCAATGCGCGCTTCCAGGAAACGAAACTCGGCCAAAGATTCAGCGCATGCAACATCGCAAAATATCGTGCGTGATAAGGGTAGGTGAGGATTATCAGGCGAATCCGATGCTTCGCACAGGCTCGCGCGATGGCCATGAGATAGCGAAATTGGGGATTCTTTCCACGGTCGCGAAAATCCGAGGGATGGAACACACGATACTGCGCCTCATAGGCGTCCAACTTCTGGGCAAATAGATTGTACGCACCTTCATGCCGAACGATATAATCATAGTCATGCAGCGGATTGAATCCGTCTGGCGTCAATGTCGGATCCCTGGATGGGTTTTGAAGCAGCAGGGTCGTCACACTGTCGGTTACTGCATTGATTGAAAGCGTGCTCGTGATTGCATCAGCCCAAACCTGAATTTCGCGAGTGCCATTTGTTGTGCCGGACCTGTCGGCCAACATGCGCCGCTCCGCTGCGTTTTCGAGTGGTTCGGACGAATCATTTCCCGACTGAATAAAATCCTGGAAATCCACTCCCAAAACGACGAGTTTGGGTGGTTTGAGCGCGAGGTCATCCTGAAGAAACAGGAGTGCGCTAAAAAGTCCATGCCCGGCAAGGGCCGCATTGAATACGGGCCGGAGACCCGCGGGCCAGCCGGAACTGCCGGGATCCAATCCTACTTCGACCCGCGAATTACCCAAGAGCAACGTCGTGGGCCTGGCACGCGCAAGCATATACGTCTTCGCGAGGTCAGACTGTTGGCTCGCGCGCGGCTTCAGTGATGTCCAGCCGGCAACCGGCGCGGTGCCGAAAAAGCGATATGGATCCACCAGAACTGTTAGCACGACGGCGGCCACGGAAAGGGCTATAGTGGTGACCGCAAGAGTCAAAAGATACCGGAGCGAGTTGCTCACGGTCAAAACTGCCAATAAAGAAATTCGCTGACTCGTACAATCGAGATCATTGCGACGAATGCAACGGTGCCGATCGCAATCCCCCAGCCAAGACTCGGGCGCCACAAAATGGGAGCGCGTTCGAGGTTGGTCCGGGGAGGGTCCAGCACAGGCTCAAACCGCGCCATGATTTCCTGTGTGTTGGGCGCCGCGAAGGCAATAGCGAGAAGCAGGAATATCCAGCACCACTCGAAGACTGTCCTGGCACCGTCGCCGTTGACAAACGCTATGCCAACAAAACGCAGGAGCGGCTGCAGGGGTGCAACGGCTCCGGCGAAGGACTTAGGGAGCGAGGCCCCATGCAGTCCCACCATCCCCTGTAAAATGCTCAGCGCTGCTGCAAAGGTAGGGGCGCGAAAGAAGACCCAGGCGACAACGACCGCAAGAAAGGTCATGGCCAACCCAAACAGGCGTCCAACGCCTGAAGGTTGTCCACGAAGATCAAATTTCCCGCGCATACCATGCCAGGCATGATTGATGACGAGATACAGTCCATGGAGGCTGCCCCATGCAACGAATGTCCAGCTTGCGCCGTGCCATAGGCCGCCAAGCACCATCGTGATCATCAGATTGGTGTAGCGGCGTATCCGACCGCGCCGGCTGCCTCCGAGCGAGAAGTAGAGATAGTCGCGAAGAAATCGTGACAACGTCATGTGCCAGCGTCGCCAGAATTCGATGATATTGACGGATTTGTAGGGCGAATCGAAATTCATGGGAAAGTGAATTCCGAAGCAGCGGGCTGCACCGATCGCCATGTCGGTATAGCCGGAGAAGTCGAAATAGAGCTGGCATGTATAGGCAAGAGCAGTCGCCCACGCGACGAAAAAATCTATCGGTTTTCCGCTGGTTGCAAGCGCAAAAGGCGGTGCGACGTAAGCGCCTATGCTGTCGGCCAGGATCGTTTTCTTTGCAAGACCGATGAAAAATATCGAGAGGCCGACGGCGAGGTCCGCAAGGGGGACCCTTTTGGCCGAATTGCGCAACTGGGGGCCGATTTCGCCGAATCGAAGAATTGGCCCTGCGACAAGCCGCGGAAAGAAGGAAACGAACACCGCAAACTGCAAGATGTCGGCGCGATAAGGGCTTCCGCGCCGGAGATCGACGAGGTAGCCGATTTGTTCAAAGGTGAAGAACGAAATTCCAAGCGGGAGGATGATCTTGCCGATGACGATATTGTCGCCGGACAGGGCATTGTAATTCGCAACGAAAAAATGGGCATATTTGAAGATCGCCAGCGTCAAGAGATCAAAGCCGATGCCCAACCCGAGCAATGCGCTTGCACGCGTGACTCGTCGATCCCTGAGAGCGCGCGTGATCAGCTTGCCGCATACGAAGTTGGCGGCGATAGAGCCACCCAACAGTGCTAGAAACCTTACGTCCCAAGCGGCGTAAAACGCGAAAGAGGCGCCAAGAATGGCGGCCAGGCGCGCCCGTTCCCCAAATTGCCCGGCAACAAAATAGGCCGCGAGCGCAGCCGGAAAAAAAGCAAAAAGAAAGAGGTACGAATTGAATAACACGCCCGGCCGCCCCGAACCCTATTTGTCCTGTATCACGATATGGCTGTTAATATAAGACGTTGCTGCCCAGGCCCAGTTGTTCCTGGCATGAATGCTTTGTCACCCTCAGCACCGCGCTGCGCGATGGTCCGCCACTGGTGCGCGACATTCTTGGTGACAATCCGCGCATTTCTCCTCGCCCTGCGCGAGATCGACACGGCACAGACACTCGATTTGGAATCGACAGCCATCCTGGATGACAAGGGTCTCATCCTCTTCTACAGTGGAAAGCGTGACGATGCGTTGAAGCTATTGCAGCAACTCGAACAGGCGGCGCCGGCGTTTTCTTCTTTGCATGCGTATCTCGCCTCCATAAATCTCGACCGGGGCGATTCGGCGGCCTTCCTGCGTGAATTGAAGGCCGACGCCGCAATCCGTCGCGACAGTCTCGACGAAGAACTTGCTGCTGCAGGAGAAAAAGCGCTTTCGGAACGTGGCCGCGGCGCCATGTTCACGCGGATGGCGGAAGCGCAAGAGAAACAGTTCGCCGAAGCAGGATATCGGCTTATGCCGTGGCCCGGATTTAGGCCGATCTCGGGCAAGGCGACATTGCGATGGCATGGCTCAAGCGCAGCCTTTCACGCCGCGAGGCCGACAATATTGCGATGGCGGTCGATGCGCCCTTTGCTCGCCTCCGAACGTCGCCGGACTACCGTAGCCTGTTGTCGCAAGCAGGATTACCGCCAGGCTGAGGGCTCGCCGCGCCGGATGATCACATGCGTCACCGCCTCTGTCGCCACATGTTCGGCCGTGCGGTAGCCGAGTGTCGGCAGGTCGAGGCCGGCGAAAAGATTTTCTCCGGCGCCGAGCAGCGTGGGCGACACGACCAGATGCAGTTCGTCGATGAGGCGTGCGGCGAGATACTGCCGGAGCGTCGCCACGCCGCCGCCGAGTCTTACGTCCTTGCCGTTCGCGGCCTCTCGCGCTCGCTGCAGGGCTTCACTGATTCCGCCGGTGACGAAATGGAACACGGTGCCCCCCGCCATCGTCAGAGGCGGACGCGCATGATGCGTGAGCACGAAGACCGGTGTGTGATAGGGCGGCTCGTCGCCCCACCAGCCGCGCCAGCTTTCGTCCGGCCACGGGCCGCGGACGGGACCGAACATGTTGCGCCCGAGAATCCAGGCGCCGACATTTTCAAATCCGCGCGCGGCAAAATCGTCATCCGTGCCGGTCGCGCCGCCGTCCCTGCCGAACATGTTGGTGAAGGTGCGTGTGGCGAACGCCCATTGATGCAGCGCCTGTCCGCCTCTTCCCAGCGGGTTGGCGAGGTCCTGCTCCGGGCCGGCGCCAAATCCGTCGAGCGAAAGCGAAAAGCAGGCGACGCGAAGCTTCGACATGGCGTGGTGATTCCCGGCGGATGCAATGGCGAGACTACACGATGGATGCCGCATGCGCCGAACGCTAGGGGTAGCCCCTCCGCGGCGCGGTGGGTTGGGCCCGTCCCGCGCCGAATGGGGGCATCGGACGCCCCGGAATATTGACCCCGGGCAAGGGGCCTCTTATGGTCCGCCGCCTTTGGCAGAGCCCGTAGCTCAGGGGTAGAGCATCTGACTTTTAATCAGAGGGCCGATGGTTCGAACCCATCCGGGCTCACCAAAATACCTCCAATAACTCAAGAGATTAGCGACTTTTTGTTTTCAGGATGCTTTGCATGGTTCGCCCATGGAAGCACCATGGAAGCAGGGGGCGCCGCACGCAATCTCGACCGGCCGTCGGGCTCGCAACCATTTCAAATAGCGGTCAGGAGTGTCGACCGTTCGAATCCTGTCCGACGCCCAAACGGCCGATCTTCTGGCTCAGGTTCCCCCTAAACCTCGTCCGCAGCCGAATTGGGGAATCTACCGGGGCCAAACGGATAGGTTGGCCGAATCGAATAGCGGACCCTGAAAATCCGCGTGTCGGTGGTTCAATTCCGCCCCTGGGCACCATCAAAATAAGTCAATAAAATCAGCATTTTCTGAGAGAACGAACCCGGATTTAGGGCGCGTTTTCGCGTGCCAAACCGTGACAAACCGACAAGCAAAATCAAGGGGTTACGGGGTACCCCAAAACGTCCTGCCGGATAGTTGCGGGATAGTGTTTCGCGGTTTGTTCGCGTTTGGTTGGGGAGGTGTTCACGGCTCATTTATAGGCCGGGGCGTAGCCTGCAACGGCAGGATGAATGCGGGGGCGAAACTGGAGAACGCGACATTTTCGCTGGCAGGGGTGGTGAACCTCCTAAGCGCGGCGAACGCTGGCGACCGCAAATGGAATAGGCATTTTACCTTTGGCCGTGTGTTCCTCATTTTTTGGGGCTTGGTTGCTCTTGTGATGACGACCGGCGCGTTAAAGGCCGATTTTCAGTTCAGAACAAACGGCATTGCGGCAACCGCCAAGATGGTGGATCACACTGGGCATACTGGCAGCAAGCGCGATAACGGAATCCTTCAATATTCAGTTCAGGGACACACCTATCGAATCGTCTCAATTCAAGGTTCGGGTATCTATAGGATCGGCGACACAGCCCAAGTTAGGTATCTCCCCAATCATCCCGCCTCGGCACGAGAAGACGGTCGACTTACTTTTGACCTTCTCTTCGTATGCGTAGGTGTCTCCTCCCTTGCCATCGGACTGACGCTAGGTCCTATCGCCGAGTTCGTTAGTCGGAAGATGAACGGTTGACTGATAGCCGCAACTTCCGATGGCGTGGTCTAGATACCCGGAAAAACTAATTCATTGTCTGGCTACGCTCGCCGAAGGGCAGCAAATGCCCTGTAGTCTGGCATCGCCCTCATATGCCCATGGCTTGGTTCTTCCGCGTGGCATTTGATGCAAAGGACCTTATGATTTCCGGGCGCATCGTCAGATTTTTGGCCGTTGATATGGTGGACGTGCAAAAAGCGACGGTGCGATTGATTCCCGAGATAAACGCCGCAATTCCGATTTTGGCACGTCCAGTTTTTAGCCCGTCTCAGCGCGTTGCTGCGAGCTGAGAAATCCTGATTGTAGTCGTTTACCGGAGCGGAATCGGAGTCATGTTGCGGCTCGATTTCGTGCAGGTCGCGGGAAAACTTTTCAAAAAAACGAGCAATCGAAAATGCGCTAACCTCCCGGGACCTGATAGGTTTTGGCATATTCATTTCGAAGCCGTCAAAAAATAATAGTGCCAAACAGTTCTGACACACACTCAGCTTTCTGACTGTTTCCGACTTTCTGCTGCCGTCAATGATATTGAGCTTGAATTCGCCATCCGTCCTGGTCGCCACCACATAGCGAGCCTGCCGCGATTGGCGTTTCATCTCTTTGAGTGTATCGCAATGCGCGATATGGAATTTCGGATCAATTGAACGTCCACTGTAGACGGCATGATCGCGGATGTAGAGGAGAACGCGGCTGTTCTTATAAGCAAGTGTCCCGTCGGAAAGCACCAGAACGT
>DASXEA010000066.1:0-1503 GCA_036490345.1 Rhizomicrobium sp. | reverse complement strand
CGAAAGGCGCCGATCCCGACACGCTGGTCGCCTCCGCCAGGGCCTACATCGCGGCTTTGAATAAGCTCGTCGCTCGCCGCGCGCGCACCGGCAGGCTCGAGCCGATCGCGGTCGGAGAACGCCGCATTCACTCGACGGATGCTGGATAGGGCGTCCTGGGAGGGCCGTCTGCCGATGATCATTCGCTTTCTATGTTGTTTGCTTGCCACTGTGCTCGCCTGCGCGGCTCCCTGCCGGGTGGAGGAATCAAGCGGCGCAACGCTGGTACGAAAATGCGACACATACCTTTACGGGACAGGCGGAAGGCTGGCCTCCGAACAGGCAGCAAAAGAGGCCGCAGATTGCACGGGTTTTATCGATGCCGTGGTCGCGGCCGCGCGGCTTGCCCACGAGCAACGCGGGCTTTTGCCGCCGCCCGGCAAAGTCGACGAAAAGGCCTACCGGGCCTTCGCCATGAGTTTCCGCTGGGGTGTCGACTCTTGTCTGCCTTCCGGCCTCGCGACACACGAAGTGGCGAGGCAACTCCGCCTGATGGTGAGCCTCAATCGCGAGTTACTGTGGACCGACGCATTGACGACCCTCAGGTTTGTGCTCGCGGAACTATATCCCTGCACAGGCGCTTCGCCCTGAACGATTTACCTGTCATCGTTCTGGACCACACCGAGGGCCCTTCGGGACGCAGCCACAGGCCGCTTGGAATCGTCACCGCAATGGCCTAGATACGGTTTGCGGCGCCCGGTGGGCGCCGCAAACATGGTGGCGGTGCCTGACCCGTGTACGGTCTCGGTTGGGGCGCATAGCTCAGTTGGTAGAGCAGCTGACTCTTAATCAGCGGGTCCAAGGTTCGAGTCCTTGTGCGCCCACCAATCCGCCGCGACGCGTGCGTAGGTTCGAGCCTCATGTCCTGGCTCTGTGGCCTGCCCGCGACCCACCTGGCGCATTCATTTGCACACGCGCAAATCCGAAAATGCTTCCTGCAAACGTGAAAGTGCTTCATCGAGAATGGGTCGTGGCGTCGCGAAATTAAAGCGCAGCCATGTCTCTCCGCCCGGACCAAACTGCTCGCCGGGGCTGGCGAAGATGCGAGCACGGTCCCTGACTCTCGCGGCGATCTCTTCGCGAGGCAAACCGGTTCCAGAAAAATCGACCCACGCCAGATAGGTACCGTCGAGATGCATCGAGCGGGCGCCGGTCGCCGCGGCTTGGATGCATGTATCGAACGTGTCGCGGTTCTTGCCGAGATAAGGCAGCAACTCATCAAGCCACGGCTCGCCGGTGCGCCAAGCCGCCTCCGTCGCGATCATGCCGAACCTGTTGTACGAGCCGAGACCGCTCGCGGCGATGCGCGCATCAAGGCGCCGTTTCAACGCGGCGTTCGAGACGATGCACGCACCGACATGAGCGCCTGCGAGATTGAAGGTCTTGGTCGCGGCGACGCAGGTGATCAGACGATCGGCGATCTCGGGCGCAGCGGCCATCGTCGGCGTGTGTTTCGCACCGTCG
>DASXEA010000029.1:0-8689 GCA_036490345.1 Rhizomicrobium sp. | reverse complement strand
GCAGACCCCGCGGCAGGACCAGCGAAGCCGCATTGACCGGATAGGCCGGCGTCATTTTCACCGGGTCGCGCTGCTGCGTATAGAGCAGAATGTCGCGCACCATCTCGACATGGGGATGGCCGATGGCGCCGTGCTCCATGACGATGGCGCAGGCGTAGCGCGGTGCCGAAACCGGCGCGAAGGAAATGAAGAGCGCGTGATCGCGCAGCTTCCACGGCAGGCTTTCGTTTTTGCGCACTCCGCTCATATGCTCGGCTTCGGTGATCTTGCGCACCTGCGCCGTCCCCGTCTTGCCGGCCATCTCGAAGCCGGGATCGGGGATGCGGAAGCGATAGGCCGTGCCCGACGGTTCGTTGGTCACGGCGTTCATGCCCGCGCGCACCGCCGCCAGCGCCGCATCTGAAAATGCCAGGCGTTTCAGTTCCGGACGCGGCTGCACGTTGCGGCCGACGACGCGCACGATGCGCGGGCTGACATCGTTGCCGCTCGCGATGCGCGCCGCCATGGTGCAAAGCTGCAGCGGCGTCACCAGCACATAACCCTGGCCGATGCCGGTATTGAGCGTTTCGCCTTCCAGCCAGGGAACGCCGAATGTCGCCTGCTTCCACGCGCGGCCCGGAATGACGCCGGCGCGTTCGCCGGGAAGCTCGATATGGGTGAGCTGCCCCAGTCCCAGCTTGTGGGCGCCGGCTTCGAGGGCGTCGATGCCGGCGCGCCGCGCCACGTTGTAGAAATAGACGTCGCAGGATGCGGCGATGCCGCGATGCAGATCGACATAGCCGTGGCCGCCGCGTTTCCAGCAATGGAACACGTAGTTGCCGAAGGCCAGCGACCCCGTGCAGTTGACGGCGAATTCCGGCGTGATCGCACCCGACTCCAGCGCCGAAAGGGCCACCGCCGGTTTGAAGGTCGAGCCCGGCGGATAGAGGCCCGAAAGCGCCTTGTCGTTCAGCGGATGATGATCGTCGGTCAGGAGCCCGTGCCACTGCGTCGGCGTGATGCCGACATTGAAGAGGTTGGGGTCGTAGCCCGGCGTCGAGGCGAGCGCGAGCACATCGCCATTGGAAATATCCATCACCGCGCAGGCAACACTTTCGCTGCCGAGGCGCTGGACCACGAATTTCTGGACTTCCTGGTCGATGGTCAGCCAGACATCCGAACCGGGCGCGCCCGGCTCGTGGCTCAGTTCGCGGATGACGCGGCCATAGGCGTTGACCTCGACGCGGCTCACGCCCGCGGTGCCGCGCACCTCCGAGTCGAACGATTTTTCGATGCCGCGTTTGCCGATACGAAATCCCGGCAGGTCCAGCAGCGGATCGGAATCGTTGGTCTTGTCCTGCGGCGAAACCGACGCGACATATCCCAGCACATGCGAGAGCACTTCGCCGTAGGGATAGTCGCGCGTCTCGCCGACATCCGGCTGGATGCCCGAGAGATACGGCAGATGCAGATTGACGCGCGCGAACTCGTCCCAGGTGAGATTTTCCGCGACCGTGGTCGGCACGAATTTCTTGTTCAGCGCGATATCGCGCAGGATCCGCGCGCGGTCGCGGTCGGTGAGCAGGATGATCCGGCCGATCGTGTCGAGCGAGGCTTCGACGCCTTCGGCGGCCTGTTCGGGAATGATCAGCACGCGGAAATTGCGGCGGTTGTTGGCGAGCGCGACGCCGAAACGGTCGATGATCCGCCCCCTGAGCGGTGCGACGAGGCGCTGGTTGACGCTGTTTTCCTGCGCCTTGGTGCGAAATTCGTCGCCCTCGACAATCTGCAGCTGGTAGAGCCTGACGCCGAGTGCGCCCATGACGGTCGCGATCGTGCCGCCGACCATCAGTGTGCGGCGCGTGAAGGTCGCATAGCGGCTCTTGTCCCTGCGATCGAACAGCGGCATCAGATATCGCTTCGTAAGGGGCCGATCACGCGGCGCTGGACCGCGTTCATCAGCCACAGCGCGGGAATATACCAGAAGATATTGACGGCAAAGCCGGCGATGAGCGGTGCAACCGGCGGCAGTTTCACAAAATACAGCGCAACGAGCGCGTAAGCCGTTCCACCGGTCACGAGCATCGCCGCGGCGAAACCCAGAATGGCACCGTAACCGGCAAGCCCCGCCAGCGCATCGCGTTCGCGATCGACGAAGGCATAGCAGGCGACGAAGGCCGCACCCCAGATTCCCGGCGGACCGCCGCAGAGGAGATCTTCCGCCACGCCTACCAGGAATGCCGCCCACACCGGCATCAAATCGGGTCGCACCAGGCACCAGAAATAGACCGGCATCATCGCCAGCATCGGCGTCGGCAGGATTCCGCCGGAAAGCGACACCGGAAAATTGGCGATGGCGGCCGCAATCAGGCCGAAGCCAAAGGGAACAAAGGCCGCGAAGAGCCTGATCGCGGACGGGCCGAAGCGTTCCTGCACCGGCCGCCCTACTGGTTGTCGACGTCGGGCGGCACGGCCGCGGGAGCGGGTGCCGGCGCGGCATTCGGACGGGGAGGAATCGTGACCGGGGCCGGAAGGGCCGGCCGCAGGGACGGAGCGGGCGTCGGATTCTGCGATTTCGGAGGCGGCGCCAGAGGCGCGAGGCCCGCCGCCGAGACGGGAAGGTCACCGGTCGTGGGCGCCGGCGGCTCTTCCGCGCGGGTCTTCAGATCGAGAATGCGCACATCGTCGCTGCGCCCGGCGTCGGCGAGCAGAGTCACGCGAAACTGCGTCCCGTCCCAATAGGTCGTACCGACAGGCAACCCCGCCGGCAGCAGCGCGCCGTCGCCGGATGTCGCGACATGGAGGCCGCTTTTCAGCTGCGCACCGGACGCCGAGATGTCGAGCGTCGGTGCTCCCGAATTGTCGCCGGCCATGATCGCCTGAATGTTGCCGGGCTGGAGGATGACGGGGATGCGGCTGTTGAGATCGGTGAGCAGGATGACCCAGGACGTGTGATCGCCGGCGAGGAAAATGCGCCCGATCATGCCGCGCTCGTCGATCACCGCTTCGCCCGGCTTCACGTGATTGCGCTTGCCGGCATCGAGGATCGTCGTGTTGAGAAACGGGCGGCTCGACCGGCCGATGACATGGGCGGTGATGTTGGCCACTTCGGGATCCGGCACGACATTCAGGAGCAGCTGATAGCGCTTCAATCGCTGGTCGAGCGCCTGCGCGGTGCGCTGCCACTCCATGAGATGGGCGTTTTCTTCCTTGAGGCGGACATTTTCCTGATAGAGCGCGAACACGTTCTCCGCGCCCGAAAACCAGCGCCCGACCGCATCGACCGGCAGGCGAACGGCACTCAAGACCGGTGCGGCGCGATCGGAGACATAGGCGCGGGCATGGTCGAACAGCGTGGGCTGGGCGCGACCGAGCAGGATCAGCAGAACCGCGATCACGCCGACCACGGCAAGCGGAATCTGGGCGTTGCTCCGTCCGCGGGCAAGTCTCCAGGTCCCGTTGGCCATGTGTTTTCCCGTTCTCTACGCGGCGCGTTCTCCGCCTTAGAACGCCGTGGTCAACACATGACGCATGATTTTGGCATTTTCGAGCACACGTCCCGTGCCCAGGGCCACACAGGACAAGGGATCGTCGGCGATACTGACGGGAAGCCCCGTTTCCTCGCGCAACACCTGGTCGAGATTGGCGAGCAGCGAGCCGCCGCCCGTGAGCACGATGCCCTTGTCGACGATATCGGCCGCAAGTTCCGGCGGCGTCGCTTCGAGCGCCACCTTGACGGCTTCGACGATCGCGCTGGTCGGCTCGGCCAGGGCTTCGGCGATGTGGCGCTGCGTGATGGTGATTTCCTTGGGCACGCCGTTCAAAAGGTCGCGGCCCTTGATCTCGATGGTGACACCGCTGCCGTCGGCCGGCGGCGCCGCGGAGCCGATTTCCTTCTTGATGCGTTCGGCACTGGCTTCGCCGATCAGGAGATTCTGATGGCGTCGGATATAGGCGATGATCGCCTCGTCCATCTTGTCGCCACCGACGCGCACGGAGCGCGAATAGACGATGCCGCCCAGCGACAGGACGGCGACCTCGGTCGTGCCGCCGCCGATATCGACGACCATAGAACCGGTCGGATCGGATACCGGAAGGCCCGCGCCGATCGCCGCCGCCATCGGCTCTTCGATCAGGAACACACGCCTGGCGCCGGCCGACAGGGCCGATTCCTGAATCGCGCGCCGCTCGACGGCCGTCGAACCCGACGGCACGCAGACGATGATCATCGGATTGGCGAAGGACCGGCGATTGTGAACCTTGCGGATGAAATGCTTGATCATCTCTTCCGCGATCTCGAAATCGGCGATGACGCCGTCGCGCATAGGACGGATCGCCTCGATATTGCCCGGCGTACGGCCCAGCATCATCTTGGCGTCGTTGCCGACGGCGCGAACCTGCTTCTTGCCGCCGCGATTGGTCATGGTCGCGACGACCGACGGTTCGTTCAGGACGATCCCGCGCCCTTTGACATAGACAAGCGTATTGGCCGTACCGAGATCGATGGCCATGTCGCTCGACAAGACGCCCAGGAGGCTACCGAACATGCTGCTACTGCCCGTTCCTTTCCAACCGGCGCCCTGAACCCTGCTGTCGCGTCCGGAGATCGGCCCTGCCGCATGTGCCGGTAGCCGATAATTCCCGTCGCGCGACGGCCTAAGCCCTGGGCGCCTGCTCTACGCGTTTCACCAAAACCCGCTGCACAATTTCCTGTCGGCATAGGCTTGTCCGGGGCCGGCCGGCCTGTGCGCCGCGCCTTTCGGGGTCACCGCCCGCAATCCGTATGCTGAAAATGTTTGCAATTCCGTTTTCATGCCTCAAACCCTGTCACGGCGGCGGTCGAGGCCGGCCCGCTGCGCCATGCGGTTCCCGTGCCATCCGGGACGACAAAAAACGCGTCACAACCGGACAGTTCCGGCCGCGGACAGACCAGCCACCACCTGCCCGTGTCCGCGTCAACCGCCATTGTCGGATCGCCATTCCGCCCGTCGATTTGCGATTCGCCAATCTGGCAAATCGCCCTTGAGCGCAGGTAAATGCGCCCTCGACTTCGCTGCGGCGCTTTTACGCCGATCCCTGTTGCAGGCGCAATAGGTTGTACGCCGGGGGCGCCTCTCCGCACAAAAAGCGGTGGACACATCCCGGGGTCGGTCTTCAACAATCGGCGATTGCAACAGGGCCGTTTTTCCGGCACGAGAGGCCGGTGCCGTCGGCCGCGTCCGTGCGGCGACTCCAGCCCAATACGCAGCACGAGGTCCGGCCCGCAGATGAAGATCCTGCCGCCCGTCTCTATCGGCGCCCGCCGGCTGCTGCCGAGCCAGTGGGATGTGCTGGCGGCTGTCCTCGTGCTGGGCGCGATCATCCTGGTTGCAGACGCGAGCCGGCAGGTCCTGGCGCCGATCGCCAGCCTCAAGGCCCATCCCATCGTGCTCAGCCCCTGGGTCCTGCCGGGATATGCGCTGCGCACGACGCTGCGCATGCTGGTGGCGATGGTCTTCTCGCTGCTGTTCACGCTGTCCTATGCGACCTGGGCGGCGAAGAGCCCGCGGGCCGGCGCGCTCCTTGTGGCGGTGCTCGACATCCTGCAATCGGTGCCGATCCTCAGCTTCATCTCGATCACCTATGTGTTCTTCATGTCGCTCGCACCCGGCCATGTGCTGGGCGCGGAGTTCGCCGCGGTGTTCGGCATCTTCACCAGCCAGGCCTGGAACATGGCCTTCAGCTTCTACCAGTCACTCCGCACCGTTCCGCCGGAGCTGACTGAGGCCGGCCGCGTCTTTGGCCTCAGCGCCTGGGCGCGGTTCTGGCGCATCGAAACGCCCTTCGCGATGCCGTCGCTGATCTGGAACATGATGATGTCCATGTCGGGCAGCTGGTTCTTCGTGGTCGCGTCGGAAGCGATCAGCGTGGGCCACACCACGATCGTGTTGCCGGGCATCGGTTCCTATATCGCGCTCGCCATCGAGAACCAGGATCTGCACGCGATCCTCTGGGCCATTCTCGCCATGGCGCTGGTCATCCTCATCTACGACCAGCTGCTGTTTCGCCCGCTCGTCGCCTGGGCCGACCGCTTCCGTTTCGACCAGGACCAGATGGAAGACATCCCGCGCTCCTGGATGCTGACGGTGCTGCGCCGCTCCGAACTGATGGATGCGATTGCCGCGCCCTTCCGCCGGGCGCTGCGCTGGTCCTATCGCATCGCGCCGCCGCCCGAGATGGCGCTGACGGCACGCAGCAACACACTCACCTCGCGGCTGATCGATCTCGCCTGGTACGCGGTGCTCGCCGCCATCGCGCTTTATGCGGTGTGGCGCGCCGGCACCTTCCTCATCGCGGGCGTGACCTGGCACGAGGCGCTTTACGCGACCGGCCTCGGGCTCATCACCATGGTGCGCGTGTTCGTGCTGATCGCCATCGCGAGCGCCATCTGGACTCCGATTGGTGTCTATATCGGGATGCGACCCAGTCTGGCGCGCTTCATCCAGCCCATTGCGCAGCTGCTCGCGGCCTTCCCGGCCAATCTGCTCTATCCGGTCGCGGTGTTTGCCATCGTCACCTGGCATCTCAACGCCGACATCTGGACCTCGCCGCTGATGGTGCTCGGCACGCAATGGTACATCCTGTTCAACGTCATCGCCGGCGCATCGGGAATCCCGCGCGATCTGCGCGACGCCGCGTCCAATCTGCAGCTGAAGGGCTGGCTGTGGTGGAAGCGCGTCGCCCTGCCCGCCGTGTTTCCCTTCTATGTCACCGGCGCGATCACCGCTTCGGGCGGATCGTGGAACGTCGCCTTTGCGACCGAACTCGTCACCTGGGGCGATCATACTGTGCGCGCCCATGGCCTGGGCGCCTATCTCGCCGACGCCAATGCCGCCGGCGAATATCATCGCCTCGTCCTGGGAACGGTGGTCATGAGCGTGCTGGTCGCCCTCATCAACCGCGTCTTCTGGCGGCCGCTGTACTGGTATGCCGAACGCAAATTCCGACTGACATAGGAGGCGATGATGACCACGCCAGCCCTTCTGGAAATCAGCCATGTGCGCCGCGCCTTCGCGAAGCCCGGCGGCGGCGAACTGCTCGTGCTCGACGGCATCGACCTCACGCTCAGCCAGGGCGAAATCGTGGGACTGCTTGGCCGTTCGGGCTCCGGCAAATCGACGCTGCTGCGCCTGATCTCGGGCCTCGCCAAACCCAATGGCGGCAGCGTCACCTATCTCGGCAACGAAGTGAACGGGCCGGCCTCGGGCATCGCGATGGTGTTCCAGAGTTTCGCGCTCTTCCCCTGGCTGACCGTGCTTGAGAATGTGGAGCTGGGTCTCGAGGCGCTGCGCCTGCCGACCGCCGAGATCCGCACCCGCGCCCTCGCCGCGATCGACCTCATCGGTCTCGACGGTTACGAATCCGCCTATCCGCGCGAGCTTTCGGGCGGCATGCGCCAGCGCGTCGGCTTCGCGCGCGCCCTTGTCGTGCATCCCAACATTCTTCTGATGGACGAACCCTTCTCCGCTCTCGACGTGCTGACGGCGGAAAATCTGCGCACCGACTTTCTCGAACTCTGGGCAGCCAACCAGCTGCCGATCAAGGGCGTCATCCTCGTCACGCACAATATCGAGGAAGCGGTCCTGATGTGCGATCGCGTGGTGATCTTCTCGACCAATCCCGGCCGCATCGTCACCGAGATCAAGGTGCCTCTGCGCCAGCCGCGCGACCGGCAGGATCCGGAATTCGCGGCCCTCGTCGATCGCATCTATGTCGAAATGACCGCGCGCCGCGGCGACCGGCACTCGCCGCGCCTCGACCGCATTCCGGGTTCGGGCTTCGGCCTCATCCTGCCGCCGATCTCGGTCAATCTCATTTCGGGTCTCCTCGAAGCCGTCGCCGCCTCGCCCTACAATGGCAAGGCCGACCTGCCCGAGATCGCGTCCGACTTGCAACTCGAGATCGACGAGCTGTTCCCCGTCGTCGAAACGCTGCAGCTGTTGCGTGTCGCCGAGATCGAAGGCGGCGACATCAAGCTCACCGAGACCGGCAAGCGCTTTGCCGACGCCGATCTCGACGAGCGCAAGCGCATCTTCGCCCGCCTCCTCATCCGCTATGTGCCCTTCGCCGCCCATATCCGCCGCGTGCTCGACGAACGCGAAAGCCACGCCGCGCCCAGGACGCGATTCTTCGACGAACTCGAAGACCACATGACGCCCGACATGGCGGAACAGACCCTGCGTGCCGTCGTCGCCTGGGCGCGCTTCGCCGAACTCTTCGCCTATGACGACGACACCGGCATGTTCAGCATGGAGAACCCGACCTAGGGGGTTGGGAGGGCATCCAACCCGTCATCGGCCGCGTTTGCGCGAAGGCTGGCAGCCGGAAGCTTCGATCTTGGAATGCCTTGGGGTCTGCTGTTTTTGGGGCGGAGCGTTTCCGTGCCCAGGATGCCCCTTTTGGGACTTATATAGATGACTCCCTTGTAAGCATGTCGCCTGCCAAATGCGGGTGGGCGGCGCTATTAGGGGGCATGCTGCTGCTTTCTTCCAGCATGGGAAGAACTTTTGGAGCGACGAACACAAACAAGTTGGGCGCGGATTCGCCGAGTAGCACCTGCCTTGAAAGGTCCTCCAGAAAGTATCCTGCTGGCGGTGCCGCCCTATCGAGGGCGGCTGTCAATTTTTGGATACACTCTCCTAATGGCTCCGAAGAAACCCACACGCCGAAT
>DASXEA010000025.1:0-2459 GCA_036490345.1 Rhizomicrobium sp. | reverse complement strand
GCAAGCTCGACGTGCCCGACAACATCACGCCGATCTTCCTGCCTTCCCGCGCCCCGGAGCTCAAACCCGGTCGAGAACGTCTGGCAATATCTCCGCCAGAACTGGCTCTCCAACACCGTGTTCGAAAACTACGACGCCATCGTCGACGCTGCCGCGGGCAACCCGTCGCTCAGCACCGCGGCGAGGATTTTGACCATCTGCCGATCGCCGTCGTTGGAGCCGGCGAGCTTGCGCCGCACGCGATCGAGCGCCGCCGGCAACACCCAATCCTTGAACGGCGCGCCGTTGCGCAAGGCCCCGGGCTTGCGCGCCAGCACCGGCACATAATGCCAGGGATCGTAGACCGTCTCGCCTCGGCCGTAGCAGCGCGGGTGTTCGGCCACCGTGCGCCCATCCTGGCGGATAACGATCCGATCGGCGTAGGCGTGGATGTCGACCGGCCGACCGACGGCGCCGGACGTTGGGATGCTTATGGGGCGGCATAGTTGTCGACGACGGCGTGGATCGTCTTTCCTACGGGAACCTGCTTCTCGATGACATTGAGGAAACGGATGAACCCATTGGCAGGAAAGTCGAACGAACAAGGTTGGGAGCGCTTGCGACGACGAATATCGGCGGACGAAACGGAGAGCGATTTTCCAGCGCGCATTACCCAGACTCGCACCTCCAATCCGCCACGGGAAGCCTATCCCGGACTCAAATGTCAGGTTCGATCCGCTAGGTCGGGGAGGCGGGAGGACGACCCTCTGCCGCCGCTTCCCCCGTGCCGTCGTTCAGAAGGTGGGCCGTGGGAACTGTGAGACGTTGTCGACGCTGATCGGAGGCGTGTTGAAATACATCCGGCTCGGCAATTTCTCTCCGAGCGCCGCGAGGATCGCGGCCTTGAGGGCGGCGTGGGCGTCCTCGACCGGAGATTGCCAGACCGATCCGCAGTAATCGCCGCGAACGATCCCGTCATAGTCGGCGGCAAAGCATGTGGGATCCGTCAGTTTGATATGGCCGGCTTTGACCTTGCCTTCGGTCACCGCTGCTCGCACGGCATTCAGCGCGCCCGCGCCGCTGTTTCCTTCGACCGACCATACGCCGTCGATCTTGTCGCCGAAACGGGCGATGTAATCCTCCATGACCGCCTGCGCCTTCTCCTGCGAGAAATTCGCCGGCTGAGAGTCCAGAATCTTGATTTCGCTGCCCCTGATGCCTTTGAGAAGGCCTTCGTGCCGCTGGCGTGTGACCGTATATCCGGGGAGGCCATCGATCATCACGACATTGCCTTTTCCTCCCAGCGTCTTGACCATCAATTGTCCGGCAATCTTACCCTCGCCATAGTCGTCTGGGCCCTCGAAAGTCTTCACGTAGGCGTCCCCGCTAGGGTCGATCTGGGCATTGGCGATGATCACCGGGATCCCGGTGCGGGCGGCCTTTTTGACTGTTGATTTCCACTGAGAACTGACCCAGGCAGCTCGGGTTTTTCCACCGAGAACTGACCCATGTTCGAACCTTCCCCCTTGGCCTGTCCGGGGGACGACGGAGTGATCGACATGGAGTTATTGAGCGTCATCCGACGCTGGCATTATCGAGACCATTTCTCGATCCGAGAGATATCGCGGCGCACAGGTCTGTCGCGGAACACGGTGCGCAAGTACCTGCGCTCGGATAGCGTGGAGCCGAAGTTCAGCATCACTGACCGGCCGAGCAAGCTGGACCCGCACGCAGACAAGCTGTCGCATATGCTGCGACAGGAGGCGGGGAAGTCACGCAAGCAGAAGCGCACGATTCTGCAGTTGCACGCCGATCTGGTCGCCCTTGGCTATGACGGCTCCTACAATCGCGTGGCGGCTTTCGCACGCGACTGGAAGGCCGCCCGGCAGCTCGAGCAGAAGACCACCGGCCGAGGCGTTTTCGTGCCGCTGGCGTTCTCGACCGGCGAGGCTTTCCAGTTCGATTGGTCGGAGGATTGGGCGATTATCGCGGGCGAGCGGACCAAACTGCAGGTCGCCCACTTCAAGCTCAGTTACAGCCGCGCTTTCTTTCTCCGCGCCTATCTGCAGCAGACGCACGAGATGCTGTTCGACGCCCACAATCACGCCTTCCGCGTACTCGGCGGCGTTCCCTGGCGCGGCATCTACGACAACATGCGCACCGCCGTGGATCGGATCGGGCGCGGCAAGGAGCGAAAGGTCAACGCGCGCTTTTCGGCGATGGTCAGCCACTTCCTGTTCGAGGCGGAGTTCTGCAATCCGGCGTCGGGCTGGGAGAAAGGGCAGATCGAGAAGAACGTCCAGGACGCCCGCCATCGGCTTTGGCAGCCAATACCGAGCTTCCTCTCTTTGGCGGCGCTGAACGATTGGCTGGAGACACGCTGCCGGGAACTGTGGGCGGCAAACGGCGCACGGCTCGCACCCGGGCTCTGTAGCCAGCGCCTGGGCCGAAGAGGCGCGGCAATTGATGCTCGCGCCCAG
>DASXEA010000061.1:0-17919 GCA_036490345.1 Rhizomicrobium sp. | reverse complement strand
TGGCTCAATCGGTGCCGAAGGCTCGCCAAGGATTGGGAGAACCTGAACCGCAAGGCGCTCGCGTTCTTGCGCCTCGCATCAATCCGCCTCATGCTGCGAAAACTCTGCAATCCAGCCTGATGTTTCCGGACAGACTCTAAGACCGAAAGGCCGCACGCGAGATTTGGTTTGGCAAATCCCAAAATTCGCGATCCGTACCGGGGTGACGAAAGAATGGCGCTTTGGCCAAGAGTGGCGTGATATCGAACCAGTGACCGTCACAACCTTCGATCGCCGAATGCCTGTCAATAAGGCCCGCGGCGCAAAGCCAAACCCTTACGGGGAGGTCGCCAGGATTCACGTGGCATTTGTGCGCTTCGGGCATTCCTGATCCGAAGCAAACGGGCTGAAAGGGGACCGACCGCACCGACTGGGCCCAGTCCGAAGCCGAGCCAATTGTTCGGCTGTGAGCCCAGGTTGCATCCGTGTCCCGGAATGTGTCCCCGTGAAAATATTGGACCGGGATTTCGAAATACTGCTTCCTACCTATCTGATTTTTCTATGTTATTGGTCGGAGCGGAGAGATTTGAACTCTCGACCCCCAGTCCCCCAGACTGGTGCGCTAACCAGGCTGCGCCACGCTCCGTAACCATCCGTCAGGGCCGGTCCAAGCCCGCGGGGCCGGGACTATAGGGGGCGGGCCCCTTTGCGGCAATGCACTGCAACACATTCCGCTGGCTCCTGACGTCGCGGGGCCAATGCGGCTTCAGGTGCCCAGATTGCGGCCCATGGCGAGGTATTTGTCGCGCCGCTGCTGGCGCAGCTGCTGCGGCGAGAGCGATTCGAGCTCGGCCAGCGCGCGGGCAATCGTGTCGCCCACCAGTTCGATCGCCTGTTGCGGGGCGCGATGGGCGCCGCCCACGGGCTCGCGCACGATGCCGTCGATGATCTTGAGATCGAGGAGATCCTGGGCGGTGATGCGCATGGCGGAAGCGGCCTCCTGTGCCTTGTCGGCGCTGCGCCACAGGATCGAGGCACAGCCTTCCGGCGAGATCACCGCATAGATCGCATGTTCGAGCATGAAGACCTTGTTGGCGACGGCGATGCCCAGCGCCCCGCCCGACATGCCCTCGCCGATCACCACCGTCACAAATGGCACACCGAGATTGAGGCTCGCCTGGGTCGAACGCGCGATGGCTTCGGCCTGGCCGCGCTCCTCGGCGCCGATGCCCGGATAGGCGCCGGGCGTATCGGCGAAAGAGAGCACCGGCAGATGGAAGCGATCGGCCAGCGCGAACAGGCGCTGCGCCTTGCGATAGCCTTCAGGCATGGCCATGCCGAAATTGTGGGTGAGCCGGCTTTTGGTGTCGTTGCCCTTCTCATGGCCCATCACGGCGACGGCGCGGCCGCGGAAGCGGCCAAGGCCGGAGACGATGGCGCGGTCCTCGCCAAAGGCGCGGTCGCCCGACAGCGGCACGAAATCCTCGATCAGCTGCGCGGCGTAGTCCGAGAAATGCGGCCGGCCGGGATGGCGCGCCACCATCGCCTTCTGCCAGGGCGTGAGCTTGCCATAGGTCTCGGCGATCATGTTCTGCGATCGCGTCTGCAGCTTCGATACCTCGTCGTCGATCTGCATCGTGGGATCGTTGGCGGCGAGCTGGCGCAGCTCCACCACCTTGCCTTCCAGTTCGGCAATCGGCTTTTCGAAATCGAGATAGGTATGCGTCGGCATGCGCCTGTCCAAAAAGGGGGCGGAAAGTGGCAACTGACCCCCTGTGTGTCAATAAACCGTCAATTGCTCACAAAGTGCCCTGCTTCTCCCGCACGAGCCGCATCTGGCCCACGATCACCTCGGCCTGGCGGATGGAGGCGGCGTCGATCAGCACGCCCTTGAGCGCCACTGCGCCCAGGCCGCTTTCATGGGCCTCCTTCAACGCCGCGAGAATGGCCTCGGCGCGTTCCACCTCTTTGGCCGGCGGCGTGTAGATTTCGTTGGCAAGCGCCACCTGGCTCGGATGGATGGCCCATTTGCCTTCGCAGCCCAGAATCGCGGTGCGCCGCGCCTGCACGCGAAACCCGTCGGCATCGCCGTAATCGCCGAACGGTCCGTCGATCGGCACGATGCCATGCGCGCGCGCCGCCTGCGCCATGCGGAACAGCGGATAGTGCCAGAGATCGTTCCAATGGCGCGCGCGCTCCGGCCCGTCACTCAGCATCACGTAGTCCGCATTGCCGCCGCCGATATTGGTGGTGCGCATGCCCTGCGACGCGGCATAGTCGGCGGCGCCGAAATGCAGGCTTTCGAGCCGGGCCGATGCACCGGCAATCCCGTCGATCTGCGTAAGCCCCGACGCTGTTTCGATGATGACTTCCAGCCCGATGCGCTTGCGGCGACCCACCCAGGCAGAGGCCTGCGTCACCAGCATGTCGATGGCATAGATGTCGCTGGCATTGCCGACCTTGGGGATCATGATCGCGTCGAGCCGTTCGCCGCCCTTCTCCACCAGCGCCAGCACGTCGCGATAGCACCAATGCGTATCGAGGCCGTTGATCCGTACCGTGACGAATTTCGTTCCCCAGGCGATGTCGTGCAGCGCGGCCACGATATTGTCGCGCGCCTTGTCCTTGTCGGGCGGCGCCACCGCGTCTTCCAGATCGAGGCACACGACATCGGCGGCGCTTGCCGCCGCTTTCTCGAACAATTGCGGCCGCGAACCCGGCACGAACAGTTTCGAGCGATAGAGACGCGGCGGCACGCGCCGCTCGACCGGCCTGAAACTCATCTCACTCTCCCGATTGCGGCGCGATGGCAGCTATTCCCTGCCCCGCCGTCGCGGTCAATGGCGGATTTTCAATCGCGTTTCTTCGCACGCGCCAGGGGATGCGCCGCCAGGACCGTCTGTTTCAGCCGCTCATTGGCGACATGGGTGTAGATCTGCGTCGTGGCGATATCGGCATGGCCCAGCATCGTCTGCACGCTACGCAAATCGGCGCCGCCTTCGACCAGATGCGTCGCGAACGCATGGCGCAGGACATGCGGCGACAGCTTCGCCGGATCGACATGCGCCTTGACCGCCAAATCCTTGAGCAATTGATGACACCGCCTTCGAGTCAGATGTCCGGTGCCGCCGCGCGACGGAAAGAGATAGCGACTCTGCGTGTCGCCGGCTTCCAGGAATTCGTCGCGTACGAGAAGATAATCGGCGATCGCCTGCCGCGCGGCCTGGCCGAACGGCACGGGCCGTTCCTTGCCGCCCTTGCCCTTCACGATCAGAAAAATGTCGCGGCTGCGCGCCGCCGAAAGCGGCAAGGTCACGAGTTCGGACACGCGCAGGCCTGCAGCATAGAGAATTTCGACCATGCACAAGAGGCGACACCCTTCGGGGGAATCGGCCGCCTCGCGCTGCGCCGCCGCGATCAGGGCAAGAACATCGTCCTGCGATAGAATCTTGGGCAGGCTTCGCGTCTGGCGCGGCGAATCGACGGCGGATGTCGGATCGTCATCGCGCTGGCCCTCCCCATAGAGAAATCCGTAATATTGGCGCAGCGAAGACAGGCGGCGCGCCTGCGAACTGGCCGCGGCGCCTTCTTGCGCCAACTGCGCAAGGAAGGCGCGCACATCGTCGCGGTGCGCCGCGTCGAGGCTCACCTTGCGGCGCGCGGCGAACGCCTCGAATGCCATGAGGTCGCGACGATAGGCTTCGAGCGTGTTGCGGCTCGCGCCGCGTTCGGCGCCCATCATGTCGAGAAACGTTTCGATGCCTGTCGACACTATTGCGCCGATGCTGGGGGCGGCGGCGGTCGCGGCGGCACGGGAACAAGGATCGGCCGAAAGAGCAACAAGGACTCCAGCGCCAGCGCCCGGGCGCGCTCGGCCAGACCGAACCGCGCCAGCGTGCGCACGAAGCGCGCCGTCGCCTCGGGCGCGATGTTGCTCGGGCCTTCGGTCCCGATGAAATCGAGCATCGCCAGCAGGGATTCGCCTTCGCGGCCCCTGTCCTTCAGGCCGGCATCGATGCGCAGAAGCACCGCCGGCGGTGGACGCCGCCCGAGGGATATTTCCAGCGCCGGCGCGACGGTCGTATCGGGCAGAACCAGCGGCAGCCCCAGCGCGGCATAGAGACCGCGCACCAGCGTGGCGTACTGCGCCGCGGGGGACTGAGGCGTCTCATGCGCGATTAGCCACGCATAGCCCGCCTGCGCTCCGGCATCATGCGCGGCGGAGGGGGCCGCGAGCGCGAGCGCTGTGGCAAAGGTGCTGGCAAACGTCCTGTCTGTGTTCTCATTCTGGTCGAAGAGCTGCATCCAAAGCGCTGCGGCATCGACCTTTCCTGCCAGAAGGAGCGCGGTCGCCATCAAGGGCGCCATCGGGCGCAGCGACACATCGGGGACCACCGAGGCAGCGGCATCGGCCTGCAATCCCGCCGCCAGGGTCAAGCGCCCGGCCGAGGCGCCAAGCTCCAGCGCCCGGAACACCAGGTCTGCGCGAGCTGCCGGATTGGGCTTTTCCCTTATGGCCTGCCGCAGCAGGGCCTGACCGGCAAGAAACGGCATTCCATCGGCCGCTGTGCGCGCCGCTTCGATCTGGGCGCGCGCAAAGCTCTGTGCATCGGCGATTGCCGCAAGTTCCGTGACCGGTGCAGCTCCCGTCGGCGCGACGGCCTCGGCAGCCGCCAGACGGGCGGAAGGCGTGTTGTTGACGCTGCGCATGGCCGCGAGGCTGGCCGGAATGCCCAATTGTTCGCCCAGGCTCGGCTCGACCGGCAGACCGGCCTTGTTGAGAAGAAACACATGGAGCGCGGTGGGAGCCGCGATGTCGCCGGGGCTGGCCGTCGCATGATTGCGAACATCGTCGAGCAGCGTCTCGAACGCTGCATCCGCTTGCCCCTGGGCATGAATGACCGAGCGGGTGAGTTCGAACGCATCGGCGTTGTTGGACGCGGCGTAGCAATAGGCGCGCAGCTCGATCCAGAAGGAGTCGCTTTTGTTGAGACGGCCGGCCGTTGCCGAGCCGCAGACATCGGCATCGCGGCCCGCGAACAGCAACGCATCCGCCTTCAGCCGGTCGAGCTCGGCGTCACCCTCGACGGCCGATTTCATCGCCAGATCGGCGGCCTCGTCCACCAGGCCGCCATCGAGAAGCTTGCGCAGGCGAACCGACAGGAAGGCGTGCGGCGCGGCGCCCAGCGGCGCATCGGCCGTCGTGAGCAGAAGTACGCGCGTGAGGCCGCGAACCGCAGGCACCGAGGTCGCAAGCGGCGCCCTGCCCAACAAATCCTCAACCAAGTCGCGCGGCGAATCCTGCCAGATCGCCGGCGGCAACCCGCCATTGCCCGCATCCAGCAGGCCCGCAGGCGGCCCATCGGGAGCGCCCAGCGCGCCCACCTCCACCGCCCCTGGCAAGCCCGTCTGTCGGGGTGGCGCAGGGCGCACCACGCTTGCAGCAGGAGGCTGCTGCCCCACGGCCGGCGTGCCGATGAGGAGGACGCCCATGGCCAGGGCGGCCATGGACCGGCGTTCAGGCCGGGAAGCGATCATTCGAAAGGACCTGTTCGTAGGTCCGGTGCGGCGGCGACAACGTGCTCGCATAAAAGGCCAGCGCACCCGCCCCGAGAATCACCAGCACCAATACGGCGAGCGCAATACGCGCGGTCCAACCCATGTCACATCCGTTCGCGGAGCAGAATCCTATGCCGGGTCTTTGTGGCGGAATCAAAGCCGGTTGCGCAAGGCCGCTGGCGGTCGCAGCGAAGGCCGTGCTAGGCGAGGCCATGCGCCGCCTGAACCGCACGGTCGTCCTTGTGGGCATGATGGGCTCCGGCAAGAGTTCCGTCGGACGGCGGCTCGCAACCCAGCTGGACGTGCCGTTCCGCGACTCCGACACGGAAATCGAAGCAGCGGCCGGATGCTCCATCAGCCGGATCTTCGACACCCATGGCGAAGGCGCCTTCCGCGACGGCGAGCGCAAGGTAATCGCGCGGCTGCTGCACGAGCCGGTTCACGTCCTCGCAACGGGCGGCGGCGCGTTCGTCGATGCCGATACGCGCGCGCGCATCAAGAGCAGCGCCGTGTCGGTCTGGCTGAAGGCGCCGCTGGAATTGCTGCTGGAGCGCGTCGCCCGCCGCAGCACACGCCCGCTGCTTAAGGAGGGCGATCCCCGCCAAATCCTCGAACGTCTGCTCGCGGAACGCGCGCCCTTCTATGCGCAGGCCGATGTGGTCGTCGAAAGCGAAGACGGCCCGCATTCGGGTTGCGTCGCGCGAATCGTGGCGGCACTGGCCGGGCGCGGCGCCATGGAGGCCGCGTGAGCGAGCGCATTCCCGTTTCTCTTGGCGAACGCAGCTACGACATCCATGTCGGAACGGGATTGCTCGATCAGGCCGGGCAGCTCCTCGCGCCGCTGGCGCGCGGTACGGTTCCCGTTGTGACCGACACCAACGTGGCCGAGCGTTACATGGACCGGCTTCTCGATTCGATGCGCGCTGCAAACATTGCGGCCGAACCGATCGTGATCGCGCCCGGCGAAGCCTCGAAAAGTTTCGCCGGCCTCGAGGCCCTGACGGATGCGCTGCTCGCAAGCGGTGTCGAACGCGGCGGCCTGATCGTCGCCATGGGCGGCGGCGTCGTGGGCGATCTCACGGGCTTTGCCGCGGGCGTGCTGAAGCGCGGCGTGGCCTTTGCGCAGGTTCCGACGACTCTGCTCGCCCAGGTCGATTCCTCCGTAGGCGGAAAGACCGCCATCAACACGCGTCGCGGCAAGAATCTGCTGGGCCTGTTCCATCAGCCCCGCCTCGTGCTGGCCGATATCGACACGCTTCTCACCCTGCCCGCGCGCGAACGCCGCGCCGGCTATGCCGAGATCGTCAAATATGGCGCGCTGGGCGATGCCTCCTTCTTCGACTGGCTGGAACAGCATGGCGAAGCGGCGCTGGCCGGCGACACGGCACTCCTGGCCCACGCCGTCGCCCAATCCTGCCGCCTCAAGGCCGCGATCGTCACACGCGACGAACGCGAGAACGGCGAGCGGGCGCTCCTCAATCTCGGCCATACATTCGGGCACGCGCTCGAGGCCGCCTCGGGCTATTCCGACCGGCTGCTGCACGGCGAGGCAGTGGCGATCGGCATGGCGCTCGCGTTCCATCTGTCGGAGGCGCTTGGCGTGTCGCCGTCCGACGACACAAGGCGCCTGACGGCGCATTTGCGCGCAGTGGGGCTTCCCACGGAGATCGCCGACATTTCCGGCCCGCGACCCTCGGTCGACACATTGTTGGCGCATATGGCGCACGACAAGAAAGCAAAGAGCGGCGCGCTGACCTTCGTCCTCGTGCACGCGCTGGGGCGAGCCTTCACGACAGACACCGTGCCCCTCGACGCGCTGCGCGCGGTGCTGGAGGGTTAGCGCCTCACCCTTCTGACGAACGTCTTCTGCTCCATGTTCCGCCCGAGCGTGACGGATGACGGTTGGCGCAAGCGCCCGGCGCATGCGGCAACTGTCGATCGGTCTATCGAAAACCCTCTCTCTTCCTCACGGGGCCCGCTTCCATTCTCCAGACTGCCACCCCGCGGAAACGCGAGAGAACAGAAGAAAAAGCATTCTCCACGAAGCCACAAAGGGCACGAAGAGGAAGCTGGCAGCGCTTCGCGAACCCAACATCTCTGTTCTCTTCGTGTCTTTGGGTGGCACGTTCTCCCGCGCCTCCGCACCGGAGATCGGTCTCATAGACCTTTCGATCCGATCCGACCGATTGCTTCCACCAACCCATGGTGTGACGAAGCCCGGGCGTTTCTGTGCCCTCGGACCTGTGGCGAGTGGCGCGCGGACGTGAGAGGATCGGGTCGGCTCCCCACGCGATTTGGATTTTCCCATGGTCAGCATGTTTGTCTCCGGCATCGGCGCGATTGTCGTGCTTCTGGCGATTTCGGCCCTCTTTTCCGGCTCCGAAACGGCCCTGACTGCCGTGTCGCCTGCGCTGATGCACCGGCTCGAGCAGAGCGACCACCGGGCCGCACGCCACGTCAACGAACTTCTGGCCAATCGCGAGCGCATGATCGGCGCCATCCTGCTTGGCAACACATTTATCAACATTCTGGTCTCGTCGCTCGCTACGTCGCTGCTTGCCGCCCGTTACGGCACGACGGCCGTTGCCATTACCACTGCCGTGATGACGCTGGTGGTGCTGGTTTTTGTCGAGGTTCTGCCCAAGACGCTGGCGATTGCCCGCACCGACCGCTTTGCCCTGGCGGTCGGGCGCTTTCTGCTGCCGGTGGTCAATGTGCTGGCGCCGATCGTCAACGTCGTGCAGTTTCTGGTCTGGCGGCTTCTCGGCCTGTTCGGCGTGCGCGAAGAGGCGGAAGAAAAGCCCATGCTGCCGGCGCATGAGGAAATCCGCGGCACGGTCGAGCTGATGCATCGCGAAGGCGATGTCGGGCGCGAACATCGCGACATGCTGGGCGGCATTCTGGACCTGCGGGAACTTTCGATCGGCGATGTCGCCGTGCATCGCAAGAACATCGCAGCCGTGGACGCCGACGAGCCGCCCGAGCAGCTCTTCGAGAACGTCATGGCTGCCAATCACACGCGCGTGCCGGTGTGGCGCGGCGGCCCGGACAATATCGTGGGCGTCCTTCGCGCCAAGGACGTGATGGCGGAATTCGTCCGGCGCAAAGGCCAGGTTGCCGGCTGGGACATTCTCGCGCTGATGGATGAGCCCTGGTTCGTGCCGGACACGACCACGCTGGAAGACCAGATTCGCGCCTTCCAGCAGCGCCGGCGGCATTTCGCGCTGGTGGTCGATGAATATGGCGTGCTGCAGGGTGTCGTCACCCTCACCGATATCGTCGAAGAAATCCTGGGCGGCATCCCCGACGAATCCGGCGGCGAAGCGCAGATGCGCCTGCAGGCCGATGGTTCGATCCTGATCCAGGGCACGATGCCCGTGCGCGACCTGAACCGCCGGCTGGACTGGCACCTGCCCGATGAGGAAGCCACGACGATCGCGGGCCTGGTGATTCACGAAGCGCGAACAATCCCCGAAGTCGGCCAGCGCTTTGCCTTCTACGGTTTCGAATTCGAGATCGTGCGCCGTCAGCGCAACCAGATCACGGTGCTGCGCATCCGCCGTCCGCGCCAGGCCGCGACGGGATCGTGAACGCCGTTACCGGAAAACTTCGTCGGGGGTTCTGACGTCGAGAGACAGCGCATGAACGCGGTTGTGCAGTTCCTCCGCGAGCACCGCATAAATCCGCCGCTGGCGCTCGACGCGACTGAGGCCGGCAAACAGCGGCGCGACAATGCGCACGTGAAAATGCGTCTCGCCCTCGGGCCGCGCGCCGGCATGTCCAGCGTGACGCGCGCTCTGATCCTCGACATCGAGTTCGTCCGGCGCAAATGCCGTCTCGAGCTTGGTGCGCAGGATCTGGGCGACGCTCATGCCCCTTCCTTCGTGCTCGCTGCTTGAATGTCAAGCAATTCGTTTTCTTGTTTTTTCATCCCTTGATCCCATAATCGCACCATGACCGCCGCTGGCTACAGACCGCGCTTTGGCAAGGACATCCGCATCAAGCCGGATGCGCCGGCACGCCCGCAACGTGTGCGGCCCTGCGACGCGCCGGGCTGCGCGGGAGAAGGCGGCTTTCGCGTGCCCAAAAGCCGCCGCCAGCTCGATGATCATCTCTGGTTCTGTCTCGAACATGCGCGCGCCCATAATGAGAAGTGGGATTATTTCAGCGGCATGAAGGAGTCCGAGATCGAGGCGTTTCGCGATGATGCGATCACCGGTCACAGGCCCACCTGGCCACTGGGAAAGCGTGGAGCGGCGGGGGCGCGCCGCGACGATGTGCTGCGCGAGTTGCACGGGGCCTTCGGAGGATTCGAATCGGAAGCGGCGGGCCCGCCCCGGCGGCCGGAGCGCATGCTGACCGCCGTGCAGATCAGGGCGCTGGACGTTTTGAACCTTGAATCCGACGCCAGCTTGCACGAAATAAAGGCGCGGTATAAGGAACTTGTGAAGCGGTTTCATCCCGACGCAAATGGTGGCGATCGGGGCGCCGAGGAGCGGCTGAAGCGGGTTATTCAGGCCTATGGCGTGCTGCGTGCGTCGGGGCTGGCCTAGAAGCGGACTCCCCGCCCAGGGTGCAAGCGCCGATCGCCGCCGCAAGAGATCCTGGCCCTCTCCAATCCGGACAGATTGATGACTGAAGACAGAAAGGGCCTCGACCCCGCGGCCACGCCCGACATCAAAATCGATGTGCGCGAGACATTCGGGATCGACGCCACGATGCAGGCTCCCGCGTTTTCGCGCGGCAATGAATATGTTCCGGACCGCGATCCGGCCTATCGCTTCGACCGCGAAACGACGCTCGCGATCCTGGCCGGATTTGCCTACAACCGGCGCGTCATGATCCAGGGCTATCATGGCACCGGCAAATCGACCCATATCGAGCAGGTTGCATCGCGGCTCAACTGGCCGTGCATCCGCATCAATCTCGACAGCCATATCAGCCGCATCGATCTGATCGGCAAGGACGCGATCGTGCTGCGCGACGGCCAGCAGGTAACGGAGTTTCGCGAAGGGTTGCTGCCCTGGACCCTGCAGCATCCGGTGGCGCTGGTGTTCGACGAATACGATGCCGGCCGGCCCGATGTGATGTTCGTGATCCAGCGGGTGCTGGAAGTTCAGGGCCACCTCACGCTGCTCGATCAGAATCGCGTGATCCGCCCTCACCCGGCCTTCCGGCTGTTCTCCACCACCAACACGATCGGCCTCGGCGACACCACCGGCCTTTATCACGGAACCCAGCAGATCAATCAGGGCCAGATGGATCGCTGGAACATCGTCACCACACTCAACTATCTGCCGCACGACGCGGAAGTCGACATCGTCCTTGCCAAGGTGCCGTCTTACGGCACGGCGGAGCGGAAGAAGAGCATCTCCGCAATGGTGCGTGTGGCGGACATGACGCGCAATGCCTTCATCAACGGCGATATCTCCACCGTCATGAGCCCGCGCACGGTCATCACCTGGGCGGAGAACGCGGAAATCTTCGGCGATATCGGCTTCGCGTTCCGCCTCACCTTCCTCAACAAATGCGACGAGCTCGAACGCGCTTCGGTCGCGGAATTCTACCAGCGCGCCTTTGGCGAGGAATTGCCCGAATCGTCCGCCAGAGTGCTCGTTGCATGAGCGTGTTGGTTGCATGAAGAGCGAGAATCCGGCGGAGCCGTTCAAGCGCGCGGTGACGTGTGCCGTGCGCTCTTTGGCAGGCGAGCCGGAACTGGATGTGAGTTACAGCGCCGAGCCGCCGTCGCTCAAGGGCAAGAAAGCCCGCCTGACGCTGCCCTCGCGCAATCTGCCGCCGTCGGAAATCGCCGTCGTTCGCGGACAGGGCGACGCCTTTGCGCTGCGCTGCGCCTATCATCAGACGGCCATCCACGAGCAATTCAGACCACGATCGGCAGAGGCCGCAGCCATTTTCGAAGCAGCCGAGCAGGCGCGCGTCGAAGCCATCGGTGCGAGCACGATGAAGGGTGTGGCCGCCAATCTGGCCGGCGCGCTCGAAGCGAGGCTGTCGGCGCGGGGTCTTGCCCGTGTCCGCGAGCGCGCCGACGCCCCGCTGGCCGAGGTGGTAGGACTGATGGTGCGCGAAAGGATCACCGGCGAGGCGCCGCCCGATTGTGCCAAACGTGCCGTCGAACTCTGGCGCCCCTACATCGAAGAGCGCGCGGGCAAGGATCTCGAACATTTGCCCGCGACGTTTCGCGACCAGAAGGCCTTCGCAAAACTCACCCGCACCATCCTCAAGGACCTCGAGATGGGCGACGAACTCGCCGAGGATTCCGACAGCGACGGCGACGAGTCCGGCGAACCCGAACCGCAATCGGAGGATGGCGGCGACGAGGCCGACGCAACCGGACAGCCCGAACTCTCCGATGCCGAAATGCGTGAGTCGGAAGGCGAAGAAAGCGACGAACCCTCCGCCGAGATGCAGGCCGAACACACCGCAGAACCTTCCGACGCGAGCGACCAGGACGACGGCGCCAAGCCGTGGCGGCCCGAACAACCCTTCTCGAACCAGGATGCGTGGGGATACCAGGTTTTCACGGCCCAGTTCGACGAGACGATCGCTGCCACGGATCTTTGCGATTCCGACGAGCTCGCGCGGCTGCGCAGTTTTCTCGATCAGCAGCTTCAGGCCATGCAGGGTGTGGTGGCGCGTCTTGCCAACAAGCTCCAGCGCTTGCTGCTTGCCCAACAGAACCGCAGCTGGGAGTTCGATCTCGAAGAAGGCATTCTCGACACGTCGCGGCTCCCGCGCATCATCATCGATCCGATGTTTCCGCTGTCCTTCAAGCGCGAAAAGGACATGAACTTCCGCGACACGGTGGTCACGCTTCTGCTCGACAATTCGGGTTCGATGCGCGGCCGCCCGATCATGGTGGCGGCGATGTGCGCCGACATTCTGGCACGCACGCTCGAGCGCTGCGCGGTAAAGGTCGAGATTCTGGGCTTCACCACGAGAGCGTGGAAAGGTGGCCAAAGCCGCGAACGATGGATCGCGGACGGCAAGCCACCCCACCCCGGCCGGCTGAACGATCTCAGGCACATCGTGTACAAGGCGGCGGACGAACCATGGCGGCGGGCGCGGCGCAATCTGGGCCTCATGATGCGCGAAGGCCTTCTCAAGGAAAACATCGATGGCGAGGCGCTGATGTGGGCGCATCAGCGCCTGAGTACGCGCCCCGAGCAGCGGCGCATCCTCATGGTGATTTCCGACGGTGCTCCGGTCGACGATTCAACGCTGTCGGTGAATTCGGGAAACTATCTCGAACGGCATTTGCGCCGCGTGATTGGCGAGATCGAGGAGAAGTCGTCCATCGAACTCGCTGCCATTGGCATCGGTCACGACGTCACGCGCTACTATCGCCGCGCGGTGACAATCGTCGATGCGGAACAGTTGGGTGGCGCCATGACGAGCCAGCTCATCTCATTATTTGCCGAAGAAGGGTCCGTGCCCCGCGGCCGCGGCCACCTCCGTGCGGCGTAAACCGGCTGGCAACTTCGCGGCGGCGAATTGAGGGGAGCGCCGCGAAAGAAAATCAGGTGCTCTCGAACAATCTCGGCAGGAGAAACGCGACCACTTTCCGCGGCGCGGCCGGGTCGCGTTCGAGCATGGATTGCAGAGGCCCGCCGATCATCGAGTCGCCGAACGCCGTCAAGGCCAACAGCAGGACCGCCGATGTTACGCCGCGGTGAACCCCTGCGCCCGCCCCGGCGCCCGCAAACTTCTCCTCGATTCCCCGCACAAGGGATTTGACAGCATCTTCAATCGGTTTGAGGAGATCGAGGTTGTCGGTAAGCGCGATCCACGCCGCAAGCCGGCCGGCCCCACGCTCTACGAAGGCGTCGAAAACCATGTCGACCACCGCTCTCGAAGCGGCGACATCGGAGTGAAGACTCGCCACGACACTGTCGAGCGCTCCGGCGAGCTCCGTCACCATCGTCCCCATCAGATTGGATCGCAGCTCGGCGGCGGATCCGAAATGATAGAGGAGATTGGAGTGCGTCACGCCGAGATCGGACGCCACGCGCTGCAACGTTATGGCGTCGGGTCCTTCGCGCAGGAGAAGTGCCCGTGCACTTGCCAGCGCTTCGGCTCGGGCACATTCAGGGGTCCGGCGGCGCCTGGGGCGCGCGGCGCGTACCGAACTGGCGCGTGGACGCAACGCCACGCGCTTCCCCGGTGGCTTACGCGAAGAACGCTTTACCACAGGCAGCCCCAGCGAATCCGATCATTGCTATCACACAACAAATCCGGGGGCGGAGCAATTCCCCCCGGGTTCGCTGGCCCTGATCCGAAGACACCCCTGATCTACTGCGCGAAAACGTCATCCGTCCTGCGGTACCTGGCGCGATGGTTATTGCGTAAAGTTCTTGCTCCCATCGCGACAGGCAGACGTTTGGTTAGTGCGTGCGCACGAAGCCGTGCCAGAGGATGTTATTGTTGACCAACTCCATCCATGATCCCGTTGAAGTACCGCCAGCGTTGATACCGTAAGGATAAGTGCCAACGGATTTCGCAGGGTCGTTCGCCTTCATCTTTCCCCCGACCTGCCGTGTGATGCCATGCACGTATCCGGGGACATCCTGATACAGCCCCGCGATTTCGCCCTTGGCATTGATGCTCTCACCTATGGTGGCAACCGCATCGGGATAGTCGAACGTCGTCAACGTTCCGTCGGCAATTCGCACAAAGCCGTGATTGGCCGTGCTGTCCTGATAATATCCCGTGACCGTACCCTTGCTGTTGATAGCTAAGCCCGCTGTATATTTTGCACCTGGACCATCGAAATTCGTTATCGTTCCGTCGGCGGCGCGTACAAAGCCGTGAAAATTGCCTTTGCTGTCATAGTACTCTCCGGTAACAACGCCCGCCTTATTGATGGCAAGCGGGAAGGTTGTCACTGAGCCCGTAGGATCGAACGATACAAGTGTTCCGTCGGGCGACCGCATAAAGCGATGACCGATCAACTGATTTCGCTGTTTGCGCAGGAAGATCGCCGCCTTGCCTTTCGCCATCGCGGCAGGGCGCGAGCGGCGTAGGCGATCGAGTGCCTCAGTATCCGCCAAATCCCGGCAGGGGTTCCACGAAACGGCGCAGCAGCCAATAGGGCACCAGCAGCAGCGTCGCCGCGACCGTCATGATCGCGAGATTGCGCGTCATGGCATCGGCCCAGTCCGCCCAGCGTCCCGCATAGGCAAAGGGATAGGCCAGCAGGCAGAACACCAGCCCTGCCGCGAGCGATGCGAAGAATGGCGCCCGCCACCATGCGGGGCCACGCAGCCAATCGAACACCATCACGGAAGCGGCATGCGCCAGAAAGAGGGCCATGCCAAAGGACAGCACGGTGCGCGTGCCCCATTGGTGCAAATCCGGCAGTCCCGAAAGCCAGTCGGGTCGCAAAAGCAGGATCGCAACAGCGGCGAGGCTCGCAACCACAAGCTGCAGGCTGGCGGCCACGCCGCCATAGCGCCGGTTGGTCAACTGGACGACAAAAAATGTTCCAGGCAGCAACAGGAGGCCAAGAGGCATGGCTCTGTCCCCCCCAATCCAGACCGGCGGCGGCATCTGCGAATAGAGAAGGCAGGCTTCGCCGGCGACGAGCAGCAGAAGGACCGGGATGGCAAGCTGGCCGGCAAGGCCGACGAGGCTGCGCAAAGGTTTGCGAGGCGTGGCGGCCGGAGCAAGGCTCCGGATTTCGGCGCCCCAATCCCGACGCCAATGCCGCGCCACTGCTGGATCGTCCACGAGCCTGAACGCCACCGGGCCCCGGGAGCGCACGCCGGCTTCAAAGATCGACACGGATTGCCTCGTCCCACCCCGGCGCGTTCTGCGCCATGGTTAAGACGTTAGCTCAACTGTTTCGCGTATGCCAAGGCACCGGCACGAAAATTCCGTGCCGGGAACGACCCTGATTCGCGGGATTCGGGAATGCCTATTCCGCGGCCGGAGCGGTCTGCTTTTTCGCGATCATGCGCTTCAGCTTGAGCGCGCGGTCGGAAAGAACATCATCCTTGGATCGCAGAAGAAACGCGTCGAGACCCCCGGAACGGTCGACGGAGCGCAGCGCGTTCATGCTGATGCGCAGCCGGACGCCCTGCCCCAGCGCATCGCTAGCCAGCGACACGGTCTGGAGATTGGGCCGGAAGACCCGCTTCGTCTTGTTGTTGGCATGGCTGACGTGGTGTCCCGTCATCACGCCCTTGCCGGTCAGTTCGCAACGGCGCGACATCGCCTCACCTTTTCTTGGCCTGAAAGAGCCGGCTCTCTTAAGGGGGGGCTTCCCGCCCGTCAAGGCTCAGGAAGCGGGAAATCAGCCGGCGCGCCGTCGTGTAGGGCAATGCGTCGCCCCGCGCCACCCCTTCCTCCAGCTGTGCCAGTTCGCGGGCGATGGCGGGATCGGAAGCGATCGCCTCGCCAAGCAGCGCCTGAATCTCGGATCGGAACCACCGCAGACCCTGGCCGCGTCGCAGCGCCTCGCGATGCCCCCCGGCCTGCAATTGGTGCAGGAAGCGCTGAAGGTCCTGCCAGCAGGCCGCGATATTCTCCCCGGTCAGGGCGGATACCTGTGTCACCCCTGCCGTGATGCCGGGATATTTCGGGCGCATCACATGGAGCGCTGCCTGGAAATCCGACGCGGCGCGGGCAGCGGCCGGTTTCAGATCGCCATCGGCTTTGGTGACGATCACGGCATCGGCCAGTTCCATCACGCCGCGCTTGATTCCCTGCAGATCGTCGCCCCCTCCCGGCGCGACGAGCAGAACGAACATGTCGACCATTTCCGACACGGCGGTATCCGACTGCCCCACTCCCACTGTCTCCACCAGCACGATGTCGAACCCGGCTGCTTCCACGAGCAGAATGGCCTCCCGCGTCCGCCTGGCGACACCTCCCAGCATCGCGCCGGAAGGCGACGGCCGGACAAACGCCCGCGGATTGCGCGCCAGCTGTTCCATGCGCGTCTTGTCGCCCAGGATCGAGCCTCCGGACCGCGTCGACGACGGATCGACGGCGAGGACCGCGAGCGTCAGCCCGGCATCGGTGATCGCAGCACCCAGCGCCTCGATGAAGGTGGATTTGCCGACGCCGGGTGCGCCGGAAATGCCGATGCGCAAGGCGCTGCCCGCCAACGCCAGCAGGTGTGTGAGCAGCAATTCGGCCGCTTGCCGATCCGCCGCGCGGGTCGATTCGACGAGGGTGATGGCGCGGGCCAGCGCGCGGCGGTCGCCGGTGCCAACGGCGCGCGCCAGATCCTCGGTGTTTGCCATCGATTCCGTCACAATTGGACCATGCGCTCAGGCTTTCCTACTGTATCAACCCAGGCCCGACTGGAGATCAACATGGCGCATGCGCGCGTCCTCGCCTCGATGGCGGCATTGCTGACCCTGGCGCCTGCAATGGCGGGCGAGCCACCCGCCGGCAATCCGGATACGCTCGCCCTTGCCTACAGCATCGCATTCTGGGGCATCCCGTTCGGCCACACGAATTATGACGGCCGGTTTGACGGCCACGGCTATGCGGCCAAATCGCATTTCGAGACCAGCGGGGTCGTCAGCCTGTTCTGGCAGGCCACGATCGACGCCAGCGCCAATGGCGATGTCGCACCGCATGTGCTCACGCCCCGAATCTATGATTCCTTCTACCGTCGCGGCGCGACGAAAAACGAACGCGTGCAGGTGACCTTTGCCGGCGACGAGGTGAAGACATTCGCCGATCCGCCCTATGACACGACCAAATATCCCGTGACCGCCGATCAGAAACGCAACGCCGTGGATCCGATGAGTGCGGTCACGCTCGTCTTATCGGGCGTGAAAGCCGACTCCGCCAACCCGTGCGGAACGGTCGCTCCGGTCTTCGACGGCCGCCGCCGCTACGATATCGTGTTCACCTATGTGAAGGACGAGCCCGTCAAGCTCGACCAGTACAAGGGCACCGCACATCTCTGCCAGCTCCACTACCGGCAGATCGCGGGCTTCAAGCAGAAGATTCTGAAGGAAGGCGCAGCCATTCCTCCCATCTTCGCCGACCTGGCCGACATTGCCAGCGCGGCGGCGCCCGACGGACATTTCGTCGTGCCCGTGCGGGTGTGGTCGCGCCTGAACTGGGGCACGGTTTCCGCGGAACTTACCGCAATGCACGCCCCTCCCGCTCCGGCGCAAAAGGGCTGATCGCGCATATTGGGCACGTGTGTTTCAAGGACTACGCCGACCGCAGCGATATTCGTTTCAATCTGCTCAGCGGGCGTTTTGCCGTACCTGGATCAGGCACTCCCGGTCTTGCGGCGCAACAGCATCGTCATGGCCAGCGAGCCGAGCGCTGCACCCAGGACGGCCAGGGAATCGGGCTCCGGAACGCCCTGTTGCAATGGTCCGTCGACCTCCA
>DASXEA010000016.1:0-77999 GCA_036490345.1 Rhizomicrobium sp. | reverse complement strand
AACGCTTGGAACCCAGAAGAATCAAAGCCATGCACCTTGTCCACCAAATTAAGCCGGACAGCAGTGGCCCCGGGCCTGCCATCCATCCGGCGCGCGAAGGCGCGCCGAAGCGAAGCCATTCACGAAGATCGGAAACCGAGCTGTAGTGCAGGGAGCCAAAGGGTTCGTTGGTGAAGGGGTTTCTGCGCATCGACACCATGTCCCCGCGCCGACGCGCGGACGATGGCTGGCGGGCTCGGGGACCCGCAATGACGGAAGGGTTGTGGGGTCGTCGTCGCGTGACGGTAAAGCTGTCCGTCGCTACGCTGTCTCTCATTGCCCCGGCAACAGCGGCGCCTCAGGAAGTTCGGGGTTTGAGTCGAGACTCGCGCGGGCATCGTGCAACGTCGCGACGGATTTGGGGGTGGCATGGCGCGGCCCGGACGGTATTTCATGGAAGGCCAGGCCCTGCATACGATCCAGCGGGGCAACGACCGCAAAGCGATCTTCTTCAGCGACCCCGATCTTCTGCCTATTTTTCGATCTCGTAGACCACGCCCTTCTTGTGGCTCCCACCCTGGAGTGTGGTGCCGTAGAGCTTCTTGCCCACCAGAAGGAGTTGGGCCTGCGGAACACTCCCGTCCCGGCCGTCGAACGCGTATAGCACGCTTTCTTTGCCATTCGGTGCGAGCTTGAAGACGGTGCCGCAGCCCCCGTTCCTTTTGCAGCCCACACCGCCGCCCCCCGCGCCCCCATACAAATTGCCGGAACTGTCCATCACGACGGCACTACCGGGACTCTCGCCATCGCTCCCGCCTTTGAAGGCGTAAAGGACGCTTTCCGTGCCGTCCGGCGAAATTTCAAACACGGTGCCGCAGCCTGCTGAATTTCCCTCGCACCGCGGCTGACCGCCTTCGCCGGTTGTTCCAAAGAGGTTCCCGGCTCCGTCCATGATCAAGCCACCGCCAGGCGACTCCCCATCGCTGGCATTCGCCGGAAACGCATGCAGGATCGTCTCGGTGCCATCGGGCGCGATCCTGAACGCCGTGCCACATCCTCCGATGGACACGCATCCGTTTCCGCCGCCGGCAAGGGTTGTCCCATAGAGATTGCCGCCCGAATCGATGATCAGGCCGCTTAACGAATACGCTCCATCGGTTCCGCCCTGAAAGGTGTGAAGGACGGTCAACACCCCTCCCGGCGATACTTCGAAAACGGTTCCGCAGCCGCTCGGTGGCAAGCAGGCAGGATTGCCGCCATAAAACGTGGTTCCGTAGAGGTTACCTTGGCCGTCACGCGCCAGATTTCCCATGGGCGCACGACCGTCGGCGCCCCCCTGGAAGGCGTAAATCATGGATTCGGTGCCGTCGGCCGCGAGTTCGTACACGACCCCGTCACTATTGGGTCCACCTGCAGCCGTCACGCCATAGTAGTTTCCTGCGCCGTCTGTGATCAGCCCGCTATCCGGGTTGGCACCATCGTCATCGCCCCCGGCAAACGCATGCAAAACACTCTCCTTGCCATGCTTGTCGATTTGGAAAATGACACCGCAGCCCGGCCCTCCTCCGCCCGTGCAACTTATACCGCCGCCGTTCCCTGTCGTTCCCAGAAAATTGCCCGCTTCGCCTATCGTCAGGCCGGCCCCCGGATACATGCCACGATCCACGTTAAACGAGTAAAGCACTTTCTCCGCGCTGCTCGCTGAGCTCTCCTGCGGAACGAAAGCAAAGGCGAGCAACAATATCCAACTGCCGCTTACGGCGCGATTCTTAGGCATGACACCCCCTATATCTGCGCGGACAGTAACATGATCTCGCCTTGGATCAAATGCGCGATTTTGCGCTTGCCCCGAACTTGACCATGAATTCCCGAATCATATAGGCGTTGCGACGATAGGCGAACACGGAGGGGCGTACCGTGAGAGCATTCCTTTCGTTGGTCCTGCTGATGTTGGGACTGAGCGTTGCAGCGTCCGTTGCTCAGACAACGGCTCCGCCCCCGGCTCCGGTTTTCAATTGCATCGGTCCGCTGCCGCTCCCGTCCTCAACGTGTTCCGACATGACGTCGGTCAGTCTTCGCGAGTATAACAATTCAACCACCCCTCTTCCCCATGTGACGGTAGCTGGCTACTACTCAGCCCCCAGTGGCGTCCCTGGAGGCAACCTGCCGGGTGGCGGCGATTTCATTCGCATAGGATCGACAGGCGGCTCGCCGGCCGTCTGTGTGACGGAGAAATATTCTACTAGCGGCGTCGATCATGGTGGGACGGTGGGATCAACTACGATCTCGGGACTCACAACCAGTGGTCTTGTTGTAGGGGAGTTGGTGACCGGAGATGGCACCTCGACTGACATTCATGTTGCGCCCGGGACCGAGATTGCCAGCATTGCGAGCACAACGGTCACACTCACCCTTCCTCTGATTGGGACCGCAACCGGCACCCAAGAGATGAGCGGCAAATTCACCGGCGACAACAATGGCACGTTGATCGTGGATGCCGGCGGCGATTGCTACCAGAAAACCGACTATCGCGGCGATCCGCATGAGTTCGGCGCCTATGGTGACGGCCCAAGCAGTGGCTCCTTCACCGCCCACGACGACACCATTCCGCTGCAGAACTGGCTCGGCGCCTATGGCAATGTGAGCAGCCTGGCGCCATCAACCGCGCCCGGCAATTTCGGCCCGTGGGAGGCATCTGTCCCCGCCACCTATATGGTTTCGCAGCCGCTGTTCTGTCCGGCGAATGCGACGATTCAGGGGTCGGAAAATCTCGCCAATGCGGGCACAAAGGGATCGACGGGCAGCAACACGCCGCGCGTAAGTCTGATGGCCACGGCCGGCTTCAGTGGCACCACCTATGTGGATCCGACATCGGGCTTCAGTCTTCAGGGCGTGCTCGGTGCTTATGACTATTGCCGTCTGTCCGGCATCGCAGTGGTGGGAAACGGCTTCGACCTGATCGGCACCGGTGATACCCATACCAGCACGATAATCGACCATTTGACGTCGATCACTGGCGTACAGATCGGCACTCCGGTGAAGGGCGCCGATATTCCCGAAGGCACTGTAGTCACAGGAAATTCGGGATGTGCGGGAATGTCGGGCTGCACGGTCACTGTTTCGAACGCTGCGATGGCAAGCAATACCGGAGAGACGATTGCCTTCTTCGGCCCCGACGCCGTGGATGTGCTGGGCAAGCACGTCACCATCGATTCCTTCTCGCTGCTGAGCCAGGGTCACTACAATCTGGAGTGCGGCATCCCGAACGGCGATTTCGACGGCCTGGCCGTCAAGGACACATACGCCCAGACGGCGCTCGATGACGGATTTCATCTGCCGGGCCCCTGCGCCAATGCGCGGTTGATCGGCGATATCGTGGCGCTTTCCGGCAGCGGTCTTTCCTATCCATCGGGAGGCGGTACGGCGTGGCTGTCTGGGGGGCATGGAATTTTCTATGGCGCCACCGAGGCGATCATCGACGACGGCGTAGTCGAGGGCTCGGCGGGCGCGGCCGTGAATTTCAAGGGCGCGTCCAAGGTCTCGATGAGCAACATGCACATCCAGGGCAATGGCCGCAACAATGTGGGCGGGGCGGCCAGCGCGGGAATCGTGTTCGACAATTCGGTGTTCATGTCGATCTGCGCCAATCACATCGAAGGCAATGGCGGCGATGTTCTCGCCTCGTCGCAGGTCTATTTCGCGCAGACCACCACGTTCGGATCGGACAACATCACATTCTGCGGCAACTCCTACGCCCCGCAGGTTGTGGGCAACACCGCGGATGTCTTCCCCTCTTATGTCTATTCCGCGGCTCCAGGCGCAATCCTGACCAACATCCATCTCTACGAAGCGGCAGCCCAGCCCACCGTCTCGGTGATCGATCCGGCGGTGGCGTTACTCCTTGCGCCCCTGCAAGTGCCGCAATTCACCCAGAATCAGTTCAGCGGATTTACGCTTGCGAACACCGGCACGGCGACGGCGATCACTGTCGGAACGGGCTCTGCCGCGGACAGCAGCAATTCTACGATTATCCAGCTGACGTCGACCTGCACGGTGGACCTTGCCCAGCATGGTGCCGGCGGTCTCGATACCGGAACCGTCCAGGCCAACAAGACCTACAACATCTTCGCCATCGCAACCGGGGCCGGAAGCCCTGTCACCGGTTTGGCGCCCGCAGCTTCCTGTATGGCATCGCTGTCCAACGTTCCCGCCTTTACCGATACGAACTTCGCCAACTCAGGCTACGTCGCTGTCGTCCAGGGGGGTGTGAATACCGGCGACACCACCGTCTACAATCTCATGACGACCGCAGGAAAAAACCTGAATTCCATCGGCGGCGCGCGCGTCAACACTGCCGTCTGGGATTCGAGCCTTCATATTCCCTCGGGCACTACCATTTCGGCGTTCAGCGCCAACACGGGCCAAACGCTGACTCTGTCAACGGCCTGGAGTGGAACCACAAACGTACCCGTTGTGTCGATCACCGGTGTCAAATATGGCATGGCCTTTTATGATCCCCATCAATCCAGTTGCAACCCGACCGGCGGCGCCTATGTTACCAGCTTTGGCACGATGCCGGGCCCGTTCATAACAATATCCAGCCCAGTATCGCCCTGCAGCGAGATGTCCGGGACCATCCTCAATCTCAGCGGCGTGCAGCAGCTGGTTTTGAGCGCAGCCCCATCCTCACCAGCCGCCGCCGACACGCTCAACATCGCCATCGGCTACTATCGTCTTGTGGGCGTGCTTTATACTGACGGAAGCGGGAACTTCGTAAACTTCAAGCAGGACGGCGACACCTTCTATCTGGCTTCACCTGTGCACGATATCGGTGGCGGCGGAGTCGGCAGCGCGTGCGCGACGGGCCTAATCGGCACCTCATCGCAGCCCTGCGCACTGTCCGTCCCCACCGGCCTCCAGGTGGAGGCGTTTGGGCGGGTTGTCGCCGCTGGACAAACATTCCTGTCGAGCCCAGATTCGCCACAGGCGCCAACGTCGTTTCCCGGGCCGCCAGGTTTCACGGCAACCAACAGCACGACAACGAACAACGCATTTCCGTTCCGCCTTTTCACCGATACGTCGGGCAACTTGCGGATACGAGCATCCTCCGCTCCCACCACAGTAAACGAAGTTACCGACGGCTGGGTGTTTCACCGCGCGCAGTGATCGCGCGATCGGTGTTGCTGCAGGAGCACTGAGATCGGTCACGTCTTCATTCGTCACTGAGGGCGACCCGCCATGACGCCAGGAGGTGCCGGGCGCCGTCGTCGCGTAACGGTAAAGCTGTCCGTCGCTACGCCGCGCCTCACTGCCCCGGCAACAGCGGCGCCTTGTCGTCGAAGCCGAAACATTCCAGGCCGTGGGTGTCGTTGTAGCTGCCGGGCGGGCAGGGCCGGTTGATGGTGTTGGCGTCGCGGTGGCGTTCCTCGATCACTTTCTCGAACGGCGAATTGGGATCGGGCGGCGGCCCGAGCCGCACGTTGCGTTCGGGCAGTTTTCCCGGCGCCAGATGCAGGCAGCGCGCGCGATCGTCCGGCGACAGCGAATCCATCGTCATGGGATCGCAACCGAAGAGCGCGCGGCCGATTCCCAGGATCGCGCCGGGCGCAGGCATTGCGGGAGCGGGTGGCGGCGGCGGCGCAAGCGCTTCGGGCGCGGCCGGCAAGGGTGGCATCGCGGGCGCCTCGAGGCTTGGCTCGGGCGGTGCCGGAAGGAAGGGCAAATGTCTCGTCACGATCGCGGGAAGAACCAGCTGAATCTCCCGTCCCTGCGGGCTCACAGGCGGATGCGTGCGCATCGCGAGCAGCAGACTGCCGAGGAACGCCACATGCAGCGCGATCACCGCCCCGGCGGAGATCAGCCGCTGCCGCGATGTTGCCGCCATCGCGGATCAATCCTCCGCGCAGGATTCGAGGAGGCCGACCGTCTGGCGGGCGAGGGCGCAGATTTTCTCGAGCGTCGCGAAGCGCACGCCCTTCACCTTGCCAAATTTGAGAAGCGACGCGTCCGCGATGTCGGCCGTTTCCGCCAGATCCTTCGAACGCATGTTCCGCCGGGCCAGCATCACCTCGAGATTGACGGTGATCGCCATCGCCTGGCAATGGTACCGCGGAAAGCAACTATCGCTACGCAAAAATTTTCGAACGCATGCGCCCTGGAACTTGTCATGACGGCCAGCCGTTTCCTGCCCGCCTGAGTCAAAGGCCTGAGTCAAAGGTCTGAGTCAAAGACCTGAGTCAAAAACAAGGCAAAGCGTGGAGCGAGGCGGATGCGCGGCATTTCCATGATCGGCGTATTGTTGGTGGTGCTGGGTGTGGCAGCCCTGGCGATTGGCCAATTCAGCTACACCGACACGAAGCCGGTGTTGAAGGCCGGGCCCATCCAGGTGAATTCGACCGAGGAGCATCGCGTGAATGTTCCCCTCATAGGCGGCATCGTGATCCTGGTGGCGGGTGTGGCCCTGATCGTGATCGGCCGCCGCCCGGCCTAGCACGCCGGCAGAGGGCGCGCGGGTTACTCGGGCGCGATCGTCACCTTGATACCATCGAGTTCCGGTGTGCAGGTGATCTGGCAGGAGAGGCGCGAATTGGACTCGACGGCGAGCGCCATGTCGAGCATGTCGATCTCCGCGGCGCTCGGCGCCGGAAGGCGATCGTACCAATCCTGCGCGACATAGACGTGGCAGGTGGCGCAGGCGCAGGCGCCGCCGCATTCGGCGGTGACAGGCAAGCCCGCATCGCGCAGGATTTCCATCGCAGTCCAGCCGTCGCGGCCTTCAAGCGTGTGTTCGGCGCCCTCGCGGTCGGTGGCGATGATCTTCATGCAATCTGCCTTTTTTCCAGAACCAGGGATGCGAGCCGTCCCACGATCCAACCTCTCCTCACCATGGTGAGAAAAGAATTTGCTGCGGAAGATAAGGCTGTCACGCCACGCCCAGCTTCTTCTGCAGGCTGGAGGATGACGTGGTGTATTGAAAGCGCAGCTTCTCGTTCGGCCGGCAGACATGGAAGGCCGCCTGCGCCATCAGCGCCGCTTCGTGGAAGCCGCACAGGATCAGTTTCAGCTTGCCCGGATAGGTGTTGATGTCGCCGATGGCGAAGATGCCCGGCGTCTCGCTCTCGAACCGTGCGGTGTCCACCGGGATCAGATTTTCATGCAGGTTCAAACCGAAATTGGCGATCGGACCGAGCTTGATCGTGAGCCCGAAAAACGGCAGCAGCGTATCGCAGGCATGCATCCATTCCTGCTTGTCCGCGCCCGCGAGAGTCACGCCTTCCAGCGCCCCGCCGGCGCCGTGAAGTGCCTTCACGCTGGCGACGTGAAACGTGATCTTGCCCTCGGATGCGAGTTCGCGCATGCGGTTCACGCTGTGCTGCGCCGCGCGAAAGCCGTCCCGGTGATGGACGAGCGTCAGGCTTTTCGCGACCGGCGCCAGATTGATCGTCCAGTCGAGTGCGGAATCGCCGCCGCCGGCGATCACGATGTCCTTGTCGCGGAAGGCGTCGATCTTGCGCACGGCGTAATGCACACTCGTATTCTCGAAGCCCTCGATGCCGGCGATGGGCGGACGCTTGGGCACGAAGCTGCCGCCGCCGGCTGCGATCGCCAGCACGGGCGCAACGATTTCAGTGCCGGTGTCGGTGGTCAGCTTCCATCGTCCATCGGCGAGTCGTTCGAGGCCAGTGGCCATCTGGCTGAAATGGAATCCCGGGCTGAAGGGCTTGATCTGTTCGAGCAGGCGGTCGGTCAGCTCCTGGCCGTTGACGATGGGAAGGCCCGGAATGTCGTAGATCGGCTTTTCGGGATAAAGCTCCGTGCACTGGCCTCCTGGCCGGTCGAGAATGTCGACGAGCTGGGTCTTCAGATCGAGCAGCCCCAGCTCGAACACCGCGAACAGCCCGACCGGGCCCGCGCCGATGATTGCCACGTCTGTCTCGATCGCCATGTCCGATCCACAACCGCCTTCTGTATGACGGCTGGGTATCTACGATCTGGGGATGGAGAAAAGAAGGCCGGCACGCCGCCGCAGGGCGGCCAGCGCCGGGCCTTATCGGCCGAGATAGGCTGTGACGAAGGTTTTGACGATTTCCGAGCGATGGACGAGGGTCTTGAGCGCGGCGGCGCCTTTCTGGGGCTCGTTCACGATGTCGACGGCCTCCGCCTTCGCGGCGGCGTCCCCCAATGCGAATGCCCCGATGCCACGGGCTGCGCCTTTCAGGGCGTGATTGGTGTCGTGCCAGCCCTTCGGCTGGCGCAACACCAGCGCATCGTCGAGGCTCGCCAGAAGGATTTTTGACTGCGAGACAAACAGCTCCAGCACTTCGGCTGTGATCGCGCTCTCGCCACCGGTATAGCGGGCGAGGTGGGTCAGATCGACGGGTGCGGTATCTCTGCTGGCCGACATTTGGCTTCCACCTCTGGAAGGCCGAAGCATTAGTGGCGGCGCCTCAAGACGCGGTTAATGCGCGAGGCGAAAGATGCGTCAGAATGGCACCCAGCCGGTCGGAAAGGGCGACACGCCAAAGACGCGCGCATGCCCGAACAGCACGATGAGAAAAACAAAGGCCGTCACCCAGAAACGCCATCCGAAGCTCTCCGCCAGCATCAGCCGGGTGCGGCCTGCCAGGACCGCCGCGAAGGGCAGGTTGGAGGTCTTCGCGGCGAAATTCTCCCATGCCGGACCGAGTTTGCGCCTGCGCTTGGCGTCGATCGACAGCGTGCCGAGCAGCGAAAGCACAAAAAACGTGCCGAACAGGATGATCGAGGCCTCGTCGCCATTGGCGGCAAGGTGAAAGGCCGACCAGAGCGCCACGCCCCAAAGAAAGGGGTGGCGCGTGATCCGCAACACGCCGCGAATGACATCCGGCCGCGACGCAGCTCCCTCCTGCATGACGGCGGTGGGATTGGGCATAAGAAGGCCCTGCACGCCCAGAAAAAAGGCCAGCGCCACCACGGGGATGGCCAGATGATGCACCCCGATCCCCAGATCGTAGAGCATGGGATCGTCGCCGCTCGCCTGCGCCATGTCATAGGCGCGCGCCAGCCAGACGATCACGCCCAAGGACGCCAGCGAAAACAGGCCGAGATAGGCCCGTTCGCCGATCACGCCGGTCAGGACATCGCGCAGCCGCGTCCCCGAGATCAAAAGGTGAATGGCGAGAAAAACCGCCGAAGCCCAGATGAGCGAATTCATCGTGTTCCCCTTTTCGCCGCCCCGGGAATTAGCGCGCCTCAAGGGAAATCGAGTCAAGGCGGCGCGCGTGAACGCCATCTGCCCGATCGAACAATGTTCAGCGTCCGGGCCGGATTTTCGGGCCAAAGTCGGCGCGGGACTGGCCGTAAACCATGTCTTTCCACAGTGTTTGGGTTATTTTCGAAGGCGAAAGTTGGGAATGGCGCAATCAGGTCTCGCCCGGGCTCGCCATCGCGGTTAAGGTAACCCGGTCTTTGGCGCCGAGGGGACGATGATGGGAACCGATCGAAATCAGGCCATTGCCTTTGCTCCGGCGGCCACGGAGGTCCAGGTTCCGGAGGTCGAAACTCGGACGCCGCGGCCTACGCCGCGCAGCATGGCGCCCATCCTGTTCGCCGTCGTCCTTGGCGCATTCTGGATCGGGGCCGCGGCGGCCTATGGCTGGGGCTATTTCGGGCCCGGCGGCCTTTTCCGGCTGGATGTCCAGGAAACCGCCATCGCCTGTTTCGGCACCTTCGTGCCTCCCATGCTGATGATCGTCGTGGCGTGGGCGCTGATGCGGGCCCAGGCGCTGGCGACGGCGGCAGGCGCTCTGACCGAGGCGACGGACCGGCTGTTCGCGGTCGACGAAACCGCCTCGCGCACGGCCGCCAGGCTCGGCCGCGCCGTGCGGCGCGAACTCGACGCGCTCAACATGGGACTGGACGGCGCATTCGCGCGGCTGCGGGCGCTCGAGACCGTTCTCGAAAACCAGATCGCCGCCGTGGACGAAGCCGGCGCGCGCGTCGGCGTTCGCACGGAGACGGCAGCCACGCGCCTCTCCCAGGAGCGCGAACGCATCGACCTGACCGCCAGCGCGCTGGCAGATACCGCGATGCGCGCCAGCGAAACCGTGGCCGGGCGGGCCGCGCAGCTGAAATCGGTCATCGAATCCGCCGAGGGCACCCTGAAGACGGCGGGTCTTTCCCTGGAGACCCAATCGACCGCCTTTCGCGCTTCGGCGGACGCGGCGGCGCAGGCGCCGCATGCCGTGGCGCTCGAACTGGACAAGCAGGCCAAACGCATCGAGTCCGTTTCGGACGCGACCATGGCGCGCGCCGAATTCGTCCTTGGCCGGCATGAGCGCCATCGCACCGCCATGGGCGAACTGCTTCAGAAGCTCAAGGAAGAAGGCGTCAGCCTCGACACGACCCTCGCGGCGCAGCAGACCTCACTGGCCGGGTCGCTCGAAGGGCTGACCACACAGACCAGGCAGCTGAAGACGCTGGCCGAAGACGCCGACCGCAGCGTCGAACTCGTCATGACAAATGCCACGCTGCGCACGTCGCAGCTGGCATCGAGTTTCGGCCAGGAAGTCGAACGGCTTCGCGAAGCGAGCGACGCGGCGCAAACCACGCTGTCGAAACTGGTCGGTTCCCTGCACGATGCCGGCGTCGGTGCGCAGACGCTGATTGCCGAGACCGCAACCGAATCCAAATCCGCGACCAAGGCCCTGGTCGGCGAAGCCATGGCCGAATGCGAAAGGCTGCTGCGTGCCGCAGCCCAGATCGCCAGCGAAGCCAAGGACCTGAAACAGACGCTGGCGGGCGCGGCCGAAGATGTCGAACGCCATCTTCTCGCCCTTCCCGATGTCGCGAAGCAGGAAGCGCACAGGGTACGCGATGTCCTGCGCGCCGAGAGCGAGGAAATGCTCGATTTTTCGGCCCGCATGCTGTCGGCGCTTCACCTGCGCGCCACCGGCCGTGCCACCCCGCAGGCGCAGACCGCGGAAGGCGCCGGCGCAGCGGAGGAACGCGAGCCCGATGGTCTTCTTGGTCTCGCGCGCCGGCTGACCCAGCGCCCGCCGCAGCGGCCGAAGCGGCGCGAAGGCGACGACAAGTCGTGGGACATGCGCGCGCTCCTCGCCGCGGCCGAAACCGGCGAAGGCAAGGGAAAGGATGCCCGTCCGCAGCCGACGCCGTCGCTTGCGGCGCTGCAGACTGCACTGGCCGACATGGCGATCGATCTGCAGACGGTGGCCGATGATGCTCCGCCTACGGAAGAAGAGTGGCGGCACTATCTCGAGGGCGACCGCACGATTTTCGCGCGGCGCATCGCCGAATCGATCGACAGCAAAATGGTCGATCGCGTCGCCGCCGCCTATCGTGACGATCTGCGCTTCCGCGAAACGGCCAATTCCTATCTGTCCGAGTTCGAGGGCCTGCTCGCGCGCGCCCGCCAGGGCGACGGCGATGGCGCTGTCACCCAGGCGATCCTGAATGCCGACACCGGAAAAATCTTCCTCGTTGTGGCCTACGCGCTGGGGCGCCTGTCATAGCCGTTCCAGCCGGGCCGCATAAAAGCCGTCCATTCCGCCCTGCTCCGCGCGGTGCGACGGCAGGGTGCGCAGATCTCCGTCGCCGGTGATCATGTCCTCTGCGCCAAAAACATCCGATGCCGTGATCGGCACACGCCGGAAGGCGCTGTTGCGCGCGAGAAAGGCTGCAATCTGTTCCTCGCCTTCCTCGGGTTCGAGCGAGCAGACGGCGAATACCAGCATGCCTCGCTCGCGCACGAGCCGCGCCGCGGCGTCGAGCAACTCGTCTGCGATCGACACGCAGGACTGGATATCGGCCGCGCTCTTGATCCAGGGCAATTCCGGGTGGCGGCGTATGGTGCCCGTGCCGCTGCACGGTGCGTCGAGCAGGATGAAATCCGCAAGAGCCTCCGGCGCAAATTCGCGGATATCGGCCTGCTCGATCCGAGCGTGCATTTTCAACCGTTCCAGATTCGCGCCGAGGCGCGCTAGGCGCGCGCCATCCTGATCGACCGCCGTGACGTCGGCACCAAGCCGCACGAGCTGCGCGGTTTTTCCGCCCGGCGCTGCGCACAGATCGAACACGCGCCGTCTGCGCACATCGCCCAGCAAATGCACCGGCAGCGAGGCCGCAAAGTCCTGCACCCACCACGCGCCGCCGGCGAATCCAGGCAACAGTTCGATCGCGCCCGGCTGCTGCAACCGGAGAATTCCGCCGGGAAGCGGCAGAACGTCACTTCCCGTTGCCGCGGCCATTTCCTGTGCGAGATCGGGCTCTGCCGCGTCACCGACATTCAGGTCTAGCGGCGCAGGCCGCGCATGGATCTGCGCGATCGCACGCGTTCCCGCTTCGCCGAAATTTTCGCACCAACGCATCCAGAGCCAGTCGGGCAGGTTGAGCCGGCTTGAATCCTGGACCTCGAGCACCTGCGCGCCCTCGCGCGCGATCCGGCGGAGTGTCGCGTTGATCAGCGGCTTGAAATGCACCGCCTTGGCGTCGCGCGCGGCGAGCCGGTTCGCGCCGTCGACCGCCGCATGCGCCGGCACGCCGAGGAACAGGAGTTCGCATGCGCCGGCCAGCAGGATTTCGAGCGCGGGACCGGCGCGGTGCGGCGGCGGTGGACGCGGTACGAAGTGGCGCACCAGGGCTTCCAGCTGACCGAAACGCCGCATCGTTTCATTGGCGATGGCGCGCGCGAAGCTTCGGTCGCGTGCGTCGAGAGGCGTGGTGGGACTTTCGCCTTCGAACGCCGCGTCGAGCGGGCGACGTTTGCGCAGGGTCGTGCTCAGCGCCGCCAGCGCGGCCGCGCGCGCGCCCTGACCGGCCGCTTCCACGGGCGATTTGCGCGCGGCGGTCACGTGCAGGGCCCGCAAGCGGCGTGGCCCATGGCCTGCGCCATCGTCTTCAGGCGCGCGATGCGTTCCGCCGTGGCGGAATGGGCCGCGTTGCCGCTTGTTTTCTCGATCCGTTCGAGCGCCGCGGCCAGCCACAGGGGCTGACCCGATAATTCGGCGCCGCAGCGATCGGCCTCGAATTCGCGCCTGCGGCTGCCCGAGACAAGCTCCAGAAGGGAGATGAAGGGAGCCAGCAGCAGAATCAGCGGCACGAGAGCGAAAGCGAGCGCATTGCGGACGCGAGGGGCACTGTCACCGGCGGCAAAGGCGAATTTTGCGAGCCTTTCGCCAGCCATCGCGATCATGGCGACAAGCGACAGAGGGAGCGTGTCGCGGTGCTTCACATGGCCAAGTTCATGCGCCAGCACACCGGCCAGCGCGTCGCGGCTGACGCGTTCCAGAAGACCGGTTGTTACGCAGATTGTCGCATGCCGCGGATTGCGCCCGATCGCGAAGGCGTTCGGCGCTGCGTTTTCGACGATATGGACGTCTGGCATGGGAAGTGCCGCCATGTTCGCGAGCTGTCCGACCAGATGGAGAAGTTCGGGAAAGTCGGAAGCACCGGCCTTCCGCGCCCGAGAAAGCGACAGCACCATTGTGTCGGAATGCCAATAGGCGAAGACGTTGGTACAAGCGGCGAACAAAAGTGCGACTTCCGTTCCGTCCTGTCCCCCGATCAGAAATCCCGCCACCAGAAAAGGCCCGGCCAACGCTGCCATCACCAAGCCCGTTCGCACGATGTTCATCACCGCAGTTGCCTTTCTTGCCGCCGCACCCTAGCTCGGCAGGACAGCAGGCGGAATTGAGCCGCACGAGCTGCATCGAGCACGGAGCCGTACAATGGCGAAAGGCCGTGAAACATCCCGTACAGCGACAGCGGTGGCCGTACGCGTCGCCGAAGCCGGTGTGCGTGCGAAGGCCGAGGCCGAAGCCCGCCACAGCCTGGCGGGCCCGCCAGCGGCCTCTCCGGAAGAAGTTGGGGGGCCGAAAGGTCTGGAGCCGACACGCTATGGCGATTGGGAACGTAAGGGCATCGCCTCGGATTTTTGATCTTGATCCGGGGGGACCGCTGCGCCATGTACAGTGAACCATTCCAGAACTCCGGGCACCCATGTTCATTCAGACCGAAGCCACGCCCAATCCGCAAACGCTCAAGTTTCTGCCCGGCTGCGAAGTGATGGGCGAGGGCGCTGTCGCCGACTTTCCGGATCGAGAGACGGCGGGGCGCTCGGCGCTTGCCGTGGCGCTGTTCGACATCCCCGATGTCGCGCGCGTGTTTTTCGGCAACGATTTCATCTCGGTCACCAAGACCGATGCCGACTGGCAGCATCTGAAGCCCGCCATTCTCGGCGCGATCATGGACCATTTTACCCGCGGGCTCCCGGTCATGCAGGACCGCCGCGAAATGTCCGGCGACGAAGACGAACAGGTCTATGGCGAAGAGGATGCCGAAATCGTCGCGCAGATCCGCGAGCTGATCGACACGCGCGTGCGCCCGGCCGTCGCTTCCGACGGCGGCGACATCGTGTTCAAGCGCTATGACGGCGCGTCCGGCGTGGTCTTTCTGCGATTGCACGGCTCCTGTGCCGGCTGCCCGTCATCGACCATGACGCTCAAGAACGGCATCGAGAACATGCTGCGCCACTACGTCCCCGAAGTGACCGCCGTCGAAGCGGTGTGACCGCGACGTTCAAATAGCGACTGTTTCTCCCGTCTTCCGCCGGGCGCGGCTTGTGCCCGGGCGCGAAACCGGGATGAGGGAAGCAAGGAATCCCGATACGCTCATCGTTCGGCCGGGACCATTGCCGGGATGCGTGTTCGACTTTAAGGGTTGAGCAACCGGCCCCGGAGCCTCCGTCTGCCATGACACATGCGATCAACGACGAAGCGCTCGCGACAATTTTCCGCGACGCGCGCACGCATAATCGCTGGCGCGACGAGCCGGTCAGCCCGGCCCTGCTCATGGCGGTCTACGATCTGATGCGATGGGGGCCGACGACCGCAAACACAAGCCCGGCGCGTATCGTGTTCCTCGTCTCAAAAGAGGCAAGGGAGCGCCTCAAGCCCCACCTCTCGCCCGGCAATCGCGACAAGACCATGGCCGCGCCGGTCACCGCCATCATTGCCTACGATCTCGGATTCCCCGAAACCCTGCCGAAATTGTTTCCGCACGAGCCCGGCGCAAAGGGCTGGTTCCGGGACGCAAAATTTGCCGAGACGGCTGCCTTTCGCAACGGCTCGATCCAGGGCGGCTATTTCATCATCGCCGCACGCGCGCTGGGCCTGGATTGCGGTCCGATGTCGGGCTTCGACAATGCCGGTGTCGATCGCGAATTCTTTCCAGAGGGCACCGTGAAGTCGAATTTCCTCTGCAACCTCGGCCATGGCGATCCGACCGGCGTATTTCCGCGCAATCCGCGCATGTCCTTCGACGAGGCATGCAGAATTCTGTGAAGCCGAACGGCGGGGCGACGTGAAAATACTCGCGGCCGACACGGCGCTGGGGGCCTGTTCGGTGGCGGTGCTCGAAGACGACACCTTGCGCGCGCACCTCTTCGAACCCATGGAACGCGGTCATGCGGAGCGCCTGGCGCCCATGGTACGCGACGTCATGGCGGCGGCCGGTGAATCCTTCGGTGCCATCGACCGCCTGGCCGTGACGGTCGGGCCCGGCACCTTCACCGGTCAGCGCGTCGGCTATGCCTTCATGCGCGGCATGCGGCTTGCGCTGCAACGCCCCCTGGTCGGCATCACCACCCTTGCCGCCATGGCTGGCGCCGCACAGGCGCAGACGGGGCTTTCCCCGGCGGTGGTGTTGCACGATGCCCGCCGCGGCGAAGTTTATGTGACCGGGCTTGTCGGGAGAAAGACCGTTGTCGAGGTGCAGCTGGCCGCTTTCGACGAGGCCATTCGCATGATCTGCGATGCGTTTCACGCAGGTTCGGGTGTCATCGCGGTCGCCGGCACGGCCGGGGAACGTGCGGTGGCCCGTTTTCACGGAGCAGGACGGCAAGCCGTGGATACGGCAATCCACAGTCCCGATGCTGCCTGGGTCGGACGGTTGGCGCGCCTCGAACCCGAGCCGTCGCACGTGCCGCCGCCGCTTTATCTGCGACCTCCGGATGCCAAACTGCCCACGCAGGGGATCGCCTGATGATCGTGCTGCGCCCGGGAACTTCGGCCGATCTCGAAGACCTGGCCCGGCTGCACGGCGCATGCTTCTCTTCCCCCTGGGACCAGGTTTCGCTGGCCGCGCTGACCGCCCAGCCCAATGTTTTCACGCTGATCGCGACCCAAGGCGGCCGCGCGCGCGGCTTCGTCATGGCCCGGGTTGCGGCCGGCGAAAGCGAGATCCTGTCGCTCGGCGTTCATCCCCAATCGCGCGGCGCAGGGACGGGCGCGCAGCTGGTCCACGCCGCTGCGACGCAGGCCGCAGAACAGGGCGCCACGGAAATCTTCCTCGAGGTCGGCGAGAAAAATCAGACGGCCCGCAGCGTCTATGACGGTCTCGGCTTTCGCCTTGTCGGCCGCCGGAAGCATTATTACGCGGAGGCGGGGGGCGAGTCGCAGGACGGGCTGGTTCTGAAGGCCGACCTACCTCTCGGGAAAGTCGGTGGGCAAAGCCGGGGAACTCCACTAGGGTGACGGGGCATGAACAATACAGGCGATATCCTGAGCCGCATCGAGAGGCTGTGTCTCGAAAAAGGGCTGCGGATGACCGATCAGCGGCGGGTGATTGCGCACGTCCTGTCGGATGCAAGCGATCATCCCGACGCGGAGGAGCTCTACCGCCGCTCGGCGGCCATCGACCCCCATATTTCGATCGCCACGGTCTATCGTACCGTCAAACTGTTCGAGGATGCCGGAATTCTCGAGCGCCACGATTTCCGTGACGGCCGGGCGCGATACGAAGAAGTTCCCGACGCTCATCACGACCATCTGATCGATGTGCAATCCGGGCGGGTGATCGAATTCCGCAACGAAGACATCGAACGCCTGCAGCGCCGGGTGGCCGAGGAATTGGGGTTCGAACTGATCGACCACCGGCTCGAGCTTTACGGCGTTCCCAAGGGCTCGAAGCCCCGCGGGGGCTGACGTGCAATCCCTGCGGGCCGCCTGCATTCTGTTTGCGTTTCTCCTGGTCACGGGCCTGCTGATGCCGTGGCAGGAAAGCGCCGTGCGGCTGGGCCTGGCGCGCCGCAAGAGCTTTCCCCATCGCTACCACCGCTTTCTCTGCCGTCTTTTCGGCATCCGCGTCACCGTGGTCGGCAGTCCGGTGCAGGGCCGCGGGGTTCTCATGGCGGCCAACCACACGTCCTATTTCGACATATTGGCGCTGTCGTCCGCTGCGCGGGTTTCCTTCGTGGCCAAGAGCGAGGTCGCCAAATGGCCGCTCTTCGGCACGCTCGCGCGGCTGCAGGAAACGGTCTTCGTGGAGCGTGCGCGCCGGGCCCATGCGGCCGACACCCGCGACCGCCTGCGCGAAAGGCTGGCGTCCGGAGATGCCCTGGTTCTGTTTCCCGAAGGAACCTCGAATGACGGCAACCGGGTGCTCGCCTTCAAGAGTGCGCTGATGGGTGCGGTCGAAGCCGAGATCGGTGTCGATGCGCAGGGCCGGCCGCGCCATGTTCCGGTCCAGCCCGTGTCGATCGCCTATGTCGGACTGCACGGAATTCCCATGGGGCGGGAATATCGTCCCCTGTTCGCCTGGTACGGCGACATGGATCTCGTTCCCCATCTCTGGGAAGCCGTTCAGACGGGACCGTTCGATGTCGTGATCGAGTTTCATGCGCCGCTTAGCGTCGACGAGGCGGGCGACCGCAAAGCGCTTGCCGTTGCCGTCGAGGCAACGGTGCGGCGTGGCCAGGCGCGCGCGCTCGCAGGACTGCTCGTCGAGCCGCCCACGTCCATGCCCTCCACCGAGAGCGACGAGCCGGCACTTGTCGAAGCCGCGGCATGATTTGCGCCTTGTCATCCCGTGGCGCTTCGCCCATAACCCCGCGCCAAACTTCGATGCGCGCATGAAAAAGCTGTTCGTCAAGACATTCGGCTGCCAGATGAACGTCTACGATTCCGAGCGGATGACGGAACTGCTCGCCAGCGTCGGCTTCGCGCCGACCGAAACCGCCGACGATGCCGACATGGTCATTCTCAATACCTGCCACATTCGCGAGAAGGCGGGCGAGAAGGTCTATTCCGAACTCGGGCGTTTGCGGAAACTCAAGGAGCGAAAAGCTGCGAAGGGCCAGCGCATGCTCGTCGCCGTGGCGGGGTGTGTCGCGCAGGCCGAGGGCAAGGAGATCATCGCGCGGCAAAGCGCGGTGGATATCGTTGTCGGTCCGCAATCCTATCACCGGTTGCCCGAAATGGTGGCGCGCGTCGCGCGCGGCACCGGTCATGCGCTGGAGACGGATTTTCCGGCGGCCGAGAAATTCGACGCGCTGCCGGAATCGCGCAGCCGGCCCGGTGCGGCGGCCTTTCTCACCGTGCAGGAGGGCTGCGACCGGTTCTGCACGTTCTGCGTCGTGCCTTACACGCGCGGTCCCGAGTTTTCCCGCCCGGTCGCAGAGATTGAGCGCGAAGCCTGCGCACTTGCTGCGAATGGCGCGCGCGAAATTACGCTGCTGGGTCAGAACGTGAATGCCTATCGCGGAGAGGGGCCCGACGGGCAGCCCTGGAGCCTGGCGCAGCTTATTCGCCGGCTGGCGCAAATTCCGCAGCTCGCGCGCCTGCGCTACACCACAAGCCATCCCGCCGACATGACCGCGGATCTGATCGCGGTGCATGCCGAAGTCGAAGCCCTGATGCCGTATCTGCACCTGCCGGTGCAATCGGGCTCGGATCGGGTGCTCGCCGCGATGAATCGCAAGCACACGGCGGAGCATTATTTGGGCCTCGTCCGCAGCATCCGGGCGGCGCGGCCGGATATTGCGTTGTCGTCCGATTTCATCGTCGGGTTTCCCGGCGAAACCGACGCGGATTTCGAAGCCACGCTCGAACTCGTCCGTGTCGTCGGCTATGCGCAGGCTTTCTCGTTCAAATATAGCGCCCGCCCCGGCACGCCCGCCGCCGCTGCGGGCGGGCAGGTTCCCGAAGACGTCAAGACGGCGCGGCTTGCGGCGCTCCAGGATCTGCTTTCGGCACAACAGAACGCGTTCAATGGCGATTGCGCGGGCCGCATCCTGCCCGTCCTGTTCGAGAAGCACGGCCGCAGAAACGGCCAGGCGGTGGGCCGCACACCCTATCTCCAGCCGATCCATGTGGACGATTCGCTTCATCTTTTGGGGCATATCCGCGAGGTGCGCGTTGCCGAGGCGCTTCCCAACAGTCTGAGAGGCGTCCTCGTTGAACGCGTTGTGCAGCCCGCGGCGGCGGCACATTGAGTCCGCGCAAAATCGCAGGACGGCGGGCGCCGGTGCCAAAGGAACAGACGACGCTCGAATTTCCTGACAATCAGAAGCTGGCCGCGCTGGGCGGCGCGCATCAGCGCAATCTGGTGCGCATCGAGCAGAAGCTGGGCGTTCGAGTCGCGATGCGCGGCAATCTTGTCTCCGTAGAAGGGCCGCCGCAGGCGCGCGATCAGGCGGCGACCGTTTTGCGCGCGCTCTACGCGCGGCTGGAGGGCGGCGAGGACGCAAGCGCCGCCCATGTCGATGCCGAGATTCGCTTCGCACAGCACGAACCCTCGGGCTCCGTCGCCGCCGAAGCGGGAACGCCCACGATCCGCACGGCAGGCAGCCGGGTCGCACGCTCGCGGTCGCCGGCGCAGAGCGCCTATCTCGATCTGATGCGCACGCATCCGCTCGTCTTCGGCATCGGGCCCGCGGGCACAGGCAAGACCTACCTTGCCGCGGCCTTCGCCGCGCATCTTCTCTACGAACGCCGTGTGGAGCGGCTGGTCCTGTCGCGGCCTGCGCTCGAGGCCGGCGAACGCCTCGGATTTCTGCCGGGCGACCTCAAGGAGAAGATCGATCCCTATCTGCGACCGCTTTACGACGCCCTGTTCGATGTCATGGGCGATCAATGTCTCAAGCTCATGGAAACGGGCGTGATCGAAGTGGCGCCGCTGGCCTTCATGCGCGGCCGCACGCTCGCCCACGCCTTTGTGATCCTGGATGAAGCGCAAAATTGTTCGTCGTCGCAGATGAAAATGTTTCTCACGCGGCTCGGCGAGGATTCGCGCATGGTCGTGACCGGAGATATGTCGCAAAGCGACCTGCCCGGCGGCCGGCCGGAAGGCCTTGCCGAGGCCCTGTCCATACTGGATGGTGTCGAGGGGGTTGCGGTGGCGCGTTTCAGCGACCGCGACGTTGTGCGTCATCCGCTCGTCACGCGGATCGTGCGCGCCTACGAGGGACACCAGCCTCCCAAGGATGGGCCGCAACGGCCACGATCCGCCGAATGAGATCCGGTATCCGCGGCCGAACGGCCGTCGAGATGGCTGTGCGCATCGATCTGGCCGTCGAGGATCCGGCCTGGAAAAAATCTGGAGTCGGGCTGCGCCGCCTGCGGGACACCGCCTCCCTCGCCCTGCGACGGGGCGGGAGCGACCTGCCGGAACGGCCCGAACTCACCCTGCTTCTGGCCGATGATGCGCGCCTGCAGGCGCTGAATGCGTCCTTTCGCGGCAAGGACGCGCCCACCAATGTTCTGTCTTTCCCGGCCGGAACCAACGATCGAGGCTATCTGGGCGATGTGGCCGTCGCCTACGGCGTTGCCGCGCGGGAGGCGGCCGAGAAAGGCATCGGCCTTGCGGCCCATGTGCAACATCTGGTCGTTCATGGCGTTCTGCACCTGCTGGGGTATGATCACGTGACGGCGGCACAGGCACGAATCATGGAACCGCTGGAGGTCGCCGTGTTGAAGGAGTTGGCAATTTCGGATCCCTACCAGCCGCGCGCGACACGGCCGCGCCAGACCTGATGTCCGACAGCAACCGACGGGATGAGACTGCGGCCGGTGTCGGCAGGGGCAGTTCTTTTTTTCAGCGCCTCGGCGAACTCCTGCGCGGCGACCACTCGACGCATGCGATGCGCGAAAGCCTCGAGGAGGTCATCGAGGAAAGCGAACGCGAAAATGTCGAGCTGACTGCCCAGGAACGCATCATGCTCGCCAATCTGCTCAAATTCGGCGGGTTGAAAGTGGAAGACGTGATGGTACCGCGTGCCGACATCGTCGCGGTGGAAGAGCAGACGTCCCTGCAGGAATTGATTGCCTCGTTGCGCGAAGCGCAGCACTCGCGTCTGCCGATCTATCGCGAGACGCTCGACGATCCGATCGGTCTCGTGCATGTCAAGGACATTCTGGCGCTTCTCGAATCCGCGCCGGACGGCAGCACCCGCTGGCCCGACGTGTCGATCGCGCAACTCAAACGCAACCTTCTCTTCGTTCCGCCTTCGATGCCGGCACTCGATCTGCTGCTCAAGATGCAGGCCACGCATACCCATCTGGCCCTTGTGATCGACGAATATGGCGGCACCGACGGGCTGGTGTCGATCGAGGATCTAGTCGAGGAAATTGTGGGCGACATCGATGACGAGCATGATGTCGACGACGGCCCAAGGCTGAGGGAACTTCCCGACGGCAGCTACGAGGCCGATGCGCGTCTCGACCTCGAGGATTTCAATGCGAAGACGCGATGGATGCTGGCGCCGGAAGACGCCGAAGAGGACATCGACACGCTGGGCGGCCTGGCGGTGTCGCTGATTGGGCGCGTGCCCCAGCGCGGCGAGATCATTCATCACGGGTCGGGACTTGAGTTCGAGGTACTGGAGGCCGATCCCCGGCGCATCAAAAGGCTTCGGCTGCGCCGTGCCCCCGGCAGCGAAGAACAGCCTGGTGGCCGTTCCGTTGCGGACCGTTCCGGCGAACGATGAGCAACGCGGCAGTGGCGTATCCGCTGGCACGCCTGCATCAATTGCTGGAACGCGGCGCGGCATGGCTCGGCAATGCAGGTCCGGGCCGCAGACTTGCCATCGCGCTCGCTGCCGGTTTGCTGTCGGCGCTGGCCTTCGCGCCCTTTGGCGTGTTCGCGCTTTTGCTGGCGGCGCTGGCGGTGCTCGTGCTGCTGATCGATGGCGCCGCAGCGGGGCGGCATCGCTATCGCGACGCCATGCTGACCGGTTGGGCGTTCGGTTTCGGTCAGTTTCTGGCAGGACTCTACTGGGTAGGTTATGCCTTCACGGTCGATCCGGCCGGACATGCCTGGCAAATCCCTTTCGTGGCCGTGCTCCTGCCCGGCGGACTTGCGGTGTTTCCGGCTGCCGCCTGCGGTGTGGCCGCGCTCGGGTGGCACACCGGCAGCGGCAGGATTTTTCTGTTCGCTGCCTGTTACGCGCTCGCCGAATGGTTGCGCGGTCATGTGCTGACGGGCTTTCCGTGGAATCTGTCCGCCTATGGGTGGTCGGCCTCGACGCCGATGTTGCAGAGCACGGCGGTGCTTGGCGCCTATGGGCTTTCCCTGCTGACCCTGTTGCTCGGTGCGTCACTGGCCGAATGTGCGTCCACGCGCCCACGCGCATGGCGTTTGCCGGCCGCTCTGTGTGCTTTGTTTGCCTGCCTCTGGGTGGGAGGCGCGCTGCGGCTCGCGCTCGTCCATCCCGGCGATGTGCCGGGCGTTCGCCTCAGGCTTGTCCAGCCGAACATTCCGCAAGCGGAGAAATTTGGCCGCGCCTTCCGCCAAAGAAACTGGCACAGGCTGGTGACACTGAGCCGGACCCCGGCCTCGCCGATGCCGACCCATATCATCTGGCCTGAAGCGGCCCCGCCGTTTCTGCTGACGGCGCATTCGCCCGCGCTGAAGCAGATCGCCGAATTGTCGCAGGCCAACCACGTCCTCATGACCGGAGCTGTCCGCGCCATCATCGCCCCGGATGATGCGATCAAATTTTTCAACAGCTTTTATGTCTTCGCCGACGGCGGTCAGCTGATCGGCACCTACGACAAGTTCCATCTCGTGCCCTTCGGCGAATACCTCCCGCTGGCCCCGCTGCTGCACCGCCTGGGCGTCACCAAGCTGGTGAACATGCCCGACGGGTTCGGCGAGGGACCTGGGCCGCAAACGCTGGCCATTCCCGGTGCGCCGCTCGCGGGCCCGTTGATCTGCTACGAGATCATATTTCCGGGCGAGGTCATCGGGACGCCGCGCCCGGAATGGCTCGTCAACGTCACCGACGATTCCTGGTTCGGTCCCTCGACCGGGCCTTACCAGCATCTGCTGTCGGCGCGCGTGCGGGCGATCGAAGAGGGACTGCCGATCGCCAGGGCAGCAAACAGCGGCGTCTCCGCGGTCATCGATCCCCTGGGCCGGGTCGTGACGCAGCTCGGCCTGGGGCAGATGGGGATTGTCGATGCCGATTTGCCGCGCGCGGCGCCAATCACCCTCTTTGCGCGTTTTGGAGATATCGGGTTTTTCCTGATCCTGGCCGGGTGCGGGTTGTTCGCGTTCGGCAGGCGCCCGCGAGGAAGGCGCGAGGCATGATCGGGGAGGCCGGAAGCGCACTGCCAGGTTTTCTTTTAACCCATTATATTCAAACAGGTAATCGCGTTGGAATCGGTCCCCAAGAAACAGGCAAACCCCATCGACGCCATGGTCGGCAACCGCGTCAGGCTTCGCCGCATGCTGATAGGGATGAGCCAGGAGAAGCTGGGCGAATTGCTCGGTTTGACCTTTCAACAGGTGCAGAAATACGAAAAGGGGGTGAACCGCATCGGTGCGGGACGCCTCTACCAGGTCGCCCACATACTGGGCGTCCCTATCGGCTACTTCTACGAAGGAGTGGCTGACCAGGCGCCGGCCGCAATGCCGGCGACGCCAAACAACCATCAGGCAGCGCCGCCGGTGATGGAATTTCTTTCGAGCGGCGAGGGACTCCAGCTGACGCTGGCTTTCATGCGCATCAAGGAACCGAAAATCCGCCGGCGTGTGATTGATCTTGTCAAAAGCCTTGCGGAGGGTGAGGCGGAAACACCCTTGCTGTAGTCAAGGTGTCAGTCTCCGGCACGCGAGGCTTTTTCCTCCAGCCCCGATTGTCCGGCGCGCGCCTCCAGCGCGGCATATACCTGTGCCGGGGAGACGCCGCAATCGGCCCAGAGAACGAGCAGGTGGTAGAGAAGATCGGCAGACTCCGACGCAACACGTGCGGCGTCTTCCGCTACAGCCGCCAGCACCGTTTCGACGGCTTCTTCGCCGACCTTCCTGGCGATGGCTAGTCGCCCCTGGGCCAACAGTTTCGCCGTATAGGACGAACCCGGATCGGCGTCCTTGCGGGACTGGATGACGGCAAACAACCGGTCCAGAGCATGATTGTCGGACATCTCACGGCTCCTGTGTTGGCTCGCGATCAGTTCACGCCCGGCTCAAGCAGCCGGCGCGCAATGACTTGCGCCTGGATCTCGGCGGCGCCTTCGAAAATATTCAGAATGCGCGCGTCGCACAGCACACGGCTGATTTCGAATTCGAGCGCGAAGCCATTGCCGCCGTGAATCTGCAGACTGTTGTCGGCGCAAGCCCACGCCACCCGCGCCGCCAGCAATTTTGCCATCCCCGCTTCGAGGTCGCAGCGTCGGCCCTGATCCTTCTCCCGGGCCGCATGATAGGCGATCTGACGCGCCGCCATGATCTCGATCGCCATCATCACAAGTTTGTCCCGCACCCGTGGAAATTCGAAAATGGCGCTGCCAAACTGTTTTCGTTGCTGCGCATAAGTCAGTCCCAGATCGAGCGCGCATTGCGCGACGCCGATAGCGCGCGCTGCCGTCTGGATGCGCGCTGATTCGAACGTCTGCATCAACTGTTTGAATCCCTGGCCTTCCTGCCGCCCCAGAAGATTTCCGGCGGGCACTTCGAACCCGTCAAAGGCGATCTCATATTCCTTCATGCCGCGATAACCGAGCACGCGAATTTCCCCGCCACTCATGCCGGCTGCGGGGAAAGGATTGGCTTCGCTGCCGCGAGGCTTTTCTGCAAGCAGCAGCGACAGGCCGCGATAGTTGGTACTTTCCGGATCCGTGCGCACGAGCAGCGTCATCACATCCGCCCGCGCGGCATGGGTGATCCAGGTCTTGTTGCCGAAAATGCGATAGGAGTCGCCATCGCGCACGGCACGGGTTCGGAGCGCGCCCAGATCGGATCCCGTGTCCGGTTCGGTGAATACCGCGGTAGGAAGTTTATCACCGCGCGCAATCAGCGGCAGCCAGATCTCTTGCTGCTCTTTCGTCCCGCCGCTCAAAATGAGCTCGGCCGCAATCTCGGCACGGGTGCCGAGCGAACCGACGCCGATATAGCCGCGGCTCAATTCTTCCGACACCACGCACATCGCCAACTTCGACAATCCCGAGCCGCCGAATGCCTCGGGAATCGTCAGGCCGAAAACGCCAAGCGCACTCATTTCTTCTATGACGTTCAGCGGAATCAGTTCGTCGCGGAGATGCCATTGGTGGGCATGGGGCGCTACCTTCTCTCGTGCGAAACGGAAGAACTGCTCGCGGATCATTGCCATGGTGTCGTCGAGGCCCGGTTCGCCGAAGAACATCGCGCCGGCGTCGCGGGCGAGATGCTGACCGAGCGCTGCCCTCAGATCGCGACCCGTTCCCAATGCCCTCAGTTCGCGCACGGCGGCCCCGGACGCGAAGGCCGCGACATCGCCGTCGTCCAGATCCATGTCACTCGGCCGGGCGATCTCGTTCTGGCTCATCGGCACGCCGCCAGAGAGTTGGCCAAGATACTCGCCGAACAGTCCGGCAAGGAGGAGCTGTTCAAGGTTGCCGAGGCGCCGTTCATCTGACAGGCGTCGCGCCCAGCGGCCCGCCTGGCGCAACGCCTCGACGGTCGTGGCGTACCAGGCAAAGGCATGGGTCGCCCGCTGTTCCCGGTCGAGAGCTTCTGTCCGGGGCCTTTCGCCCAGGCGAGCGCGCACCTGCTGGCGCGCCGTGGCGATCAAGCCCTCGGCAGCCAAAACGGCTTCGTCGCAGCGATCCAGAAGGTGGGGTGGAAGTGGGTTCATTGGTGGTCTCGCGGTGCATGCGCCCGCTCTTCGCAGTCGCAGCACGATAGGTATCCGCAGTTTGTATCGGGGCGTTAGCGAATTTGTGGTCTTCGTGTCGGAAAATCGTTCGCCGTCGCCGTTTTCTGTCCCGCGACGGCGTTACATTCGGTGTCCTTGACGTTGCCGCGACCTGCGATGATATCTGCGCCCCGGCCGCCTTTGCCTTTGGTCACCGGTCCGTCGAGGCATCCATGAAAAACCGCAGTCCACTTTCGCTCCACATTCCCGAGCCCATGTCGCGGCCGGGCGATCGCCCCGATTTCAGCCGGATGCAGATCCCGAAGGCCGGCGAGGTGCGTCGGCCCGATGAGAATGTGGCGCCGCGCGACATCACGGATCTCGCTTTCTCGCTCATTCGGGTGCTGGACGAGGACGGGAAGGCCGTGGGGCCGTGGAACCCGCGCCTGGACGCCGAAACGCTTCGGCGCGGCCTGAAGACCATGATTCTGACGCGCGCCTTCGATGACCGCATGTTCCGTGCCCAGCGCCAGGGCAAGACGTCGTTCTACATGAAGTGCACGGGCGAGGAAGCCGTGGCGATTGCGCAGGCGCAGGTGCTGGACCGCACGGACATGTGCTTTCCGAGCTATCGCCAACAGGGCCTTCTGATCTCGCGGGGTTATCCTCTCGTGGAGATGATGTGTCAGATCTACTCGAACGTTCGCGATCCGTTGAAGGGCCGCCAGCTTCCCATCATGTATTCGAGCAAGGAGTTCGGCTTCTTCACGATTTCGGGCAATCTCGGCACGCAGTTCAGCCAGGCTGTCGGCTGGGCGATGGCCTCCGCCTACAAGGGCGACGACCGGATCGCGGCGACATGGATCGGGGAAGGTTCGACGGCGGAGGGCGATTTTCATCACGCCCTCAATTTTGCCTCGGTCTATCGCGCGCCCGTCATTCTGAACATCGTCAACAATCAATGGGCGATTTCGAGCTTCCAGGGCATCGCGGGCGGCGAACAGGCGACGTTCGCGTCCCGGGGCATCGGCCACGGCCTGCCAAGCCTGCGCGTCGACGGCAATGATTTCCTCGCGGTGTACGCGGTCACGCGCTGGGCGGCAGAACGGGCGCGGGCCAATCTCGGCGCCACGCTGATCGAACACTTCACCTACCGCGCCGAAGGTCATTCGACGAGCGACGATCCTGCCCGCTACCGCCCATCCGACGAGGCCAAACACTGGCCGCTTGGCGATCCGATTCACCGGCTGCGGCAACATCTGACCGCGCTTGGCGAATGGTCGGATGACGATCACGCCGCGGCGGAAAAAGAGTCCGTCGAACAGGTGCGTGCGGCCAACAAGGAGGCCGAGAGTTTCGGGACGCTGGGCAACAGCGAATTGCCGAGCACGAAAACGATGTTCGAGGATGTCTACAAGGAAATGCCGGGGCATTTGCGGCGGCAGCGCCAGCAGATGGGAGTTTGATCATGGCTGTGATGAACATGATCCAGGCGCTCAATTCCGCGATGGATGTCATGCTGACGCGCGATCCCGATGTTCTCGTGTTCGGCGAGGACGTCGGATATTTCGGCGGTGTCTTCCGCGCGACGGACGGCCTTCAGAAGAAGCATGGCAAGACGCGTTGTTTCGATACGCCCATTGGCGAGGCGGGTATCGTGGCGGTGGCGATCGGCATGGGCGCCTATGGTCTGCGCCCGGTGGTAGAGATTCAGTTCGCCGATTACATCTATCCGGCGTTCGATCAGCTCGTTTCCGAGGCTGCGCGTCTGCGTTATCGTTCCGCCGGAGACTTCTGGTCGCCGCTCACGATCCGCACGCCTTATGGCGGCGGCATCTTTGGCGGCCAGACGCACAGTCAGAGTCCCGAAGCGCTTTTTGCGCATGTCGCAGGCCTGAAAACCGTGATCCCTTCCACGCCATACGACGCGAAAGGGCTCCTGATCAGCGCCATCGAGGATGACGATCCCGTGATCTTTCTCGAACCCAAGCGCATCTACAATGGCCCGTTCGACGGCCATCATGACCGTCCCGTTTCGCCATGGTCGCAGCATCCGGCAAGCGAAGTGCCGGCGGATCATTACACCGTCCCGCTTGGCAAGGCTTCGGTGGTGCGTGAGGGCGGCGATCTTACCATTCTCGCCTATGGCACGATGGTGCATGTGGCTCTCGCGGCGGCGCACGACACTGGCATCGATGCGGAAGTGATCGATCTGCGGACCCTGGTGCCGCTCGATGTGGAAACCATTGTGCAATCGGTGGAAAAAACCGGGCGTTGTGTGATTGCCCACGAAGCTACGCGCACCAGCGGGTTTGGCGCCGAACTTTCGGCGATTGTGCAGGAGAGCTGCTTCTTTCATCTCGAGGCGCCGATCGAACGGGTGACCGGGTGGGATACGCCTTACCCGCACGCTTTCGAGTGGCAATATTTTCCCGGACCGGCGCGGCTCGCCGAGGCCATGCGCCGCGCGATGGAGGCCTGACATGGGACGTTACGTATTCAAGCTGCCCGATGTTGGCGAAGGAACGGCGGAAGCAGAGATTGTTGCGTGGCATGTGGCGGTAGGCCAGCGCATCGAGGAAGACCAGCAGCTGGTCGATGTGATGACCGACAAGGCGACGGTCGAGATGACGTCTCCCGTTTCCGGCGTGATCGTGTCGTTGCATGGAACGCCCGGCGAGATGGCGCCGGTCGGTGCACCGCTTGTCGAGCTCGAAGTGGAGGGCGCGGGAAATGTGAGCGGGAAGTCCGCCACGCCGGCTCCGAAGCCGCCTCACTCCGACCCCCTCCCCCAGAAGGAGGCGAGAGGGAGTTCCGTACCTCCTCCTGCGAAACCTTCCCTCGCCCCCTCTTCAGGGGGAGAGGGGCAGGGTGGGGGGGCGGTGAAGCCTGCGCCGACGCCTGCGATGTCGCGCCCTGCCGTCGCCACCCGCGCGCCCGATACCAAGCCGCTCGCATCGCCGGCGGTGAGACAACGCGCCGAGGAATTGGGCGTCGGCTTGCAATTCGTGCCGGGCACGGGTCCCGCTGGCCGCATCAGCCACGCCGATCTCGACGGCTATGTGTCCTCCGGCGGAACTGTCGGACGCACGCGTGGCGGCTATGACCGCCGGGAAGCCATCGATGAAATCAGGGTGATCGGCCTCCGGCGCAAGATTGCCGAGAAGATGCAGGAAGCGAAGCGCCGTATTCCGCACTTCGCCTATGTCGAAGAAGTCGACATGACGGAGCTCGAGGGGCTGCGCAACCATCTGAACGCGGTGCGCCGCAAGGAACAGCCGAAGCTCACGCTGCTGCCGTTTCTGATGCGGGGGCTCGTGCGGCTCCTGCCTGCCTATCCGCAGATCAATGCGCGTTTCGACGACGATGCCGGAGTCGTGCATCGTCATGCCGGCGTGCATATCGGCATCGCGACGCAGACCGCGAACGGATTGATCGTGCCTGTCGTACGGCATGCCGAAACGCTCGACATCTGGGATTCTGCGACCGAAGTAGCCCGCCTGGCGCAGTTGACGCGTGACGGCAAAGCGAGCCGAGACGAGCTGACAGGGTCCACCATCACGATCACGAGTCTCGGGCCGCTTGGCGGCGTGGTGACAACGCCGGTGATCAATCATCCCGAAGTCGCGATCATCGGACCCAATGCGATCGTCGAACGGCCCGTCGTGCGCGGCGGCCAGATCGTGATCCGCAAGATGATGAACCTTTCATCCTCGTTCGATCACCGTGTCGTGGACGGTTTTGACGCCGCCGAATTCATCCAGCGCATGAAGGCGCTGCTCGAACACCCCGCCACCCTGTTCATGGATTGAAAATGGCAGAGACGCTCAAGACCAAGGTCCTCGTTGTCGGCGGCGGGCCCGGTGGCTATGTGGCTGCCATTCGCGCGGGTCAGCTCGGACTCGAGACCATTCTGGTCGAGGGTGACACGCTGGGTGGCACCTGCCTGATTCGTGGCTGCATCCCGTCAAAAGCGTTTATCCACGTCGCCGGCGAATTCGAGGCGATGCATCACGCCAGTCGCAAGACGCGCCACGGCATCTCGCTCGCCGCGCCACCCGCGCTCGATATGCCCGCCCTCGTCACTTGGAAGGAAGGCATTGTCGCCAAACTGAATGGCGGCGTCGCCGCACTTCTGAAGCGCGCCAAGGTGCGTGTGGTGGATGGATGGGCCAATTTTTCCGATGCGAAAACCTGCACGGTGACGTGCAAGAACGGCCCGGTTACCATTCAGGCCGAACATGTGATCCTTGCAAATGGTTCGCTCCCAGTCGAGTTGCCGTTCGTGCCCTTCGGCGGTCCGGTCATTTCGTCTACCGAAGCGCTGTCTCTCGATAGGTTGCCGAAGAAACTCGTCGTGGTCGGTGCCGGTTATATCGGGCTGGAATTGGGCATCGCCTTTCGCAGGCTCGGTGCCGATGTGACGGTCGTGGAAGCGCTCGACCGGATCCTGCCGCTGTTCGATACCCAACTCGCAGAGCCGGTGCGCAAATGGCTGACGCGGTCAGGCGTCACGCTGCATCTTGGCGCCAAGGCAAAGGGGCTGGCAGAGCGCAAAGGCGCCGCCGCGCTGACGATCGAGACCAAAGACGGCAAAATCGAACACCTCGAAGCCGACAAGATTCTGGTGACCGTTGGCCGCAAACCCAACACGCATGGCTGGGGCCTCGAAAACATGGCCGTCGACATGGATGGGCGTTTTGTTCATGTTGACGATCAGTGCCGAACGTCCATGAAAAATGTCTGGGCGATCGGCGATCTCGTCGGCGAACCGATGCTGGCGCACAAGGCCATGTCGCAGGGCGAAATGGTCGCCGAGATCATCGCCGGGCGGAAGCGGCGTTTCGCGCCAGTCGCGATCGCGGCGGTCTGCTTCACCGAACCTGAGGTGGTGAGCGCGGGTCTCGCGCCGGGCGACGAGGCGTTGAAAGGGATTGAGACGATCACCGCGATGTTTCCGTTTTCGGCGAATGGCCGCGCGCTGTCGATGGATGCCGGTGACGAAGGCGGCTTCGTGCGCGTGCTTGCCCGCAAGGACGATCACCGGCTGCTCGGAATCCAGGCGGTCGGAGCGCATGTTTCCGAACTCGTCGGCGAATTTGCGCTCGCGCTGGAGATGGGTGCCGTCATTGAAGACATTGCGGGAACCATCCACGTCCATCCGACACTCGGCGAAGCGTTCCACGAGACGACTTTGCGTACGCTGGGCCACGCCCTGCATATCTGAGGAGCACGCGGTTCCCGGTCAGCCAGGAGACGCGCTACATCGTGGTTGTTCTGCTCGGGACGGCAAACTCCACCTCGACACACGTGCCTCCCTGTGGGGAATTGCGGGTGCGCGCGGTGCCGCCGAGCTGCTGTCCGAATGTCGCGATCAGGCGCGCGCCGATGCTTGCTTCGGCTTCGGCATCCGCCATTCCGATCCCGTCATCGACAACGGACAGATGCAGCCGCTCTTCACTGGCATATTCAAGGGTCAAACGGATGGTGCCGCCGCGCTCAAACGGGAACGCGTGCTTGTAGGCATTTGTCAGTGCCTCAATCACCAGGAGCGCAATCGGCACTGCGACGTCGCCGGGAACGGCGATGGAAACGGACGAAACCTCGGTTGCAATGTCGCGGCGCTCCGCCCCGAATCCTTCGCGGGTCTGCTCCATCAGCTGCTCGAGAAGGGGCTTCAGACCGACAATCTGCTGGTCTTCGATCTCATAAAGAATGCGGTGTACCAGAGCGAGCGCATTGATCCGTGCCCGTGACTGACGAAGGGCCTCCTGTGCCGCGGGATCCCTGAGGCGTCCGGCCTGCAGACTGAGCAGGCTCATGACGATCTGCAGGTTGTTTTTCACGCGATGGTGAATCTCTTTTATCAGCAAGGATTTTTGTGCCACGGCATCGCGCAGCGAGCGGTCCCGCTCCTGAATGGCCTCCGCCATCGCGGCGAGGGCTTGTCCGAGAATCTGAAATTCGCTCGAAGCGCGCGTCAGACTCGGACGGAGCGAATAGTGTCCGGCCTTATAGGCAGCGGCTATTCGTTCCAGATAGAGGATCCATCGCGTCACCTGCTGTTCGGTGGCAATCCACGTTGCAACCCATGTCAGGGCAAGCATCAGCAGCGGTGTGACAAAATCGGTTGCCACATGAATGTAGGTGGGCCGAAAGGCGCTGGACTGTTTCACTGCGAAGCCGACGAAAACGTTTTTCCCGAGAAGGGCCGCAGTGGCGTAAATCCAGGTATTGCCGGCGCTGTCGCCGGCAGATGCGAGGCGAGGAGCCGTTCCGGGCAAAACGCCCTGGTAAAGAATGGCGGCGCGCTTCGGATCGTTGGACGCGATGATCTTGCCGGTCCGGTCGAAGAGAGCCATGACGCAGCTGCGGGAGAGGTGGCTGGAGCGGACCAGATCGTCGATCCAGCGAACACTGATCCCGATATTAAGCGTTCCGTCGAAGTGGCCCTGGCCGTCGCGCAGCGGCAGCATGCCCAGAATGATCGGCTGCCCGGTGATGGCGCTGACGGTCTCGCCTGTTACATCGAAATCGGTGAGGTGCTGCGCCGCTCGCCAACTCCTGAGGCGGCTCGCATCGAACCCGAGAGAGCGCGGCAGAGCCGAGCAGACGACTGTTCCGCGGGCGTTGGTGCGGGCGATATTCGAAAAGAAGGAAAAGCCGTTGCGCGCCGCTGCGAGGTCGCCATTGCATTGCGCCGCAGTATCGCGGACGGCCGGCAGAGTTGCCAGGACATGCGCGACGTGATCGGCGGCGGCCAGCACGTTTTCTTCGGGGGCCACGGCGAGGCGGGCATCGGAAATCAATTGCTCGCGTATCGCCGCCGAGTCGCGCTGGGCGCGCTCCACACCCTGCAGGACGCTCATGATCGCTACCGGCAACAGCGCGATGCTGATGGTCAAAAGCAGACGAAGGCGAATCGAGTGCGAGTTAGGACGAGCCGGGATTTCGCTTCCGTGCGCCACCGAGGAAGGCGCCCGGCGCCAGCCTATCGAGCTGCGCCATAATCTCATTTGCGGCGTCTCCTTCCGCCTCACGCAGCGCAGGCGGCAGCGGATCTTCGCCCTCCAGAACGGACAGGAGCGATTTGCGCGCCCTTGCCACGCGACTCTTCACTGTGCCAACCGCGCAATGGCAAATCGCGGCCGCATCTTCATAGGAAAAGCCGCCGGCGCCGACAAGGATCAGCGCTTCGCGCTGCTCGTCGGAGAGACGGGAAAGAGCCCGTGCCGTGTCGGAAAGTTCGGCGGCCCAGGTTTGCTCGCCGCTTGAGCCGGGGATTCGTTCGGCAGCATCCTGATCCCAGGGGGCCTGCCGCCACGCGCGCCGGCGATCCGAATAGAACTGGTTGCGCAAAATCGTGAAAAGCCAAGCTTTGAGATTTGTGCCAGGCGCGAATGTGCTGCGCGCCTGCCAGGCCTTTACGAGAGTTTCCTGGGCAAGGTCATCCGCGGTTTCCTGATTTCCACAGAGGGAGCGGGCAAAGGCCCGCAGGAACGGGATCAGGTCCAGAAGCTCGGCCTTGAATTGCGAGTCCGTATCGGCCCGCGCGGGCCGAGCCTCCTCTGCCTGGCGATGTGGTTCGGTCACGTTTGGGGATCGCTTTCCCCGCCCCCGGCTTCGTCGATCTTGCGCAGGAGATCCAGAAAATCTCCGGGCACGGGCTCCTTCGCCACATTGTCGTAGATGCGCCTTAGCTCGCGCCCGATCGCGCGCTGGCGGGCACGCACGGCCCGATTCTTGTCTTTATCCGTTTTGGATTCCTTCGTCACGGAATCAACACCCCAGCCCCGCCGTTGAGTCGCGGTCGCCAATTCTGACACTCCCAGCGTTTGGACGTCACGAAAATATATGGGCACAATATGTGCAGGAGCCCCCGTTAACCGGATTCGACGCCCTATTTTACCCAACGCCGTCCCGGCTCTTTGGTTCCGCGAGCAGGGAACTTTTCGGGTTGGCGCCCGTTTTTTGACAGGCTAGTGTTGTCGAAGGAGATTACCGATGAATGTCACGCACGCCTTGGCGCCGCATCTGCCTTATCTGCGCCGCTATGCTCGCGCGTTGACGGGTTCCCAACATAGCGGCGATGCCTATGTGCGCGCTGCGCTGACCGCGCTGCTTGCCGGCGAGGAAGCGCTGGATTCCGATCTCCCGCCGCGAGTGGCGCTTTACAGGCTGTTTCACCGTATCTGGTCGAGCCCTTCGATCCATTACGATGCGCAGGCGGCTGCCACAGAGAATTCCAGCCCCGAGGCTCGGCTCCTGTCGCTTTCGGCCTCCCGTCGCGCGGCGCTGCTTCTGACCGCGGTGGAATCCTTCAGCCTCGAAGAAGCGGGCAAGATTCTTGATGAATCCGCGGAAGAGGTCGAGCAGGCCATTATCGATGCCCAGCGGGCGATCGAGACAGAACTCGTTTCGCGGGTTCTGATCATCGAGGACGAGCCGATCATTGCGCTCGACCTTGAAAACCTCGTCACCGAGCTTGGCCACGAAGTCGTAGGGACCGCAGCGACCCGCCAGCAAGCCATCGAACTGGCGCTCGCCCATAAACCAGGCCTGGTTCTTGCCGATATCAACCTCGGCGAGGGCGGCTCGGGGATCGATGCGGTCAGCGAAATTCTCGATAGCTTCGACATTCCGGTGATTTTTGTGACGGCCTACCCGGAGAAACTCCTCACCGGCGAACGTCCGGAGCCTACCTATCTCATCGCCAAGCCGTTTCTGCCCGAAACGGTGCAAGCCACTGTGGGGCAGGCCCTTTTCTTCCATCCGATCAAACGCAAGGCGGCTTGACGTCTGGGAACTCCGCGCCTTGCCGGCACGTTGGAACCCGACACACAGACGTCAAGCGGAGGTCGGGTATGGGTATGTTCAATGGCAGGCGCAGAGGTGTGGCCAAGGTCGCGGCCGAGTTTGACGCACTCCAATCCGATTTTCAGGCTCTTCAAAAGGACGCACGCAGGCTGGCCGATGGGATCGGCCACGCTACGACTGGTGCGCTCCATTCCGTCGGAGATGCCTATGGGGATGCCGAAGAGTGGACGAGCCGAAATGTCCATTCCCTGAAAGGCTCCGTGCGCCGGCAGCCCTTGGCGGCATGCGCTCTTTCCATGACCGCGGGTGCATTGCTGACCGCTCTGTTTTTCCGGCGCTAGAGGGTCGCACAGTGCTCCGTTGGGCTTTGATGTTTCTGATCCTGGCACTGGTGGCCGGCCTGCTCGGGTTCTTCGCTCTTGCCGGCTTGGCCGCGATGATCGCCAAGGTGCTCTTGCTCGTCTTTGTTGTGCTTCTGATCGTCAGTGCCTTTTCCGGGGCGCTCCGGGGCCGCCCGCCGCTTTGATGGGTGGGCGCGCCAGATTTATTTTCTTTCCCCCACCCCTGAAACATGATCTCCCGCGTCGCGCCATGGTGAAATAACCAAGTGAAATCAGCGCGTTACATCCCACCGCGACATACTTCGAATTTCTTAAAGAAATTTTGGAACCACCCTTGAGGTCCGACGTTCTTATCACAGAGCGGATGTCCGGTCCGGTACGCCCCAGCCCCTTCGACACCCCGCATCGGGTGTCCGCTCACTTTCCTCCCCCACTATGGTCCACCGCCCCGAGCCCCCTCGGGGCGATTGGCGTTTTGGCAGATCGGGCGGGAACGCGGACGACCGGAGGGAACCGGCCGACTCGGCTGCCCGTTTTCCTTGGGTCGTCTCTGAATGAATCGGGGTTCTGGTGACCTGGGAACAGATCGAGGGCGGGTGGGCTCAGCTTTCCGGCAAGGTGCTCGAGCGCTGGGGAAAGCTCACCGACAACGATTTGCACGTCATTGCCGGGAAGCGCGACCAGCTTATTGGCCGGATTCAGGCGGGCTACGGGATCGGCAGGGATGAGGCCGAAAGCCAGGTACGGGAATTTGAGCGCGCGCTGGTCGCCAAAAACGGTCCGCCGCTCGCAACTCAGGGAGAGCAATTCCATGTCGGGAAGAGCTGAAATGCCAGTCGAGCCGTCCCACGTCAGCAGTGAGGTGCTTCCCACTGTCGCCGCGCGCCAGGGCGTCACCCTCGGCCACATGCGCTATGTGCTTGGTATCAGTCTTGCGCTGGGAATCGTGGCGCTCGCCATCGTCTATTTCATCTACTTCTGAGCGGCCAGAATCGCCTAGTCCCTGGCCCGTTCGACGTAGGAGCCGTCCTCGGTCAGGACTACGATCCGGGCGCCGACGACGATATGGGTCGGCACCATCGTGCGCACGCCGTTGGCCAGCTTGGCCGGCTTGAATGACCCGGATGCCGTCTGTCCCTTCATCACAGGCTCCGTTTCCACCACTTCCAGGGTGGCCCGTGCCGGCAGTTGGATGGAGATCGGCGTGCCATTATGCGTCGCGAGCCGGACCTCCATGTTTTCGTCCAGATAGGGCGCCGCCTCTCCGACAATACTTTCCGTGACAGAGACCTGATCGAAGGTTTGGGGGTCCATGAAAACGTAATGATCGCCATCGTGATAAAGATAAGTATGCGGTCGTTCGTCGATAAACGCCTTTTCGAGCGAGTCCGTGGTCTTGTAGCGCTCATTGATCTTCACGCCGTCGCGGATACGCCGCATCTCGAGCTGCGTGACCGGCGTGCCCTTGCCGGGATGGATGTTCTCGGCAGTGAGCACGACGTAAAGCTGGCCATCCCTGTCAATCACATTGCCCTTGCGAACATTGCTTGCAATAACCGCGACCACTGAACACCCTTTCGCTTTTGACGCGCGGGGTCATAGCAGCCGCCCGGGCCGGGGCCAAGTGGCCACCCTGCTGGCGATCAGGAGTAGCGATGGGGACGTGGTGGACCCGACACGCCCATGCCGACCGCCGGGCGAGTCTGCATGCACGCATGCGCATCAAGGCCGCACTCCGAAACCATTTCGAGGGGCACGGTTTTGTCGAGGTCGAATGCGGGATTCTGCAGGTCTCGCCCGGCAACGAAGCGCATCTTCATGCTTTCGCGACGGAAGCGATTGCCGTCGACGGCGCAAGCGAGAGACTTTACCTCCACACCTCGCCGGAATTCGCCAGCAAAAAGCTGCTGGCCGCGGGTGAGCGCCGCATATTCGATTTTGCCCGCGTATTCCGCAATCGCGAGCGCGGCCCGCTGCACGCGCCGGAATTCACCATGCTCGAATGGTATCGCGCTGAAGAGGCCTATGATGGCGTCATCGCCGATTGCATTGCGCTCCTGCGCATTGCAGCGCAAACGGCCCAGGCAACCAGCCTTGTTTTTCGCGGCCGTAGCTGTGATCCCTTCCTGGAGCCGGAGCGGATTTCGGTCGCTGAAGCTTTCGCGCGTTACGCGCATGTCGATTTGTTATCAACGCTTTCCGCGAAGGGCGAAGGCGACCGAGCAAAACTGGCAGCCGAGGCCGGCAGGGTCGGTGTCGAAGCGGCCTCTGACGATGACTGGGCCGATCTGTTCAGCAAACTGCTCGTCGCATTTGTAGAACCCCGGCTCGGTATGGGCCGCCCGACCATTCTCCACGAATACCCACGCTGTGAAGCGGCCCTGGCGCGCGCGACGATGGATGATCCGCGCGTTGCAGAACGTTTCGAGCTCTATGCCTGCGGCGTCGAGCTCGCCAATGGATTTGGCGAACTGACCGACCCGATAGAACAGCGGACGCGCTTCGAGCAGGAGATGAATGAGAAAGCGCGCAGATATGGCGAGCGCTATCCGATCGACGATGCCTTCCTGGAAGCACTCGCGCATATGCCGGAGGCAAGCGGGGTAGCGCTCGGCTTCGACCGTCTTGTGATGCTCGCGCTCGGCGCGCCCCGCATCGATGACGTGCTCTGGACGCCGCTCGAGGGTTCGGTTCCGTGAGCCGCATCCTTACCACGCCATCGGCGCTCGCGCAGGCCGGTCTGGTGCGTCCGGAAGACATTGCCGTGCTCGACTGTGTCGCTGAGCGCTACGCGATTTCGATCACACCGCAGATCGCCTCGCTCATCGAACATGCCGACGATCCCATTGGCCGCCAGTTTCTCCCGACTGCGTCGGAACTGCGGGATAGGGACGACGAAGCCGCCGATCCCATCGGCGATGCGGCGCACAGTCCTGTTCAGGGCATCGTGCATCGCTATCGCGATCGTGTGCTGCTCAAGCTTGTGCAGGCCTGTCCTGTCTATTGCCGGTTCTGCTTTCGCCGCGCCGAAGTCGGTCCCGGCGAAGGAGCATTGTCTGCCGCGGAACTCGACGCTGCGCTTGCCTACATCCGGGCGCACCCGGAGATCTGGGAACTCATCGTCACCGGCGGTGATCCCTTCATCCTGAGCGCGCGCCGTGCTGCGGCCTTGGTGGCGCAGGTGTCCGCCATCGGCCACGTCCGCATCCTGCGCTGGCACACGCGGGTTCCCGTTGTGGATCCGCAGCGCATCTCGGATGACTTCGTGCGGTCCATCACGCTTGCCGGCGGTGCGACCTATGTCGTGCTGCACGCCAATCATCCCAGGGAGCTGACGCAGGAGGCGCGGCGTGCCTGCGCGAAGATCGTCGATGCCGGCATTCCGATGCTGAGCCAGTCGGTTTTGCTCAAGGGCATCAATGACGATATCGACACGCTTGAAGCGCTGATGCGCGCCTTTGTGGAGGCGCGAATCAAACCGTACTATCTGCACCATCTGGATCGCGCGCCGGGCACCTCGCATTTTCGCGTACCGATCGCACAAGGACGGGAATTGATCCGGCAGCTGCGCGCCCGCGCCTCGGGCCTGTGCCAACCGGAATATGTACTCGATGGACCCGAGGAACGTGCCAAGCAACGATTGCTGGAAGTCGGGAACCAGGCATTGAGCTAGGATGCAACAAGCCGTGCATTTGCTATTTCCCAAGCGGTTAGGTTTTGTTAGGTTGACGCCGTGCCGACAATCCTGAGGCAAGATGGGTTACGCATTGTGATCTATCCAAACGATCACCATCCGGACCACGTGCATGCTATCGGAGCTGGAGTAGAAGCCGTATTTGATCTCAACTGCCCTGAGGGGCCCGTGAGCGTGCGCGAGAGCTTCGGATTCTCCGCCCGGAGGCTGCGCGAGGTGGCGGTCCTGCTGGATGAAAACATCAAGGCGCTTTGTCACGCCTGGAGGAATATCCATGACCATTAGCGCAAGCCAGATAAACAAGGCGCGAGCCGCGTCGCGGGCCCGTATGAAGACGGGACCGCGCGCGGTAGCTGCCCGCTATGATCGCCGCCGCTCGCGTGTCATCGTGAGTCTCGACAGCGCTGTGGAGCTCGCATTTCCGCCGGACTGCGCCGAGGGGCTGGCGGGCGCCTCCGCCGCCGAACTGTCCCAGATCGAAATCAGCCCAACAGGTCTTGGCTTGCGCTGGCCGCGACTGGACGCCGATCTTTATCTGCCCGCTCTCATCAACGGCATATTCGGATCGCCGCGTTGGATGGCAGGCGCTATGGGCGAGCTTGGTGGTCGTTCACGTTCCTCTGCCAAGACTGCCGCCGCGCGCATCAACGGCTGTCGCGGCGGTCGGCCACGCAAAGCCGCGGGACACTGAAGCATGTTTCCTCACATGCGGCCGGAAAGTGTCCATGATTTGACGCCGTCATACGGGCGTAGCTCTTCCTCCGCAGTGCAAGCGCGGCTTACCGGGCGTGACGAGGTCGCGAAACGACAGCCTACTAAGGCCGGTACGACTCGTTGATCGCCACGAGTTTCTCGGTACCGGGACAGAGGTCGGGTTCGGCGAGGGCGTTGAGCGGCGTCGCAACCGTCTTCAGATGCGTGTGGATGTCCTCGGGCTCGGGATCGAGATAAAGCAGACCGGTGACGATCTCGCCGGCCGCGTGCCGGTCCTGCAAATAGGCCATCGCTGCCGCGCGATTGCGCGGATCGTAGTCGGTGTGCAGCTTGGCCAGCTTCAGCACCGAGCCGTCATGCTGCGTCACCATTTCGACGGTCCCGGGCTCATAGTCCACTGTGATCGTCTCGCGTGGCGTGATGAAGTCGATGCGATTGACGGCCTCGTTATGCTCGCGCACGAAATCGTAGGATTTGGTGGAAGCCGGGTTGTTGTTGAACTGCACGCAAGGGCTGATCACGTCGAGGATCGCCGATCCCTTGTGTCCGATCGCGGCCTTCAAGAGGGGCACAAGTTGCTTCTTGTCGCCTGAGAACGAGCGGGCGACAAAGGTTGCGCCCAGCAACAGCGCGAGGCTCACGAGATCGATCGGCGAATCGCTGTTGACGGCCGTCTTGCTCTTCGAGCCTTTGTCGGCGGTCGCGGAGAACTGGCCCTTGGTCAAGCCATAAACACCATTGTTCTCACAGATATAGACCATGTTGATGCCGCGGCGGACGCAATGGGCGAATTGACCGAGCCCGATCGAGGCGGAATCGCCGTCGCCGGATACGCCGAGATAGATGAGATCGCGATTGGCCAGATTGGCGCCGGTGAGAACGCTCGGCATGCGCCCGTGCACGGCATTGAAGCCGTGGCTTTGCCCCAGGAAATAATCGGGTGTTTTCGACGAGCAACCGATGCCGGAGAGCTTCGCGACGCGATGAGGTTCGAGCGCAAGCTCGTAACAGGCTTCGATCAGCGCGGCACTGATCGAATCGTGACCGCAGCCGGCACAAAGCGTGGAGATGCGGCTTTCGTAGTCGCGGCGCGTAAATCCGACGGCGTTCTTCTGCAGTGCCGGATGGTGGAATTTCGGCTTGGCGATATACGTCATTCAGCGGCTTCCTTGCGGGCGACCGTCATGCGCTCGGCAATCGCGCCGGTGATGAAACGCGCGGTGATGGGCGTGCCGTCGTAGTGGAGTATGGAGATGAATCGTGCCGGATCGATAGCGCATTCGTTGACGATGAGTTTCATCATCTGGGCATCGCGGTTTTGCTCGACCAGGAACACCTGGTCATGCGCGGCGACGAAGTCTGACACGGATTCGGCGAAGGGAAAGGCGCGGACACGCAGCGTGTCGAGATGCAGACCTTGCGATTCGAGCGTGACCATGGCCTCGTCCATCGCAATGCTGGTCGAGCCGTAATAGATCGCCCCCCAGCGCGTAGTCGCTTTCGCCTGTTGCACTATGGGCGCCGGCACCAGCGTCTTGGCCGTGTCGAGCTTGCGCAGCAGCCGCTGCATCCCGTCGGTGTAGTCCTTTCCGACCTCGCTGTAGCGGGCATAGGCATCGTGCGAACTGCCGCGCGTGAAATAGGTGCCTTTGGCGGGATGTACGCCCGGCAATGTGCGCCATGGGATCGCATCGCCATCGACGTCCAGATAGCGGGCAAACTGTTTGCCGGTTTCGAGTTCCGCCGCGGTCATCACCTTGCCGCGGTCATATTTGCGCGCATCATCCCATTGGAGCGGCTCGACCAGCCAGTCGTTCATGCCGATGTCGAGATCCATCATCACGAAAATGGGTGTCTGCAGCCGCTCGGCGAGATCGAAGGATTGCGCCGCGAATTCGAACGATTCGCGCGGATCCTTCGGGAACAACAGCACATGCCTGGTGTCGCCATGGCTTGCGTAGGCGGCCAGCAGAAGATCGGACTGTTGCGTGCGCGTCGGCATGCCGGTCGATGGGCCACCGCGCTGGATGTCGAAGATCACGGCTGGCACTTCGGCGTAATAGGCGAGGCCGAAGAATTCCTGCATCAGCGAAATTCCGGGACCGGACGTGGCAGTGAAGGCGCGGGCGCCGTTCCAGTTGGCGCCGATCACCATGCCGATGGCTGCGATCTCGTCTTCCGCCTGCACGATGGCGAATTTGTTGTCTTTCGACACCGGATCGACGCGGTGCTTCTTGCAATGCGCTGTAAAGGCCTCCGCGAGCGAGGTGGAGGGCGTGATCGGATACCAGGCGCAGACGGTGGCGCCGCCATAGACGCAGCCAAGCCCGGCCGCATCATTGCCGTGGATGAAAATGCGATCGCCAACGCCGTCGCTTCGGGCGACCCTGAGATGGCATTTGCCGGCGAGGCTTTCCGCCGCATGAGTGTGGCCAAGCTCCACGGCCCGCAGATTGAGCTTGATGAGCTTGTCTTTGCCCTTGAACTGATCGCCGATCAGGCCTTCGACCACGCCCGCGTCGAAACCGAGCAGTGCTGACAGGGCTCCGACATAGATGACATTCTTCAGGAGCTGGCGTTCGCGCGGGATGGTGCCTTCGAGCGAGTTTGCAAGATCGGTCAGCGGCACGCCGAGAAGCGTGATGTCGTCGCGGATCTTCTGGCCCGTGAGAGGCTTGGTCGAGTCGTAGACCAGGTAGCCGCCTCGTTCGATCTCGGCAATATCGCGGTTCCAGGTCTGCGGGTTCATCGCGACCATCAGGTCCACGCCGCCGCGCCGGCCAAGCCAGCCGGCTTCGCTGATGCGCACTTCGAACCAGGTGGGCAATCCCTGGATGTTTGAAGGAAAAATGTTGCGGGTGCCGACAGGCACGCCCATGCGCAACACGCATTTGGCAAACAGCTCGTTGGCGCTCGCCGAACCGGAGCCGTTGACATTGGCGAATTTGACGACGAAATCGTTGGTGGCGGTGAGGGATTGTGGGGTCATACCAGTCCACCATTGTCATCCCCGCGAAAGCGGGGACCCAGCAGCCGCGCGTCGGCGCGGCGAACCACGTGTTTCGCACAAGGCCGATAGCAGAGTCGTCTGCGCTCGCTGACGCTCGCGCACTGGGTCCTCGCTTGCGTGAGGATGACACGCTTGTTGCAATCCATCGACCACATCAGACGGCCTGCGCAGTTTCGAGATAGAATTTCCGCATGTCCCAGGCCCCTGTCGGGCAACGCTCGGCGCAGAGCCCGCAATGCAGGCACACATCCTCGTCTTTCGCCATGATGCGGCCGGTCTTGAGCGCGTCGGAAATGTAGATTTCCTGCGTCAGATTTGGTGCCGGTGCCGTGAGGCGCGTGCGCAGATCGGCTTCATCGCCGTTCGGCGTGAAGGTGATGCAATCCATCGGGCAAATGTCGACACAGGCGTCGCATTCGATGCAAAGCGCCGTCTCGAACACTGTCTCGACATCGCAATTCAGGCAGCGCTGCGCTTCGTGAAAGGCCAGCTCGCGGTCGAAGCCGAGTTCCACTTCCACCTTGACGTTGCGCAGCGTCACTTCCGGGGGCGCGTGCGGAACCTTGAAGCGAAGGTCGAGCGAGATATCGTTGTCGTAGCTCCACTCATGGATGCCCATTTTCTGACTGAGCAGATTGACATGCGGCGGTGGCCGCACCGACACATCTTCGCTTTTGCAGAACTGGTCGATGGAAATCGCCGCGTCATGGCCATGCGCTACGGCCCAGATGATGTTCTTGGGGCCGAACGCGGCGTCGCCGCCAAAGAAGATTTTCGGATTGGTCGATTGCATCGTGACCGTATCGACCCTGGGCATGTCCCAGCGGTCGAATTCGATGCCGATATCGCGTTCGATCCAGGGGAAGGCGTTCTCCTGCCCGACCGCGACCAGCACGTCGTCGCACGTCATATGCTCGTCGGGCTCGCCGGTCGGCACGAGGCTGCGCCGCCCCTTGGCGTCGATTTCGGCTTTGACCTTTTCGAACAGCACGCCGGTCAGCTTGCCATTGTCATGCGTGAAGGATTTGGGAACGAGGAAATTGTAGATGGGGATTCCCTCCGCCATCGCATCTTCCTTTTCCCAGGGCGAGGCCTTCATCTCCTCGAAGCCTGAGCGCACGACCACGCGGACATCCTCGCCACCCAGACGTCGCGACGTCCGGCAGCAATCCATCGCCGTGTTGCCGCCGCCCAGGATGATGACGCGCTTGCCGATCCGGTCGACATGTTCGAACGACACGCTCGACAGCCAGTCGATCCCGATATGGATGTTGGCCGCGGCTTCCTTGCGGCCGGGAATGTCGAGCTCGCGGCCGCGCGGCGCGCCGCAGCCGACGAAGATGGCATCGTAATTCTCGGCCAGCAGCGATTTGAGGCTCGTGATCTTTTCGCCGAACCGCGTCTCGGGCTCGAGGCCGAGGATATAATTGCACTCCTCGTCGAGCACGCGCTCGGGCAGGCGGAATTTCGGAATCTGCGTCCGCATCATGCCGCCAGCGAGCTTGTCCTGATCGTAGATCACGACAGTGTAGCCAAGCGGCAGCAGGTCGCGCGCCACCGTCAGCGAGGCAGGGCCTGCGCCGATCAGAGCGACGCGCTTGCCGTTCTTCTGCGGCGCGGGGGAGGGGAGCAGTCCGGAGATGTCGTCCTTGTTGTCGGCGGCGACGCGCTTCAGCCGGCAAATGGCGACCGGCTCCTTCTCGACACGGCCGCGCCGGCATGCCGGCTCGCAAGGGCGGTCACAGGTGCGGCCCAGCACGCCCGGAAAGACATTCGATTTCCAGTTGATCATATAGGCGTCGGTGTAGCGCCCCGCCGCGATCAGCCGGATATATTCCGGCACCGGCGTATGGGCCGGGCAGGCCCATTGGCAGTCCACCACCTTGTGGAAATAGTCGGGATTGCTGATATCGGTCGGATTCATGCCGGATGGGCGGGCGGGCTTCCGAACGCTAAGCCCCTCGGCCGGAACAGAACTCATCGTGCTCTATGGTCTCCATGGCGGCTCCGCCCCAAAGGCGGCCGCATATGTGGCGGTCGGGAGATCGAACGCGAGGCCCCGGTCGCTGCCGTTCGCGGCGCACGGATATTAGCCCGCGGAGGCAAAGGTTCAATTGCTCAAATAAGATAAAATTGGGGCGATCGAACGCCCGATAAACAATTCTCCCAAATGGAGCGCCCGGATTTTTGGCTTCCGGGCCAGACCCATTGCCGGCCAGGGCAGAACAATGACCGAAGTGTCGCTTGCACGGCAATCGGGTCGTCAGTCTGATACGTCCGGTTTGCCGGGCTATTTCACGAAATTCCCAGGCTGATCAGTACAAGGATGGTTTTTCTGTTGGCTTTTGATTGCTTCGGCGAAATGAAATTTTGAAGCTGTCGGCTCGTCCACGCACAAGCCATATTTTGCTACGCTCTACCACGCGACGCCGAGACCTTTCTCTGTTTGCACTTATATAAGGTATTGAAAGTATTTAGAAAATTGAATTTGAGGAGCTCGGCTCAGTGCTGGGCGATGCTGAGCCAGTTGCCGTCGGGATCCTTGAACCAGGCCACTTTCACGCCAGGTGCGGGCGACCAGATGCCAATGTCGTCCTGCTGAAGACCGGGCACGCGTTCGAAAGCGATGCCTTTTGCGATCATGGCGCGCGCGGTCTCCTCGATGTCGGTCACATTCCAGCCCAGCACTGTGAAGGGCTGCGGCACGAGCTCCTTCACGGTGGAAATGCGCAGCGCGATGCCGTTGCAATCGAACACCGCTGCGTAGTCGTCCTCGTGGACCAGCGCGAGGCCCAGAGTTTCGCCGTAGAACGCCTTCGCGGTTGCGCGGTCGCGCGTGCAGACAAATGTCGCGATCCTGGATGTTCCAAGCATGCTCTGGCTTCCCTCCCGACAATCGGACTAACAATACGCGGTTTCAGCGGGGTTCGAAATGCCGGGTCTGTTTTTCGAGGAATTCACGGTCGGTCAGACCTTTCAGCATGCCATCAGGCGCACGGTGACCGAGGCCGACAACGTGTTTTTCAGCGCGCTGACGCATAACCCTGCGGCGCTCCATCTCGACGAAGAATATTGCCGGGAGCACACCGAGTTCGGCCATCGCATCGTCAACAGCTGTTTCACGCTCGGGCTGATGGTGGGAATCTCCGTGGGCGAAACGACGCTGGGAACAACGGTCGCCAATCTCGGCTGGGACGAGGTGCGATTCCCCAAACCTGTGTTCCATGGCGACACGTTGCACGTCGAGAGCGAAGTGCTGGAATTGCGCGCCTCGAAATCGCGTCCCGACAACGGCATTGTCATCTTCGCCCACCGCACCTTCAACCAGAAAGGCGATCTGGTTGCGTCGTGCAAACGCTCCGCCCTCATGTTGCGGAAACCCGCATGATGCGCGCGATCCCGACAGACGCTGGTCTCGCACAGGGCCACAGAACCACAGGAGATTTCAAACCGCAGAGACGCAATGTCGCAGAGAAGGAAGCTGCGTGCGGAGTGCACCAGGAAACCTTGCGCCTTTGCGCCTTTGCGGTTCAGTTTTCTTCGTCCGCGCCTCCGCGTCTCCGCGTGCCATTCTTTGCCGGGGACGCGCGATGATCCTGCGTTCGATGCTCTTCGTGCCGGCCGACAGCGAGCGTAAGCTCGAGAAGGCGCAGTCTTCTCCCGCCGATGCGCTCATCCTCGATCTCGAAGATTCCGTTGCCGCGGCGAACCGGCCCAAGGCCCGTGCGCTGACGCGTGACTATGCTCAGAGTGCGAAAGCGCGCGCGAGCCTCTGGGTGCGGATCAATCCGGTCGGAAGCGCGGATTATTCAGCCGATCTCGATACGGTGGTCGAGGCGAAGCCGGCGGGAGTGATCGTGCCGAAGCCTGATTCCCCTGACACGTTGCGCACGCTCGATTACGATCTCCTGACGCTCGAGCGCGCGCTGGGGCTTGCCGAACGCGGTATTGCCGTCATTCCCGTGGCGAGCGAGACACCACCCGCGGCGCTGACGCTCGGCGACTATCGCAACCCGCCACCCCGGCTCGCGGGCCTCACCTGGGGCGCGGAAGACCTTTCTGCGGCGCTGGGTGCGGCGACCAATCGCGACGATGACGGAAATTTCGCCTTCACCTACCGCGTGGTGCGTTCGCTCTGCCTGATCGCCGCGAAGGCAGCCGGCGTTGCCGCAATCGATACGCTCTTCGCAGATTTCCGCGATCGCGCCGGCCTCGAACGCTATGCGCGCACGGCGTGCCGCGAGGGCTTCACCGGCATGCTCGCCATTCACCCCGGTCAGGTCGAATCGATCAATGCCGCGTTCACCCCGAGCGAGGCAGACGTCGAACATGCGCGACGCGTGGTTGCCGCCTTCGCGCCTGGCGCAGGCGTCGCCTCGCTCGACGGCAAGATGCTCGACCAGCCTCACCTGAAGCAGGCGCAGCATATCCTCGCCCTCCACGAGGCCGTGCGTGCACGGGAGTAAGTCAGACGCGAGCCTGACCTGGAAATCGGTTGGCCGAATTCTGGACTGGATGGGATTCAGCATCGGCGCATGGGGGCTGCTCTTGCCCGTGCCTTACAGGCTCGCGGTCCTGGGCAACATGGGCGCATTTGTCGTTGCGCTCGCGATGAAAGTGATCTCGCGCCAGCAACTCGCCATCACCGATGCCAAGGCGGGTGATTCACGGCCGCGGATTCAGGGGCTGTTTGTGATGCCGGCTCTTGTCGTCGCGCTCAGGGCGCTGGTGGACATCAATCTTCTCGACTGGCAGTCCGTTCTGCTATGGGCGCTCGGGCTTGCGGCCGTGCTGGCCATTCCGGTTTTTGCGAATGATCGGCAACTGTCGAAGAAACTCTTCAACGTGATATTCCTGCCGCTCGTGACATACGCGTTTGCCTGGGGCGCAATCGCCGAAGCGGATTTCATGTTCGATACATCGCCGCCGCACGTCTTTCAGACGACGATCCGGTCGATGCATGTCAGTCACGGGAAATCGATCAGCTATCACTTCGAACTCGCTTCCTGGGACGGCCGTCCTGCAGGTGACAGCCTGCGCGTGCCATATGCGCTCTACGCAGGCCATCGTCCCGGCGACCAGATTTGCGTGGTTCTGCACGACGGATGGCTGGGCTTTCGCACCTTCGAAGCCCAACCGTGCTGGTGATGTGGCGAGCCGTGCCCAGTCCCGGTGGTTCACCTGGGTGAGCGGCGCATCATCCAGCCGTAGAGGACTGCGATCAGACCCGCGAACGCGACAAGCCCGATGATGTTTGCCGGTGCAAAATCCGCCGGCACGATCCCGAGCGGCGCATCGGTCGAGAACGCCACGATCAGCCCCGCGAGCAGCACGCCGAACAGGCTCTCGCCCACGATCATGCCGGAAGCGACGAGCACGCCGAGTTGCTTGGCGTGCTCGGGTTTTTTCGTCCGCATGGCGCGGCGGTCGTAGAAGTGGCCGATCACCGCGCCGATCACGACAGGCAGCGTCGCCGACATGGGCAGATAGATGCCGATGCCAACGGCCAAGGGGGGCAGGCGCAGCAATTTGCGCGCCCCCAGAATCTCGTCGAGCACCACGATCACGGCGCCGAGTGCCACGCCGATGCCCAGCATCAGCCAGTTGAGCTTTTGTTCGATCACGCCAATCGCCAGTGCGGAAATGAGGCCCGCCTGCGGGGCGGGCAGCGGCTTCGCAACGGCGGTCGCGACATGGGGTGCGCCGGCGAAGCCATAGGCGTGGGCCAGAAGGTTGAGGACCGGCGGAATGACGGCCGCGCCGGCGATGACACCGATCACCAGCGCCCATTGCTGCGCGCTTGGCGTGGCGCCGACGAGCTGCCCGGTCTTCAAATCCTGCAGGTTGTTGTTGGAGATGGTGGCGATGGCGAAGACGATCGCGGTGGTGAAAAGCGCATAGGCGACGAGCGCCGCACGCGAGGCGGGGTCGGCTCCCGCAACCGCGACGAGCAGGGTGGCGCAAATGAGAATGGCGAGGATGCCAACGCCGGAGATGGGGCTGTTCGAGGCGCCGATCAGGCCCGCCATGTAGCCCGTGATCGCCGAAACCACGAAGCCGCCAATGACGACGAAGGGGATCGCGACGGCGACCAGCATGAGGGTGCGTGACGCGAGCGGCGTGGGCGCGAGAAAGCCGACGAGGATCAGGCCGATGACGACGAGACAGGCGATGGCGAGCCCGATGATCCAGACGGGCGCCATGTCGACATCGCGGCGATCATGCGTGCCTTCCTTCGCGCCGCGCGACGCCGCCAGCGTGCTGACCACACCGCTCACCACGGGGCCTGCGAGCTTGAGGAGCGTCCAGATCGCGGCCACACCGATCGTGCCGGCGCCGATGAAGCGCACCTGGTGCGTCCAGATGTCCATCGCGCGATCGCCAATGTCGCCCATGACAACGGTCTGGATCGAGGTGAGATAGGGCACCGCGCCCGCCCAGGCGATCAGCAGTCCCAGAAGCATGGCCATCCCGACCGACAGTCCGACGAGATAGCCCGCGCCGAGCAGCGCGAGCGAGAACGACATGTCGTAGCCGCTGACGGCCGATGCGCCGACACGAAAGAACTGCGTGACTTCGCCAGCCGCGATCCGGGTCGCTGCAAGGGCGGCCAGCCCCGCCGAGGCAACGGCGCCGTAGACGACCGCGAGCAGACCCTCGCGCGATTCCGAAGAGGCGTCGGTCCCCACCGCCGAGCGCGCCTGCGAACCCACCTCAAGCACTTCGGCGGCGGCGACACCCTCCGGGTACGGAAGGTCGGACGTGGTCACCATCGCCCGCCGCAGGGGAATCGTGAACAGCACGCCCAGAATGCCGCCGGATGCGCAGACGAGGAACGTCGTCCAGAATGGGAAACCCTGCCACCAGCCCACGATCACCAGGCCCGGCAGCACGAAAATGATCGCCGACAGCGTGCCGGCCGCTGAAGCGACCGTCTGCACGATATTGTTCTCGAGGATCGTGGCGCCGCGAAAAGCCGACAACACCGCCATCGAAATGACCGCGGCCGGGATCGAGGTCGCAAAGGTCAGGCCGACCTTCAGGCCGAGATAGACGTTGGCGGCCGTGAAGATGGTCGTGATGGCGACGCCGAGAATGAGACCGCGAACGGTCATTTCGCGCTGGGCGGGGATGGGTGCTGGTGTCATGGGGCGAAATCGGGGGCGGGAACCACGGTGATTCCCATAGCACGCTTCGCGCCGCTGTCATCGTCACGAGTTGTGGAGGAGCCGCCGGGCGTCAGAGGCGAGGGCGCGGCCGGCCGGCAAAGAAAAAGGAGGGCAAACCCCCGCCCTCCTTCTTCCTGCCATCTTCCCGCTCGCCCCAGAGGGAAGAGGGCACTGGCCAGTGTCCGTCCCGTATCAGTAGTGCACGATCTGCGCGGTATTGCCGATCGCGACCGAGGAAAGAGCGGCGTTGCCGTTGATATTGGTCAACTGGGCGTTGACGACGGATTCCTCGGTGGAATTGTTGGTCTGGATATTCTTGATCCAGGTATTGGGGGCGTTGGTGTCTTCCTCGAAGCTGTTGCCCAGCGCCTGGCTGGCGATGGACACGTCGTTGCCGGCGTTGGTCACCGACGCATTGACCTGGGAATACGGATCGGTCGCATTGCAATCCTGGCCGCTGTTGACGTTCACGTCGTGCGGATCGGTCGAAATGCTGATCTGATTGCACACCGCTTCCGAGCTGATGCTCGTCGTGCCGCCGACATTGGTCGCGTCCGCGTTCACGATCGATACGATGTCGGCGCCGCTGCCCACATACTGTGTGTTGCGGACATTGGTGTTGTTCATCGTCACGATCTCGGCGTTGTTGCCGCCGGCGACCGAGGCCGCATCCACATTTCCCGCGACATTGGTGATGTCGACGTTCAGCTTGGAAATGTCGGACTGCAGATTGATCTGGCCGTTTATGATGTTGCTCTCACTCGACCCCTCCGCGAAGGCCCTCGGCATTAGGGTCATTAGAGCTGTACCAGCGATAAGGATCCTGGCGAGATTTTTCATGGCGCTTCTCCTGGATGGGTGCAACGGAGGCAGTGGTGGTGACGGCGGGACGCGGCGGCGGTGGCGGCGGCATTTGCTGCTCCATCGCCGGCGGGTCTTCATGACTGACGGGCATGGGTGGCGGATCACCCGGTCCCGCCAGCGGATCGGCTGCGCTGCCGAGCGCCGAGGTACAGGCGTTTTCGGGCGTGTGATAGGCGCGTGCGATCATTTCGAGCACGGCGCGTTCGATCACCGAACGCACGGCGAGCTGGATGGGTTCGAGCGCGCTTTCGCCGACGCTGGCATCGAAGAAGGAATGGCCCAGGAAGTCGAAGACGCCGGCCTGGAGCTGCCGGCCGATGATCTGCTTCTGGTAGGAAATCACGTCGATCACTTCGAGAGTGTTGGTGTCGACGAGCCGCAGATCGAGGCCCACATTCATCACATAGAGATTGGCGCCCGCGGTGCCCTTGACGCTGTTGGTCGAGGTGCCGCCGCCGTCTCCGTTCGCGCCTTCGGAGCGAATGTTGAAGTTGAGCTCGGTGATGCCGCCGACAATGTAGTAGTCGGAGCCCGGAATCGAACCGGCGAGAATCTTCCGGTAATCGCCCGCACCCTGTTGCTTATCGTCGGTGATGAGCTTGTTGTTGGCGTATTTGAGTTCCATCTCGGCGACGGACGTATCGAAGCGCTCCACCATAGGCACGCCGGCTTTCGACAGCGCGGTCATCGCCATCAGCGCCGCGCCCTGCGTCAGCTTGCGCCCGCTATTGTCGGATTCGAGCTTGCCCGTGTAGTCGGCGATCTGGCCCACCGCCACGCGCAAATGCCGGCGCGCGGTGTAACCCGCCAGACAGCGCAGCGCGTCCGAATAGGGTGTTTCGTTGGCGATCACCGGCGAATCGCCGATGGGGGCCGTATACCGTCCCGTCGAGTCCGCGGTCGGACTGACACAGCCCGTAAGCGCGATGGCACCAAGCGCCAGGATGAGCGGCTTCGCCAGATATCTGCTTGCACGCGATGTCATGGGAGGGGGTCCCCTTCTTTCGAGTCTTAGTGGCCGTTCTGCGAGACGGTCGCAGTCTGGTTGCCGTTGTTGGTCTGATCCGAATTCACGATGACGGTGTTGCCCGTGCCGACGGTGACGACGTTGAGCGAATTGCCAATGGCCGTGGCCTGGCCGATGGTGGTTTGTCCGCCGAAGCCGGCGCCGGTCAGCGCCTGTCCGGTTCCCATCGATGCCCCGAGCGCGGCCGCGCCGAGCACGCTCGACTGCTGCACGCCCGTCTGCTGGCTCATGGTCGAACTGGTAAAGACGCCGTCGACGACCGTCAGATTGCCGTTGGCGTCGCGGAGCGACGCATCGGCCGGCGCATTTTCCTGCGCCTGCGACATGCCGTAGGGCGAATTGTAGCTGCTGGCATTGTTGCCGATCATTTGGGCCTGGGCGCCGCCCGCGAACAGTGCCGAGGCGCCTGCCAGGGCAAGAATGATCTGTGTCTTTGTCCGCGCCATGACCGCCATGCCTGTTTGATCCCGGGACGGAGGGAGCAACGGGCGTGCCAGTATCAAGGGGGTTTTGGCCGGTCCTGCTGTTTCAATGCGGGAATTCAACCGTTAACGTCGCCCGCGATTCCCAAAAGGGCGGCCGATGGCGCTCCTATCCTATTTCGACCGTTGCGCGCCGCGAACCGCCCCCGTGGCCGGGAACAGGGCGGGTTAGGCGAAAATGGCGTTCTTTCACGAAGGTCCGCGCCAGCCCTTTCTTCGCGTTCCCGCGGCCGTCGCCTGGCTCATCCTGATTCTGATTGGCGTGCAGGCGCTGCGCGTCTGGGCCTTCGCCCCGGAAACCGACCCGATCATCGCCAATTATGCCTTGATACCCGCCCGCTATTCGCATGCCTTTCTTGCCAGCCATGCCGCAAACCCCGGCTCCGTCCTCGAACGGTTGCTTCCGTTCGTCACCTATATCTTCCTTCACGGCAGCTTCACCCATGTGCTGATCAATTCGGCCTGGCTGCTGGTCTTCGGATCGGTGGTGGCACAACGGTTCGGCACCGTGTGGTTTCTCGTCTTCTTCCTTTTGTGCGGAATTGCCGGCGGGCTGGTTCATCTTGCCACCAACTGGGCGTCGACGGCCCCCATGGTCGGCGCCTCGGCCGCCATCTCCGGGCTGATGGGTGCGGCCTTTCGCATGCTTCCCATGTCGCCGGCCGACAGGGGACCAGCCCTCGTGCCGATCTTTTCCCCCCAGATCCTTTTGTGGTCGGCGGTATGGGCGGTGGTGAACATCGTTGCCGGCGTTACCGGCTTCGGCGGCGGCGGCGACATGCAGCTCATCGCCTGGCAGGCGCATCTGGGCGGCTATGCCGCGGGCCTGTTCCTGGCCGGCCCGTTTCAGGCCCTCGCGACACGCAGGGCAGCCAGCCGTCCGGCTTGAACCGGTCATTCGGCATCTTAGATAACGGGGAGAGGCGCCGGCGCTTCGGCCGGGGCGATGGAGGGATTGATGACCGACGCGCACCCCGCCAATGGCGGGGCCATCCAGCAGAGGAGTTCCGGCCGGGCGCCGTTTCCGGCTGTGAGGCTCTTGTATGCCCTGGGCTTTGCCATTCTCGCCTGGTTCGCATTCTGGGTTTTGCTGCTGCTGAGCCTGGTGCAATTCGTGGTGGTTCTCGCGACCGGCAAGGTCAATGAGGAACTGAAGACCTTCAGCCTGAGCCTCCTGCAATATCTCTGGGAGCTCCTGGCCTTCGTCACCTTCGTGCGCAACGAGCAACCCTTCCCCATCGGCGCATTCCCCAGGCCCGGCACGACGCCCTAGGGGCGCGGCATTTGCTGCTTCGGCCACGGCCTTTCCTGGGGCACAATGACATGCAGCCTTTTTTCCGCGGCAGGTCATGACGTCCGAAGCACGTGCCGCTTTCGAGCTGGCGCCGGATAGGCTTCCCTTGAACCATGGCTCGTTCGGCGCCGTGCCGCGCGTGGTTCGGGAGGAGCAGGATCGCTGGCGCGCGCACATCGAGCGCGATCCAACCAGCTTCTACGCCTTCGAACTTCCAGCCCTGCTTCGCGCCGGTGCGAATGGTCCGGCCAAACGCTTTGGCGGCGAGAGCGGCGACTGGGTGTTCTGCGAGAACGCGACGGCTGCGGTCAGCAGCGTCCTGCACGGCCTTCAGCTTGGCCCCGGCGACGAAATCGTCACGACATCCCACGCCTACGGCGCGGTGCTGCAGGCGATGCGCTGGATCGCGGCGCGGACCGGTGCGGCGCTGGTTCTGGCCGAATTGCCGGCCATTTTGACGAGCGAGGATGAGGTCGCAGCCGCCGTTGAGCGAGTCCTGGGACCAAGAACCCGCCTCCTGGTCGTCGATCATATCACCTCGGCCAGCGCTGCCATCCTGCCGGTGGCGCGCCTCGCAACGCTTGCCCGCCATTTCGAGGTTCCGGTTTTGGTCGACGGTGCCCATGCGCCCGGCCACATCGCCCTCGACGTGCCAGCGCTCGGCGTCGACTGGTATACGGGCAATGCCCACAAATGGCTGTTCGCACCGCGCGGTTGCGGGCTTCTGTGGACCGCGCCGGCGCGCCAGGCCGAGACCCGCCCCGCCGTTCTCTCGCACGGGACCGACAAGGGCTATACCGAGGCATTCGACTGGATCGGGACGCGCGATCCGTCGGCATGGCTGTGTTTCGACACGGCGGCGGCGGCGCATGACGGGTTCGGCGGCGCGGCGCTTATGGCCGGCAACCGGGCGATGGCGGCGCAGGGCGCGGCGCATCTCGTGGAAAGGCTTGGCCTCGTGCCGTCGGCGCCCGCATCGATGCGCGGCGCGATGGCCGCGCTGACCTTCGGGGAAGCACCCGACGATCCCGAGCTGCCAAATGCCTTCCGGCGCGCCCTGACGGCCGAGCATGGGGTCGTGGCCCCGATCTCGGTTCTGGCCGGCAAACTCTGGCTGCGCATTTCGGCCCAGATCTACAACGCACCGGAAGACTATGAGCGCTGTGCAACAGCGGTGGCGGCCGTTCGGCGGCGGTTCAACGTCTGACCCGCCAACCGGCCCGTCCGGGACCGGCCAGCGAAAAAGCGATGCACCCAACGGTGTTTTCGAATAACCGGTTTGCCGGACCGGGCTGTGGCCGCCACACACGATGGTGTGACTTTCCGGGTACAATACCGCACGAAACGACTTCCAAAAGCGGCATTGGCGACTAAATTCTTGCTGGCCTCTGCGGCTTGAACCATCATTTTCTAATCGAAGGAATTGCGCCGGACTCCGTTCGGGGTGCGAACGGGCAGGCGACTTAGAAATGATCCTCGCTCCAGGCGAGGGCGAAACGGGGAGCGAGAAATGCTTGCAAGGCGTCCTTCCGGGACCGGCCGGTCTCTGCTTTTTCTGAACACCCTCTTGCTCACCACCGCGCTCGCCGCGCCCGCCATGGCGCAGATCGAGGAAGTGATCGTCACGGCGCAGAAGCGCTCCGAAGATATTCAGACGGTGCCGATTTCGATCACGGCCTATACGGGGCAGGATCTGGTCGCGCACCAGATCACGCAATTCAAGGACCTGCAGTTCAGCACGCCGAGCGTCACCTATTCGAAGGGCAACTTCACCGGCTCCGATTTTTCCATCCGCGGCATCGGCGAGTCCGTCGTCGGCGGCGACGAGGAAGCGGGTGTCGCGACCGATGTGAACGAAGTCTATCTGCTTGATCCGCTGCTGGCGGAGTCGGCGTTCTACGATCTCGAACGCGTCGAGGTTCTGCGCGGGCCGCAAAGCACGCTTTACGGCCGCGGCGCGACGGGCGGCGTGGTCAATCTGTATACGGAGAAACCCGATCTCTCGACGGGCTCCGCAGAGATATTCTCCAGCTACGGCAATTACAACCAGACCGAGCTGCGCGGCGACGCCAACATGCCCATCGTGACTGACGAACTCGCGGTGCGCATCTCCGGCGACTGGTCGCGCCATGACGGTTTCATCGACAACGAATTCAACAACACGCACATCGATTCGCAGAACACCTATTCGGTGCGCGGCAGCGTGCGCTGGGAACCCACCAGCCGCACGACGGTCGATCTGGTTGCGCAGTTCACGCGCGAAAACGACAGCCACATGCGCAGCACAAGGCAATTGTGCGACACCGACCCGACGGCGATTCTGGGCTGCATGCCCAACGGCGCGACCAATCAGCCCGTGAATGCGCTGTCGACGGCGGCCTTTATCGAGGGCACGTCACAGGCCCTTGGAAATCTCGGTGAAGCCCTCAATCCGGCGCTGGCGCCGTTTTTTGCGCAGATGGGCCTCTTCGATCTCGAGCATCCCCCGGGATTGCCCGCCGGATTCAACGAGCCAAGCAATCCGTTTTCGGTCTACACCGACTTCAATCCGATCTACAAAGCGGAAGACAATTTCCTCAATCTGACCTTCAAGCAGAATCTGACGGGCTGGCTCGACGCGACCGCGGTTGTGGGCTTCGACCGGCCGTCGAACTTCTCGCAGGAGAGCTACAACAACGTGCCGGGCCTGCAGACCACGCCAGGTCAGCTTCAGACGGCCGTCGGCACCTTTGCGGCACTGCTGCCGCTCTTCGGTCAGAGCTTCGCGCCCTATGCACCCTATTTCGCCAACATCGCGCAGGACGAACTGCCTCTGTCGATGGTCAAGGAACTGGGCCTGACCAGCGGCTATTACAATTTCACGAAAGATCTGACGGCTTACGACCAGTCGAACTTTGAAGAGTCGCAATGGTCCGGTGAACTGCGCCTCAACTCCAAATTCGACGGCCCCCTGAACTTCATGGTGGCGGGTTACAGCCTGCATGCGAATTCGTCGACGGATTACTATGTGTCCTCGCCCATGCTGGACTATCCCTCCATTTTGCTCGGAGGGTTTCTTGGGCCGTTCACCAATCCGGAGCAATGCAGCGGCGGCGGCTGTGTCCAGGCGCCTTCGTTGTATCGCAACCAGGGAACGCTGGCGCTCCAATCCAACTCCATTTTCGGCGAGGTCTACTACGACGCCATTCCCGATACGCTGAAACTGACGGGCGGCATTCGCTATACGGAAGATACGAAGGACGAGTTAAACCGCATCATCTTCGAATCGGTGGCGGCGCCGATCGGTTCAGTATCGATCGACCCGTCGATCACAGACGCCAACGATGTCGCGACGTTGCTGGGCGAACCCTGCGTCTTCGACGCCGATCCGACCGAGGCAGGCTGCCAGAATATCGAAGCGCAAAAGGTGACCTTCAGAAAATGGACGGGCCGCTTCGTGGCGGACTGGACTCCGAAGCTCGATTTCACCGACTCGACATTGCTCTACGCATCGTACTCGCGCGGCTACAAGGCGGGCGGCATCAATCCGGGTATCCAGCAGGGATTGACGGTTCCCGTCTTCTACGGACCCGAACAGGTGGATGCCTATGAAATGGGCACCAAGAACGGCGTGCTTTCGAACACGCTGCAAGTCAATGGCGACGTCTGGTACTACGATTACAAGGGCTATCAGGTGTCCACGATTCTGGACAACACGTCGGTCAACGAGAATCTGAACGACGCCAAATTGTGGGGCCTTGAAGGCGAGTTCATCTGGGCGCCTACGGATCAATGGCAGTTCGGTTTGACGCTGTCGCATGAGAGCAGCCGGATCGGCGACCAGGCGCTTGTCGACACCCGCAATCCCACCGGCGGTCGCAGCGACACGGTCCTCATCAAGGACGACAACATTTCCGCCGCCGCAGGCCAGAACTGCGTGCTCTACAATACCAATCCCGGCATCAATCACGGCCTGACGCCGGCACAGCTCGGCATCCCGGGTTATCTCGTCCCGCCTGGCGGCGCCCAGGCCCTGGCCTCGGTCGGTGTGGCGAATGCGAATTTTGGCTTCTGCCCCGTCGATCTCCCAGCCGCGATCGCCAATGCCCTTTCGATGGCGGGATATTCCTATAACGATCCCAAGGGCATCGGCGACTTCAATGGATCTCCGGTCGAGATCGGCGGCCACGAGCTGGAAAACACGCCGCAGATGCAGGTCAGCCTCAGCGGCCAGTACACGCAGCCGCTGCCGGCCGGGTACAACCTCGTGGCCCGCGTCGACTATTTCTGGCAGTCGCACATCTGGGGCCGCGTCTTCGAAGATGGCGCAGACCTCATCAAGGGATGGGACGACATGAATGCGCTCGTTACCCTCAACGCCCCCGACGATCGCTGGTACGTGCAGGGCTACATCAAGAATGTGCTCAATCATTCCAGCATCGAGGGCGAATATCTGACGAGCTCGTCCTCGGGCCTTTACACCAACGCCTTCCAGGAAGATCCGCGCACCTACGGAATCGGTCTCGGCATTCGGCTGTAGGTTCGAAGCGCCGTTTACGACGAGAGCGCCGGGTTTCGGCGCTCTCTTTTTTTCCCCTACGCGGTAACGCCCTGGGCGGGGCCGCGCCGGGAGGAGCGCCAATCGCGGGCGCGCCGCCCCAGCCGGTCGAGATAGATGTAGATGACCGGCGTGATGTAGAGCGTGAGGAGTTGCGAAACCAGCAACCCGCCGACCACGGCCAGGCCCAGCGGCCGGCGGCTTTCCGCACCTTGGCCAAAACCGATCGCCACCGGAAGCGTGCCCAGAAGAGCCGCCATCGTCGTCATCATAATGGGCCGGAAGCGGATCAGCGCCGCTTCCTCGATTGCCGCTTCGGGAGAGGCGTTCTCGCCGCGCTCCCGGGTGAGCGCGAAATCGATCATCATGATCGCGTTCTTCTTCACGATGCCGATCAGCATGATCATGCCGACGAACGCGTAGAGGCTGAGGGGCACCTGGAAGATCTTGAGCGTGATCAGGGCGCCGACCGCCGCCGACGGAAGCCCTGAGAGAATCGTGAGCGGATGGATGAAGCTTTCATACAGGATGCCGAGCACGATGTAGACGACCAGCAGGGCTGCGAACAGCAGGAAGCCCATATTGCTGGTCGAGCTTTGAAATGCCTGCGCGGTGCCCTGAAACGTTCCCTGCAATCCGGATGGCGTGCCGAGCTTTCTTTGCACATTCGCAATCGATTTGACGGCGTCGCTGAGCGCCATGCCGGGTGCCAGATTGAAAGAGACGGTGACCGAGGGCAACTGGCTCAGATGATTGACGCTGAGCGGCGAAGTGCCGGGGATTTCCCTGGTGACGGCGTTGAGCGGCACGAGCGTGACCCCGTCGGACGCCAGCACATGCAGACGCGACAGATCCGTCGGATCGTATTGATATTCGGGCAAAAGCTCGAGCATCACCCAATACTGATCGATGTCGGTAAAGATGGTCGACACCTGCTGGCCGCCGAATGCGGCACCGAGGGCGGTTTCGATCTGCGTCGGAGTAACGCCAAGTGCGGCGGCGCGGTCGCGGTCGATGGAAACATTCACGGCAGGCGCCGAGAGGTCGAGATCGGTCGTGACATCCTGAAAGCCCGGCGCCTGGGCAAGCGCGTTCATCAGGTTGAGCGCGTTGGTTTGAAGTTCCTGCTGGTCGAGATCCTGAAGCGTGTACTGATACTGCGATTTGCTGGTCTTACCGCCGATACGGATTGCCGGCGGGTTTTGCATGTAGACGTTCATCCCGGGAATGTGGCTGAGCTTCGGGCGCAGCTCCTGGATGATCTGGTCGGCATCGAGCGATCGCTCGTTCAACGGTTTGAGAACCATGAACACCGTGCCGGTGTTGACGCCCGTCCGCGCACCGCCGGCGCCCACCGACGACATGGTGTTTTCGACGTTGGGGTCGCGCGAAATGATCGCCGCCGCCTGCTTCTGGTATTCGATCATGTGCAGAAACGACGTGCGGTCGGAGGCCTCAGTAAAGGCGATCACCTGTCCCACGTCTTCGCTCGGCAGGAAGTTCTCCGGGCTGACCAGAAACAGCGCCGCCGTCAGGCCGAGGCTCGCCAGGAAGACGAGCAGCACGAGCGGCCGGTGCTCAAGGCTCCAATGCAGGCTGCGTTCGTAGCCGGATTGCAGATGGTCGAACGCCTGCTCGCTCCAGCGATAGAGACGGCCATGTCCCGCGCCGCTTTTTTCGCTGCCGAGAATGCGGCTGCAAAGCATCGGCGTCAGCGTGACGGACACGATGCCCGAGAAGACGATGGCAAGAACGATCGTCACCGCGAACTCGTGAAGCAGGCGACCGACGATTCCGCCCATGAAGACCAGGGGAATGAACACCGCGGCAAGCGAGAGCGTCATGGAAAGAATGGTGAAGGCGATTTCACGGGCGCCGCGAACCGCAGCCACGAATGGCTTTTCCCCCATTTCGATGTGACGCACGATGTTCTCGAGCATCACGATCGCATCGTCGACGACGAAGCCGACGGACAGAGTCAGGGCAAGGAGGGAAAGATTGTCGAGGCTGTAACCCATAAACGACATGCCGGCAAAGGTGCCGATCACCGCAATGGGCAGCGCGAGGGAGGGGATCAGCGTCGCCCAAAGCGTGCGCAGGAAGAGAAAGATCACCATCACGACCAGCGCCGCCGCGATGAGGAGAGTCGCCTGCACGTCAGAAACGGATGCTCGGATCGTGCGGCTGCGATCGTAGAGGATTTGCAAATGCACGGAGGCAGGCAGGGTCGCTTCGAAATGCGGCAGGATGCGCCGGACCTCATCGACGATGGCGATGGTGTTGGTTCCCGGCTGCCGTTGCACCGCCAGCACGATGGCGCGATGCCCATTGAACCAACTGGCGACAAGGTTGTTCTGCACACTGTCGATGACGCGTCCGATATCGGAGATGCGAACCGGGGCGCCGTTGCGATAGGCGATGATCTGGCGGCTGAAGTCCGCCGCGTTGACGAGCTGGCCGTTCGCCTTGATGAGCGTCGACTGCTTGAGACCGTTCAACTGGCCCGTGGCATTTTCGACATTGGCCGCCTGCGCGGCCTGTGCCACCTGGTCGATGCCGATGCCGCGCGCGGCGAGTGCGTTGGGATCGGCCTGGATGCGCACGGCGAATTTCTGTGAGCCGTAGACATTGACCTGCGCCACGCCGGCAAGCGTCGAGATCTGGCGCGATAGCAGGGTCTCCGCATAGGTGTCGACCTGCGACAGCGGCAGCGTGTCGGAATACATGGCGATGTAGATGATCGGTGAATCCGACGGATTGACCTTTCTCAGCGTCGGCGGCGAGGGCAGGTTGGTCGGCAACTGGCGTGAGGCAGCCGAGATGGCCGCCTGAACGTCCTGTGCGGCCGCGTCGATGCTGCGGTCCAGATTGAACTGCAGCGTTACCGCGACCGACCCTTGCGTGCTCTGCGACGTCATCGAAGCCACGTCGGGGATCGTCAGGAACTGACTCTCGAGCGGCGAGGCAACGGCCGACGCCATCGTTTGGGGATCGGCTCCGGGCAGGGAGGCGGACACCACGATGGTCGGAAAATCCACATTGGGAAGTTCGCTGACCGGCAGTGTGACGTAGCCGAAGATTCCGAAGATGACGAGCGCTGCCATCAGCAGCGTGGTCATGACCGGCTTTTTGATGAACGGATCGGAAATATTCATTTGCCACCTCTCCCCCCCGGGAGAGGCGACGAGAGGACCTGCACCGGGTGATCGGGAAGCACGCGCAATTGGCCTTCAACGACCACGCGCTGGCCAGCCTTCACATTGCCTTGAATGGTGGCATTGACACCATCGTCGTAGACCACCGTTACGGGCACAAGGTGGGCACGGTCGCTGCCGTCGATCACGAAGACGTATCGGTTCGCCGGGCCGATATTCACCGCATCGCGCGGCACCACCAGCGCATGCGAATAGTCGGCGAGCGCCGCCCCCGCGTCGACATATTGTCCCGGCACAAGGCGATGGTCGGTGTTGGCAAACGTGGCGCGCAATTCCACGGTTCCCGTTTTCGCGTCCACCTGGTTGCCGACGAAATCGATGGCAGCGGCGAGCGGTGGCCCTGCGCCCGGATTGACGCTCATCGTCATCGTCCTGGCCGCCATCTCGGCCTCGATGCGCGGCAGATCGGCCTGCGGCAGAAAGACTGAGACCTTGATCGGTTCGATTTGCGTGATCGTGACGAGCGGGCTCGCGGTATTGTTGGCGGTGATGAGATTGCCCGGCTGGATCAGGATCGGCCCGGTCTTGCCCGTGATGGGCGAGCGGATCGTCGCGTAGCCGAGATTGAGTTGGGCAACCTGGACGGCGGCACGGTCGGATTGCAGCGTGGCCTCGTCGGAATTCGCCGCGGCAATTGCCTGATCGCGTTGTTGCGCCGAGGCCGCGCCTTGCGCCGCGAGTGCCGTGAATCGGGCGCGGTCATGCTCTGCGCTGAGCGCGCTGGCCTGGTCGCGGCTGAGGGCCGCGCGCGCCTGGGTCAGTGCCGCGGCAAATGGCTTCGGGTCGATCTGGAACAGCAAATCACCCGCATGGACGATCTGGCCTTCGCGAAAAGCGGCCGTCATCAGCTGCCCGGTGACTTGCGCCGTGATTTGCACCGTCGCGACCGGGACAACCGTTCCGAGGGTTCGTTCAAATCCCGTAACGTTTTTTTCCTGGATCGTGGCCGCGCGGACAGGTGGTGGCGGCGTCGCGGTCGGCTTCGCGGTGTGCGCGGGTGCGAAGAGGTACCAGCCGAGAGCCACCAGGAGCAGCAGCCCCCCGCCGATCCAGGCCAGTCTGCCGACGCGGCCATGACTCCCTGCGAGCGAGGGGAATTGCGCGCGCTGCGGCGCTCTTTCCAAAGTGTTGGCGACTCTAATGTCCATCTGCCGCATTTTCCGGAGACGCCGTCTGCGATAGCGCAGGCGGATCGTCGTGGATCATCTGTCCCACCCCCCAGAGCGGGCGTCCTAGCATGCAACGCGGCATTTGGGAGTGCCAAAGACGTGTTTGCGACTTTTTATTACAAATAGCCGTCTTGCCTGGCCGGACGCTCCATTATTTAGCGCCGGAAAGGTTAAGTGATGGGAAAACCCGCGCTTCGCGGCCATTTTTCGAGCCGGTCTCTCAACGAACCGGCGCTTCCGGATGGCCTCGGTCTGCCATTGCCGCGCCATGCGCCTGTCCTATATAAGCCGCGCGCGCCGGCCAACCTCCGAGTTCCATGGATATTCGCAATATTGCCATTATCGCCCATGTCGATCATGGCAAGACGACATTGGTCGACCAGCTTCTGAAGCAGTCGGGCGCGGTGCGCGACAACCAGGCCGTCCAGGAGCGTGCGCTGGATTCCGGCGATCTCGAGCGCGAGCGTGGCATCACCATCCTTGCCAAATGCACGAGCGTGGAGTGGCGGGGCGCGCGCATCAACATCGTGGACACGCCCGGGCATGCCGATTTCGGCGGCGAGGTGGAGCGCATTCTGTCGATGGTCGATGGCGTGGTGCTGCTCGTCGATGCGGCGGAATCGGTGATGCCACAGACGAAGTTCGTGCTTTCGAAAGCGCTGGCGCTCAAGCTGAAGCCCATCGTCGTGATCAACAAAATCGATCGTTCCGACGCGCAACCCAAGGAAACGCTTGAAAGCATTTTCGATCTGTTTCTCGCGCTTGAGGCCAATGACGATCAACTCGATTTTCACGTGCTCTACGCGTCCGGCCGCCAGGGCTGGGCGGTCGCGGCGCTTGAGGACCCTCATACGGGCCTCGCACCCCTGTTCGATCGCATTCTGTCCGATGTGCCAAAGCCGAAGCCGCTGGCGTTTGCCGGCGACGATCATCCATTCACGATGCTGGTGACGACGCTGGAAGCCGATCCGTATCTGGGCCGGGTGCTCACCGGGCGGATCGAAACCGGTGCCGTTACCATCAATCGGCAGATCAGGGCCCTGTCGCGCGAGGGAAAAGAGGTCGAGCGCGCGCGCGCCACCAAACTGTTGGCCTTTCGGGGGCTTGCGCGGGTCCCCGTCACGCGGGCCGAGGCTGGCGATATCGTGGCAATTGCGGGTCTGCCGACCGCGACCGTGGCCGACACGCTTTGCGATATCGAAGTCATGGAACCCATCGCGTCGCATCCGATCGATCCGCCCACCCTTGCCATCACGATTTCTGTGAACGATTCACCGCTCGCAGGCCGCGAGGGAGACAAGGTCCAAAGCCGCGTCATTCGCGACCGTCTGCTCCGCGAGGCGGAGGGCAATGTTGCCATCAAGGTGCATGAAACCGGCGAGGCGGCCTTTGAAGTGGCGGGGCGTGGTGAATTGCAGCTGGGCGTGCTCATCGAGCAGATGCGCCGCGAAGGCTTCGAGTTGTCCATCAGCCGTCCCCGGGTGCTTTACGAGACCGACCCCGAAACGGGCGCGCGCCGCGAGCCGATCGAAGAGGTGACCATCGATGTCGACGATCCCTATACCGGGATTGTCATTGAGAAAGTGAGCGGCCGAAAAGGTGAATTGATGGACATGCGTCCCACCGGCGCGGGAAAGACACGTCTCGTGTTTCACGCGCCGTCGCGCGGCCTGATCGGCTATCACGGGGAATTCCTTACCGACACGCGCGGGACGGGCGTCATGAACCGCATGTTTCATGGCTATGCGCCGTTCAAGGGCGCGGTCGAAGGTCGTCGCAACGGCGTTCTGATTTCCACGGCAGAGGGAGAGGCGGTTGCCTACGCGCTCTGGTATCTCGAGGAGCGCGGCAAACTGTTCGTCGTGCCGGGCACGCGCATCTATCAGGGCATGATCGTAGGCGAGCACACGCGCGACAACGATCTCGACGTCAATCCCCTGCGTTCGAAGCAGCTGACCAACATCCGTACCCATTCCAAGGACGAAGCTGTACGGCTTACCACCGTGGTGCCGCCCACCCTCGAACAATCGATCGCCTATATCGGCGACGACGAACTTGTCGAAGTCACACCGCAATCGATCCGGTTGCGAAAAAGAGAACTCCTGCCGCATCTGCGCAAGCGGGCGAAGGCCGAAGCGGGTTAGCGAAAAACGCCGGTACGGACCCTATTGCGGCGGCGGTTTCGAATTGTCCGACTTCAGTCCGAGGCGTGCCGCGATCATGCGATCGACGATGCGCTTGGGCAGGGTATGCACGAGCAGGTTCTGCAGGGGATCCGGAGTGACGACGTAGCGCGTCTTCGGCTTTCGCGTCACCAGCGCCTGCCAGACTGCAAGGCCGATCCTCTCCGGCGGCAGCCCCTTGCGCCCGTTCGCGACCATGTGGGTCTTCAGCGCCTCAAGAGCCCTGGCATAGACCGTATTCGCGTAGCGTGTGACATCGATCGCATCGGCCTTGTCCCAGATCGGCGTCGCGACGGCGCCAGGCGCAACGATGATCACATCGATGCCGAAGACCATGAGTTCGCGGCGAAGCGATTCCGAAAGTCCTTCAAGGGCGAATTTGGACGCGTTGTAGGGGCCGACAAAAGGCGAGGCGTTGCGGCCGCCGACGGACGAAATCATCACGATACGTCCGGGCGCCGGACCCTGTGCCGTCTTGCGCATCAACAACGACGCGAAAGCCTGGGTCACGATCAATTGACCGGTGACGTTGATTTCCAGCTGCCGGCGCAACTCATCGATCTCCAGATAGAGAAGCGGCCCCGGCACCGCGATGCCGGCGTTGTTGACAAGACCGAAGAGCGGCATTCCTTCCAGCGCGCGTTCAACCTGGGCAGCGGCGGCGCTCGCTGCACCCGCATCGGTGATGTCGAACAGAAGCGGCGTGAAGTTCGCCCCCAACTCCGATGAAAGCCGGCTTGCGTCGGCCGCATTTCGGACGCTGCCGAAAACGCGAAATCCCCGCTGGAGAAGCACGTTTGCGATGCCCCTCCCGATTCCGGTCGATGCACCGGTGACGACGACTGCTCTCATTCGTTTCCCTCCTCGCTCTGCCTTCGTGCAATATAGCGCAAACCGGAGTTGTCCTGGATGATCGATGCCGATGCCATTGCCTTCGCACACCGGCTCGCGGATACGGCCGGCGCGGTGATCAGGCCCTTTTTTCGCCGTCGCCTGAACGTTATCGACAAAGGCCGCGCCGGCTTCGATCCGGTAACCGCGGCGGACCGCGAGGCCGAGACCGCCATGCGCGCGCTGATTCGCCGCGAATATCCAGATGACGGCCTCCTGGGCGAGGAGCATGGCGAGGAGCCCGGGCGAAACCAGCGCCGTTGGGTGCTCGACCCGATCGACGGAACGCGTGCCTTCATTACCGGCCGGCACAGTTGGGGCACGCTGATCGCACTGGAAGAAAACCTGGCGCCGGTGCTTGGCGTTCTGGACCAGCCGGTATTGCGCGAGCGGTTCGTCGGTTATCCCGGGTGTGCGCAACTCGTGACAAGCGAAGGCGTCATACCGCTCGCTACGCGCGCCTGCCCGAATCTCGCCGATGCGATCGTCTCCACGACCCATCCCTGGAGCTATTTCACCGCGGCAGAACGGAATTCCTTCGAAGCAGTCTGCGCAAAGGCGCGGATGAGCAGTTTTGGCGGCGACTGCTATGCCTACGGCCTGCTCGCCATGGGCTATGTCGACCTGATCATCGAAGCTTCGCTTGCGCCATGGGACGTGGCGGCGCTGATTCCGATCGTCGAAAATGCCGGCGGCTTCTTTACCGACTGGAATGGCAACGCGGCCGGGGGGGGAGGGCGGATTGTGGCAGCCGGCGATGCGCGCCTGCATGCCGCCGCCCTCGACCTGCTCAATCACGAGTGAGGCTGTTTAAGCAGTTCGCGTCACAAAGTCGTCGAAAGCCGCCCAGAATCGGGCCCGGATCGAATCGTTCTCCATCAGAATCTCGTGCTCGGCATCGGCGAACTCGACATACTCGCCGCGTGGCAGGCGCTTTGCAAAATCCCGGATCGCCCCGGTTTCCACGATCCGGTCCCGCCCCGCACCAAAGATGAGGCATGGCACGGCGATCGCCTGCGCATAGCCAGGTTCCGTCATCTGGGCCATCGACGCATAGGCGGCCTCCAGCCAGCCCCAGGTCGGACCGGCCAGCCGGAGATCGGCTTGCGCGGCAAGTTGCGCCTGCGCGCGCGCGAACCGGCCACGGTCCGACGTAACCAGATTGTCCTCGAATGCAATTTTCAGTGGATCGCGCTTCTGCATGCCCCAGACCCACGCATTGCCTGCGCCGCAGAAGGAATAGGCGCGGCATACCATGCGAACGAGCCATGCAGGATGGTTGCGCGTGCTCGGCCGCAGCATCGGTGCCGTCATCACCGCGGCGCGAAATGTGTCGGGGTGATCATGGAGTCTGCGCAACAGGATGTGCGCGCCCATCGAATGCGCAAGCGCGATCGCAGGACGCGCGGACATTGGGACCACGACCTGGTCCATGAAGGCAGCCAGATCGAGATCAAATTCGGAAAAATCTCGCACATGCGCTTTTAGCGGATCGGTCAGTGCACGGTCGGAGCCGCCCTGGCCGCGCCAATCGAGAATGGCGCCGGAAAATCCACGCGCGCCCAATTCGTCGACGACCTCGGTGTACTTCTCGAGATATTCCGTCTGCCCGTCGAGGATGACGCAAAGACCACGGTCCGGAACACCGGTCCGGGCATCCCAGGAGGCCGTTCTCAAACGCACGCCATCGCGGGTCGCGATCGTCCGCGTCCGCAGAGTGACCAAGGCGAACCCTCGCTATCCGCGCGCTTTTTGGAGGATGGGTCCAAGCTTCATCGCGAGGCCCATGTCGCCGGCCACACGCAGCTTACCCTGCATAAAGGCGGACGTGCCGTCGAGTTCGCCCTTCACCATTTTCTCGAAGGTTTCGAGGCTGACGGTGATGGTGCAGTCAGCACTTTTGTCTTTTCCGTCCGACACGGTATTGGGAACGGACTTTCCGTCGACGAGCACGCTGCCCGGTTCTCCGAAATCGAATTTTAACGTGCCGCCCAAACCGGAATCGGCGCCGAGAGCGGCCCCCATCTGGCTGATGATCTGGTCGACCTGTTCGGAACTCATGGGACGGTCCTTCCTGGCTGGAATGCGGGGCTGCGGATGGGATCGGATATGAGCATTCCTCCCGGGCCCGCACAACACCCCGGGCATGGCCAGACATTGGTCATGCGTCGAACTTCGGGCTAAGCTCTCGCCGTTGGAATTCGAGATAAGCGGAGTGCGATTCACGGTCCATGCTGGAGCCTTCCGCTTCCGATCCCGAGCACGCCGATCCGGCCGCGGCGCCTTCAGGGCGTGATTGTCTGGCCGGGAGTTGTTTCTGGCTTCACGTCGCCGTCATGATTTACATTGTCATTGGCTGGCTTGTCCCAGTTCACGCAGCTCTGGTTTTCTACCTGGTCTTTCTGCCCACAATGGCCACGCAATGGTGGTTCAACCGAAATTCCTGTGTGCTGAACAATCTCGAATCCCTGATGCGCCACGGCCGATGGCGCGATTCGCGCAATGTCGAAGAAGGGGCATGGTTGCGACATCTCGTGGGCCGTGTCCTCGGCCTGAAAATCCGTCCGCTCCACATGGAGATGTTTACCTATTGCGCCCTTGCCCTGTTCTGGGCGCTGGGAGCCTGGCGGCTTATCCGTTCCTGATGTTCCACGTCCGATGCCGACGGATGCTTGAAGGCTGAAATCGCGGTTCCTATCTTTGCAGTGTCGGGGAGGGCCAGCAGGCACCCCGGCGAATGAGAGGTCTGGCCCAAAGGGCGGACCAACCCACATCGCTTTTAGGAGGCTGTGAACAATGCGAAGTTTTGATTTTGCCCCCCTGTTTCGATCGACCGTAGGTTTTGACCGCATGCTCGATCTTCTGGATTCTGTCGCCCAGTACGATTCCACCCAGTCCTATCCGCCATACAATATCGAGCGGACCGACGAGACCCACTACCGTATTACCCTGGCGGTTGCCGGCTTTGCCGAAAAGGATCTGACGGTTGAAGTGCGCGAGGGCGTCCTCACCACGCAGGGCAAGCGCGAGGACAATGGCAAGGGCGACCGCTCGGCCTATCTCTACCAGGGCATAGCCGGACGCGCCTTCGAGCGCCGCTTCCAGCTGGCCGAAAACGTCGAAGTCCGCGGCGCGAAGCTCGAGAATGGGCTCCTCCATATCGATCTCGAACGGATCGTTCCCGACGAGCAGAAGCCTCGCCGCATCCCGATCAACGGTGACATGAAGGTCATCGAAAGCAAGATTCGGGCAGCTTAAGCTTCCCGGCGGATCGCAGATGACAGGTATCGGGTATCCGCTCATACTGGTACCCGATACCTCGACTGCTGTGATGTGAATCCCATGCCAAGTTGGCAGAGCGCGCTCTTGTCCCGCGTTGCGCGTGCCGCCCGGCCGCGAAACGGGGGCTTGCGCCGCGATCTCGCCGAATTGCGCCGGCAGTATGATTTTCTTTCCAGTCAGTTTGGTGCCATGCCCCAGGACGTCACGTTCGAGGCGGCGCAGCTAGGGCCCATAAGGGGCGAGTGGGTTCGTCTGAACCAGCCGACATCGCGGCGGCTGATTCTCTATTTTCACGGCGGCGGCTATGTCGCGGGCTCGCCCGAGACCCATCGCCCCCTGATCGGCCGGTTGTGCCTTGCGGCCCAGGCCACCGCCTTTGTCCCGGCTTATCGGCTTGCACCCGAATTCGGCTTTCCCGCCGGTCTCAGGGATGCCATCGACGCGTACCGTCACCTTCTCCAGCGAGGGATATCGCCCTCGTCCGTGGCGCTGGCGGGCGACGCGGCAGGAGGCGGGCTGGCGTTCGCGCTGCTGCTTGCGATTCGCAATGCGGGGCTGCCCATGCCGGCCGCATGCGCCGCTATGTCGCCCTGGGCGGATCTGTCCCTTTCGGGCTGGTCGATGATGGACAATGCACACAACGACACCGCCCTCAGCTGGGACATTCTGTTCGTCAGTGCGCGCCACTATCTCAAAAAGAACAACCCGACCGATCCTTACGCCTCTCCGGTTTTCGCGCAATTTCGAGACTATCCGCCGATCATGGTTCATGCCGGCAGCCGCGAGATCCTGCGCGACGACGCCAGCCGCATCGGTGAGCGTGCCGCCGAAGCAAACGTGCCTGTCAGCGTGGAAATCTACGACGGCATGGAGCACGTGTTTCAGGGCAGTCCCCGAATCCCCGAAGCCCGCGTTTCTCTCGGTCGCCTGGGCCAGTTTATTCGCGCCCGGACTGCGGAGGGCGAGGGCACCGTCCCAGCCTTGCGATCCAAAGCCGGCGCCGAAGCGCCAGCGTGAGGATTGCTACCGTGATCGGACGGCGGTCAGCGAGGGATTGCTCTCCATCAACATGACGGGAAGCCTCGTGCCGATAAGGGTAGCGTTGCCGAGTTCGGTGTCCTTCAGGTCTGCATCGACCAGATTGGCATAGGACAAATCTGCGTTGGACAGCCGAACGCGTCGCAAATCGGTCCCCCGAAAGTCAGTATAACGCGCAAGGGCGCCGTCCAGCCGGGACGTCAGGAGTCGGGCGTCTGAAATGAGCAGAGGCCCAAGCTGTGCGTCGCGCAGATCGGCTCCGTCGAGTTTTGCGCCCGAAAGATTGATGCCACGCAGATCGGCCCCCACCAGCCGGGTTCCACGAAGATCCGCGCCAGCAAGGTTGGCGCCCTGCAGGGACACGCCTTCGAGATCGACGCCGTAAAGCATCGCCCGTGGCGCGATGAGCGCCGTCAATTGGCGGTGCGCGAGCGATTTGAGGGTGCGAAGATCGAGATCGCTGAGGTCTGCGGGTTGACCTTCTGTTCCGTCGGTGTCGATCCAGCGCGAATGCGATGCCAGCACGTCCTCGATGGAGACCGTCAAATCGGCCAGCGCGCGCCCACTCGCGGCGGCCGACAGCGCCCGGGACAGGTCAACCCCGTCGAGCGTCGCCTCCGTCAGTCTCGCGCCCACCAAAATCGCGCCTTCGAGATTGGCCCTGGAAATATCGCACGCCGTGAGATCGGCACATTCGAGATTGGCGCCGACAAATTTGGCCTGCCGCAGATCGGCGCGCGCAAGTTCGCATCCTTTCATCACCGCATCGGTGAAGTCGGCTTGCAGAGCCACCGCGCCCGTCATCCTGGCGCGCTCCAGATTGGCGGAATGAAAAAGTGCGGAGGACAATTCGGTGGGTCTGACCCTCCGGATATGCGCGGAGTCAGCGTTTGGCTGCTCTTCATCGCCGATCTTGCCCTCGCGCAAATCGGCCTCGTAGAGGTCGGCGCCGATGAGATTGGCGCCCAGAAGCGAGGCGCCCCTCAGATCCGCGCGACGAAGCGCCGCGCCGGAGAGATTGCTGCGCCGCAGGTCGGCGCCGGCGAAACTCGCCGATTCGAGCCGGGTCCCTGTAAGGTTGGTTTCCTCCAGAATGGCCCCGGTAAAATCGGCATCTGCGAGATCCCGGCCCGACAAATCCAGTCCGCTCAAGTCACAGTGCGCAAATACCGCCCTGGCACCACCCATTCGGCCGGCATACAGCATCTCGTGTTTTGCAGCGGTTGACACCGCTTGCTTTTGAGTGAACTTGGAAAAATTGACGCGGTCGCGCGATGTCATTCAACGGGATCGGCTTGAAGGTGATGCGGCGTCATGCTTCATCATCGGACAAAAGGGGCTAATGCCGGATTAAACGGCCAAGAGGCCTTCGAGATGAATTTGGTCTGTTAAGGCTAGCGCGCCACGCGAAATTCTGGCTAAGGTCTGCCACTGCGGTGCGCGCCTGGGGCGGTGCTGCGGTCGATGAGGGCCTCCCATCCGTTCACAAGGCCCCGAAGAGCTACCGGACTGCACAACGAGAGGGTTACGCCTTGAACAAGCGCGCGTTAATGCTGTCTGTCGCCAGTTTTGCCGTTCTGTCGGGGCAGGCCCTCGCGGATACGACAATCAACACCAACGTCAATACGCCCGTCTCGACCAGTTCGGACGGCAACATAACCATCGGCACGGATGGTTCGGTCGAGATCACGACAAACCCGCCGACTGCGGCCGCTGTGACGATCGATTCGAGCAACACCGTCACGAATAACGGCAAGATCACGTACACGGGCGTTACGGACGCTATTGGCATCGAGATGATCACCGGCAACACCGGTGAGTTTTCCAGCACGACCAGCGTCGACCTGACGGGCGACGGCGACGACAAGTCGGGCATCGAGATCAGCGGGCCAAGTGGCGACGTGAATTCCGGGACGTTTACCGGCGTCATTCCCTCCGGTGGTACGAGCCCGGTTGCGGTCGATCTTGCCACGGGCTCGACCTTGAGCGTGCAAGGTGACACTTCCTTCGGCATCAACGAGCTTTCCGGAACCAATATTGTCGGTGACATCGACGTTGCCGGTGCGATCAGCATGACCCCGACCGATGCAAACTCGACATCGACTGGAGTCGGAAATGTTATTGCGATCAATCTTGCCGGTTCGATGACGGGCAATCTGAACATCCAGAGCGGAGCCGTGATCACCGCGGAAGGCCAGGGCGCGGAAGGAGTTCAGACACTGGGCACGTTGACCGGCAGCATCGTCAACGACGGCATCCTGCAAACCTTCGGTACGCCCAACGCTGTGACAAATTCGAGTACGGCACATCCCGAAGCAGCGTCGGCGCTTGCCATCGGCGGGAGCGTTACCGGCGGCATCTACAACAACGGTCCGAGCACGACCACCGACACGACCACGGTGCGTTCCACGATCTCGACGGTCGGCGAGGCGCCGGCGATCCTGATCAACCCGACCATCGCCAGTTCGACGCCGACGACCAGTCTCGTGATCGGAGTCTTCAACGATGCAACCGATCCCGGAAATTCGTTCCTCAATCGCGGGTCGATCAGCGGCGGAGCCACGGACGCCGACGTCTCCGTAACGACTTTCAGCATCGTGGGGGCGTCTCCTACCGTGGAGACGATTTTCAACGGCGGCTTTTTCAACGGCGGCACCATCTCGGCTGTCGCGGGAACCGACACGCGCGCGGCGACGGTAAGTGCCAATGCGCTGCTTATCGGCGACTATACCGTTATCCCGATGCTGACCAATTCGAACGAATCCAATTCGGGCTTGATTTCGGCGGCGGTTTCGGGGCCCGAATCGGGATCCGCGATGGCGATCGACATCGCGTCCCACGGATATCTGCCGATCATCAACAATGGCGGCACGATTTCGGCGACCGTGACCACGACCGATCCCCAATCCGTCACGGGGCTATCCGCCTACGCCATTTATGATGGTTCGGGAACGCTGAACACGATCATCAACAGCGGTTCGATCATCGCTTCGGCGACCCCGCTGGCCAACAATGCCCAGGTGACCCAGGCAGCGAATCTTTCCGTCAACACCAGCGGGGTGACCTTCACAAACACCGGAACCGTCGATGGCGCCATTCTGTTCGGAGCCGGCGACGATACGCTCACCGTCACGGGAAGCGCGCAGCAGGCGGCCAGCGTCAACGGCAACATCAGTTTCGGCGGAACCACGAGCGGCGGCGGTCTCGACGATCTGTCCATAGGTGCATTCGGCACGGTTACGGGAGCCGTAACCGAGACGCTGGGAAGCCGCGTGAATGTGTTCATCGATCAGGGCGGTGTGCTCAATCTGGAAAACACGCCGACCAACCTCCCGACGGTGACCGGCCTGTTCGCCGGATCGTTCGCCATGGCCGGCGGCGCGTCGCTGGGCCTTGTTCTCTCACAGCCTTTCAACCTTGTGGAGAATCCTCAGACGGGAGCGATCATTTCTGCGAACAGCGCGAATATCGCCAACGATTCCATTTTCAATATCACGTTCGGCAGCTTCATTGATTCGACCAACGGCAAACCGGCGACATTCGATCTGCTCAGTACGCCCAAAGGCGCCCTGACGGTTTCGTCCACGGAACTGACCATCATTCAGAACGATTTCTCGAACACGCTGCCCTTTCTGTTCAACGGCGACCTCTGCACCTGGAACATCAACAACGCCAGCAGCTGCGGTGGCGGCAACCCGGGCGATTCCGAGCTTGTGCTCGAATTGTCGCCGAAATCCGTCCAGCAGCTCGGTCTGACCGGCTTCGCAGCCAAAATGTTTCCCTATGCAAACGAGGCCCTGGTCAACGACGACCAATTGGGCGCGGCGCTCATCAACGGCGTGACCAACGCGCAGCAGGCACAGACCGCCTATGCCGACTTCGCGCCCGATGTGTCCGGCGCCGATCGCGCGCTCGCCGTTTCGCTGACCGACGAAGCCTCGAATGTCGTCGCCGCGCGCCAGCGCACCCTCAGGGAATACGCCAATCAGGATGGTGACCTGACGCTTTGGGGCCAGCAATTCGTCCAGCGCCTCAGCCAGGCCAATACCAGCGAGGGCAATGGCTATAACGACAGCGGTTTCGGTTTTGCGCTTGGTGCCGACGAAGGCGATGCCGACATCGGCCGTTACGGTGCCGCCTTTACATTTTTCTCCGGTGGCCTGAGCGCCAAAGCGCCGCTCGAGTCGAAGACCAATTCCGAATGGTACATGCTGACCGGATACACCGATTGGCACGGACAGGTCTTCTTCCTCGATTCGCAGGCATCGGTCGGTTATGCGCGTCTTGCGGGGCGGCGCTCGATCGATATTCAGGGAATCGATCGCTCGGCCGACAATACGCGTCCCGCCGAATACATGGCCGGCGGTGTGACCGCGGGCGTGCAGTATGATGCGGCCGGCATCGCTCTGATGCCGCAACTCAGTCTCGACGGCCTCGCGATGCGGGAAGAAGGCTACACCGAAGCCAACGGGGGCGACGGCGTCGATCTCCACGTCGAGCCCTACTACGCCGCTTCGCTGCGGACCTTCGCAGGCGTGGACGCGCGGGACGACATCAATTTTGGCGACATCCTGCTGCAGCCGGATCTGCGCGCCGGATATCGGTACGATTTCGCGAACGGCCAGGAAAGTCTCAAGGCCAATTTCGAGAGCGTCGTTCCGCTCGACCAGTTTTCGATCAGCGGCCCGAAGCCTCCGGCGGGCAATGCGGTTGCCGGCGGTGGTTTTGCCGTCTCGACCGGTGCGTGGTCGATTGGCGTGGGCTTCGATTACCTCTACGCGAATTCCGGCAACACGTCCGAAGAGGGTACGATCACGCTCCTCGGACGTATCTGAGGCTTCAGCGGCGCACGAGGGCAATAAAGCGGTCGATATTGTCGTCGGGCGTGGCGAAGGAAACGACCAGCCGCACGAGCGTGCGGCCATGGGTGGGCGTTCCCCAATCGTAGAAGTGCGCGCCGCCGGCTCGCAGCTTCGCCACGACGGCATCGGGGAAAGATACAAAAATAGCGTTGGACTCGACGGGGTGGGCGATTTCGGCTCCTGAATCTTCGAGCGTCCGCGCGAGTCGCGCTGCCTGGGCGTTGGCACGTCCTGCCCAGCGCAGCCATCGCCGGTCTTCCAGGCTGGCCAGAAGTTGCGCAGAAACGAAGCGCATCTTCGAGACAAGATGCCCGGCTTTTTTGCGTCGATATTCGAAGTCGCGTGCATCGGCCGCGTTGAAGAATACGACGGCCTCCGCCCCGAAGGCGCCATTCTTGGTTGCGCCGAACGACAGCGCGTCGACCCCAGCGCGCCAGGTCAATTCGGCGGGTGTGCATCCCAGATGCGCTACCGCATTGGCGAAACGGGCGCCGTCCAAATGCACTTTCATCCCGTGCTTGCGCGCAGTTGCTGCGAGTGCCGCGATTTCTTCCGGGCGATAGCAGGTGCCCAATTCCGTCGCCTGGGTCAGGCTGACAGCCGCCGGCTGTGCGTGGTGCACGATTCCTTTCTGGAAGGGCGTGACCGCATCCTCGAGACGATCGGCCGTCAGCTTTGCGTGAGCGCCGCCAAGCGTCACCATTTTCGCGCCATGCGTGAAGAATTCCGGCGCGCCGCATTCGTCGACCGAAATATGCGCATCCCGGTGGCAGAAGATCGCGCCGTGCTGTGGCACGAGCGTCGCAAGCGCGAGTGCATTCGCTGCCGTGCCGGTCGCCACCGGAAATACCCCCACGTCGCGCTCGAAAACGCGGGCCATTTCCGCTCGCAGGCGTTCGGTGATCGGGTCTGCGCCATAGGGGGCTGCCACCCCGCCATTGGCCGCGGCCAGTGCCTCGAGCATCTGGGGCGCCGCGCCATAGGCATTGTCGCTGAGGAAGTTCACGTGGCCCTCTGGAAGATGGCATGCGGCCTGCAGGGCAGGGCCTCGCCCGAACCGTAGGGCAAATGTTAGGTTCCGTCAGCCGGGCAGGCTGCGACCGGGGGCGGTGCGACAAGGGGCGTTTTTTGATGATCAGCAGATTTTTGCGTCCGGCCTTGCTGGCTGTTTCGCTTGTATCATTGGCACCATTCGCCAACGCTGCCCCCGCCCCGGGCCGGCCGGCGGCCGTCAGTTTTGCCACCTTCCGCGACAGTCTTGCGTCGTTCGGGACCTGGAAGCATGACGTGCGCTGGGGCGATGTCTGGCATCCCAATGGCGCCGGCTTCCGTCCCTATTTCGATCGCGGACATTGGGTGTTTGCCAGCGACTATGGCTGGACATGGGCCTCGGACGACCCGTGGGGCGATATTGTGTTCCATTATGGGCGTTGGGTCTGCGATCCTTCCCAGGGCTGGCTCTGGATTCCTGGCTATGTGTGGGGACCCGGATGGGTCGATTGGCGTCTGGGCAACGGCGAGGTGGGCTGGATGCCGGCGCCCCCCGATCCTGCCTTTCTCGCAGGAGAGGGCATGGGCTTTGCCGTGGCCGATTGGGGCCGTGCCTTCTACGGCTACCGCAACTGGTATGGTGGCAAGATCGGCGCGTCCGATGTGTGGGCGTTCGTCGATGCCGGTCATTTTGCCGATCCCGATTTCAAGCGTTACGCGCTGCCGCGCGCGCAATCGGCCAATCTGATTTTGCGCACGCGCGATGTCACGGAATATCGGGCCATGCACGATCTCGTGGTCAATCGCAGCTTTGGACTGCGCGAGATCAGGCGTTACGCGCCGCAACGCATTCCCGTGGTTCATGCGCGTGCCGTTTTGCACGGCACAGTGCCATTGACGATCGTTACGGAAGGACGCGCCATTTTTCGGCGTGAGAGCGTGTCACATTCGCTTGCAGTCCCGGCCGCCCCGCACACCCATGCTGCGATGCCTAAGCACGACGTCGCGCCGCCGGACCAATCGGGCATCGGGGTTCGGCACAGACTGGTCGCGCCGCCGGTCTCTCAGCCCCCTGCAGCGCCGGTGGCACATCCGCCAGTGGCGCACAAACCTGTCGCGCAACCTCCGGCCGTGCCGCCTAAAGCGCCGGCTCAGACACCGCCGAAGCGCCCCCAATTGACTCATCCGCCGCAACTGCGTGTGCTGTCGCCGCCGCGTGCGCCCGAACAGCATCCATCAAAGCCGCATCCCTCGATGGCGACTCCGGCAGCCGCGCCAACGCCCGCACCACACGAAACGCACTCAAAAGGTCCCAAACCTCCGCCTCATTGAAGAGGCGCCGTCTCAGGCGTGCGCGAGGGAAATGCCTCGCGCTCTGATGGCGCGCCCGACAGTCAGGCGTAGCTGGGCGTATTGCAGAAGAAAAAGACCGAGCTGCACCGAGATGGGCACGAAAGCGGTAAACCACGCCCAGGTCTTCGGACCGAAAGCGAATGCGACGAAGAGATTTGCAGCACCCAGCGCGAAGATTGCTCCGGACCAGACATAGCCCCACACCAGGGGCACGCGCGGGGAGACGTTTTCGGTGACGATCGGCGGCAGATAGCGCGCCATCCAGTTCGGCCGCAGCATCACCGCCGCAATTGCAAAAGCACCTATGCTGGGTTTCACCATGACGAAGCGGGGATCGCGCGTGACGAGCGTTGCCGTGCCGAGCACGACAACAAGCACGAGGCTTGCCCATTGCATCAGATCAATCGGGTGCGCCCGGGCTTTCAGATAACCGATCTGCGCAAAGCCGGTCACGATTCCCGCAATCGTGCCGGCAAAAATGTTTCCCGTGGCCGCATAGAGCGCGACGAAGACGATGGTGGAAAGGAAATCCGACGCGATCGGCCGGAGCGCGCGCAGAAGTTTGATCATGCCGGCACCCAATTGCCGTGAAAGCCGAACGGCACGCGTCTGGGCAGTTGCGCGCAGCCGACCGGGCCTTTCGCTATGTTCTGCGCATCGAGAAGAACGAAGTCGCTCCGATTTTCCTGTGCACGATAGACAATCGTTGCCAGCCAGCCATCGCCTTCGTCGGTGCCACGCGGGATGAACACAGGTTCTGCCGGAACGTCGCCTGGCGGGAAGGCATAGACTTCGCGCGAGCCGGTTTGCAGATCGAGATGCACGATGGAATCGAACACCATAGTCTCTTCGCCGCGCACCCGTCCCGCGAACCAGCCGTGGCGGTATGGGAGCCCGGCGCGGCGCTCGTCGAAGCGCGGAAACTCGCCGGGAATATCGTCCAGCTGTGTGCGCACGATCGTATTGCTTGTTCCCACAAGGTCGAATGTCCAGCGCACAAGATGCGCCCGTGTTTCCCTGCCTCTCGAACCGTCTGCATTCGGAAACAGCGGCGCGGCTTCGTATTCCATGACGTCGGCGTGGAGCCTGTCGCCGTCGTCCCACATGTTCATGGGATGAAAGACATAGCAGGCATCGGTCGTGAACCAGCGGATGCTTTCGACGCCGGCGTCGCGACGCATCACGCCGATATGAGATCCC
>DASXEA010000056.1:0-3746 GCA_036490345.1 Rhizomicrobium sp. | reverse complement strand
CGTATGCGACAACCTGGCTGTTTCGGATCGCGGCGGCCGGCCTGAGGCCATGGTGCTCGATCGGCCAGGTTGCGTTGTAGGTGTCGCGAAACGCGGAAGTGCCACTGCCGCTCCTCTAGCGTCGCGAAGGTGTGGACCCAGTGCAGGTGTCTTTCGGCATTGGAACCTGTGCCCAGGCGGTAACGCCGCTAAAGGTATGCAAATAATTCGAAAAAATTGCCTGCCGGATGGGTCCCAACCGGCACCAGTCGGGACCCATCTGGATTGCCAATTTCAGCCATTTTCTCAGCGCGTTGCGCCGCGAAGCAGCCTGGGTCCCCGTTCGGTACTGAATGACGGATGGTGCGCCTCTGGGCGCGGCCGGCCTTTGCGGACCGGGGCATTCAGCACGTCACGCGAGTGCGCCAGTGTACGTCTCGAGGGCCGACCAGAGCTGGGGCGTGAACTTGGCCTTCCAATTCGTGTAGAAGCCGGAGCTCACCAGCTTGGCGCGGAACGAAGCCTTGTCCGGGGTATTGAAGACGAGTCCCTGACTTTCGAGCTTCGCCTTCAGATTGTCGTTAAGCTGTTGGTTGGCCGAGCGCTGCAAGGCCGCCTGGCCATCGAACCCATCGGCCACCGCCTTCTGATGATCGGCGGGCAGGCTGTTCCAGAACGGGCCGTTCACGATCAACCAGCGGCCATTCCACATATGGTCGGTCATCGAGCAGTATTTCTGCACCTGGTAGAATTTCTGGGTCTCGGTGAAGCTGAGCGGGTTCTCCTGGCCATCGTAGACCTTGGTCTGCAGTGCCGTATAGACTTCGGCGAGGTTGAGGACGCCGGGCGCTGCACCGAGGTCCTTGAAGAGACTGAGCGAGATCGGGCTTGGCGGAACGCGGGTCTTGAAGTCCTTCAGGTCGTCCACCGTCTTGATCGGGTGGGTGCCGGAGGTTATTTGGCGAAAACCATCGTCCCAGATCTTCCTCATGGCAAACAGCCCCCCATTCTCGATGTCGGCGCGCACAAGCGTGCCCACCTCGCCGTCAAGCGCGTCCCATGCGTTCTGGCTGTCCTTGAAGGCGAAGCCCATATTGTCGATCGCGCAGCTCGGCACCAGGGTGGCGAGGATGTTGTCGCCGATGCCCATCATCTGGATCGCGCCGGAGCGGACGCTAGCGATCATGTGGGTGTCGTCGCCGAGCTCGCTGTTCGGGAACACCTGCACCGTGACCTCGCCGTTAGTCGCCTTGGCGATCTCTTTGCCAGCGGCAATCGCATGCAGCGTGGTCGGGTTGTCGGGTGCTACGTCAACGCCAAACTTGATGATGGTTTTGGGGACCGCGCGTGCTGCGCCGATGATCATCGGTGCCGTCGCGGTCGCAACCGCGCCAGCAAGGAACGCCTTGCGTGAAATCGATCTGGCCATCGAGCCTTTTCTCCCCCTTTTTGTATTGGGCGGCGTTACGCCGCACTAGGGCGTAGTGACGAATTATTTGAGCAGAATCGTGATTGCGGCGAGGATTACGAAGCCTCGATAATTTGCGAGTAGCTTGTCGTATCTAGTTGCGACGCGGCGGAATTGTTTGAGTTTGTTGAAGAACCGCTCGACGAGATTGCGTTCTTTGTAGAGTGCTTTGTCATAGGCGATTGGGGCGCGGCGATTTGATTTGGAGGGAATAACGGGTTTGGCATCGTTGGCCAGCACGGCCTCGCGCAGATGATCAGCGTCATACCCCTTGTCGGCGATCACTGCTTGCGCCTCAAAGCCCTCGATCAGATCGTGCGCCTGGGTGATATCGTTGCGTTGGCCTGGCCCGAATAACAAGCGGACGGGGTTGCCGAGCGCGTCTATCGCGGCGTGTATCTTGGTGCTCAAGCCGCCGCGTGAGCGGCCCAAACCCTGGGCATCCGCCCCCCTTTTGAAATCCGCGCACCGGCGGCGTGCTGGTGCGCCCGCACGATCGTTGAGTCGATCATCAACCATTCAAGGTCGGCTTCCGTAGTCAGCGCTGCAAGAAATCTGTCCAGGGCACCGCGCTCGATCCAACGGTAATAGCGGCGTTTCACAGCCTGATGGTCGCCAAAACGCTCCGGTAGATCGCGCCACCGCCCACCAGAGCGTGCCATCCACAGCAGCGCATCGACAAAGCGACGGTTGTCGCAACGTGGCCCGCGCTCACCAGCCCGCCCGCCGGGAACCAACTCCTTTAACCGATCCCATTGATCGTCACGCAGTGTATCAACATCCCGTATCATCAAGCCGATCCTCAAAAATCAGCTTTGAATCAAAGTTTTGGCCGCGCCGGAATCCCCCCCACACTATAATTCGTCACTACGGCCTAGAGCGTCTCCCTCAAACCAAGGTAAAGCGCGAGCCGTCGGCAACCTGACGATCGATGGCAGACCAATCCCAAGCGATCCCGAGGCCGGGTTCACAGCTGGGCACGGCATACCCGTCCTTGATCGTCATTCCCTCCGTCGTCAGGCTTTCGAGCTGGGGGATATATTCAACCCATCGCGCATTCGGCACCGCCGCACAGAGTGCGACATGGATTTCCATGAGAAAGTGGGGGCTGACGGCCACGTTGAAGCATTCCGCGAGATGGGCGACCTTGAGCCAGGGCGTGACGCCGCCGATACGGCCAACATCGACCTGTACGACCGAACAGGCGCCCCGCTGCAGATACTCCCGAAAGTGCAGCGGGCTGTAAAGGCTTTCACCCACGGCAATCGGAATGCTGGTGGAGCGCGACAGACGCAGATGACCGTCGATGTCGTCGGCCGGCAGCGGCTCCTCCAGCCAGCCGATGTCGAGCTCCTCGTAGCGGTGGGCCCGCCGGATCGCCTCATCAACGGCAAAGGCCTGGTTGGCGTCGGTGAAAATTTCGAACTCCGGGCCTACTGCAGCGCGGACCGCGCCGATGCGCGCGACATCCTCATGCAGAGCGCGGCCGACCTTCAGCTTCGCACCGCCGAACCCTGCCGCCTTCTGGCGCAGCGCATCTTCGACCAATTCTTCTGCTTCAAGATGCAGCCAGCCACCTTCAGTCGTATAGAGGCGCATGCGGTCTTGCGCGCCGCCGGCCATGACGTGCAGCGGCAGCCCCGCCTTGCGACAACGCAAATCCCACAGCGCGGTGTCGATTGCGGCCAGCGCAATCGCGGTGATGGCGCCGACCGTCGTCGCATGGGTGACGAACAGCAGGTCGCGCCAAATCTGCTCGACCTTGGCGGCGTCCCTGCCGATCAGAGCCGGGCCTAGCGTCCGCTCGATCAGCTTCATCACCGAGGGGCCTCCGGTGCCGATCGTGTAGCTGTAGCCGGTGCCCACGCCGCCATCTGCATCATAGATGCGGATGATCGGTGTCTCCTGGCTGACGAAAGACTGGATGGCGTCGACCCGTCGCACCCGCGGCACGAGATCGACCATCAAGGCTTCCACACGGGTGATTTTAGACATCGCTTCGACCCATCGGTAACGGCCAACCCCATCCTCTGATGCGGCCAAAGATGAGATCCGTCAGCGGCCAGGCGCCGGTTGCGAGGCCGGCGGCCATTCCACCGGCCGGAAGAGGCATCTTGATCGCTCGTCTGCCGTCCATCTCGTCTGGCCCCTTTTTGTGTCGCCACAAGCGTTGCCTTTGACCGTGAACGGTGTTGGCAATCTCATATTTAAATAGTATATTCGCAGGTAAGCATGCTGGGATAAGGCGGTCAACGATCAGACGCGAGGGGAGGATGACTTTGGATTGCGTCTCGAAAGA
>DASXEA010000082.1:0-20425 GCA_036490345.1 Rhizomicrobium sp. | reverse complement strand
GTCCGTGGTGACGCTCCACGTTCCATCGAATCCGGAGGTCGGGCGAGGCGGCAGCGGCTGTACTGGCTGGCCCGTCGCGCGGCCCGTGATCTTGATTGGCAGCGCCCCGTCGATGCTCACGTCCTGCTGCTTCGTCGCGTTAATGACCCTGGTGGAGCATGCCTTGCCGGAACCGTTGGTGTCGCAAATATCGATCGTGACAATGTCGTCTTCGTTATCGGCGTTTTTGGTAACCTCATAGGTCCAATGGTCGTTGATGGATTTGTCGACCAGCTTGGCGACGGCAGTGCTGTCCCCCTGATGACGGAAGTCATCCTGGCGTTGAGTCCCCTTGGGCACGGGGCTGGACACGATGTCAACCTGCGGCGTCGTATTGCCGGACTCATCGACCTTGTTGAAGTACTTGATCGAGATCGGCGGCTTGGCTGGCAGGGGCGGCGGCGGCGCCGTGCGCGCGCAGACGCTGCTCGTCCATTGCTGCGACACTATCTGATCGCTCTTTCGGCGCGCGCGGAAGGCAATGCAATAGGTCGTGTCGAATTTGGCGGGCCTAACCAGGTACTGCACCACCTGGTGATCGTGCTGCGAACCTCCCACGATGCAAACGGGGACCGGGAACTGATAAACCTGCGGCGGACAATCCATCATGAGTTCGGGGCCGGTTGGCTTGCCGTTCTCGGTGATCCGACTCTCGTAAAGTACGTCTTCGGTTGCGGCGCTTTTGAAAGTGCCACAGATAGTCTCGGAACTGGTTCCGTCTCCGAAAGCTCTAAAACCGCAATCCGTAACGTTGAGATCGGTTGGCGTACCTGGACGATCCGCACAGGCCGGTCCGATTGCACCGAGCATCGCAAACGCAGTGCCGAATGCGATGCCGAGCCAGGCTTTCATATTCAATCTCATTCGATGTTCCTCAATCGGTCCTGACGATACAATCGTTATTCTCCCGGATCGGGCGGCGGCGGTGGCGTATCGGCAGGCGGCGTCGCGGGTGGCATGGCGCCGGTGTCGGTGGGCTGTGCCAGCTGTCCGTTCCAGCTGACAGATGTGCCGTCCGCCAGATGGCCCACGCCGGCGAAGCTCTGGCCGTCCGGTGACGCGGTCAGCAGCAGATCGCCCTTCTGACCGCCCGCCATGATCGTGAGATGCACATAGCTCTTCACGTTCATGGTGTAGCCGCCGATGACCTTCACGTTGGGTGGTGGCTGGCTCGTGAATGTGACCGTGACATGGTTTTGCAATGCGCCTGACACCTGGTGAATGTTGGCGGTAAACGTCGTGCCGTCACCCGCGGTGATCGTCCAGTCGCCGAAAAATGGGCCTGGCATCAGCGTACGCTGTGTTGCAGGAGGCGCGGGAAAGTTGGAAGTGTCGGCGGCGTCGGCATTCGGATCGAAGACGGGGCCTGACTGTGGCGCGCCAGTCGCCTGGCCGGTCGTCTTGATCGGCCGGGTATTTTGCGGCGGTGGTGGGATTGCGGAAGAGACCATCGGAGCCGTGAGCGGGACACAAATCAAGCTAACTGCGTTGAGGTCCGCTCCATATCGCCCCTGCAGCCCCACCGCTGCATCCTGCCCCGGACACATCTCCAGATGCGGCTGGTCGGCGCCACCATTCACGTCCGTACCCGGATTAGTAAAACCATTGAATCGGATGGGGCCATTGGGTCGAAAACCGTTCTCATCCTGGCACCACATGTCGATGTATTTGACCTGCCGGTTGCCGGGGGTCATATGGGGCCAGATGCCTACAACCAGCCCTGCGCAGCTTTGGCCGGTGCCGCCGCCGCCACCGCCGCCCCGCGCTGCGCCGATAGAGCGGCCGCTGATAATATTGATGTGATTGGGGCCTCTGCCGTTCAGGGTGACCGCCGCGCATACCATTTGCACCTGGTTCACCCACGACCCCGCCCGGCCATTGATCCCGACGAGATACTGGCCGGGTGGACAACGGTCCTGGAACGAAACGTTGCCCGGTCCGCCGACAATCGGGAAATCGGTCTCCGCCAGGGCCGAGCCTGCGGATAAGGGCACCAACAGTGTCGCGAGAAGTACCAGCCTGCCTAACATCCCTTTATCCTTCTAGCTCAATGAGTGGCTGTCATTCGGGTGCCTTGCAGGGTCACTGCGAAGCCCGAGAGTGTTCCCGATCCGGCGATCGAATTGCCGTCGCTGCCGAGTGAAAGGCTGAGCGAGCCAGCGTGGTTCTGTGGATTGGGATTCAGAGTCAGCTGCGCATGTGTTTCATCGACCTGCAGACCATGGGCGCCGGCGTTCAGGCCGGGGTTGCCTTTGAGTTCGGCCCCCATCGTGCTGCCATGAACCAACAAGAGATCGATCTCGAAATTTCCGAGATTGGAGGTCACGCTCCAATTTCCATCGAACCCCGAAGCCGGCCGCGGCGCGCCGGCAGCACCGGTGACTTTGATCGGTTGGCCAGCGTTGGAGACCTGCGGCGGCGCAACGCGAGTGCCCAAGTTTCCTTGACGCATCGCCAGAACGGCCGCAACAGGGTCGTAAATGTGATTGTCGAATCCAGGCGGCGGCGCGGCAAGAGTTTCCGGCGTATCGAAGTTGAAGCAGATCAGACTGATGGCGTTGAGGTCCACCCCGTAACGGCCCCTCACACCCACGCCAGCCTCGCCGGCGGGGCACCATTGCTTCTGTGGCCGATCAGAGCCCACGTTAATGTCCTTGCTGCGGTCAGAGTTCGGGCCGACGAAGAGCGCTTGAAGGTTGTGGCTTCCCGAACCGTCGCCGCACAAAAGCATCATGAATTTCACCTGACGATTGCCGTCGGTCATTTCCGGTTGGATGCCGGTAATCAACTGGCCCCTTTTGCAGAGCGCCGAAACTGCCCCGCCGCCATAGCTGTCACCCCGCGGCGGTCCGTCATAGGGCTGGCCCACATAGCCGACTTGCATCGTTGTGGACACGCGCGCGAGCCTTATGCAGACGATCTGAATTTGATTGACCCACGCGCCGGCGAATCCAGTGAAACCCTGCAGATATTGGCCTGGCGGACAGCGATCTTCGAATGGGCCATTGCCGGGCCCGCCGATCACCGGAAAATCGGTCCCGGCCAAAGCTGAGCCACCAGATAGGGTGAGCAATAACCCCAAAAGAAACCCTACCCTGCCAAGCATCCCTTTATCCTTCTAACTCAATGAGTGGCTGTCATGCGGGTGCCTTGCAGGGTCACTGCGAAGCCCGAGAGTGTCCCCGATCCGGCGATCGAATTGCCGTCGCTGCCGAGTGAAAGGCTGAGCGAGCCAGCGTGGTTCTGTGGATTGGGATTCAGAGTCAGCTGCGCATGTGTTGCATCGACCTGTAGACCATGGGCGCCGGCGTTCAGGCCGGGGTTGCCTTTGAGTTCGGCCCCCATCGTGCTGCCGTGAACCAGCAAGAGATCGATCTCGAAATTTCCGAGGTTGGAGGTCACGCTCCAATTTCCATCGAACCCAGAACTGGGCCGCGGCGAGGCACCACCCGCACCGGTGACTTTGATCGGCTGGCCGGCGTTGGAGACGGTCGGCGGCGGATCGGCCGGAACCCAATCGCAAATCAAGCCGATTGAATCGATGAAGAGTCCGGAGTGGCCCCAAACACCTTTCGCGATATAGCCCGCCGGGCACTCGTCAGCGCCATCGATCCGGTTCGGCGACGAAAAGTTTTTGGTGAGCTGGGGTGTACCGGCCAGCGTTGCATAGTTCGGCTGTCCGATCGGCAGCACGCCGTGCGCGTCGCTGCAGCGCAGCGCGATGCTCCATACACCGATAACGTCGTACCCATCCGACTGAACCTGGACAGCGTTGACTGCGCCGCCGGCAGGGCAGACCTGACTGTGGCGGTCGTAGGTCACTTTTCCGATGTCAGAACCCATGCTCATCGCATTGACGAGGTTGTTGCCCTGCCGGGCCGCACACATCAGTTTGATTGTAGAGATCCGTTCGTCGGTCGTGACTTCGAGTCCGGCCAGATAGCTTTCGCCGGCAGGGCATCTGGCTTGAAACGGACCACCGCCGTTTCCGCCAATCAATTTGCCCATGTGCTCGCCACCGCTCATCAATGGCGAATAGGTCGGCGCTGTATTTCCAGTGGTGGGCCAGAGGCCGCAGCAGCCCACAGCGATGGCCAAAATGGCCGATGTAATGACTTGCACGAAGCCCCCCTCGCGGTAAATGTCTGCAGTTCGAGGCGGCAAACCAGCCGCCCAAGCCAAACACAGGCCTCCGCCCTCGCTTCGCAACGCGGATCATCAGCCGTAGGCCGACTGCGGTCAAGCGCTCTGCCGCTTCGCCGTGCGATCCCGGATTTGACGCTGGACAAGCTGAACTTGCACGACGCTGCCTGCGGAAGCTTCCAGGCCCCGTACGTCGCGATGCATGTCGAATCAAGTTGTCGCCGAATTTGGTGTCGCTCAGAGGCACGTCTATCAAAGGATTGAAGCAAGCAATTGCGATTAAGCCGGCCAAATACAGTGGTGCCAAAATCGAAACGGTGACAGAGACCTTCCGCGATCTCCTCGGGCTGACGCGGAGATGATCAGCTGAATGCTCTGCTCGCTGCCAAAATTGTGCGTGTACTCGACGATGCCAGTCTGACAGTTGGCAAAGCCGAGACTACCACGCGTATCGCTGCGGCAAACTTCTCCCGAATCCGCAATTGTCAATTTTGGCGCGCGCACCGCCGGGTACGCGCGGTCTTGTCAAGCGCCACGTCCGCCTTCAATTTGCTGGCTTGGACCAGAACCGCTCACCCGCACGGGTCGATCATGCCCCATCCCAAAACCCTGTTCGTCCTGCTTGCCTGCGCGGCCTGCGGCATCGCACCCGCTTATGCCCAGGACCAGGCCGTCGAAGACGTGCTCGTGATTGGCACGCGGCCGGCCGATACGGGCACGATCGATGCCGCCACCGTCGATGCGTCGCATGCGATCACCGCCACGGATCTGCTGAACGAGAACCTGTCTTCGGTGTTCCTTTCCGACACCGAATCCTCGCCCTTCCAGGAGGATCTCTATTACCGGGGCTACGACGCCTCGCCCGTGCTGGGCACGGCGGTGGGGATTGCGATCTATCAGAACGGCACGCGCATCAATCAGCGCTTCGGCGACACGGTGCTGTGGGACACGATGCCGAGCTTCGCCATTTCGCATGTGGATGTGTTGCCGGGATCCGATCCGGTGTTTGGGTTGAACGCGCTGGGCGGCGCGATCGTGTTCGACATGAAGACGGGATTCGATATGCCTGAGGGCCTGCAGATGGATGCGGCCGGCGGATCGTATGGCCGGGCGCGGCTCGTGCTGCAGGGCGCGGAGCAGGACGGCAATCAGGCCTGGTATATGGGCCTTTCGGTGACGGACGATTCCGGCTGGCGAAGGGATTCGAGCGGTCAGGTCTATCAGGCCTATGGCGATTACAGCGCGAAGACGGCCAGGGCGAGCTTCGGCGTGTCGGTGACGCTGGCCAGCGATTTCCTCAACGAGAATGGTGCCGTGCCGGTGCAGGACAGCCGGCTCGCGCCTTTCGCCATTCCCGACACCGCGCGCGACAATGACGCGCTGGTGCAGCTGCGCGGCACCTACGATTTCGATGCCGGGCTGACCTTGCGCGACACCGCCTATCTGCGCGGCACCCATGTGCGGACGGCGAATGGCGAGGCGTCGGATTTCGACGCGTGCGACGACAACCCGGCGATCCTTTGCGACGATGACGGAGACGCGCTGATGGATCAGGCCGGCAAGCCGATTTCCTCCAGCATCGACGCCGAAGGCACGATCGGCCTCGAAACCGTGTCCACCACCGCGCTGGGCGACACGCTGGAACTGGACGCGACGGGCACGCTGGCGGGAAGGCACAATGCGCTGGTGATCGGCAATGCGCTCGACTACGCCTATACCGGCTTCGGCTCGACCACTGCGCTCGGAACGCTCAGCGTTCTGGATGGCGGCAGCACCGCGCACGCGCTGGGCATCTTTCTGGGCGGCACCGACTGGAACGTGCGGCTGGGCACCACGATGGTCGACGAAGGGGTTTACGCCCAGGACACGCTGGAGCTCACGCCTGCGCTTACGCTGGAGGCCGCCGCGCGGGCGCATTTCGACAGCATCGATCTGAGCGACCGCTACGGCACCGCCGATACCGGCGATCACAATTATGACGGATTCAATCCTTCCGTGGAACTGGCCTGGCGGCCAGACGAGTCCACCAGCCTCTATATCGAGGCCGAACAATCGAGCCGTACGCCCACGCCGGCGGAACTGAGCTGCGCCGACCCGACACAGCCGTGCCTGTTTCCGCTCAGCTTCATTTCCGATCCGGCGCTGAAACAGGTGGTGGCCCGCACGATCGAGATGGGCGCGAACGGCAAAATGGCGCTCGGGAATATCGCGCTCGGCTGGTCGGGGAACGTCTTCGCGACGCGCAATGATGACGACATCATCTTCGAAAGCTCCGGCCCGTTCATTGGCTCGGGCTTCTTCGCCAATGTCGGCCCAACGCAGCGCGTCGGCGGCGAGATCGAGGCGGATGGGACATGGGACAAATTCCATGCGCGGGCGAGCTATGCCTATGTGCGGGCAACCTTCGAATCCGCCTTCACCGAATCAAGCCCCGACAATCCCGGCACCGACGCAAACGGCAACATCTTCGTGCGTGCCGGCGACCGCATGCCGAACATTCCGCTCTCCACCGCGAAATTCGATCTGAGCTACGCGGCGACGCCGGATCTCGATCTGTTGGTCGAGGCCATGGCGGAATCCTCGCAATATCTGCGCGGCGACGAAGCCAATCTGCAGTCGCCGCTCTCGGGCTATGCCGTGCTCAACCTCGAAGCCGACTACCGAATCTGTCCCGCGCTGCAGCTTTATGTGCGCGGCGACAATGTGCTTGATTCCCGCTACGCGACCTTCGGCCTTTACGGCGACCCGACCAGCAACGGCATCTTCCCGCAATTCAGCAACCCGCGCTTCATCGTGCCGGCCGAGCCGCTCGCCTTCTGGGCCGGCGTGCGCGCGCGGATCTGAGCTGCAGCCGCGTCAGCTTTTGAGGAACGCCAGCAGATCGGCGTTGATGATGTCGGCGTGGGTCGTCGGCATGCCATGCGGCAGATCTTTGTAGACTTTCAACGTGCCGTTCTGCAGCAGCTTCGCCGACAGCGGCCCGGCATCGGCGAAGGGCACGATCTGGTCGTCTTCGCTGTGCATCACCAGCACCGGCACGGTGATGGCTTTCAGATCCTCGGTGTGGTCGGTCTCGGAAAAGACCTTGATGCAGTCGTAATGCGCCTTGGTGCTGCCCATCATGCCCTGCCGCCACCAATTGTCGATGATCCCCTGCGAGACCTTCGCACCGGGCCGGTTGAACCCATAGAACGGGCCTTCCGGCACATCGCGATAAAATTGCGCGCGATTGGCCATGGCGGCACGGAACTGATCGAACACCTCGATCGGCGTGCCGCCCGGATTCGTGGCCGATTTCACCATCACGGGCGGAATGGCGCTGATGATCGCAGCTTTGGAAACGCGGCCTTCGCCGTGCTGCGCCACATAGCGGATCACTTCGCCGCCGCCGGTGGAATGGCCGACATGGATCGCGTCCTTGAGGTCGAGATGTTCGACCAGCTCCGCGCTGTCGGCGGCATAGGTGTCCATATCGTTGCCGAGATCGGTCTGCGTCGAGCGGCCGTGGCCGCGGCGGTCATGCGCGATCACGCGATAACCCTGCGCCAGGAAGAACAGCATCTGGCTGTCCCAATCGTCGGCACTGAGCGGCCAGCCATGATGGAACACGATCGGCTGTCCGCTGCCCCAATCCTTGTAGAAGATTTCGGTGCCGTCTTTCATGGTGACGAAGCCGCTGGACATGGTGGTGCTCCCTGCTGGTTGGCGCGGCGGCCACTATCCCGGGATGTTTCCCTGCGTGCAAGACAATGCACGCGCCATCGCGGAAACTTCACATTCGGCGCAAATCGGAAAATGCCGGGCGGCCTCCGCAATTGACGCGAAGGATTCTCGTGCAGCGACCAATCCCGCGATGCTGCAATCACTTGACATCAAAGCATCAAATAAATTATGCTTTGATGATGCGCACTACCCTCACGCTTGAAGACGACGTTGCGGCGGAGCTGGAGAAACTGCGCCGGGCGCGCGGCCAGGGCTGGAAGGATCTGGTGAACGAGGCATTGCGACACGGCATGCGCCAGATGACATCGCGCGCCAGGAAACGCGAGCCGTTTCGCACGAAATCCGTTTCCGGTGGTCGCGTGTTTGTCAGCATCGACAACATCGCAGACGTGCTCGCCGCGACCGAGGGCGAATCCTTCAAGTGATCCTGGTCGACGCAAATCTTCTTCTCTACGCACATTTCGACTCCTTCAAGCAGCACGAAGCCGCGCGCACATGGCTCGACGGACGCTTGAACGGCGCCAGCCGTGTAGGCCTGCCCTGGCCAAGTCTCCTCGCCTTCCTGCGCGTGGCGACAAATCCGCGTGTCTTCGAAAAGCCGGAGCCGATGCGATTGGCCTGTGAACAGGTCAGCAACTGGCTTTCAGCCGAAACCGCGTGGATTCCGCAACCGACCGAGCGCCACGCCGAACGTTTCGGCCAATTGCTGGAAGGGCCCGGCATCAGCGCGAATCTCGTGCCCGACGCGCATCTGGCTGCGCTTGCGCTCGAACACGGGCTGACCTTGTGTACGACGGACGGAGACTTCGCGCGCTTTCCGACGTTGCGCTGGACCAATCCCCTGGCGGGCTGACGCCGGAAGTCTTTCGCCAATCGACTTCGCGCGGCATTCCTGCCTAAATCTCGGACCTCGCACTGGAGCCATTTCCCATGCCCGTCTATCGCGCGCCGCTCGCCGACTATCGTTTCCTGCTGCATGAAATGTTCGAGGTCGATAAGCAGACCGATCTGCCGCAATGCGCCGATCTCACCGCCGATCTCATCGACGACATCCTGAACAATGCCGGCAAATTCTGCGAGGAAGTGCTGCATCCGCTCAACCAGTCCGGCGACGAAGAGGGCTGCCAGTTCGAAAACGGCGTGGTGCGCACGCCGAAAGGTTTCAAGGAAGCGTTCAAGGCCTATTCGGAAGCGGGCTGGAGCGGCTTGGGCGCGCCGGCGCAATTCGGCGGTTCGGACCTGCCGATGCTGCTGACCATGCTGGTCGGCGAGATGTCGCAATCCGCCAACCAGGCCTTCGCGATGTACCCCGGTCTATCCATGGCGGCGTATTCGGCACTGATCGCCACCGGTGCGCCATGGATGAAGGAGCACATCGTTCCCAGGATGGTCACGGGCGAATGGACGGGCACGATGTGTCTCACCGAGCCTAATTGCGGCACCGATTTGCGCCTGATGAAAACCCGCGCGGTCGAGCAGGACGATGGCACTTACAAGATGTCGGGCACCAAGATCTTCATCTCAGGCGGCGAGCACGATCTCGCCGACAATATCGTTCACATGGTGATCGCAAAAATCCCCGACGAGAACGGCCAGATCCACGACGATCTTTCGACCGTGAACTTTTTCATGGTGCCGAAATTCATCGTGAAGGAAGACGGAAGCACCGCCGCGCGCAACGGCGTCTCCTGCGGTGGCATCGAACACAAGATGGGCATCAAGGGCAACGCCACCTGCGTGCTGAATTTCGACGAGGCAACCGCCTGGCGTCTCGGCCCAAAGCCGCAGCCCGCAAAGCAAGGCGAGAAGCGCGCAGCCTCGGAAGGCATGAAGGGCATGTTCGGCATGATGAATGCCGCGCGCATGGGCGTGGGCGTGCAGGGCATTTCCATTGCCGAAGTGGCGATGCAGAACGGGATCGCCTACGCCCTCGAACGCCGTGCCGGCCATGCGCTGACCGGTCCGAAGGAGCCCGACAAATCGGCCGATCTGCTGATCGTCCATCCCGACGTCCGGCGCATGCTGCTGCATTGTCGCGCCTTCGTCGAAGGCGCGCGCGCGGTCGCGATGTGGACGACGCTGAACATGTCGATCGCGCGCTCCTCCCGCCCTGAGCGCGAGACGGCGGGATTGCTGGCCGATCTGATGACGCCGGTGATCAAGGCCTTCTTCACCGACATGGGCTTCGAATGCGCCAACATGGCGATGCAATGCTATGGCGGCCACGGCTATATCCGCGACAATGGCGTGGAACAATTCGTGCGCGACGGCCGCATCAATCAGACCTATGAAGGCGCCAACGGCGTGCAGGCGATGGACCTTGTGGGTCGCAAGCTCGGCCGCAAGGGCGGTGTGGCGCCCATCGCGCTGTTCGCGGCGATCTCCGGATTCGCAAGCGAGAATGCGGGCGACGAAAAACTCGCACCGTTCGCGAAACCCGTGCAGCGCGGACTCGAGACCTTGCAGGCCGCCACGCTGTGGCTGGCGCAGCACGGCATCGCCAATCCGAACGATGCCGGCGCGGGCGCCGTCGACTATCTGCGCATGATGGGCATCGTCGTCACCGGCTGGATGTGGGCTCGCGTCGCGAAACTCGCCCAGGCGAAGCTTGCCGCCAATCCGTCCAACGCGTCATTCTATCAGGAGAAACTGGTCTCTGCCCGCTACTGGATGGAGCGGATGATTCCCGAATGTCCCATGCTGCTGGAGCGCATCCAGGCCGGCAGCGCGACTGTGATGGCCTTCGAAGCAGCATCTTAGGAGCGATCAGATGGCACGACCCGTTCACTTTGAAATTCATGCGAGCGATCCACAGAAGGTCGTCGCTTTCTATGCCGATGTCTTTGGCTGGAAGATCACGCACATGCCGCAATTCGACTATTGGCTGATCGACACCGGCACGGGCGACGGCATCAATGGCGGCCTGATGAAGCGGCGTGGCCCTATCCCGGCGGCCGATGCGTCGGTGAATGCCTATGTGTGTTCCCTCGGTATCGATTCGGTTGACACGTTTCTCGAACGTGCGCTGAGGGCAGGCGCCACGGTGGCACTCCCCAAAATGGCAATCCCCGGTGTCGGCTATCAGGCCTATATCAAAGACCCCGACGGCAATCTCGTCGGCTTGCACCAACGGGATTCAGGCGCGAAGTAGCTTTCTCTCCCGGTCCTTCGCAGACTACGCGGTTCCAGCTTCGCGGAGGACTGCTCCTGCCGGCGCGAATCTTCGCACGCCAAACAACAGTGCCAGTGCGAACGCGGCCGTGACGACCGCGACGGGGCTGCCCGCGGCGGCGATGGCGCCTGTTGCCGCCCAGGCGATCGAAGAAAAGGCTTCGGCAAATGTCGCCAGACGCGAGGAGGTGTGACGCCGCCGGAACTGGCTGCGTTTGGCCTGGGCGCGAAACCAGAGCTGGATCAGGATTGACGACCACGAAGCCGCCGCGACACCGGTCGCCGAAACCAGCGCACCCCATGGCGACACGAAGGCAAGCGCGAGGGCGAAGGGTGCGAAGATGAGCGCGATCGAGCCCATCACGGCTTCGATCTTGGCGCGCAAAAGGCGTCGCTCCATCACCGGTGCGGAGAGAACAAGGTCGGGCGCGTCCTCGCCCGAGATAGTGAGCCAGGCGAGACCGCCTGCGATCTGGCCTGCCGCCATGATCAACACCGGCACCGCGATCACCGCCGCGTGGCCACCCAGGGCAAAACTCCGCCATAGCAACAGCGCCGGCGGCACGAGGTAGAGAAGCTGCATCAGTGATTGCGACATGAGCCAGGGATCGCGCCTGAGCAGCAGCCATTCCTTGCGGCGCAGCGCAGCGGCCACATTCTGTGTGCGGAAGGCGCGGGCGACACCTGGCCGCGTAGTGCCTTCGCGCGACACGCTGGCCGCCGCGAGCACGCAGCCGGCAAAGCGCGGCGCGGCCCACATGGTCACGGCGAGAAACAGGCCCGCGCTTGCGACAATGACGACCGCAAGACAAAGCCCGTCTCCCAAAGCGGCGCGCGCCGGATACCAGAGCCAACTCTCAAGCCCGGGTGCATGGCCGAGCAGATAGGACGAGCGCAGCGCGGCGAAGCGCGAGAGCGATCCGGTCGAGAACATGGCGACCAGCTGCAGCCCGATCACAAACGCCGCGCCGATAAGAGCAGCCACAATCTGCGCCATCAGACGCGTGCGCCGTGCGCCGATCGTACGAAAAAGCGCCAGCGTCAGCATCACCGCAAGGGCTGTGGCAACAAGCGCCAGGGCACAGATCACGCCATAGGCGAAAAGCCAGCGCGGACCGGCGCGCCACGCCATCACATCGATGAATGGTCCCGTAAACAGCAGAGACATGGCGCCGGTCGAAAGCGCCATCGCGGCGATTCGCACCGCGAAAAGCCGTTCGACCCGCGCGGGCGAAGACAGAATGAGTTCGAGATCGGAGCGCGAATAGAAGGCGCGGGTGACGCTTTCCATTGCCTGCGACAGCATCGCGGAACCGGACAGAAGCAAGGTGGCCGTGACGGTGATAAGCGTCGGCAAATCGGCCGCGATGCCATGCGTGCCGGCCGCGCCCAGCACCAGCCATGCCACGCCGTGCAGGAAGAGAATGAACGTCGCTACCCCCAGTACCAGCAACGGCTCGCGCGCACGCCGGCCCGCGGTCAGCATCGTCACGAAATCGCGCCACGCGAGTCTCAGCTCATGCCGCGCGAAAAAGGCGAGCGACGTCGTCATTCGGCGGCGAGCGTCTGTTCGGTGATGGCGAGAAACATTTCTTCGAGGCTCGCCGTTCCCCTGCCCGTCTGGCCACGCAACTCGTCCAGCGTGCCTTCCGCAATCAACCGGCCGCGATCGATGACGCCAATGCGATCGGCCATGCGCTCGGCGATTTCGAGGATGTGTGTCGTCATGATGACGGTGTTGCCGGCGCGCACACGCGCCGCCAGCACATTCTTGACGAGGCGCGCCGAGGCCGCGTCGAGGCCGGTCAGCGGTTCGTCGAGAATGATCAGCTTCGGCTCGTGCACCAGCGCGCCGGCCAACGCTACCTTCTGGCGCATGCCGCGTGAGAAACCCTCGCAACGCTCATGCGCGTGACCTTCAAGGCCGAGCCACCCCAACAACTCGTGCGCACGTCTTTCTGCGACTGCGCTCTCGACGCTCCATAGCCCTGCAACGAAGGCGAGATATTCGAGCGGCGTCAGTTTGTCGTAGATCATCGGCTCATCAGAAAGCCAACCCATGATCTGCCTGGCGGCAACGGGATCGGCCAGCGCATCGATACCGAAGACCGAGATCGCGCCTGCATCCGGCTTGAGCAATCCGCTTACCATGCGCAGCGATGTCGTCTTTCCCGCGCCGTTCGGGCCAAGCAGCATGTAGAACTCGCCAGCGCGGACCGTCAGTTCGAGCCCATCCACCGCCGGGCGCGCGAACGCCTTCCTAAGACCGCGGATATCCAGAGCAGGCGGGTGTCCGTTTTCCATGGCTGCAGGTTAGGGAAGACTGGTTGCAAAGGGTTAAAGGCCGCGGCCACCGCCAGCCATGACATCCCGATCGCCACCTGCCCCCACGCCCGGATTGACAATCGAGACATATACATATTAGTGTATATACATGATGATGCATGTCGAGCTCTTGCAGGCGCTCGCCGATCCGACCCGTTTGCAGATCGTGGGGGTGATGAAACGGGGCGAGTGCGCCGTAGCCGAGATCGTCGATCGCGTCGCCATTCACCAATCCGGCGTTTCGCGTCATCTGCGCATTCTGCACGAGGCCGGCATCGTCCAGGTCCGGCCCGACGGCCAGCGGCGACTCTATTCTCTGCGGCCCGAACCCTTCCAGGAGATCGATGCCTGGATAGAAGGTTTCCGGCGCCTTTGGGATGAACGCCTCGACCGGTTTGGCGCGGCGCTGGAACGCCGCAAAATCACCGCCCGCAAGGAGAAACCCTGATGCCGCAATCGCCACAGCCGCCTCATCCACGGAAGAGACTGACGCTGGAACGAACCTTCCGCGCGCCGATCGAAGATATCTGGGCGCTCTGGACAACCAGGGAAGGAATCGAATCCTGGTGGGGGCCGGTGGGCTTCGATGTCGTCGTTCGCAGCATGGATCTGCGGCCGGGTGGCCAACTCGTCTATGTCATGACCGCCACGGCGCCGCCACAGGTCGATTTCATGAAGCGCGCCGGGATGCCGCTTTCGACCGAGGCGCGGATCACCTACACCGACGTGCTGCCGCAACAGCGCCTCGGCTACACGACACTGGCGGATTTCATCCCCGGCGTTGCGCCGTACGAGATCGCCACCCTCGTCGAATTGCATGCGAACGCAGACGAGGTGCGGATGGTCCTGACCTTCGATGCCATGCACGACGAGACCTGGACGCAACGCGCGCTCATGGGCAGGGAAAGCGAACTTGGCAAACTCGAAGCTGCGATCGGCAGGCACGACACGTAATAGATTTCCGGGGACGCTTGCTCAGTCGACGTGGGGCGCGTGGGAACCCTGTCTGATCCGGAAGACCGTGATCGACATGATAGCATCCCTAAAATTCCGCGCCGTAATGCCCCCTCAGGCTATCCAGATTGTGACGGTGCCTGCGAGTCACCAAGGCGTGATCGGGGGCGTTCCTGGCAAGGAGACTTTGATCCGGACTTTCCGGGGCGGCGAAACTGATCGACGATGGGTTCGAGGCGAATCGGTGGGGACGGAATGTCGGGACAGAGAGTCATTGCGGCATGCGAAGCCGTCTGGGACAAGGACAAGAGCGATTGCAGCGCCTTCGCGCGCGACGTGGCGGCGCGCCTCGGCGTGACGCTTAGCGGCAATGCCGATGCCATCGTCGATGCGATGCGCCGGAAGTGGACGAGACTCGATAACGGCGCCACCGCATGCGCCGTCGCCGCGGCCGGCCAGCTTGTCATCGCCGGCCTCAAGGGCAGCGAGCAGCAGGAGCCCTCCGCGCACGGACATGTCGTGGTGGTGGTGAGTGGCCCTCTTGCGCACGACAAATATCCCTCGGCCTATTGGGGCAGGCTGGGAGGCGTTGGAGCCCGCAACAAAACGCTCAACTATGCCTGGCGCAGCGGCGATCGCGACACCGTCACCTATGCCACGATGCCCATCGTGGGATGACGCCAGGCGGCAATAGCCAAGCCGCCACGCGACATCCTCCTGCCGCATCTTGCGCCCGTCCTGGAAGGTGAAGGCAAAGCGCCAGCGGATGGCGACGCGGTCGCCGTCGATCAGCGCGCTGCCGCCATTGCCGCCAGTCCCTGTTCGATCGTGAAGGGCGGCGCATAGCCCATTTCGCGGCGGGCCTTGGCGTCCGACAGGATGCAGTCGCGCGACAGGATGCTGGCGGCGAAGCGGGTGAGCGGCGGACGGCCTTTCAGCGAAAAGACGCGCCAGGTTCTTTCGCCGGCATAGGCGATGGCGCGTGCGAGCCAGCCGGGCACGTTGCGACCGGGCAAGGCCAGGCCTGCCGCATTCGCGAGGCGGGTCAGAAAATCGCGGAACTGGACCGCGTCGCCGTCGAGCACGAAATAGGCGTCGCCGGCGCGCCCGTTGGTGAGCGCAAGCTCGATGGCATAGGAAAGATTGGCGATATAGGTGGTCGAGGTGCGGTTGCGTCCGCCGTCGATCCAGGCGAAGCGTCCGGCCGCCACCATGGCGCGGAGCGCCGGCAGGATCGTTTCGTCGCCCGGCCCCCAGACGAAGCGCGGGCGCACCACGATGGTCTCGAAGCTCGGCGCATTCGCCTCGCGCACATGTTTTTCCGCATGCGCCTTTGTGCGCGAATATGGAAACGGCGAGTCGAGTGCGAGCGGCACCGTCTCATCGGCATTGTGCAGGGACTGGCCGTGAAGGATGGCGGCTTCGGTGCCGATGTGGACGAAACGGTGCACCCCCGCTTCCCGCGCCGCCGCCAGCAGGCGCTGCGTGCCTTCGACATTGACACGCCAATAGTCGGCCCACGGTCCCCATTCTTCGACATACGCCGCGCAATGCACGACCGCCTCGGCGCCCTTCATCTGCTGCGATGTCACGTCGTCCAGCGAACAGCGAATCGGCGAAGCACCGAGACCGTGCAGGCGCTCATCGCTCGCCTCCGAGCGGGACATGGCGGTGATCGTGTGCCGGCCGCCGCTCGCCCGAACGAACGCTCCACCGACAAAACCCGACGCGCCCGTGATGAAGATTCGCATCGCCCGTCCCTCTAGGCCGCCTTCTTCTCCGCAAGCCGCACCAATGCACCCAGCACGGCCTGAACACCCTTGAGCCGCGCTTCGGCTGACGGCCAGTCGCGCGCGACAACAACTTTCTGATCCGGCCGTACCCGCATGGTGGCCTGGTGCTCGGCGATCAGACGAACCAGCCCACCGGGATTGGGAAAGGCGTTGTTGCGGAAGGAAAGTGTAGCACCCTTCGGCCCCGCTTCCAGCTTCTCCACCTCCGCCATGCGGCAGAGCGCCTTGATGGCGACAATCTCGAGCAGATGCCGGACCTCTTCCGGCAAAGGCCCGAAGCGGTCGATCAGTTCGGCAGCGAAGCGGTCGATCTCCTGCGCCCCTTCCACGGCAGACAGCCTGCGATAGAGCGCCATGCGAAGATCGAGATCCGGCACGTAGCTTTCGGGAATGAGAACGGCGGTTCCGATGCTGATCTGCGGCGACCATTGCTCGTCGACATCGGCATCGATGCCAGTGCGCAATTGCGCCACTGCGTCCTCGAGCATCTCCTGGTAGAGTTCGATTCCCACTTCGCGCACATGGCCGGATTGCTCCTCGCCCAGCAGATTGCCGGCGCCGCGAATGTCGAGATCGTGACTTGCCACCGAGAAGCCCGCGCCAAGCTGGTCGAGCGACTGCAGCACCTGCAGGCGCCGTTCGGCGGTTTCGGTGAGTTTCTTGTCAGCCGGAGTGGTGAGATAGGCGTAGGCGCGCTGCTTGGAGCGCCCGATGCGGCCGCGCAGCTGGTAGAGCGGCGAGAGGCCGAACATGTCGGCACGATGGACGATGAGCGTGTTGGCGGTTGGAATATCGAGACCGCTTTCCACGATGTTGGTGGAGCACAGCACGTCGATCTTGCCATCGTAAAAGGCGGTCATCACCTCTTCGAGCGCGGCAGCGGACATCTGGCCGTGACCGATCGCGGCTTTGATCTCGGGCACCGTATGCTTCAGGAATTCCATCGCTTCGGTCAGATCGGCGATACGCGGACAGACATAGAAGCTCTGGCCACCGCGGTAGTGTTCGCGCAGCAACGCTTCGCGCAGCGTCAGCGCGTCGAACGGCGTAACGAACGTGCGCACCGCAAGACGGTCGATCGGGGGCGTGGTTATGAGCGACAGGTCGCGAACGCCCGACAGCGCAAGCTGCAGCGTGCGCGGAATGGGCGTCGCGGTCAGCGTCAACACATGCACGTCGGATTTCAGCGATTTCAGCCGCTCCTTGTGCGACACGCCGAAATGCTGCTCTTCGTCGACAATCACCAGACCGAGTCGTTTGAAGGAAATCGATTTCGCGAGCAGCGCATGGGTGCCGACCACCACATCGATGTCGCCCGTTTCCAGCGCAGCCTTCGTCTCGCGTGCCTCTTTGGCATCGACGAAGCGCGACAACTGCCGCACCTTGACGGCAAAGCCCTTGAAGCGCTCGTTGAAGGTACGGAAGTGCTGGCGCGCCAGCAGCGTGGTGGGCACGACGACCGCAACCTGGTTTCCCGCCATCGCCTCGACAAAGGCCGCGCGGAGCGCCACTTCCGTCTTGCCGAAGCCGACATCGCCGCAGACCAGCCGGTCCATCGGCTGGCCCTTCGCCAGATCCTCGATCGTATCGGCGATAGCGCGTTCCTGGTCTTCGGTTTCCTGCCAGGGAAAGCGGGCGCAGAATTCGTCATAAAGCCCTTGCGGCGGTTCGACCGCGGGCAGCGATTTGAGCTGGCGCGCCGCTGCGATGCGGATGAGTTCGGCGGCCATCTCGCGCACGCGCTCTTTCATGCGTGCTTTGCGCTGCTGCCAGCCCGCGCCCCCGAGCCGGTCGAGTTGTGCCGTGCCTTCGTCCGCGCCATAGCGCGTCAGCAATTCGATATTCTCGACCGGCAGGAACAGCTTGCCGCCGTCATATTGCAGCTCAAGGCAATCATGCGGCGCGCCCGTCACCTCGATCGTCTTGAGACCGAGATACCGGCCGATGCCGTGCTCGATATGGGTGACGAGATCGCCCATGGCGAGGCTCGAGGCTTCGGCGAGGAAATTCTGTGCGCGCTTCGATTTTGCATGCGCGCGGACCATGCGGTCGCCGAGAATGTCCTGCTCTGAGACGATCGCCATGTCCGGCGCCTCGAAGCCGTGTTCGAGGCCGAGCACGGCAACGCCGATCGCGTTGGCATGCAATTTGAGCGCGTCGGGCCAGCTTGCGACGGGACGCATCGCCGGCAGGCCATGATCGGAGAGAACCCCGCCCAGCCGTTCGGCCGAGCCCTCGCTCCACGCGGCAAGCACCACGCGCTTCTTCGACGCCTGCATCGCCTGGATGTGAGCTGCCGCGGCTTCGAACACATTCACCCGGCCTTGCGCGCGTTCCGGCGCGAAATCGCGGCCGGGCCGCCCGCCCGCATCGAGGGAGTGCTTCGATTCCGGCGCCTGGAAGGGCGAGAGATCGCGGGTCAGGCGATGCGCAAGCGCCGCCTTCCATTCGCCTTCGCTCAGGTAGAGACGCTCGGGCGGCAGCGGCTTGTAGGGCGGCCCTTGCGTCTTTTCCGTGCCATGCAGGAACTGTTTGCGCGTTGCGTAACAGTCGGCGACCAGTTCAAGTCGGGCGGCCCGTGCCTCTTCCGCCTGATGCGACAGAAAGAGCACCGCGCGCCCGACATAGTCGAACAGCGTGTCGAGTTCGCCATAGAACAGCGGCAGCCAGTGCTCCATGCCGTGATGCTTGCGCCCGGCGCTGACCGCTTCGTAAAGCATGTCGTCGGGCGCGGCCGGGCCGAAGGCCGCGACATAGCCTGCGCGAAACAGGCTGATCGATTGCGGATCGAGCGGTGCTTCGCTTGCCGGCAGGAGCGTGATCTGGTCGGTCTGATCGGTCGAAAGCTGTGTGTCCGCATCGAAGCGGCGGATGGCATCGAGGGTGGTGCCGAAGAAATCGAGCCGGAGCGGCTCCTCGCTCCCCGGCGGCCACAGATCGACGATGCCGCCGCGCAGCGCAAAGTCTCCGGGCTCGCGCACGGTGCTGGCGCGGGCATAGCCGTTCTTGACGAGGAACTGGACCAGCGCATCGTGTTCGACGGCTTGTCCGACACGCGCCGCGAAGCTCGCGTCCTTGATGGCACTCACCGGCGGCACGCGCTGCAGGAGGGCTGCGACCGTGGTGACGACGACGGCAGCGCCTTCGTCTTTGGAACGGTTGGCAAGCACAGCCAGCGTCGCAAGTCTTCGGCTTTCGATATCGGGCTTGGGCGAGACGCGGTCGTAGGGCAGGCAATCCCAGGCGGGAAACGGCAAGACGGCCGCTTCGGGAGCGAAGAAGGCAATTGCCTCGGCTGCGGCCTGCGCCTGCAGATCGTCGGCGGCGACGAACAGGACAAGCCCGTTGCGGCGCTTCGCCGACTCGGCCGCCAGATAGGCATCGAAGCCGCCAGGCGCGCCGGTCAACGTGAAACGGCCTTCGGTGCGGGCGATATAATTTACGCGTTCCACACAGGATTCTTTCGTTTGCAGAGGGCGCTCAGCTTTTCGAAGACGCGCGTGTCGAAGGCGGGCGGCACGGGCGCTTTGCCGCGCAGCCAGTCATAAACCTCCTGGTCGGGCGCGTTCAGGAGCGCCTCGAACAGGTCCAGTTCGGAATCATCCAGCGCCGGCAGGCAATGTTCCGCGAAGGCGCCAAAGATGGCGTCCGCTTCCTTGAATCCACGCCGCGCCGCCCGGAAGCTGAGCCGCTTGCGACGAATTTCGCTCGGTTCGGTCATTGGCGGCGGATATAGCGCGATCTCCCCTCGCCCTGCCAGCGCCGCGGAAGCGGAGCGGGCGGCCATCCGAAGCGCGGTTCTGCCTCGCGTTTCCCCGCCTGGAGCCAGGACCAGCCTTCAACCAAAGATTGCACACTTTGTCGATTCGGCTATCCCGGAAACATTCGTCAGCGCACGTTGCAGTGAGCGGGCCGCGACCGGAGCACCATCTTGCCCATTGGGGGCCGCGCGGGAAGGAACAAACGCGCCCCACTGAAGTTCAAGATTTGCAGGAAAAAGAAACCGGACTCGATTTTGGCCTTTGATGACATTGGCGGTTTGCGTAACCGCACTCGGCAAATTTTGAGGCAAGCAGAACGATGGATATGTCTTACCACGAATTCGCGCAACCGCCCCCCGGCCACGAGCACCGCCTTAGAGTCTGTCCGGAAACATCAGGCTGGATTACAGAGTTTTCGCAGCATGAGGCGGATTGATGCGAGTCGCAAGAACGCGAGCGCCTTGCGGTTCAGGTTTTCCCAATCCTTGGCGAGCCTTCGGCACCGATTGAGCCATG
>DASXEA010000054.1:0-118940 GCA_036490345.1 Rhizomicrobium sp. | reverse complement strand
GCTTTTGAGTCTGCCGCGTCTACCGTTCCGCCACAGGGGCAAGGCGGCGGATCATAGCGGCGGCGATCTGCCCGTCAACGCGCCGGCGCGGATGAATTGTGGGGTCTGAAACGTCTCTCTTGATCGGGCCGGCTTGAGCAGGCCGGTGCCCGAGCGAGGCTCGAAGGCGTTATCGTTCCATGATCGTGATTCGTGAACCTGGGTTGGCAGAGGCGGGGTCCGCCGTCACCGCGGCCCGGGGCACCAGAATCCGGCTGGCCGATGGCCGCGAATGGGTCGATGGCACAGGCTGTGGCGCGGCCGCCTGTCATGGCTACGATCATCCGCATCTGCGCGGCGCCGTGGCGCGCCAGCTCGCCGCCACGCCCCATGGCCTCGCCGATAGGCTGGTGGAGGAACAGGCAACAATGCTGGCGCAGCGCCTGGCTGGCCTTGCGCCCGATGGTCTCGGCGGTGTGCGCCTGCATGCGACGGCACGCGACGCCATGGACGCGGCATTGCAACGCGCGCAATCCTTTTGGCGCGACGCAGGCCAGCAGCGGACGAAGGTCGCGACGTTCGGCGGTGGCCGCGGGGACAGCGCGCCCGATCGCACGCATCCCGACCTGCCGCGCGACGAGGCTGGCGAAGCCGCGTTGCGCGACTGGCTGGATCGTCATGCGGGCGCGATCGCAGCGCTGGTGGTCGAACCGCTCGTGCAGCGTGACGGTCTCGTCTTCCATGACGAGTCCTGCCTGAAGCGGCTGCGCCATCTCGCCACGGAACACGATGTGCTTCTCATCTGCGACGAACGTTTCACCGGCTTCGGACGCACCGGGCCGATGTTCGCGAGTCTTTCGATTGCGCCCGACATTCTCGTTCTAGGCGAAGGCCTGGCCGGCGGGATCATCCCGCTGGCGGCGACCCTCACCTCGGAGACAATCGCCGGCGCGGCCGATTTCGCCGCCTGGTCGGGCGATGCGTCATCCGTCGCGGCCAATGCCCTCGCCTGCGCGGCGGCCAATGCCTCGCTCGATCTGTTCGAACGCGAGCCCAGGCTGCTGCAATCGGCCGAGATCGCCAAGAAAATGGGCCCCGCGCTCGGCGCCTGTCTCGGCCTGCCGCATGTGAAGGATGTGCGCGTGCGCGGCGCGATCGGCGTGATCGAACTCGACATCGTGGCCGATGCCGCCACACTGCAGCGGCGCTTCGCAGAGGCCGGCGTCTGGGTGCGGCCGGAAGGGTCCATCATCCCGCTGACCCCCGCGCTCACCATCGGCGAGGACGATCTCGCCCGGCTCACTGCTGCCGTTTGCGACGCGGTCGCGGCGCTATAGACGGCGACGTTTCCCTTCTCTTTTGACGGAAGCGGACGTATGAGCGGGGTCACACCCCGCAAGCCGCCGAGTCGCCCCATGACGCACCGCCCCCTTCGCCGCGCCCTGCTCTCCGTGTCCGACAAGACCGGGCTCGTTGCCTTCGCCCGCGGCCTGCGCGAGCACGGCGTCGAATTGCTCTCGACCGGGGGCACCGCCAGGGCCCTGCGCGATGCGGGCCTCGCCGTGACCGAGGTGAGCGACGTCACCGAGTTTCCCGAGATCATGGATGGCCGCGTGAAGACGCTGCATCCGCGCATCCATGGCGGGCTGCTCGCACTGCGCGACAAACAGGATCATGCCGACGAGATGCGCACCCATGGCATCCAGGGCATCGATCTGCTCGTCGCCAATCTCTACCCGTTCGAAGCCACGGTCGCCAAAGGCGCGGGCTTCGACGAAACGATCGAGAACATCGATATCGGCGGTCCCGCCATGATCCGCGCCGCCGCAAAGAATCACGCCTGGGTGACGGTGGTGGTCGATGCCGAGGATTACGATTCGGTGCTGGCCGAGCTTGCCGCGCTGAACGGCGCGACGTCTTCCGCGCTGCGCCGAAACCTCGCGCAGATCGCCTTTGCCCGCACCGCGTCCTATGACGCCGCCGTGTCGAACTGGTTCGTGGACCAACGCAGCGCCGAAGACAGCGCGCCGCCGCGCCGCCGCGCCTTTGCCGGCCATCTGAAACAGGCGCTGCGCTATGGCGAGAACCCGCATCAAAACGCTGCCTTCTACATCACCGGCGAACATCGCGCCGGCGTGGCGACGGCCACGCAGCTGCAGGGCAAGGAGCTTTCCTACAACAACATCAACGACACCGATGCCGCCTATGAAGCGGTGGCGGAATTCGATCCGCGCAGCCATGCGGCCTGCGCCATCATCAAACACGCCAATCCCTGCGGCGTGGCGCTGGGCGCGGATCTGCGCGACGCCTATCTCAAAGCGCTGGCCTGCGATCCCGTCAGCGCCTTTGGCGGCATTCTCGCCTTCAACCGTACGCTCGACAAAGCCACCGCCGAAGAAATCGCCAAACTCTTCACCGAAGTGATCATCGCGCCCGACGCCGACCAGGACGCGCGCGCGATTCTCGCGACGAAAAAGAATCTGCGCCTCTTGCTGGCCGGCGGCCTCCCCGATCCTGCGTCACACGGCCTGACCTTCAAGACCGTGTCCGGCGGCATGCTGGTGCAATCGCGCGATGCGCTCACGGTGAACCGCGCCGATCTGAACGTGGTCACGAAACGCCAGCCCACCGATGCCGAAATGGCCGATCTGCTGTTTGCCTTCACCGTCGCCAAACATGTGAAGTCCAACACCATCGTTTATGCGAAGGATCTGCAGACGGTGGGCATCGGCGCGGGACAGATGAGCCGGGTTGATTCCGCGCGCATCGCTGCGCTCAAGGCGCGCGACGCCGCCGCGCAGGCGGGGATGGCCGAACCGCTCACCAAGGGCTCGGTCGCGGCGTCCGACGCCTATTTTCCGTTTCCCGATGGCCTGCTCACCGTGGCCGAAGCCGGAGCCACCGCCGTGATCCAGCCCGGCGGCTCGATGCGCGACGACAGCGTGATCCAGGCCGCCGACGCAGCCGGCCTCGCCATGGTCATGACGGGCCTGCGCCACTTCCGGCATTAGCACCCAAAACATGCCCCCACCGTCTCGCGCGGACTGATGTCCGCGCGTTCCGCCTCCCGCCATCCACTTCGTGGACGGGGGAGGAAGGCGCACCAATGCGCAGTCGCTTCTCCTCCTTCCCTGTTCGCGAAGCGAATGGGGAAGGTGGCGCGCAATGCGTCAGCGTTGCGTGACGGAAGGGGCTTATCGGACAAACTGGTCCCCACCGTCTCGCGCGGACTGATGTCCGCGCGATCCACCTCCCGCCATCCACTTCGTGGACGGGGGAGGAAGGCGCACCAATGCGCAGTCGCTTCTCCTCCTGCCCCGTTCGCGTGAGCGAATGGGGAAGGTGGCGCGCAATGCGTCAGCGTTGCGTGACGGAAGGGGCCTTGCATCCGGGCCGCCGCTTTGCGCGGAGACAACACGGAGGGAGAAACGGCGCCTGAATCTCCCTGATAACTCGCTGTTCTTCCCAGTTATTGTCCTGTTTTCGCTGGGTCACAACGCGGCGGCGCGTTCTTCTTTCACCCAGATCATGCCGACAAGGCCGAGACCGAGAAATACCATCACCGCGATCATCCCGCCGCGCTGGCTGGCGGTCCACATCGTGAGCAGCGTGGCGCTGGAGGTGGCGAGGAACGAGGTCGACTGGCCGGACAGCGAATAGAGGCCGAAGAATTCGCTCATCCGCTCCACCGGCGCGATGCGCGCCATCATCGTGCGCGCATTGGCGTAGGAGGCGGTGATGAAGGTGGCCGTCACGATCACGATGCCGAGATAGATGAGTTCGGGCCAGCTGCGGAAAAACGGCAGGCTGTGCACCGGCGCGGCGTGGGGATCGTAAGGGATGAACCACAGGATGCGATCCGGCCCCATCGAGATCGACAGCAGGCCCATCACCAGCGTGCCGCCGACGGAGACGAACAAGGCCGTCTTCGAGCCAAAACGGTCGTCGAGCCAGCCGCCGAGAAAGCCGCCGAACACCGCAAACACGCTGAGGACGATGCCATAGACCGTCATCGCCAGCGCATCCCAATGGAAGATGCCCGAAGCATAGACGCCGCCAAAAACGAGAATCGCGGTCATGCCATCGTTGAAGAAGAGCCGCGACACGAGATAGAGCGCGACATTGCGATAGTGCTTCAGGCTCCGCAGTGTGCGGATCACCGAGCGGACGCCCTGAACGGACGCGTCGCGCCAGCCGGCACGCGCGCGGGCGCGATCGGGCGTCCACAGCAGAAGCGGGAGGGAGAACAGAACAATGCAGGCCGCCGAAAGCGGCCCGGTCAGCCGTTCGGGCTCGTGCAACGCCTTGTCGATGCCGAACAGCGGATGCGCCGGAATGAAGCTCCACGGCACGGCGCCCGGCAGGACGAAGGCATAGAGCATCACAAGCAGGAGCAGGAGGCCCGACGCGTTGCCGAGCGCAAGGCTCAACCCCGACAGGCCCCCGATGCGTTCATGCGTGACGATGGACGGCAGCATCGCATTGAAGAACACGCTGGAGAATTCATAGGCGACATTGGCGATCGCCACGAGCAGGCCCACCTCGAACAGCGAGAGGCCCTGCTCCTCCGGCTTTGCGTACCAGAGCAGTGCTGCGGGAATCGCCATCAGAATGGCGAAGACGACGATCCAGGGTTTGCGCCGTCCGCCCGCATCGGAGATGGCGCCGATGAAGGGCGCGAACACGGCGATGATCAAGCCGCTGATCGCCTGGATGTCGCCCCACAGAGTCTGGCCGCGAACCGGATCGTGTGCCACCACGGTATTGGCAAAGTAGGGCGCGAAAATATAGATCGTGATCAGCAGCACGAAGGGCACGCGGGCGAAATCGAACATCGCCCACGACAGCTGACCGAGCGGACTGGCGAGCCGTTCGCCGGTGGTCGAAACGCCTTTTGGCGCTTGCCACCAGCGCGCAACGCCATCGGCTTCGGCAACAACCATCGTCGCCGGGCTGCCCGAGGCTTCGCCCGGCGGGAGTGCGATATCGTCGGCCACGTTTGGGCGGCCGGATTCCTTGTTTGGCAAAACCGTCACCCGCGTTTGCAGCCCCGCCGCGCCGGAACGCGCGACCCGACCCGCTTGTAGCGTGAAGCGCGCCTGCCTGCAAAAAAGCGTCGCAGGCAGAGCATTTGCCCCGCCAAATATTTGCGACGCGGGGTCCATCTGCTAATAGCGTTGCGGGGCGGTCTTTTCCGCGCCGAAAGGATCACCGATGCCGGCGAACCGCCGACCGCTCGTCATTGTCACGCGCAAACTGCCGGATGCGATCGAAACCCGCATGCGCGAGCTGTTCGACACGCAGCTCAATGTCGACGATACGCCGATGGACCAGGCGCGCCTCATCGAGGCGGTGCAGAAGGCCGATGTGCTGGTGCCGACGGTGACCGACCGGATCGATTCCAAGGTGCTGGTGCGCGCCGGCGCCAATCTGAAGCTCATCGCCAATTTCGGCACCGGCGTCGACAATGTCGATGTGAAGACCGCGCTCGAACGCGGCATCACCGTGACCAACACGCCGGGCGTGCTGACCGAAGACACCGCCGACATGACGATGGCGCTGATCCTGGCCGTGCCGCGGCGGCTGGTCGAGGGTGTCGAGGAATTGCGCGCCGAGCGTTTCCAGGGCTGGTCGCCCTCCTGGATGCTCGGCCATCGCATCTGGGGCAAGCGGCTCGGCATCATCGGCATGGGGCGCATCGGCCAGGCAGTGGCGCGGCGCGCCAAAGCGTTCGGCCTGCAGATTCACTATCACAACCGGAAGCCGGTGCACGCGCAGATCGAGCGCGATCTCGAAGCGACCTATTGGGAAAGCCTCGACCAGATGCTGGCCCGCATGGACATCCTCTCGGTCAATTGTCCGCACACGCCGGCGACCTATCATCTTCTGTCGGCACGCCGGCTGAAGCTGATGAAAGCCTCGGCCTATATCGTCAACACGGCACGCGGCGAAGTGATCGACGAGAACGCGCTCGCCCGCATGCTCGAACAGGGCGCGCTTTCGGGCGCGGGCCTCGATGTCTTCGAGCGCGAGCCGGCGGTCAATCCCAAGCTGCTCAAGCTGCGCAACGTCGTGTTGCTGCCGCATATGGGATCGGCGACGCTCGAAGGCCGCATCGACATGGGCGAAAAGGTCATCATCAACATCAAGACCTTCGCCGACGGCCACAAACCGCCCGATCGCGTCATACCCGCGATGCTCTAGCGCCCGGCCGCGCGGGTATAGACCACCGAGTTCCAGAAGCGGGCGCGGTGCGCACCCGATTTCGTAAAGCCGCGATGGCGCAGTTCGCGGCCGATGATCAGGTTGAAATAACCATGCGCGACCAGCGCGGCCGAACCATCCCGCCTTGCACGCGCGATGAGAATGTCTGCAGCCTGCGCACCACGATTCTTGGCGCGGCGATAATTCTCGATCTCCGGATGATAGCCGGCATGCCAGAGAAGGCGCGCGACGACCGCCCATTTGGGGACCTTCATGCGCAGCAGCGGAATCCGGGGCGATGCGAGCGGCGCCTCGACGAACAGCGGATCGACGAGCAGCTCGGCGTTGGGCGCCAGCGCACGGGCGCTGTCGAGCGAGCGCTTGCGGCCGCTCGAGAAGACGGCCGAAAGCTCCCCGACGAGATCCTGCAGTTCGTCCGGCGGCGCGCTGGCGGGATCGAGCCCCGCCTCTTCATAGGCGTCGATATAGGTGCGGAACCCCGCATGCGAAGTGCGCGGCGACACCTCGATATCCGGCCGGCCGTGGCGTATCAGGATGATCCGGATGTGGTCGCAGCCTGGCGGAACGGCGGATTCGGCCGGCGCGGATTCCGGTTCCTGTTTCGTCGCACTGATTTGAACCATCAAGAGCAGCCACTAAACTCGGGATACGGGCGCGGTCGTCGCGCCGCGGGAAAATAGGGGTGGACATGCATCAGGGCAATCTGCACGGAAAGGTCGCCATCGTCACGGGTTCCGCGGCCGGGATCGGCGCCGCGACCGCTTTGGCGCTCGCCCGGCAGGGGGCGGGTGTCGTCATCAACTACACGAAAAGCGAGGCGGAAGCCCATGCCGTCGCCGAAAAGGTGAAGGAGACCGGCGCGACATGTCATCTTGCCCAGGGCGATGTCAGCCGCGACGAGGATTGCCGCAGGATCGCGGACCAGGCACTGGAGAAATGGGGCCGGATCGATTTCCTGGTCAACAATGCCGGCACGACGAAATTCGCGGCCCATCACGATCTCGATGCTCTGGGCGCGGAAGATTTCGCACGCATCTATGCGGTCAACGTCGTCGGACCGTTTCAGATGATCCGCGCCTGCCGGAGCGCGCTGCAGAATTCGGGAAACGGTGCGGTGGTGAATGTGTCGTCCGTCGCGGGCCTGGCAGGCGTCGGTTCGTCGGTCGCCTATGCCGCATCGAAAGGTGCGCTCAACACGATGACGCTGTCGCTGGCGCGCGCACTCGCGCCCGCCATCCGCGTCAATGCCGTCTGTCCAGGTTATGTCGCGACGCGCTGGTTCAAGGACCGGTTTGGGCCCGAGCGATTCGAGAAGATCAACGCCGAGCAGTCCGAGGCCGTGCCGTTGAAACGGGCGGGACAGCCCGAGGATGTTGCCGATGTGGTGGTGTTTCTGCTGAGCGATGCGGCACGGCACGTCACAGGCGAGATGATCGCGATCGATGGCGGGCTGCATCTGTCGCTGCCGCGCTGAGAGTGCGGTCGCAAGGCGGCCGCGTTCCATGCGCCGAATACGCCTTTTATATTGCGCTGGCACTGCGCAAGAACGAAAACCCGCGGCGCACATGTCGCACTTGCGAGCAAAGGGGTCATGCAAATGCCGTCCGGCACTCTACGAATACTGTCTGCTCGCATCGGCGCCTGTGCGGCCGCGGCATGCATACTTGCGCCACTGCCATCCATGGCCGATGCGCTGTCGACACCACCCCTCGCCGGTCCGCTGGCCGGCAATCCCGATCCCTTCAGTTTCGATGCCGGGCCTCTGGGAAAGATCTATGTGGGCGGCGTGGCGAGCGCTTTCGGCGGCTACACAGGCAATCCCGAACAGCCGCTCGGCGACCTGCATTGGCGGTGGGATCTGAGCAATGGCGCCGTCTTCATCCAGAAGACCGACGGCATGGTCCAGTTTTTCGTCCAGGCCGGCGCCTATGATCTGCCGGCGCTCGGATCGCCGATGTTTTCGACCGGCAAGGAAACGGAAAACCTCTATTCAGCGGTACCGGTCGCCTACGCAAAATTCGCGCTCGGCGACAGTTTTTCGCTTCAGGCGGGAAAACTTCCCAGCCTGATCGGCGCCGAATCCACATTCACCTTTCAGAACATGAACATCGAGCGCGGCCTCTTGTGGAATCAGGAGCCCGCGGTGAGCCGCGGCGTTCAGGCCAACTACACGATGGGCCCGCTGGCGTTTTCCGCGTCGTGGAACGACGGACTTTATTCCGACGATTTCGACTGGCTGTCCGGTCTCGCCACATGGACGATCGACCCCGCCAACAGCTTCACGCTCGCAGGCGGCGGCAATATCGGCTCGTCCACCAGATCGAGCTTCGCGACTCTGCCGTACCAGAACAACAGCGACATCTTCAACGCGATCTTTACCCACACCGACGGTCCGTGGACGCTCACGCCCTATTTTCAGTACACGCATGTTTCGGCGAATCCGAAACTTGCCCTTGGGCATTCCGGCGATACCTATGGCGCGGCGCTGCTTGCCAGCTACAAGGTCTCAGACAAATGGAGTTTCGCGGGCCGCGTGGAGTATATCGACTCGACGGGAAGCATCGCGGACGGATCGCCCAATCTGCTTTACGGGCCCGGCAGCAAGGCGTGGTCGTTCACCGTCACGCCGACCTATCAGTACAAGATCTTTTTCGTGCGGCCCGAAGCATCCTACGTCGCCGTGCAGAGTGCGACGGCCGGCCTGGCGCTTGGTCCGCAATTCAACGACCGCAACCAGTTCCGCGCGATGCTGGAAACCGGCGTTCTCTTCTGAGCGGTGCACACACCGCCGCGCGAAAACCCCGACAGCGGCTTACGCGGATTCGATGACGCGCTGGAACTGCGACAGGTCGAAAGGCTTTTCGAGAAACTGTACGCCGTCGAAAACGGGATTGCCCTTGCCGGCCTGGGCCGAGCGGCCAGATGCCACGACAATCCGCAAAGCCGGGTGCAGCGGCCGCACAAGCGAAAGAAGCTGTTCGCCACTCATGTCCGGCAGTCCGAGGTCGGCGATCATGATGTCAAAGCCGGGATCGGCTTCGAGCTGCGCCAGGGCATCGGCGCCATTGGCGGCTTCCGCATAGGCCAGGCCGAGTTCCTCCAGCATGTCGCAGATCGTCATGCGGATCAGGCCTTCGTCTTCGACGACCAGCACTCTCTTGTTCATGCGTCCTCATGTTGCGCCAGCCGGTTGATCTTGAGCCCCCGGCGGGATCGGCGGCTGCGCCCGTCCCAAACCGGACATCGCGCGAAAGACCAATTGCGGGGCAGCGAGACACCGGCAGCTGGCCAGCGATTGGTCGGAGAGAGAGGATTTGAACCTCCGGCCCCCACGTCCCGAACGTGGTGCTCTACCAGGCTGAGCTACTCTCCGGATTTCTCGGGAAGGGCCTTATAGCTATCGCCCTTCGGCCCCGCAACCACCCTGGCGGACGTTGCGAGGGGCTTTGCCAAGGGGTTTGCCGAGGACTTTGCCAAGGGCGTTGTAACGGGGCGGCTGCGTTGAGTATGGTCCGCCTCCCGGCGCGAACCCGCGTCTTTTGGGGCGTCGCCAAGTGGTAAGGCACCGGATTTTGATTCCGGCATTCGGAGGTTCGAATCCTCCCGCCCCAGCCAGCCCAGTTGTGTTACCCATGTGTCCGGAATGAAGTGTCACCCTTCACTCAGGAAGGGCATCCTTTCCTCTCAGGACGTGAGGCCGGACAGGTGAAGCGCGTGGTGCTGTCCTGGAGCGGCGGCAAGGATTGTTGCCTCGCCCTGGACAAATTGCGGCAGGGTTCCGACCTGGAAGTGGTGGGGCTCCTGACCACCCTGACGGGCGATTTCGACCGGGTCAGCATGCACGGCGTCCGCCGCGCGATCCTTGAACGCCAGGCCGAGCGGCTGGGACTGCCGCTGCATATCGTCGAAATCTCGCATGGCGCCGGCAACGAAGAATATGAATCGCAGACCGCGCGGGCGCTCGAGGCCCTTCGCGACCAAGGGATCACGGCCGTCGTATTCGGCGATCTGTTTCTGCGCGATGTCCGCCTCTATCGGGAAAGAATGCTCGCCCCGCTCGCGCTCGAGGCGTTGTTTCCGCTTTGGGGCATGGACACGCGCGCCCTGCTCGGGGCATTCATCGACCGCGGCTACAGGGCGGTGATCGTGTGTGTCGATCCGTCCCGCCTCGCCCCCTCTTTTGCCGGGCGCGTGATTGACGCCACGTTTGCCGATTCCCTTCCCGACTCGGTCGATCCCTGCGGCGAGAATGGCGAATTCCACACCTTCGTGTTCGATGGACCTTTGTTCCGCGCGCCGGTAGAATTCGTGCCAGGACACATCGTCTGCCGCGATTCCTTCTGGTTTTGCGATCTGTTACCCCGAGGAGAGTGAAGGAATGGCCAAGCCCCGCATCATGCTCGTCGTTTCCTTCATTCTGGCCGCGGCCCTGACGCGGCTTCTGCCGCATCCCCCGAACATGACCTCGATCGCGGCCGTGGCGCTGTTCGGTGGCGCCTATCTGGAAGATCGCAGGCTGGCGTTTCTCATTCCCATCGGCGCGCTTCTTCTCAGCGACCTGCTCATCGGCTTCTACCATCCGATGGCCGTGGCATCGGTCTATGCGAGCTTTGCCTTGACGGTGTGCATAGGTTTCTGGCTCCGCACGCATCGCGGCGCGCTGACCATTGCCGCCGCGGCGCTGGCGAGTTCCATCCTGTTCTTCGCGGTTACCAATTTCGAATATTGGGCGTTTGAAAACGCCTATCCGAAAACCCTTGAGGGCCTCATGGCCTGCTACACGGCGGCGCTGCCGTTCTTCCGCAACACGGTTGTCGGCGATCTTCTCTATGCCGGACTGCTGTTCGGCGGTTTTGCTCTGCTCGAGCGCCGGTTCCCGGCCTTTCGCCCGCCGGCAGCACTGCCAGCCTGATCGTTGGCCACGCAAGGGCCGGTATGCGGGATCAAACCAGCGGGCGATCGCCGAAGAACTGCTCCAGATGCGGGGCGCCATTTCTGTGCGGTGCCGCAAGCCCCGAACGCGACTGCTGGTGCGTGGAACTCCCACATGTCACAATCATGGGCGATGCCGATTGTCTCTGTCCCGCCTGTCTGGCGCGACGCGCTGCGTCGGCGCCATTCGCAATTCACGCGTGCGTGAGAACCTGAATGGACCCCGTGGCATTGTCGCGGGGAAAGGCGGCAACGCGCTCGCCGACGCGCTGAAAGACGAGGTCGATGGACTCCTCTCCCACCACCAGACGGCGTACGGTCAGCGAGTCGATACCGATGGGCAGCGACGGACGATCGAGGTGAATTTCGCGGCGCACCCCGTCGATCCGCAATCCCAGGCATGATTGCAACAGCATGAAGGCGGCACCCGAGGCCCAGGCCTGCGGCATGCAGGCGACCGGGTAGGCAATCGGCGGCTGGCCTGCCCGTCTGGCAAAACCACAAAACAGTTCCGGCAGCCGCATGCCGAAATGAATCGCGGCCTCGAACATCTGGGCGGTCAGCCGGACGACGTCATCGCCATTGCGATAGCGTCGAACGCCCGCCGTGCAGAGCGCCACGTCGTGCGGCCAGACGGAGCCATTGTGATAGGACATCGGATTGAACCGCACCTCGCCGCGCGCCAGCGTGCGAATGCCCCATCCCGAATTGAGAGCCGGCGACACCATCTGCGAAATCACCAGGCGGGCACGTTCCGGCGAAGGCAGACCTATATACAGCAGATGGCCGGGGTTGGACGACGTCACATCGCAGGTTTTGCCCGTACCATCGCGAGCGAGCGCATAAGTCCCCAAATGTTCGATCCAGAATTTTTCCTCGACGGCGGCGCGCAGTTTCTCCGCCTGGTCTTTCCATTTCGCGCAGGCGTCCGTTTCGCCGCGCTGTCCGGCCAGCGCCGACATCGCCTGAAAGGCACCAAAGGCGTAGCCTTGCACCTCGACAACGGCGATCGGCCCGCTCGCCAGCGCGCCATCGGCATGGGAAATGGAATCCTTGCTGTCCTTCCAGCCCTGATTGACGAGTCCCTTGCCATCGGGACGATAGGTGACAAAACCCTCCGGACTATCGCGCATGTTGGTTTCGACCCACCCGATCGCAGCCTCGAGCGATGGCCACAATTGCGCAATGAATGCGAGGTCTCCCGTGCGCTCGGCATACGCGCCCGCCAGCACAACGAACAACGGCGTCGTATCGACTGCGCCATAGTATTGACCGAAGGGCAGTTCCTTGAGCGCGGTCATCTCGCCCTTGCGGGTCTCGTGCATGATCTTGCCGGGCTCTGCGTTCTGGAACGCCGAATAATCTTTGGCCTGCGTCAGTGCGAGGTAGGAAAGCACGCCGCGCGCAAGGCTCGGATCGAGCCACAGGATCTGCAAAGCGGTGATGATCGCGTCGCGCCCGAACGGCGTCGAAAACCACGGAATGCCGGCATAGGGGAAAGGACCTGTCGGCAATTGGGTGGTAAGAAGTGCCAGGTCCGCGCGCGAACGCCCTAGCCATTCGTCGAAGACATTCCCGGAAGATTTGAGCGAAGCACCCTGGCGGTAGATTTTCCGCATCGCCACGCGTGCGCGGGCCGCCGCCGCACGCCAGCGTTTGAGGCTCGGTGGGTCGGAGAAATCGGCGCCGAATTCGATCTGGATGTCGAATGTCCTGGTCGGTCCCAGTTCGACCTGAAATTCGGCGCCCGCCGCGGAAAGCTTTGCGGGCGACGGGGACATCTGAAACGCCGTGGACCGCTGGACGCCATCGAGTCCGCGGTAGCGAAACAGCAAACCTTGCGAGGAGATCTCCGGAGCAAGCGCCTCGCCACGCGTGAGCCGGTGCATCCCGCGAACTTCGAACATGTCGTGAAAGTCTGCTGCCACGATCAGTGCGACAGGAAGACTGACATGGCTGTCGCCAAAATTGGTGAAGGTGATGCGCTCGAAGAGACGCGAATCCCAGAGAAACCGCGAGCGATCGATATGGATGACGCCCTCGGGCGTGGATTGCGCGCCCACCGGCGCCAGAGGATGATTGGTCAGGTTCGCCGTGAAAACGACATTGTCGCGGCTGACGCCGCTCCCCAGCAGCGATGGGCGTTTGCCCTCAAGCAAAAGCCGATATTTCGACAAGACGCGCGTATCGCTGCGGAACACTCCATCGGCGCCGCCCGCGATATCGCCAAGCGGATCAGCGACCAGAAAGGTGTCGCCGTGCTTGAGCGCAAAAAATTGCGTCCCGGGCTCCGATGCGTCATGCGCATCGTCAGTTTCATCAGCGACGCGCTCGGTCATCGACACCTGCTGCGGGGCGCGGGATCAGCCCGCGACCTTGAACTCTTCCTCGGATTTGGGGGTGCCGAGAAGCCTTGCATAAACTTCGACATATCTCTTTGCCATCGCCGCTGCCGAAAAGCGCTTGTCGAAAACGCGGCGGATTCGCAGCCGGTTGATCGTCCGCACGCGTTCGATTGCACCAAGTGCTTCGTCTTCCGAACGCACGACGAATCCCGTAACCCCATCATCGATCACTTCGCGCACCGAACCGCAATCCCAGGCGATCACCGGTGTTCCGCAGGCCATGGCTTCGATCATCACGAGACCAAAGGGCTCCGGCCAATCGATCGGAAACAGGAGCGCCATGGCATTGCCGAGAAACGCGGATTTTTGTCCGTCGCCGATCTCGCCCACAAACTCGATCAGCGGATCGTTGAGCAAAGGCTCGATGGATTGTGCAAAATAGTCCCTGTCTGCCGCGTCGACCTTCGCCGCGATTTTGAGCGGTATGCCCGCCTTGCGCGCGAGCGCAATGGCACGGTCGGGTCGCTTCTCGGGCGAGATGCGTCCGAGAAAGGCGAGGTAGCCCGGCGCCGGCGCGGGCGATGCGTCATAGAGGTCTGCCGGCACGCCGTGCTGAACCGTGGCCATCCAACTCGCCGCCGGCAAGGGCAGACGCTGGTTGTCGGAAATCGACACCAGACGGTATTGCGGCCACCGCCGATAGGCCTCTGCGAGGTCCTTCAGATCCAGGCGGCCATGGATCGTCGTCACGGTCCGGCAGGCCATGTCCTCGAAGAACGGGAAGTGGAGCATATCCGTGTGGAAGTGCAGGACATCGAATGTGTCGCGCCGCAAACGCACTTCGTCCAGCATGGAGAGGTGCGCCGCCAGATCCGATTTCAAGGGACTTCTATCGAGACGGATCGCCTGATCGCGCACCGGAACCAGCCGGGCCCGAGTCTCGGCGTCCGCGCTCGAAAAAAGCGTGACATCATGGCCCATCTCCACCAGCGCATCGGTGAGATAGGCGACAATGCGTTCGGTGCCGCCATACAGGCGCGGCGGGACGGCTTCGTAGAGAGGTGCGATCTGGGCGATTTTCATTTTGGAATGGGTCCCGTGCGGCCTTGCGCCTTGCGGCCGCCGCGGCATCTGAGAGGATAACGGCGGGAAACCCATTTGGTGCCAGCACGGCTGCCCGCAAGGACATGAAATATTTTGAATTGTCGCCGCGGATTGGTTCGGGTCCGCGACTGGTCTAGGAGTTGTGCGGGATTCTTGAGGGGGCCATCACATGCGTGAATTGCTGACCATGTTCGTCACGATATTCCTCGCCGAACTGGGCGACAAAACGCAGATCGCGACCATGCTGTTCGCGTCGGAACGCAAGGCCCCGCCGCTGGCGGTTTTTGCCGCGTCGGCGGGCGCGCTGGTGCTGGGTGCGGCCATCTCGGTTGCGGTGGGCCAATTCGCGGGGCGCCACATTGCCGCTGGCCCGCTGAAGCTGGTCGCGGGCCTGGGGTTTGTGGCGATCGGCGGCTACACCATCTTCGAATATTTCCGCAGCTGATCAGCGAAAGATCATCGTGACCCATTCGCAAATGCAGGCCGGCCGCTCCTGCCCATCGATCTCCACGGTATATTCGTTGACCAGCTGGAGGCCGCCGGAACGCTCCTCGACGGAGAGCAGTTTCTGCCGGGCGCGGACTTTGCTCCCCACCGGCACCATGCTGGTGAACCGCAATTTGTTGGCGCCGTAGTTGATGCCGCGCGACACGCCCTCCACCCGCATGATCTGCGCGCCGAGCATGGGAAGCAAAGAGAGGGTGAGAAAACCGTGTGCGATGGTCTTGCCGCCGGGCAATTCGCGCGCGGCCTTTTCGACATCGACATGAATCCATTGATGATCGCCGGTCGCGTCCGCGAATTTGTTGATGCGGGCCTGGTCGATCTCGACCCAGCTGGAAAGCCCGATCTCCTGGCCCACCAGCGATTTCACATCCTCATAGGCCACATTTCGCATTTGCCGCTCCTGCCGTTCGGAATTCCGGGATTGCAATTGCAGGAACCTTACGACAGGACGGCCGCAGCACAAGTCGTCGATTTCTGATCCCGGGATCGAAATGAGTGAATTCATTGCCGAACCGAGACGCACCGCGCTTCCCCTGCAGGACGGCTCGCTCTCAATTCTGGAATGGGACAACCCGGAAGCCGCGGTTCTGCATTTTGCGCACGCCAACGGCTTCAACGCGGAAACCTACAAGACACTCCTGACACCTCTGGCGCGGAACTGGCATGTGATTGCATCCGACCAGAGGGGCCACGGGGTTTCGACGCTCCCCGCCAGGCCCGGCATGGCGAAAGGCTGGAACATTTTCGCCGAAGATCTTCTTGCCCTTGCCGATCGGCTTTCTTCGCAGCCGGTCATTCTCGTCGGTCATTCGCTCGGCGCGACCGCGAGCCTGATGGCGGCCGCGCGTGCGCCGGAAAAGGTCCGTGCGCTGGCGCTGATCGAACCTGTTCTGCCGCCGCTCTCGGCACAGGATCATGGCGCCGCAAAGTCATTGGCCGAGCGTGCCCGGCGGCGGCGCGATTCTTTTGCCTCCTTCGACGAAGCATTCGAGTCCTATCGCGGGCGAGGCATATTCGCGACCTGGCCGCCCGAAACGCTGGGCGACTATCTTCGCGGCGGACTCATTGCAGAAAAAGACGGGTCGATGCGACTGGCCTGCGCACCGCAATGGGAAGCCGAAATATTCGACGATACGCGCGCCGGCGTTGCCGCACTCGCCGGGACAATCACCTGCCCCATCCTGATCCTTCACGGCACCGTGGCGAGCACATCATCGACATCGGAGCTGGAAACCATCCGCGATCTCCAGCCGCAGACCCGCATCGTTGCCTTCGAGGGGGCCGGCCATTTCCTGCCTGTCGAGCAGCCGGACGCGGTGCGAAAGGAAGTACTGGCCTGGCTCGCGGGCGCCTGACCCTATCAGACTGCGGGTGAAAAACGCGCGTCGAGCCGCTCGACAATGTCTTCGCTGGTGAACCCGAGCGCCGCCAGCCGTCCCGATCGGGCGAAGACGGCTGCGCCGGTCAGTGTGGCAGCGAGCAGGAGCACATCGATTTGCGCCGCGCGATTTTGCGCGCGCTGCCCGGTCGCGTCGGAAAGAGCCGTCAAGGCGGCAATCAGCCGTCCGTTGAAGACGCGTTCGTGTTCGCTGGGACCGTTGCCCGAGAGAGCCTGCGAGACGGCCGCGATGGTCTCGGTGTTCTGCAGCAACGCAAGCGCCGCCGAAGAGGCCGCCGCCAGCGGACTTTGGGTGTCACTGCCTTCGGCCGCTATGCGCATCGCCCGGGCAATGGCTGTCAGATCGTCGGCGGCGAGCGCCAGCAAAATCTCGTCCTTGTTGCGGAAATAGCCGTACAGCGCCGCCGGTGCGAAGCCGGCCTCCGCGGCGGCAGCGCGCAGCGAAAGATTGCGTGCGCCGTCGCGCGTCGCCACACGGCGCGCAGCATCCAGGATAGCGGTCCGCGTCGAATGACGTGCTCTGTCCCGGCGGGCCTGTCTGGCTTCGTTGCTCGCGTTCATGGAGCGAGCATAGATGATTCGCGGCCAAAGACCGACCAATCAACCGGGCAGAACGAGAATTATTGAACCGTAGGCGCCGGCCGCGACGCCTTTACGATTTCGGACAGTTCGTCCGGTCCACGTCGCTGCGGGCGCAATAGGCGACCGACGCAGCGTGGAACTCGTTGACGGTCCGCTCTTCTTCGTCGACCGAACTGTCATAGGCGTGATTGGCGTCGTCTATTTCCTGCTGCAGCTTTTTGATCTTGTCAGGATCGGGTTTGGAGGCGCGTTGCGCCTCACTGATTTCCCGCTTGTCGGTATCGCCGGTCGCGATCTGGCAATCGCGATAGGATTTGAGCGTTCCCTGCCAGCGCCGGATTTCTTCAAATGCGGAATGCTTCGAGGCGGCGGCATCGGCTGCCGGTTTGCTGGCCATTTCGGACGCAGTCGGTATGGCCGGCGGGATCGGCGGATCGCCGCACATCTGCTCCGCTGCCGCTCCCCCTGCCGACGCCGCCAGAAGAAACAGACCAATTGCCAATCTCGTCAACATGGACATCCTCGCCCTCGTTTGCTTTGCCGATACAAGCACGTCAGGCGCCGCCGGATAAAGACCCAATCCGCGGGCCTTACGGCCGCACCGGGGTCGCGCTCCGTCACACCCTCGGCCTCAGGAGTGCGACCGCCAGGCCTTCCACCGGGATTCCCGCTTCGGTGCGCGGGTGGCACGCCATCAGGCCGGCAATCTCATATCCGGCGCGTGACGCCTCGACCCGCAGATAGCGCTCCGAGTGGCGCCAACGGCGCTTCGGGCCCAGTTCGAAACCGTCGCCCTCTTTCTTTTCGACGGTAAACAGGAAGCCGGCGCAGGGTGACAGCCGCGCCGCGACGTGCGCAAACACGCTGGAAAGGTCGCCCAGATAGACCAGCGTGTCGGCCGCGACCACGAGATCGTGAACGGTCGTGTCGGCAGCCAGCCACGCGTCGATGTCGCCGACATGCAGCGCGTTGTAAATGTTCCGCGCCCGCGCCTTTTCAATCATCAGAGGGCTCAAATCCACGCCCACAAGCGTCCCTGCCCAATCGCGCAGCGCCGCTCCCATCAGGCCCGTGCCGCAGCCCAGATCGAGGATCGTGAGCGGGGCGCGCGCGCCGAGACCGAGGAGACCGGCCAATTCGCGCAGGATGCCAGGGGCGCCGTAGTGGAGCTGGTCGATCATGCGCGAATCATAATCGGCGGAGAACTGATCGAAGAGATGGCGCACATATCGGGCGTCTGAGCGGGGCGCTTGCCGCATAGCCTCGGCTTCCGCGATGCCGGTCCGTACAGCCGGGCTATGGTCCGTCGCGGCTATCGTTTGCCAGGCATCGAGCGCCTTTTCCGCCTCGCCGGCCTGCAGCCATGCCGAGCCCAGCTTCGCCCGCGCGTCATCGAGCCCCGCATCGAGTCGCAATGCCCGCTGGAATTCTCCGATGGCGGCAGGCAGGTGACCGCAGGCGAGGAGCGCCTCTCCCAATCCCACCGCAGCGACCGCGATGCCGGGATTGGTGAGCGCCGTCTCGCGCGCGATGGCGAGCGCGCCCGGCGCATCGTCTGCCGCAAGCAGGGCACGCTGCAATGTCAGTTTCAACAGCAGACCGCCACGACCGCTTTCGAGCCTGCCCCTGAGCAGGCGCACGGCCTCGTCGGCGTGGCCCTGGGCGATCAGCACCTCGCCGGCGACAACCGGGTCCTCCTCAAGAGACAAGGGTACACTTGCCATTGTTGATGACAATGAGATCGCGCTCCTTCACCTTGGAGCGGAACGACACGACATTTCCATCGACCCACATCTCGGTCGCGATGGTTTCACCAGGAAAGACTGGGGCCGAAAAGCGCACGTCGAATCCGGCAATGCGCGTCGCATCGTAATTGCAGACGGTCGAAATCACTGCGCGGCAGGCGGTGCCGTAGGTACAAAGTCCGTGCAGAATCGGTCGTGGAAATCCCGCCATCTGCGCGACGCGCGGGTCGCGATGGAGCGGATTGCGGTCACCCGACAGGGCATAAAGAAAGGCCTGGTCCGGCCGCGTGTCGCAATCATGCACGAGATCGGCGGCACGATTGGGAATGGGATGCGGTTCGGGCGCGCCATCCTTCGGCCCGCCAAAGCCGCCATCGCCGCGCGCGAACGTCGTGTTGCTCAAGGTGCAAAGCTTCTCACCGGTATCCTTCAGCCGGATCACCTTCTCCGTCACCACAACGGCGCCCTTGTCCTTGCCCTTGTCGAAGGCGCCGAGCACGCGCTCATCGGTGACGATTTCCGCATCGGTCGGCAAAGGCTTGTGCAAGGTCAGCCTTTGCTCGCCATGGACGACCATGAGGTAGTTGATCCCGCTGCGGCCGATGATGGCGCTCCCCCATGCAATCACCGTCGCCATGGTGGGCACGGTGCGCAACCCATTCTCGTAGACAAAGGGCAATTCGGATTCGTTCATCGGATCGCGCCCGAAGCCTACTCCCAGCGCATAAAGCATCGTTTCGCGGGCGGTGTAGCAGCGTTCCTCCCCGCTGGCCTTCAGCTGCAGGATGTCGGGATAGGTGATGGCCATGGTGGGCACCCTGACGGTTTCGCGAGGATCGAGTAGAGCGTCCGTGCGCACGCGCGGCAAGCGTTCTTCGCGCGTCTCGGCCTCGTGATATATCTCTGCGGAAGCGCAGCCGACAGGGACCGCCATGAAATACCGCTGCTTTGACGTCGAGATCACTGACCGTATCGCCCATCTCGTGCTCAGCCGGGGCGAAGACTTCAACACGATGGTGCCGGAATTCTGGCGGGAACTGCCACAAATCGTTCGCGAAATCGACGACGAAGCGAAGGCACGTGTCATCGTACTGTCTTCGACCGGCAAGCATTTTTCCGCCGGCATGGACCTCTCGGTCTTTACCGCAGCCCAGGGCGACGATTCGCCCGACCATCCCGAACGCGGTCGCCGCGCTGCCAGCCTGCGCCAGGCGGTGCTCGACATCCAGGACTCCTTCAGCATCCTCGAACGTGTGCGCATGCCGGTGCTGGCAGCAATTCAGGGAGGCTGCGTTGGAGGCGCGGTCGATCTCGCCAGTGCCTGCGATTGCCGCTACGCGAGCGAAGACGCCTTTTTCGTCATTCAGGAAATCAATCTGGGCATGACCGCCGATGTGGGCACCTTTCCGCGCCTCTGCCATCTCATGCCGCAGGGCTGGGTACGCGAACTTGCCTATTCGGGCCGCCGGCTTCCAGCACAGAAAGCCAAGGAGATCGGGCTCATCAACGAAGTGCTGCCGTCGCATGCCCAACTGCTCGATCATGTGATGGCAGTTGCGAAAGAGATCGCCGAGAAGTCGCCGCTGGCGGTGCATGGCTCGAAGGTCATGATCAACTACGCGCGCGATCATACGATCGGCGACGGGCTCGACTACATCGCGACCTGGCAGGGCGGCATGTACAACCCGGAGACCGACATGCGCGAAGCGTTCGCAGCGCGGGCCGCGAAGCGGACGCCCGCCTACGCCGATCTGCTACCGAAACGCAGGACGTTGCTGTAGATTGCACGGTCGCACTCTGGCGGGCCTGGCATGTCACCCACGTTACGGACGATCATTCTTTCGATCGGCGCGGCGGTCGCCGTGATCGCGATCGTGATTTTCGCAACCATTGCCTGCGGCCTTTATGATGTGGGCGCCGACCAGCCGGACAACCCGCTCCTGGCGCGGCTGATCGCATTTGCGCGGGAACGAGCCATTTCGGTACGCGAAGGCGAAGCGGCGAATGCGGCGCTCGGCGATCCGAAACGAATCGCCGACGGGGCGTCGGACTATGACGAGATGTGCACGGGTTGCCATCTCGCACCGGGCATGAAGGACAATGAAATGCGCCCCGGCCTCAATCCCAAGCCTCCCGCGCTGGCGCTTGCGCCCGCGAGAAATCCCGCGGAGGCGTTCTGGATCGTCAAGCATGGGATCCGGATGACAGGCATGCCGGCCTGGGGCGTGACCCACAGCGACGAGGAAATCTGGAACATCGTGGCGTTCCTCCAGGTCCTCCCTCGCCTTTCGCCGGCCGAGTATCGCATCCAGGTGTCGAAGGCGGCGGGCCATCACGAACACGAAATGGGCACGCCCCATGGCGGCATGGATATGGGGCATTGATTCGAACACCTCTTCACGCATTGGTATTTTTCCTGATGCTGCCGAGTGCTGATGCGGCGTTCGCTACCGTCCAGAGCGATGCCGCCGCGCGACCCGAATCCTCTGGCGACATGGCCGACATGCCCGGCATGTCCGACATGGCCATGCAAGGCATGTCACCGACCGGCATCCTGGGCAACTACCCCATGACGCGCGACTCGTCCGGCACGAGCTGGCAGCCCGACGAGGCCGAACATCGCGGCCTGCACGAGATGGCGGGCGACTGGATGCTCATGGGCCATCTGACGCTCTGGGGCATCTACGATTGGCAGAGCGGACCGCGCGGCGACGACAAGGGATACCTCGCCGGCATGGCGATGGGCGCGGCGCGGCGCGATTTCGCCGATGGCGACAGTCTCAATCTGCGCCTGATGCTGAGCCCCGATCCGTTCATGGGCAAAAGCGGTTATCCGCTGCTCCTGGCGAGCGGCGAGACAGCCAACGGCACAGCGCCGCTGATCGACCGCCAGCACCCGCACGATCTCGTCATGGAAATGTCGGCCGCTTATGATCACCGGCTGTCGAACGCCAATTCTGCCTTCTTCTACGCCGGCTATCCGGGAGAACCCGCGCTGGGCCCGCCGGCCTTCATGCATCGCCCCAGCGGCATGGACATTCCCGACGCGCCGATCACCCATCACTGGCTGGATTCGACCCATATTGCCTTTGGCGTCGCGACGGCCGGCTTCGTGCAGGACGCGTGGAAAGTGGAAGTCTCGCAATTCACCGGCCGCGAGCCCGACGAATATCGCTTCGATTTCGACCGGCCGCGTTTCGACTCCACATCGGCGCGGCTCAGCTACAATCCCGACGAACACTGGTCGCTGCAGACCTCATGGGGTGCGCTGCATAGCCCGGAGCAGCTCGATCCCGAAATCAACGAACAGCGGCTCACCGCGAGCGCGATCTATGCCACGCGGTTTTCCGACGAATCGTCTTTCGCCGCGACCTTCGCCTGGGGCCTCAAGGATTTGAGCAACGGGACGCGCCTGAACGCGCTGCTCTCGGAGGCCGAATACAAGCCGGATGAGTCCTGGACCGCCTTTGCGCGCGCCGAATGGGAACAGAACAACGAGCTTGCGGCATCGGGCGCGGTGGCGCGGGTGGGCGAAGTGAGCCTCGGTGGAATCCGCGACTGGCAGATTGCCGATCATTGGAAGATCGGGCTTGGCGCGCTCTACGCTTTCGACTTCGTGCCCGCGACGCTCACACCGACCTACGGCGCCGATCCACACGGCACGATGGTGTTTACGCGGCTTGTCGCGGAGTAAGAACGACGTCGCTGCACTACGCGACCGATCGCCTCAAGGAGACGGATGCGAACCGGCTTCCGGCTGCACCGGCTCAGCGGCAAGGGGCTTCTGCTCGCTGCCCTCCTGCAGGCGGCGCATGCGGAGAGTTAATCCGCGGCCAAAACGGCGCGCGAGTCCGCGAGGGTGGATGGCGGTTCAGCGGCAGCTCCGTGCTTGTGCGGCACGGCCACGGCTGGTCCTTCGGTCCATACGTCGCTGAGGGGCACGCCATGCTGCGCGATCATGGCGCAGGCATGTTCGTAACCTTCCTCGATGGCGCGATCGAGCGACTTCCAGTCGCGCAGCCCGATATCCGGCAGCGGAGGCTCGAACAGGAAATCGGCCTGCTCGCGCACGATTCGGCGCTGCGCTTCGGAGCCGACGGTGCCGGAGCGCATCAGGATCGATACGATCGATGGCGTGCCGCGCATCCGCTGCCAGACAAGCCACCAAAGAGGACGTTCGCCATAGCGCGAATCCGACGCCTGCAGATCGACCTCGCCCGTGACATCGGAAGCAATGATCGGCCCGTGAGCCTGGGCGGCCATGACATCGACCGGCAAATTGTTCATCACGCCGCCATCGACAAGAAGGTGGCCATGATGTGTGACCGGAGGAAGAATGCCGGGCAACGCCACACTGGCGCGCAACGCCCGCCAGATTGGCCCGCTGCGGTGCACGTGGATGCGTCCGGACGTAAGGTCGGAGGAAACGCAAAAGAAGGGTTTGGGGAGCGACTCGATTCTTCCTTCGCCAAAATGTTCGCGCAACAGGTTCGACACCTGGCGCCCGCGCACGATCGCGATCAGCGGCAGCGTGTAGTCGGAGAGCGGATTGTGCTTTACGAACGCATCGCGCATGCGCTCGGTCAGCTCCTCGATCGTCCATTCCGAGGCAAGGCCGGCCGCTATGATGGCGCCCATGCTGGTGCCGCCCAGATGATCGAAGGGCACGCCGGCTTCCATCAGCGCCTTCACAACGCCGATATGGGCGAAGCCGCGCGCGCCACCGCCTGCCAGAACCAGACCGACGGCGCGCCCCGAGACAAAGCGTGCGAGACGGCGAATGTCGTCGGCGACGCCGGCACGGATGTGATGATGCGATTCGAAGACGCCTTTTTTTAGCGCAAAATGCTCGGGCAGACTGTGCGTGCGCCCCTCCGGATGCAGCAGCAGAAGTTCCGGAAGGCCGCCGACGCGCTCCTTGAAGCCCGGCATATCCAGCGGCTTGAGCTGAATGGGCCGGTCGACGCGTGCCAGCAGGAACACCTTGTCGGCCTGGCGCACGCAAAGATGCGTCCAGGCACTGTCGGGCTTGTCGCCACGATAGAAAACGACATCATGGTCGGCTTCGAACGTGTTGAACCATTCTGCGGTGTGGTCGGCGGCGCCGACATCGACGACCGCGGCTTTCGAGCCCATTTCGACCAGTGCCGCCGCGATGCGGTGCGCGATCGGTTCGTCGATGAGCCCTTCCTGGAGCGGCACGATGGCAAAGGTCCGCGCCCGCGTGCTTTCCGTCGGCCGGTGCGTGGTCTCCTGCAGCCGACGGACCAGGATTCGCATCAGATTGAACATGACGCGCGGATAGCGCGCGATCAGGGCCTCGAAGCCCTCGCGGCTGACACGCAACAATTCGGTGTCGCGAAGGGCCACAAGCTGCGCCGAATGCGGCTCGCCCGAGATGAGCGACATCTCGCCCACCGTTTCGCCGGCGGGCACATGGGCCACCAGGCGGCGCACGCCCTTGTCGTCTTCCACATAAACGCCGAGCGAACCGGTGACGACGAGAAACAGCGCGTGATCGTTTTCGCCGTCGCGCTTGAGCAGCATGCCGCCCGGCAGGCCGAACCAGTTCGATTCGGCGAGGAACCGGCGCACCGCCGCATCCCCCGCATCCGCCAGCAGCGGGAAACTCTTGACACTCTCGCGCAGCGAGTCCGGAAACACCGCCTCGCGCCCGGCGCGGAGAGACGTGAGAAAGGCCATGTTCATTGCTGCCCGTCCGCCTGTCTCACCATGCCGTCCATCCGCCATCCGCGGCAAGAGCAGCGCCGGTGACGAAGCTTGATGCGGGCGATGCAAGGAACAGCAACGGTCCGGCGATCTCGCTGGCCCGTCCGAGCCGCCGCAGCATCGTGCGCGCGGCCAGCCGCTCCGCGAAGGCGGGATCGGCCTCGACCACGTCCTGACGGGGAAAAGGCCCGGGCGCCAGAGCATTGACGCGGATTCCGTCGGGGCCAAGTTCCTGGGCGAGATGGCGACTCAGCTGCTCGAGCGCCGCTTTGGCCGGTCCATAGTGGAAGGGACTCGCCTGTTCGGGGTTTGCATAGAGCCGGCGGTCGGGTGAAACCTGGCCATACATCGACGAAACATTGATCACGCTCGCGCCGCCCGCCGCGGCAACCGCCGCGCGCAAGGACGGCCTTGCCGCGCGTACCATCTCGAAGGCGGCCGTGACGCAGGATCGGTATGTCGTTTCGAAATCCTCTGGCTCGAGCGTGGCAAGACTCTTCGGCGTCATTGCAATGGCATTGTTTACCAGCACGTCGAGACGCGGGCGCTGTGCGAAATAGCCGCGTACACGCGCGAAATCCGCGACGTCGAAAGCGGCGCATTCGACATGATGACCCTCTTCTCTCAACATTGCTGCGAGAGAGTCCAGCCTTTCAGGCGAGCGGCCGTTGACGATCACGCTGGCGCCGGCCTCGGCGAGCGCCCGTGCCATCACACGCCCGAGATGGCCGGAAGCTCCCGAGACGAAAGCCGTGCGACCGTCGAGGCGGAACAGGTCACCGGCATGGGTCATGCGCAGGCCTTTTCGTGCCATCGCGACGGATCGAGCAGGGCAACAGGGACGCGTGGAACACGCGACACGATTTTCGCGCACGCCGCCAGCGCAAGGGGCGGATTTGCGAACAGCTTCAGATTGTCATCGAGCTGCGCGCGCGTTTCCATGCCGATCACGATACCATCCAGCCAATCCTGTCCGCGTGCATAGGCCAGCGCCAGATCGGCCGGGCTCGCTCGCGCGAGATCGCTTGAAAGCGCTGCGACCGCACCGCTCAGCTGCGCGGGATCGACTCCCGGAAGGCGCGGCCACAGGCCGGCAGCGTTCGCCGCAAGCAGGCCCTGAAGGAAGACGCTGCGGGCATGCACGGTCACGTCGCTGCGCGCCCTGAACAGATCCGGAATGCCGGCTTCCTGCCATCGCCAGTCGAGAAGATGAAATGGCAATTGAATGTGCCGAATGTCGGGATACAAGAGCGCGGCTCGCGTCTCTGCGGGAGATTGAACCGACACACCGAGTTGCCCGATGCGGCCATTGCTTCGGTGTTCGAGCAGACGCTCCCACACAGCGCCACCATATTCCTCGAGATGGCGGGCGCGATGGAGCAGAACGCAATCGATGCGCTCACGCCGCAGCGCGCGCCACGAAGCCTCCAGACTCGCGTCGACCCGTTGCCGCGCCAGTGCAAGCGGCGCGTCGGCAGGCAGTTCGTTCAACGGACTCAATTTGGTGATGATCCGGATTTCGGAATCGTGCGCCAGCGCTTCGCCCAGGCATTCCTCGCTGTCGCCGTAGGCACGCGCGGTGTCGAAGCTCGTGATTCCGGTCTCGACGGCGCGCCGGATGAGTGCCACTGCAAGCGCCCGCGATGGCTTGCCGGTGCCATTGGCAATTCCGTAGGGAATGCCGAGCTGTACGGTTCCCAGTACCAGCTCCGCTGGACGAAGCCCGCCCATATCAGCCTCTCTTCGCCCCCGAAGACGCTAGGCAGCCATGGTAAATTTCAAGTTACGATGTGGCCGGGTCACGGGGCCATTCAAGGCTTCCTCAACTCCGAAACAGCCTTCCGCCCCGGCCCGCGCCGGTCTCGGGCCAAATGTCGCGATCCCGTCGCACACCTGCCTTTCCCTCGCGCCTCAATCCCCAATAAGGGCACTTCGCGACATATTCATCCGCATTTTGGGCAGATAGGCCGTCGAAAATGGCTCCGATCGTCAGAACTTTGACAGAGAGTTCCTCGGTTCCTGCAACAAACTGTGGGCCATCATCCCGCCATGTTGGAAACGCGAAAAGTTCACACTACAGTGCGACCGCACTGCGCGAGGGGGCCTCGTGCGCCCGCATGACTCGCCAATGAGGAAATCCATGACCAGAACCCTCGCTCGCACCGCCTTCGACGCGCTCCTGCTTTCGACTGCTGTCTGCCTGGCGGCCACAACGGCGCAGGCCGCCGACAAAGTCAGCAGAGCGGTCGCTCCGCAGATCATGGAAGCCCAGAAGGATTTGCAGGCAAAGGACTATCAGGGCGCGATGACGGTGCTGAAACAGGCCCAGGCGTCGGGCGATCTCAAACCTTACGATTTGTATGTCATCAATCGATTCATCGCGTCAGCGGCCATCTCTTTGAACGACATGCCCACTGCGGCGGCAGCGGCGGAAGCGGCTGCGGATTCGGGCGCGGCACCCGACGAAGAAAAGAAGGCGGTCCTGCATGACGCGATTCAATTGGCCCAGGTGGTGCAGCAATGGCCCAAGGTTGTCACTTATGGGCAGCAACTCGCCGCCATGAACGGCCTCGACTATCAAACCGCGTCGATGCTCGCGATCGGCTACTACAAATCCAGTGATTTTCCGCACGCACAGCAATATGCCCAGCAGTCGATTGATATGGCCAAAGCCGCCGGGCAGCCACCCGATCAGAACGCGCTGCAGATCATCGTGGGCAGCCAGGTCAACCAGAACAATCAGGCCGGCGCCGAACAGACTCTCGAGCAGCTTGCAGTCCAGAGCAACTCGCCCGAAACGTGGTCGCAGCTGACAGGCGTGGCTCTCGGCGCCAAAGGAATGAAGGAGCTTTACGCGCTCTACCTTTACCGCCTGCGGTTGCTCGCCGGTGCCATGTCGCAGTCCGATGACTATACGGTTCTGGGCAGCCTGACGAGCCAACTCGGCTATCCCACGGAATCCGCCTCGGCCTATCGCCAGGGAATTTCGAGCGGCAAGATCACCTCGGCCCAGGCTGGTTCAACCTATACCAAGGCGCAGCACGACGCCGTGACCGACGAACGATCCTTGCCCGAGATCGCGGCGTCGGCGGCGAAGAGCAAAAACGGCGAACAGGACGTGAAGCTCGGCGAAGATTATTGGGGATACGGCCGCTACGCCGACGCCGAGGCGGCGGCTCAGCGGGCGATCGGCAAAGGCGGCCTTAAGGACCCCAACGAGGGCCCCCTGCTTGTGGGTGCCGCCCAGACGGTTCAGGGCAAATATGCCCAGGCCATACAGACATTTTCCCAGATTTCAGGATCGGAAGCCGTGACCCGCACGGCACATCTGTGGTCGCTCTATGCCCAGGCAAAACAGAAAGGACAGCCTGCCGCGGCCAGCGGCCAAACTCCGCCACAGTGACCGCCATGGATCGTGCCTTCGGCGCTTCAGGAGACCTGAGTCCATGTCGCTGAGCCATCATCTCGCGTCGGTGCGCCGTCGCGCCGAGCGCAAGCCGCCGCTTTCCATGCTGGTCGGCTTCGCGCCCTTCGTCGTCTTTGCCCTTCTCTCGAATCTCTCACCCGACCTCGCACTGTGGGCGGCCTTTGCAACCGCCTTCGCGATCGGCATTCGCGACTTTGCGCATGAGAAGCTTCTGCGGCTTCTCGACGTGGGGTCGGCGACGCTCTTCGGCCTTCTGGCGCTCTACGCCGGATTCATTCAGCCGGGCATGACGATCGAGATGGTTCGCCTGGTGGTCGATGGCGGCCTCTTCGCCATCTCTTTGCTCTCGATCCTTCTGCGCAATCCGCTCACCCTGCAATATGCGCGCGAACAGGTGCCCAGCGAATTCTGGACGTCCAGGCGTTTCATCGCGAGCAACTACGGGCTGACGTCGCTCTGGATGGTGGCCTTCGCGGCCATGGCCTCGATCGACGCGCTTTCCAACATCGACAAGCGGTTGCCGCTTTCGTTCGATGCCGCACTGGTTCTTCTGGTGCTGCTCCTGGCGATTGCCTTCACCGCACGGTATCCGGCATGGCTGCGGGCCAAAGTCATGCGCGCGGACCTGCGCCGACACGCGCCGGCGGAAAAAGGCCTGCCCGGCATGCAGGCGTCGGGCTAGCATCCATCGGCCCTGTTTTTGAGAGGATAAGTTCATGGCGGAAGCGGTGATCGTTGCGACGGCGCGCACGGGATTGGCGAAGTCAGCGCGCGGCGGATTCAACATCACCCACGGCGCGGTGATGGGAGGCCATGCGATTCGACACGCCATCAGCCGGGCTGGCATTGATCCCGCGGAGGTCGAGGACGTCTATATGGGTTGCGCCAACCCGGAGGGCGCAACGGGCTTCAATATCGGGCGACTCAGCGCAATTCGCGCCGGATGTCCGGTCACAACGGCAGGCACGACCATCAACCGGTTCTGTTCGTCCGGCCTGCAGGCGATCGCCATGGCGGCCCAGCAGGTGATGACCCAGGGCACGCCGGTGGCGATCGGCGCCGGGGTGGAATCGATTTCTCTCGTGCAGATGGGCGGGATCAACACGAAGAATCTCACCGAGGAAGGGTTGATGAAAATCAAACCCGAACTCTGGATGTCGATGATCGAAACCGCCGAAATCGTCTCGGAGCGCTACGGTGTCGGCCGCGAACAGCAGGACGAATACGCGCTGGAAAGCCAGCGCCGCACGGCCGCCGCGCAGCAGGCAGGCCGGTTCAACGACGAGATCGTGCCGCTCGCCACGAAAATGAAGAAAGTCGACAAGGCGACCGGTACGGAATCGATTGTCGATTACACAGTCGATCACGACGAATGCAACCGACCCGATACAACGCTCGAAGGCCTCAAGGCGCTCAAGCCGGTCTTCGCAGGCGGCATGAAGGTGAAGGAAGGCAAGTTCATCACGGCCGGAAACGCATCGCAATTCTCCGACGGCGCGGCAGCCTGTCTGGTGATGGATTCCAAAACCGCCGAACGAAAGAATCTCACGCCGCTCGGGATTTTCCGGGGATTCTGCGTGGCCGGTTGCGAGCCCGACGAGATGGGTATCGGCCCGGTGTTCGCAGTGCCGCGCCTCCTCGAGCGTCATGGCCTGAAGCCCGACGATATCGATCTGTGGGAACTGAACGAGGCGTTTGCGTGTCAGGTCCTCTACTGCAAGCAACGCATCGGGATCCCGCACGAAAAGCTGAATGTGAATGGCGGTGCGATCTCCATCGGCCATCCCTACGGCATGTCCGGCGCTCGCATGACGGGTCATCTTCTTCTCGAAGGCCGCCGTCGAAAGGCGAAGCTGGGTGTCGTCACCATGTGCATTGGTGGCGGCATGGGTGCGGCCGGGCTCTTCGAATTCGTCCATTGAGCCCGCGAAGCAATCGCGCGGCTCCGGCACTCGCGCTCGTGCTGGCCCTCGCGTGCAGCGGCTGCGCGGGCAACCCGTTTGCGACCGCTTCGCCGCCTCCCCCCGTCGATCCGAAGACCGAAATGGCGGCCCTCGAATCGCGCATCTTCGAACTCGTCCAGACGGAACGGCACAAGCTCAATCCGGACTCCAAACCGCTCGCCCTCGATTCCGAACTGCTGGGTGTGGCGCGCCAGCGCAGCGCCGACATGGCGGACAGGAACTATTTCGCCCATGCCAGTCCGCAGGGACAAACGTCGGCCAGCCTCATCATGGATGAAGATGCCGATTTCCAGGGCCTGCTCGGTGAGAACCTCGCGGCCCAGCACTTTTCCAAGGGCTACGCAATCGACGTCGAGAGCTTCGCCCAGCGATTTGTCCAGACCTGGATTGCCAGCCCCGAACACCGGGACAATCTTGCGTTTACCGCCTACGACCGAAGCGGCGTGGGCGCCGCGGTGAACGGCGACACGATCTATGTCACCCAGCTCTTCGCGACCAATATGGGCCTGCCGGCCCATGCGCATGACCCCAAACAACGGCAAATCAGCCAATGGGCCACGCCCAAGGAGGCGGTCGAGTCGAAGCCGCCGGCGGCGGCAGCCCCGCTTCGCGGCATGGAAGGCTCGCCTTGAAGACCGGGGCGGCCATCGCCCGGTATGCCGATTTCTGGCCCTACTATCTTCGAGAACACAGCCGGCCCCTGACCCGCGGCTTTCACTATTTCGGTACCATCTGTGCCACACTCTGCCTCTTCGCGCTGTTGGCGACGGGACGTTTGTGGCTCGCTCCGATCGCGGTGATCATGGGATACGGACCGGCCTGGGCGGCGCATTTTCTGGTGGAAAGGAACAGGCCGGCGACCTTTCAACATCCCCTTTGGTCGCTCGTTTCAGACTACAGGATGGCCTGGAACTGGATCATCGGGGGGCTCAATCGTGAACTCGCAAAAGCCGGAATCCCTGCCCGCTAACTGAAGATTAACGCTCTTCGTCAACTATGTTGTGCATAGATGATCGGGTCGGCTTCCCGCGTCCGGGTGCAGGCACTTCCTGCTTTACACCAGATATAGGCGCCGATACCTACTTTTGGGAGTGCGGCCAATGGCGATTCGATATGCAGCCTGAACTTCCCTGGAACGTGGCCGGCATTCCACCGGAGGCACGTGAGGCCGCGCGGGCAGCCGCCCGCCGCGAAGGACTTTCTGTCGGCGAATGGCTGACGCGTCGCATCTTGCGCAGCCTTACGGATGCAAGCGAGGCAGCACGTGAAGCATGGCGGACCAACGGCGTGAGCAATCCCCGCGGAAGTGTCGAAGACGCACTGCCCACATCGGCACAGGATAGTGCCGACATGCTCGCGCGCGTTTCGCGCAGCGAGAATGAAACGCAGGTGGCCTACAACCGGATCGAAGAGCAGCTGAAATCGGTCTCGCGCCGGCTCGATCAGAACGAGCGCAGCCAGTCCGAAAACAGCCGCGCCATGAGCAAGGCGGCGACCGAGATCAACATCGCGACCCGCGAGCAGGCCCAGGCGTTCGACCAGCTTGGCACCCATGTCGTCGGACTGAACGAGCGGCTGGCGCGTCTGGAGCAGCATGTCGCGGCGGAAGGGTCGCGCGATGCAGTCAAGGCCTTGCATCAGGGCCTGTCGCGACTGGCCGATCAGATCGCCGAGACGGCCAAGAATTCTGCCGGGCAAACCGAACAGCTCGCCTCGAACATCGAGACCATCGTGGGCAAGCTCGCCGAATCGCGCGGGGACGCCGAACAGAGCTGGCAGGCGCTTGACGAGCGCGTCGCAGCCCTTGCCGCCAATGTCGGCTCCCTGGCCGGCAAGCTTCTCGAATCACGCGGTGATGCCGAACACGCATCGCGCGCGATCGACGAACGCATCGCGGCAACATCGCGCACGATCGACGAGCGCATTTCTTCCATTGGCGAACGGGTGCGCGGAGTCGAGCAGGCGGCGCAATCGAGCGCCGCAGCACTCGGAAAGACCCTCGAAGGAATCGAGTCTGCCCAGGCAGCGCACAAGCAGGAAGAAGAGGAAGTCCGCCGACAGGCGGCAGCCCTCAGCCAGGTGTCGGAATCGCTGGACGGTCTCGCCGAGCGGTTCGCGGCGAACGATGCACGGCAAACAGGCACGCTGGCGCGGCTCGAAGAGCAGGTCGCGCGTCTGGAGGCCAAAGGTTCCGATCCCGCGATCGAACGGCGACTGCAAGGGATCGAGCACGCTCTGGGCGATATCGCGGAGCGGCTCGAAAGGTCCGAGCATGCCGACCGCTCGAACACGATCGAAGAAAATATGCGCGGCCTCGTCGCGCGCCTTGACGATGCGGAGAAGCGCCAGCGCGACGACGTCACGGAAATGCGGGCCGCTCTGAAAGCCCAGGCCGAAGCCGTCCCGCCCAGTCCGCCGCCGGCCCCGGTGGCGAGCTTCGATCTTCCGCCATTTCCGGAGACGCGAGCCGCCGAACCACAACCGGCACCTCCCCCTCCTCCGCCTGCACCGCCACCACCCGTGCAGCCGGCTGCGCAAGTGCGCGCGGCCGAGCCGGTCGCACCCGTTGTCGAGCCGGCGCCCGCGCCCGCGATGGTCGAGCCTGCGCCTGTCGTGGCTCCTCCTCCGCCACCGGTTCCGGATGACTTCCCGATCCATGCGGACCAGCACATCGAAAGTCCCGGGCCGGAATCGTTTCTTGCCGCCGCCCGCCGGACGGCCCGCGCCGCTTCCGCCAATGATGCGGGCCCGGCTGCGCGCAGTTCGCTCTTCGCCTGGGTTTCGGGAGAAACCCATCGCGATCGCGAAAGCAGCAACAACAACACGCGCATTGCGCTCATCGCCGGTATCGCGATTCTTGTGATCGGAGCCATCGCGGCGAGTGTGTTTCTCAGCCGAGGCGTCGCAACGGCTCCGCCCGCAGTCCAGGCCACGGCGGCTACTCCGCCGACCGCAGCACTGGCGAGCGCGCCGCAATCATCGATCAACGCAGCGCCTTCCCCCGGTGACACAGCTTCGGCTTCAGCCTCTGCCCCGCCGGATACGTCGCATGTTGCATCGACACAGACGCCCGAGAGCGCCGTTCCCGCGCAGGCTGTCACTCAACCCGCGCAGCCGCGTGCGGCAGCGTCCCAGCACGATCGGCTGGCGGCGTTGGCCGACGGCGGCAACAGCAAGGCCGAGGAACTCCTGGGTCTGCAATATCTCGACGGCGAAGGCGTTGCGGTGAACGAAGCCGAAGCTGCGAAATGGCTCGAGCGGGCCGCCAGCCAAGGCGAGGCGGTTGCTGCCTATCGTCTGGGAACGCTCTATGAGCGCGGTCACGGCGTTCCTGCCGACGCAGCCAAGGCCGTGCAATGGTACGGCGTCGCGGCGAAAGCCGGCAACCGCAAGGCGATGCACAATCTCGCCGTGGCCTATGCCCAGGGCGCAGGCGCAGAAAAAAATCTTACCAGCGCAGCGCAATGGTTTTCGCGCGCTGCCGAGCTCGGTCTCGCCGACTCCGAGTTCAACCTTGCGGTGCTCTACGAGCGCGGCATGGGCGTGCCGCAGAACCTGACGGATGCCTACAAGTGGTATGCAATTGCGGCAGCCCAGGGCGACACGGAATCCAAGGCCCGCATCGATGCGCTGGCGACCCAGCTGAGTGCCGGCGACAAGTCGGCGGCTGAAAAGGCAGCGGCGGATTTCCATCCCCGTGCGCTCGATCACGCGGCCAACAATCCGCCCGACGCGTCGATGCTGGTACGCGGTTAGTCCTTACGCGGCCATCGCGTAAATGCGGCGCGAGCCCAGAACATAGGCAAGGAACGCTTCTTCGAAGAGCGTACGAACGGCGGGCTCGCGAATGTCGAGCCCGCCGGCATATGCGCCGAACGCGGGCATCACCATCCGCGATCCATCCGAAACAAAACAGCGACGCCTCAGCCTCGCCCCATGCCGCGAAAGGCTTTTGCAAGGATGCAGATGGCCGGCGATTTCTCCCGCCACGCCCGCTTGTGTTGGCTCGTGACGAAAGACCAGCCCTCCGATTGCGATTTCTTCCGCCACCCGACCGCCCAGCCATCGCGGCGGCGCGGGGTCGTGATTGCCGGCAATCCATAGCCAGTCGGTTTCCCGCGAAAACCCCGACAGACAGCTGCGCTCTTCCTCGTCGAGCCGGTCGGCCGCCTCGCGGTCGTGAAAACTGTCGCCAAGCGCGATGACGCGCAAAGGCGCATAGCGCACGAAAAGAGCGGCGATCCGCTTCAGCGTCGTGCGTGTGTCATAGGGCGGCAACATCTGTCCGCTGCGCGCGAAAGACGTGCCTTTCTCGAAATGCAGGTCGGAAAACACCAGCATCTGCTCGGCGGGCCAGTAAAGCGCCCCCAGCGCATCGAGCACCAGGCGTTCGCCGTTGACGCCGATCTCCGTCTCAATCAAGCCGCATCGCCTCCTTCACGAGATCGTCTTCGGCTTCATAAAGCAGTTCCTCATGCGCTTCACCCGCTACCATCTCCTTGCTGATCTCGAGCAGCGCCGGCACGGCGAGCGGCGAAACCCGATCGAGGCGTCGCGTCACGATTCGCCCCTTCACCCGGCGCAACATATCGGCAAGCCGTCTGATGTCGAGAAGTCCGGTGCCGGCATCTTCATACGTCGCGCGAAGCAGAATGTGGTCGGGCTCGTGTTCCCGTAGCACGTCGTAGATCAGGTCCGATGAGAAGGTGACCTGACGTCCCGTCTTTTCCTGTCCCGGCTGACGGCGCTGGATCAGTCCTGCGATGATCGCGCAATTGCGGAACGTCCGCTTGTAGAGCGCCGACTCTGCAAGCCAGGATTCCAGATCGTCGCCCAGCATGTCTTCGTCGAACAGGCGGTCCATGTCGGCACCACCCATGTCGCGCAGACCCCAGATGGCCAGCGCATATTCGTTCGCCGTAAAGCCGAGCGGCCGAAGCCGCAGGCGTTCGAGCCGCCGCGTGAGAAGCATGCCCAGGGTCTGATGCGCCAGGCGGCCCTCGAACGGATAGCAGACGAGAAACTCCCGGCTGCCGCGGGGAAACGTTTCCACCAGCAACTGACCGGGCTCCGGAATGAGCGAACGCCATTCCTGGATGCGCAGCCATTCGCCGACCGGCGCCGGCAACTGTCCCCAGACGCGCGGATTCGCCAGCATTTCGCGCACGCGCCCGGCGAGAAAGGTCGAGAGCGGAAACTTGCCGCCCATATAGGACGGCACATGCGCTTCCTTCGCGCGACTTTTGGTGACGTAAGCCGCGGTATCGCGGATCCCCTGGAATTCGAGCACCTGCCCCGCGAAGACGAACGTGTCACCGGGCACGAGCTGTTCGAGAAAATATTCCTCGAGGCGGCCGAGCACACGGCCACCCGCGCCGGTGGGCCGACCTTTCGATTGCAGGCGAATATCCAGCATCGCCTCTTCGATGATCACGCCGACATTGAGCCGATAGGCCTGCGCAAGCCTTGGATGCGCGAGCCGCCACAATCCTTCGGGCGTAAGCCGCAATTTGGCGTAGCGATCATAGCGTTTCAGCGCATAGCCGCCGGTCGCCACGAAATCGACGATGGCGTCGAAATCCTTTCGCGGCAACGCGCGATAGGGTGACGCCGAGCGCACCTCCTCGAAGAGGAGATCGGCGCTGAACACGCCGGCGCAGGCGAGACCGAGCACATGCTGCGCCAGCACATCGAGACCGCCATGGCGCACCGCCTCGCCGTCGAGCTCGCCCGCGAGCACGGCGTCGCGCGCGGCCTGGCATTCGAGCACCTCGAAGCGGTTCGCCGGCACGAGCAACGCCTGGGAAGGTTCGTCGAGGCGATGATTGGCGCGGCCGATCCTCTGCACCAGTCGCGCCGCGCCCTTGGGCGCGCCGACACAGATCACCAGATCGACGGCGCCCCAATCGATGCCGAGGTCGAGCGTGGAGGTGCAGACGACGGCGCGCAGGTCGCCGCGCGACATGGCCGCTTCCACTTTGCGGCGCTGCTGGGGTGCAAGCGAGCCGTGATGCAGCGCGATCGGGAGATTGTCCTCGTTGAGCTGCCACAAATGCTGGAAGGTGCGTTCCGCCTGGCTGCGCGTATTGACGAAAACGAGCGCAGTCCTGGCGCCCCGGATCGCATTCATCACATCGGGCATGGCATGGATCGCCAGATGCCCGGCCCAGGGCACATGCGCGTCGGAGGCGCTGATGGCGATGTCGGGCTGCGCGCCGCCCGACGCCCTGACCAGAGCGGCGAGGCTCTCGCGCTCTTGTGTCTGCGGCACGAGATAGCGCTGCAGCGGAACAGGATCGGCGACAGTCGCCGACAGGCCTATCCGCCTATGGCCGGGCGCGAAACGCGCCAGCCGCGCCAGTCCCAGCGCGAGCAGATCGCCGCGCTTGGAATTGTAGAGGGCATGCAATTCATCGAGCACGACGGCCCGGAGGTTCGCGAAATAACGCTCGGCACCGCGCACCGCGAGGAGGAGCGCGAGCTGTTCCGGTGTGGTGAGCAAAATGTCTGGCGGAACGTGGCGCTGTCGCTGGCGGCGGCCGGCCGGCGTATCGCCGGTGCGTGTTTCGATGCGCACGCCAAGCCCCATTTCCGAAACGGGCGTTTCCAGATTGCGGGCCACGTCAACGGCGAGCGCCTTCAGCGGCGAGATGTAGAGCGTGTGCAATGCGGGCTTGCGCCGCGCCGGAAGCTGTCCGATCTCGATCAGGCTCGGCAGGAAACCGGCCAAAGTCTTGCCGCCGCCGGTGGGCGCAACGAGCAGGACGGATTGTCCTTCGGCGGCATGCGCAAGCAAGGCCAGCTGGTGCGGACGCGGCTCCCAGCCACGCCCCGCGAACCAGCCGGCAAAGGGTTGCGGCAGATGCGGCACGGAAGCCTGGGAACGGGCAAGCATGGGAAGAACTAGCGGCCCGGCGCGAGGCGGTGCAAGGCCTTGCGCGGCTTGGTCGGTGACAGCTGAGCGACTATTGTTCCCGGCATACGGGGTGTCTTCACGCGGGTTCTCATGTTTCTTTTTGCCAAGAATGTTCTGACGCCACAGGAAATCGACCAGCTGCGCCAGATCGCGCGCGGGCTCAAATTCGTCGATGGCCGTCAATCCAATCCGCACAATCTGGCCAAGAAAAACCTTCAGGCCGATCCGACGCAGCCGGAAGCCGTCCGCGCCGGCCAGATTGCCGGCGCCGCCATCGCGCGAAACGAGGAGATCCGCAACTTCGCCTTCCCCAAGCGCATCGCCACACCGCTGCTGTCGCGCTACGAGCCCGGCATGAATTACGGCGCGCATGCGGATGCCCCTTTCCTGCAGCTGCCCAACGGGCCAATGCGTTCGGATGTCTCCGCCACACTGTTTCTGGGCGAGCCGGGAAGCTATGAGGGCGGCGAACTGGTCATTCATCTCGGCAGCGAGCGCCACGCCTTCAAGGGCGAACCCGGATCCATGATCGTGTATCCGTCAACCACGCTGCACGAAGTGGCCCCGGTCACCTCCGGCGAACGACTGTCGATGTTCACGTTCATGGAGAGTGTGATCGCCGATCAATCGAACCGCGAACTGCTTTACACGCTCAACGAAGTCAGCGCGCTGGAGGGCTTCAATATCAGCTGGGAAAATCGCACGCGTTTGCAATTCGTGATCGCAAACCTTCACCGCATGTGGGCGGGTTAGGAGCAGGCACCGATGAACGTGTTCAGGGACGGGCTTCTGAAAGGCAAACGCATTCTGGTGACCGGCGGCGGCACGGGATTGGGCGAAGTGATGACCGAGGCCTATGCACGCCTCGGCGCCGAAGTTTACATCTGCGGCCGGCGCGCCACCGTGCTCGACGAAACGGCAAAGCGGATCGCTGCCGCGACGGGCGCAAGCGTCAAGGGAATTTCCTGCGACATCCGTCACGCCGAAGCGGTCGACGACATGATCGCGCAAATCTGGACGGATGGCGGCCCTCTTACCGGCCTGGTCAACAATGCCGCCGGCAACTTCATCAGTCGCACCGAAGACCTTTCGCCGCGCGGCTTCGATGCCATCGCCAATATCGTGTTTCGCGGCTCGTTTTGCGTCACACTCGCCTGCGGCAAACGCTGGATCGAAGGCGGCGACCACGCCAGCGTCATCTCGATCCTCACCACATGGATCTGGAATGGCGGCCCGTTCACCGTTCCGTCGGCCATGTCCAAGGCGGGACTTAACATCATGACGAAATCGCTCGCTGTCGAGTGGGGACCGCACGGCATTCGTCTCAACGCGATCGCGCCTGGCCCGTTTCCCACCAAGGGCGCGTGGGAGCGCCTCGTTCCGCAATCCGCGGCGCGTGAAAACCGCACTGCGATCAATCCCATGGGCCGTGTTGGTGAAATGCCCGAACTTGCCAATCTCGCCGTTTTCCTCATGGCCGACGGTTGCGACTACCTGACCGGCCAGACGATCGCCATTGACGGCGCTTTGCATCTGGCCTCAGGGGGGAATTTCGCGTCGCTGGCGAGTCTTGGCGATTCCGACTGGGAGCATATCCGCGCCGAAATCCGTGGCGCCAACGAAAAGGACAAATCGCAGCGCGCAGAATGAGGTCAGGCTGCCAGGAAGGCCAACACCGCCTGTTTGGCCATCCGGTCGCCGACCGCCGACATGTGATCGCGTCCGGGCAATGTGAGGGCACGGCCGTCATGCAATGCAGCGGCAAGCGGTTCGGCGGGCCCGCTGATCGTATCGTTCGCGCCGCAGACGACGAGTGCCGGTCGCGTGGACAGCGCAAGCTCCGCCGCTGTGTAGAAGCGCCGCTCGCCTCGCATGCAGGCCGCGAGCGCTGCGCGGTCCTTGCCAGGCTGTTCGGCAAAGTTGCGAAACATTCTCAATATCGGATCGGTGATGACGTCCGTGTCAGGTGCAAGCAATGCATCGGCAATGGCGAAGCGCCGCGCAAACGCGCCTTCGAGATAGTGTTGACCGACGCCGCCGATGACAAGGCGTGTCAGCCGGGACGGCTGCTCCATCATGATATTCAAGCCAAGCTGCCCACCCAGGGAATAGCCAATGACAGGGCATTCGCTGACGCAAGCCTTGTCGAGCACCGCGATCGCGTCTTCGATCATTGTCCGATGATCGTAATGCGTCGCATCCCGGGGTTTATCGCTCTCGCCATGTCCGCGCCAATCGAACGCCAGCACGCGAAAGCCGGCGCGGCCGAGGACCTCGTACCAACCGGTCGCCTTCCAGTTCTGCAGGCGACTGGACCCGAAGCCATGTGCCAGAAGTACCGGCTCGCCATCGCCCACATCGTCAAAGGCGATCGCAAGCCCGTCGCCGGTATGCGCAAAACTTGCCATAGGTTAGCCGCAAATGAACAGAGGTCTCATCCGTCCGTTTCCGGACAAGGGTATTCTGCACCAGCCATGACACAATCCGAAATGTCGGCCTGGAAGGCTGCGTCTCCGGCGCTTGAGAGATCTGCGATTGCACGAACTCGTCGCGCCGTTATAAAGTTGCCGCAAGGCTGGAGATCGGAAGCTTTTCCCTAGGGACCAGGCATCGAGAAAGGATGGATCGGATGTCCGAACAGACACGCGATATGCCGTCCCCCTTGCCCAGGGCCAGCCGGGCTGAACCCGAGCATTTCGAGCCCATGGACAGCAGCTTCTATCGCCAGATTCTCGACACCCTTCCGGCCGCAGTCTATCTGACCGACTGCGAGGGCCGCATCACCTACTACAACGAGGCGGCGGTGGATCTGTGGGGCCACAGACCACCTTTGGGGACGAGCCGCTGGAACGGTTCCTGGAAGCTCTATTGGCCTGACGGACGGCCCATGCGGCACGACGAATGCCCAATGGCCATCACCGTCCGCGACCAGCGCAGCGTCCGAGGGTTCGAAGCCGTCGCAGAGCGTCCCGACGGAAGCCGGACACCCTTCATTCCCTATCCGACACCACTCTACGACCAGGAAGGCAAATTCATCGGCGCGATCAACATGCTCGTCGATGCGAGCGACCGTCAGCGGGCCGAACTGTTTGCCGACAGGCTTGTGGCGATCGTGCAGTCATCCAACGACGCCATCATCAGCAAGAGTACCGAAGGAATCGTCACGAGCTGGAACCCGAGTGCCGAACGGCTCTTTGGCTACACCGCGGAAGAAATGGTCGGCCGCTCCATCACGCTGCTCATTCCGCCGCAACGCATGGACGAAGAGCCGGCCATCCTCGAACGCATTCGCAACGGCGAGCGCATCGAACATTATGAAACCGTCCGGCAGCGCAAGGACGGGACGCTCGTCGAAATTTCTCTCAGCGTGTCGCCCGTCAGGGACGGCGACGGCCGCATCGTCGGCGCCGCCAAGATCGCCCGTGACATCACCGATAGAAAGCGCGCCGAGGAGACCCAGAAGCTGCTTCTGAACGAGGTGAAGCATCGTCTCAACAACACGCTGGCAAACGTTCAGGCGATTGCGATGCAGACCCTGAAGGGTGTCTCGCGCGAACAGTTTGATGTGTTCAACGCGCGGCTTGGGGCGCTTGCGGGCGCAAACGAATTGCTGACGCTGGAGCGATGGAACCAGTCTCCTCTTTCCGACGTGGTCGCAGGTGCGCTGAAGCCGTTCGAGCGGCATGGGGCGCAGCGGATCATTGTCTCGCCCGGCGGCGAAGCGTGGCTTTCCGCCAGCCGGTCTCTCATGCTGGCTTTGTTGCTGCACGAACTCGCGACCAATGCGGTCAAATATGGCGCGCTTTCCAACCACACGGGCGAAATCCACCTTAGCTGGGAAACACCGCCTGACGGCGAAAGCATGTGCGTTCGGCTTGAGTGGCGGGAAACCGGCGGCCCCAGCGTACAGCCGCCGACCCGCGGGGGGTTCGGATCGGTCCTCATGGACAATGCGGTCGGAGCAAAGGGAAAGGTTCAGCGCGCATTCCTTCCCGAAGGCCTCATCTGCACTCTGGAATTCGAGCTGTAGCCAAAAAAGGGCAAATTCGGTTATTTTTATACCATACCGGTTGACAACGAGGAATTCCGGGACTAAATTGCTGCCGTTCTCGAGGTAGCCATGAACCCGATACGCCGTGCGGCGGTTGCATTTCTCCTGCTGAGCCATTTCTGGCTCCGGGCCTGGGACGCCAGCCATTCAAGGACCGCCTCCTCCAAGGGCCTCTGGGTGCGCAATCCGATCCTGGCCGAAATCGGCGGACCGGAGACCTTCAGCGTCAAACGGATGGCGACACGTTCACGAAAACAGAGCTCGGCGCTTTTTTGCCGATGGCTCGTTGCTTCACAATCGCGCCAGCGCGATGCTGGCAGCAGACGACGATTTGGAGGCCATAAGATGAATTTGCGCGCCTTGGTGTTTGCCCTGAGCTTTGCCGCGCTGCCCCAGGTAGCCTCGGCCGACAACGTCGTGACCTATCACAATTCCCCGACGCGACATGGCCACTACCGGATGCCGGGGCTCACGCTCGCCGCCGCCGCCAACATGCATCTCGACACCAAATTCAATGCGACGATAACGGGCCACGTCTATGCGCAGCCGCTTTACTGGCATCCCGCGGGGAGCAAGGCCGAAGTCATCGTCGCTACGGAATCCAACAACGTCTATGCCCTCGATGCCGCAAGCGGCGCGATTGTCTGGCAGAAGACCCTCGGTACGCCGATGGCACTCAACCAGCTGCCCTGCGGCAATATCGATCCCGATGGCATCACCGGCACGCCGGTGATCGATCCGGATGCAGGCGTGCTCTATCTCGACGCAATGTCGAAGACGAGTTCGGGAGCCCGACAGCTTGTCTACGCCCTGTCGCTCAAGGACGGATCGACACTTGCCGGTTGGCCGCTGGACGTGCAGGCGAAACTTGCGAAACAGCATGTGCAGTTTTCGTCTGGCAATCAGGGCGAACGCAGCGCCCTGCAACTGTTCGGTGGAAATCTCTATGTGAATTATGGCGGCAACTATGGCGATTGCCTCCCCTATTTCGGCACCGTTGTCCAATTGCAGACGGCGCCGTCCAAGCTCGTCGCCAGTTGGCAAACACGCGCGGGCGGCGGCGGAATCTGGGCCCAGGGCGGCGTCGCCGGCGACGGTGAATCCCTGTTCGCCACGACCGGGAACACGTTCAGCGCAACCAAATGGAGCGATGGCGAGGCCATCATCCGGCTTCGGCCGGGTCTGGCGCATTCCAAGGACAAGAAGGATTATTTCGCCCCTTCGAACTGGCAATCCCTTGATGCGGAAGACGAAGACCTGGGCGGAACCGAAGCCCTCCCGCTCGATATTGCGGTCGCCGGTGGCAAACCGGCCAAGCGGGTCATCGCCTTCGGCAAGGACGGCAATGCCTATCTGGCAGATCGCACCAATCTGGGCGGCATCGGTGGCCAACTCGCCGTAACGCGCGTGTCGAACAGCCAGATCATCACGGCGCCTGCGGTCTACCAGACGCCCGCAACAACCATGATCGCCTTCACCAATTCCAACAGCACCAAATGTTCCGGCGGAAGCCTTACCATGCTCAACATTGCCGCCAGCGGTGATACGCCCATCACGGTCGCGTGGTGCGCAGCTCTGAATGGCCGCGGTTCCCCGATCATCACGACGACCGAAGGCAAGGCCAACGCGATCGTGTGGGTGGTCGGTGCCGAGGGCGACAATGAGCTGCACGGCTTCAATGTCCTGACCGGCGACGTGGTGTTTTCGGGCACGAACACCCAGATGTCGGGCCTCCACCATTTCGAGACAATTCTTGCCGCGGAAAACCATATGTATGTGGCCGCGGACAACAAGGTCTATGCATTCACGTTCAAGTAGGCCGCCACGCGGGCAGAATCCGGCAGTCGCATCACACCAGGCAACGCAACGTTGCGTCTTCGCGTTGAAACGCCTATTGGTGCAGCGGGCGGCGGGTTCTCCCGGACGGCGCTCTTGCTATTAACCTTTTTGCCAGCTTAACATTTGGCTGGTGGCGTAGGGGAATGGGGCTCGGCCGAGCATTCGGGAGGGGAGCCCGGAGGAGGATATGATGCATACGTTGTCTTACACATTGCGCCGGCTTGGGCCGGTCCTGGCTCTGGGTTTTGTTCTGGCGGGTTGCCACAGCTCAGGGTCGTCCATTTCAATCAACTCCGACAGCGATGGCTACAAGGCTCTCGTCGCGGGCGATTACGCAAAATCGCGCAGCGAATTCGAGCCGATGCTGGCCAAGACGTCGCACGATCCGTATGTCGAACTGGATCTCGCGGTTGCCTATCAGGGGCTGGGCCGTATGGATCTCGCCGAACCCTTGTATCGGCAAGCCATGATCGACGGGAAAGACGTTCATCCCGCGGTCGCGCAATTTGCTCGCGATCAGGGCAAGTCGATCGCGGAAGTCGGTTGCGAAAACATCGAGATCGCCAACCACACCAACAATTGTGACGTGGCGCCGCCGCCGCAACCCGCAATGCCACCGCCGGTGAAGAACTTCATCGTGTTCTTCGACTTCAACCGGTCGGATCTGACGGGCGAGGCTCAGTCTATCGTCGCGGAAGCCATCAAGGCCGCCAAGACGCAGGGTGCTGCGCATATCACCGTCACCGGTCACACGGATACGGTAGGCTCGGATCGTTACAACGAAGCGCTCGCCATGCGACGCGCCTCGGCTGTGAAGGACGCGCTGGTTGCCGGCGGCATCGACGCAGCCGGGATTTCAACGGACGGGCGTGGCTTCCACGACCTGCTCGTGCAGACCGGTCCTGGCGTAAGAGAGCCGAGGAATCGCCGCGCAGTCATCGATCTGGGCGGTCAGTAACAAACGACATCGCGCGGCTTCGGGGATTGCCCGAAGCCGCGCGATAGTCAGTTGATTGCGAAACGTTCAGTGGTTGGAAGCTTGCGCGACCCGAGTGGTCGCGTCTTTATTTGTGGAGTGGAGGCCCAGGGCGTCGGCGACGCGCTCACCGAAGCTCTTCGGAAGGCCGGCCATGCCACCCGGACGAAGGTCCGTGGAATTGGCGGCGGCCTGCGAGACGGCCGGGCTGCTGTTGCTATCCGAAGTCGACTGCGCCGACGCGAATTGCGTGCCGGCAACGAGCAATGTCGCTGCCAAAGCGGGAAGCAAGTAGGTTTTCATCTGATACGCCCTCATTTGATCAAGACGGCGCACCCTACCAATCCTGCGTTGAGAGCCGTTTACACGCCGCATGCAAATTCGATTAGAATTTTAGCGAATTCGTGCCCCCCTCTCACATCGAGCGCGCCACCCGAAACCCGACAATGTTCATGCGTGCCCCACCCGGCACCCAGATCCGGGCACCTTCGCGCATGAAGGCCGGCGTGCTGCTCCACGAACCGCCGCGAATGATACGCAAGCCGCAGCCGTCGCGGTCGACGGCGCGACCGTCGGCCGGCGATGAGGCATAGTTCGGCATCCAGCAGTCCTGGACCAGTTGAAAGACATTTCCGTTCATGTCGTAAAGCCCATAGGCATTTGCAGGAAAAGCGCCGACAGGGGACGTATTGAAATACTGATCTTTGCCCGACATCGCGCCGCCGCAGCAATCGTCACGCCCGTAATTGGCCTCTTCATGACTGGCCAGCGCACCCCAGGAATATGCGGCGGGAGAGCCTGCCCTTGCGGCATATTCCCATTCGGCTTCGGTCGGCAGGCGGTAGGTCTTGCCCGCTTTTTTCGACAACCACGTCACATAGTCTTCGGCATCCGCCCAGCTCACATTGATCACGGGCCGGTCGCGACGGCCCCAGCCTTCGTCACCCGGCCGATAGCTTTTGCAGCCCCCCTCGGTAACGCAGACGTCCCACTCGTCGAACGTGACGTCGTATTTTCCGATGGCGAAGGGGCTGGAAATCGCCACCTCGTGGCGAGAACCCTCGAACGCCGTATGGCCCGCCTCCTCGGCCGGCGTTCCCATCAAAAAGCGGCCGGGAGTGACAACCACCATATGGGGAGCTTCCGGTGCATCCCAGACCTCGGCGAAGGCGCCGTCCGCCTTGAAGACGGCCGGCGATGCCACGAATTCCTGCGGATGGACGCTTGCCAGCGTCTTTTCAGCAGGCTGATTGGCGAGCGCCGCCACTTTGGCCTGGGCGTCCTGCCAATGCGCAAAGGCTGTCTGGCGATCTCTCAGCCAATCCGGTGTTTCCTGGGACTGACTGGGTGTTGCCATGCCAGCGAGAAACGTTGCAGCAATCAGAAACGCGAATTGTCGAGCCATTGTGACCACCCCGAATGGCGACCCGACGAGATGGCCGGACCGCAATTTGCCTCGGGTGAAGGCTAGCCAAGCCGCCTTGCGCAATCGTAATGGCATGCCCCTGCACGCATCGCCGGCCCGCGTTGTTGCGAGAAAATTTGCGGAGATGGTTGATTTTCGGTGAGCAGCTTTCGACGATCGGGCGCCAAATTCGCCACCGGTGGCCGCGTCGGCGCTCCTTCGCAAAGCGTGTTGCCGCGGTCTAGGATGGCGCCTTCACCATGAGGCCCGCCTGATGAACCTCGCCGCCCTGAAAAAAGATGCCGCCGCAGCGGTCGATGCCATGCGCGCCGAGTTGCTTGCGCTCAGCCACGCCATTCATCAGGAGCCCGAACTGGCGCTCGAAGAGTTCAAGGCAACCGCCCGGCTGTCGGATGCGGTGGAGTCGCATGGCGTCCCCGTGCAACGCGAGTCCTTCGGCGTCAAAACATCCTACGTCGCGGAATTTGGCCCCGACCGTGGCCCGACGATTGCGGTGCTGTCGGAATACGATGCGCTTCCCGGCGTAGGCCATGCCTGCGGTCACAACATCATCGCCACGTCCGGCTTCGGTGCGGCAATGGCGCTGGCCAAACTGGGCGCGCAGCTTCCCGGGCGCGTACGTTACCTCGGCACACCCGCAGAGGAGCGCTATGGCGGCAAGGAAATCATGGCGCGCGCCGGCGCGTTTGACGGCGTGGACGCCGCGATGATGATCCATCCGGCAAGCATCGATCTCGTTACAATGCCGTGCATCGCGATTTCCGAGGTCGAAGTGACCTATCACGGACGCGCCGCGCATGCCTCGGCGATGCCGTATCGCGGACTCAACGCGCTCGATGCCGTCGTCACCGCCTATCAATCCATCGCGCAATTGCGCCAGCACATTCAGCAGACCGAGCGCATCCACGGGATCATCACCGAAGGTGGACTGGCTGCCAACATCGTTCCGGAGCGCGCCGGCTGCCGCTTCTATGTGCGCGCGGCCGATATGCACGAACTCGCGAAGCTGAAGAAGCGCGTACATGCCTGTTTCGAGGCGGCTGCGCTGTCGACCGGCTGCAAGGTGGAAACGCACTGGGGCGCCACCGACTATCTCGACCTCAAGACCAATTGGCCGATGGCGGACGCCTATGCGAAAAATATCGGCGATCTCGGCCGCGAACTGACACCTATCGAGACGATTCCGGCGGGCTTCGCCGGGTCTACGGATATGGGCAATGTCAGCCATCGCGTACCGTCCATTCATCCGATGCTGGCGACCGCACCATCGCACGTCATCATCCACAACGCCGAGTTTGCGCGCTGGGCGGCCTCGGAACGGGGCGATGCTGCCGTGATCGACGGCGCCAAATCGCTCGCGATGACGATGCTCGATCTGATGGGCGACCAGGGATTGCTGGAGCGCACGCGCGCCGATTTCGCGGCAACCGCCGATCTGTCGAAAAGCGCCCTCGCCCGCCTCAAGGAGACCGTGGAAGACAGCCACCCAGGCGTCCATCACAATCACGCAGGTTGCGGGTGCGCGTCATGAATGGCTGGCTGCTCGTTGCTGCAATCAGTGGCTTACTGGCCGTTGTAGCAGGGGCTTTTGCCACGCATACGCTGCAGTCGCCGGCCGATGCTCATGCGCTGCAGATTTTTGAAACCGGCGCGCGTTACCACATGTATCACACACTGGCGATCGGCATTGCCGCCGTCGCCATGCGGGACAGGGCTGCAACCGCTGCTGCAACGGCCTGCGCGTTCTTTCTGGCGGGAATCATCCTGTTTTCCGGATCGCTCTATGCCTTGGCTCTGACGGGCCAGCATGGGCTGGCGATGGTTACGCCTTTCGGAGGCATTGCGTTCATGGCGGGATGGGCCGTTCTTGCCTTCGCGGCAACACGACGGGCCTGAGTTGCTCCCTGCAAAGGAATCGACATGACCCAGTTCCCGACGCCGCGCATGATCCGCACCAATGGCATCGACATGGCAATCTATGAGGCCGGCCCTCCCGGTGGCTTTCCTGTCGTTCTTTGTCACGGATTTCCCGAGCTCGCCTATTCCTGGCGTCACCAGATTCCGGCGCTGGCTGCGGCCGGCTATCGCGTGATCGCGCCGGATCAGCGCGGCTATGGCAGCACCACGCGGCCGGAGCCGATCGAAGACTATGACATCGTGCATCTGACCGGAGATCTCGTCGGACTGCTTGATGCGCTCGAAATCGAAAAGGCGGTATTCTGCGGCCATGATTGGGGCGGTCTCGTTGTCTGGCAGATGCCGCTGCGTCACCCCGATCGCGTCCCGGGTGTCATCGGCGTCAACACGCCCTTCCTGCCACGCTCGTCGATCGATCCCATCGCGGCCTTTCGTGCGCTGTTCGGCGAGAACATGTACATCGTGTATTTCCAGAAGCCCGGCGAGGCCGACCGCATCTTGGCCGAGGATGTGGGAAAGACGTTCCGCTTTTTCATGCGCCGCGGTGCCACGACCGCAGCCGACTATGCGAAGCGGCCGCGGAACGAGCGCAATCTCGAACTTGTGAATGCGCTTCAATCCGATGAGGCGCGATGGGGCGGAGAGGTGCTGCTCACCCCGGACGAACTCAAGGTGTTCGTCGACACCTTTGCCCGCACCGGCTTCACGGGCGGCATCAACTGGTACCGCAATTTCAGCCGCAACTGGCAGCTTTCCGAAGGGCTTGAGCAGCTTGTGCGCGTCCCGTCGCTGATGATCATGGCGGAGGATGACGTGGTGCTGTCGCCCGCGATGGCCGAGGGTATGGAGCGGTTCGTGCCCGATCTCGAGAAAGTCCTCATCCGGGCCTGCGGGCACTGGACCCAGCAGGAACATCCCGGACAGACCAATGCCGCCATGATCGACTGGCTCAAACGGCACTTCGTCGCCTAGCCTGGCCCCCGACCGAAGGCACTGGAGCTTCTTTCGTCCCGCGCTTTTTGCCATGCTGGCGGAATCATGGATGCTCACGATCCAGACTCCTTTTCCTACGCGGCACCTGGCGACCCGGGATGGAAGCGCTTCGTCATTCGCCTGGTCGAGCGCATGAGCGGACAGCCCTATCTCAAATGGCTCTACGACGATCACCGCGCCCATCCCACGCCCGGTGAGAATTTCTGGAATTCGGCAGTGCGCCGCCTCGAGCTCAAGATCGTCTGCAATGAAGAGGCGCTCGCGGCATGGCCTCGTACCGGGCCGCTGATCGTCGTATGCAACCATCCCTTCGGCGTGCTCGACGGCGTGGTCATATCGCATCTGACGTCGCGAATCCGCGAAGACTTCCGTGTACTGACGAATTCGGTGCTCTATCGCGCCGAGGAAATCAGGCCGTTCCTCCTGCCCATCGACTTTGCCGAAACCGAGGAAGCCCTGAAGACCAACCTGCAATCGCGGGCGGCGGCAAAGGCCCATCTGCTGAACGGCGGCTGCCTGATCATCTTTCCGGCCGGCGGCGTCTCCACGACACCGACTGTCTGGCACAAGCGGGCTGTCGACACCGAATGGAAGACGTTTACAGGCCGGCTGATCACCCAGGCCAAGGCACCGGTGGCGCCGGTGTTCTTCGCCGGCCAGAACAGCCGGATATTCCAGCTGGCCAGCCATATCAGCATGACGCTGCGACTGTCGCTCCTCTTCAAGGAAGTGCATGACAAGATCGGGTCCGAACTGCATGTCCGCATCGGCGAACCGATTCCCTACAAGCAGCTTCCGGCGGCGGGCGACCGCCAACAATTCATGAATTACCTGCGCGACGCGACCTACCGGCTGGGCGAAGGCGTTCCTGTTCCCACCAAAGCGCGCCTGAAACGGCCGCGACGCGCGCCAACTGCCGGGGATCGCGGCACTATGGCGAAAAAGTCATGACCACCCGCCCGCGCGTCGGACTGTTCGTCACCTGCCTGGTCGATCTGATGCGACCGAGTGTGGGATTCGCTGCCGTGAAGCTCCTCGAACAGGCAGGGTGCGACGTGGAGGTGCCTGCCGCTCAGACCTGTTGCGGGCAGCCGGCCTGGAACAGCGGCGCCGATGCGCACGCCGCCGCCATTGCCCGCAAAGTTGTCGATCTCTTCGAATGCTTCGACTACGTCGTGGCACCTTCGGGCTCCTGCGCGGGGATGATACGCGCTCACTATCCGGATGCACTGGCGAGCGATCCTGCCTATGCCGCGCGCGCGCGCGCGCTGGCGGCAAGAACGCATGAACTGGTTGCCTTTCTGGTGCGGGTACGAAAGGTGAAGCACGTGGCGGCTCGCTGTGCCGCGCGCGTCTGCTATCACGATTCCTGCTCGAGCCTGAGGGAACTGCAAGTCAAAAGCGAGCCGCGTGACCTGCTCGAACTCGTTGAAGGCCTGCAGTTGCGTGAGTTGAAGGAACCCCAGGTCTGTTGCGGCTTCGGGGGCCTGTTCTCCGTCAAATATCCGGATATTTCGGCTCGGATGGCGGACGACAAACTGGCCGACGCAATGTCCACTGGCGCCGACACGCTGACGAGTGCCGATCTCGGGTGTCTGCTGCATCTGGCCGGGCGCGCGGCACACGCCGGCGTACCGCTCCGCTTCCGGCATATTGCGGAATTTCTGGCCGGAGATCCCGCGACACCGGCGCTGAACGAATGAGCGAAACAGTTCACGATCCGCGCCGTTTCGTCGAGGCATCACGCGACGCGTTGGCTGACGAAAGCCTTAAGCCTGCCCTTGGGCGGCTGAAGACACATTTTGCGCTTGGCCGCGCCTATGCGACGGCGCGCTATGGCGATTTCGAGGCTCTTCGCGAGCAGGGTCGCGCCATCCGCGACTATGCGCTCAGCCATCTCGACACGCTGCTCGAGGTGTTTGAGCAGCGCGTGAAGGCGCGTGGCGGCCGGGTGCACTGGGCCCGCGACGCCCGGGAGGCGCGCGAGATTATCCTTGGAATCCTCCGCGACGCGCACGCATCGACAGTTGCCAAGGGAAAATCGATGGTGAGCGAAGAAATCGCCCTCAATCCCTTTCTGTCGGCGAACGGTATCGTGCCGGTTGAGACCGATCTGGGCGAATATATCGTCCAGCTCCGCAACGAGCCGCCGAGCCACATCATCGCGCCGGCATTCCATCTCAGCAAGGAACAGGTGGCAGAAACTTTTCGCGTCGCCCATGACACACTTGATCCGTTGCGTTCCCTCGAAGAGCGCAGCGCACTGGTCGGCGAAGCGCGCCGCGTTCTGCGCAGCCGGTTCGAAGCAGCCGATGCCGGCATCACGGGCGCAAATTTTCTTGCGGCAGCAGAAGGCGCCGCTGTACTCGTCACCAATGAAGGCAATGGCGATCTCTCGCGTCTGCTGCCACGAACCCATATTGTACTGACGGGCATCGAAAAGATCGCTCCGGATCTCGATGACGTCGCTGTACTGCTGCGCCTGCTCACGCGCTCGGCGACGGGACAGGACATTACCAGTTACGTGAGCATCATGAGCGGCCCGCGCGGTACGGACGAACGCGACGGGCCCGAGAATTTTCACGTCGTGCTTCTTGACAACGGCCGCTCGCGGCTCATCGGCACCGAAGCGGAAGACGTTCTGCGTTGCATCCGCTGCGGCGCCTGTCTCAATCATTGCCCCATCTATGGCGCGGTTGGCGGTCATGCCTATGGCACGACCTATTCCGGGCCGATAGGCGCCGCACTCAACCCCGGACTGCTGGGCGTCGCCGCCGCTCACCATCATCCGAATGCTTCGACCTTTTGCGGCCGGTGCGCCGAAGTATGTCCCGTCAAGATTCCGCTTCCCAAGATCATGCGTTACTGGCGGGCCCGCGAATTTGCCGACGGTCTCGCACCAAAATCGTTTAACTTCGGTCTCGCGCTCTGGGCCTTCGCGGCGAGGCGTCCTGCCCTTTACAGAATTCTGACCGGCATTCTGGCACATATCTTGAGGATGCTGGGCGGAACGCAGCGGAAGCTGCGTTGGCTGCCTCTGCCTGCGGGCTGGTTCGCCGTGCGCAACATGCCCGCACCGGAAGGGCGAACGTTTCACGCACGGTGGCGATCGCGACGATGAATGCCCGCGACGAAATTCTTTCCACCATCCGCAAGCGGCGTACACGGACTGCGCCACGGCCCCCACCGTATCATGCTGCGCTCGCAATCGCCGACCTCCCTCACCATTTCGCGGAACGCGCCCGTGCAGCCGCGGCCGAGGTAAGATTGCTTCAAGGCTTTGCTGAGGTTCCAACTGCCGTGTCGAATATTCTGCGGGCTCGCAATCTGCCTGCCCGCCTGAGCGTTCCGCCCGATCCCACGCTGTTGGCGATGGCATGGAATGACGAACCCAATTTGACTCTCACCAACGAGCCCCCCGGCCCCGACGACGCAGCACTCGCCATCGCGCCCTTCGCCATCGCCGAAACCGGAACGCTGGCCTATTCCTCTTCGGAGGAACACCCGGCCTCGTGGCACTTCCGCGCGGGGCTCGAGATCGCGATCGTCGCGCGCGACACGATCCTGCCCGATCTGGAGCATGTGCTGACCCGGCTGCGCCAGTCCCTGCCCCACACGATCAATCTCGTGACCGGGCCGTCGCGCACGGGCGACATCGAGCAGACCCTGGAACTGGGCGCCCACGGACCCAAGGCATTGGTCATACTAGTCGTCTGACCTAGGCGATGTGAGCGTTTACCACCTTCAGAAACTGGGGATTTCCGAGTTGCGAAAACCAGGCGCTCAGCGCGCCGGTAAAGTTCAAGTCAGGCGAGCGCGAACTGGCTATCCAGAAAAATCCCACCCGCGGCGTCCATCACGGGCCATTCGCCGTTCCCGAAGTCCGTGAGGAGGGACGAACCATCATACTTTCGTTCTTGACGATCGGGCACATTCAACACCCGCGGGTGCCGAAAGCGGCTTTTTACGGGCTCCTGCGCGACAAAGGATGCGCCAATCTGGAAACCGCTTTCGATTTTGTTTTGCACACCAACCGTATGAGGTTCCTCAGACTGCTCGAGGCACTCGAACCCTACGAAGGCGGAATGATAGCAACTCTGCGGAAAACGGCGCGCTACCAGCTGGAGGCAACGTCCTACCACATTGGCACAGGCGAGTTGCCGAAGGATGCAAAGGGTCATTGACCCCACGCGGCATGCGCACATTGTGGTTTACGCGCGAGTGGGCTCTGTCCATCACTCGAGCCTTCCCGGGAGAGGCAACGCGGCACCGATCAATCGCACCTGGCAGGTGAGTTTGCCGACAAGACAATCCAGTTGAACCCGCTCCTCAGGCGTCAGTGCGGCGAGGAACGCGTCTTCCAGATTGAGGGCCATGGGCACGACCTCGTCATAGATCGCATGGCCACGCGACGTCAGGCACAATCGGGTAATGCGCCCATCTGTAGCATCGGGATGCCGCTGTACGCGTTTCTGCCGGACGAGACGGGTAACAGCACGGCTCACCTGAACCTTGTCCATCGCGGTACGCAACGCCAGTTCTCTGGCAGAAAGGCCGCTGTTCTGTCCGAGCACGGCCATGACCCGCCACTCGTGGACACCAAGGCCAAAGCGCACGGAATAACGATGCGCAATCGCGTGGCTGACGTGATTGGTCAGAACGGAAAGCCGGTAAGGAAGAAAACGATCGAGATCGAGCTTACGCCCGCCGGCCACGCGCGCGAGCGCCTCACTCGGCATCGGGCTGATTCTGCGGCAGCGCCGCAGCAAAGGCCGGTAGCGCAAGCGCCTGTGCCTCGATGCGTAAAAGTGTGGGGTAAGGTGCAAGATCGAGAGAGACCCGGCGAGCGTTCGCCATTTGCGGGATCAGGCAGACATCGGCGAGCGTCGGCAGATCGCCGTGGCAGAACGCACCCGTTTCGGGAGAAGAAGCGAGCAAGGTTTCCAGGGCAGAAAAGCCAAGCGCGATCCAGTGCTGCTGCCATGCGACCCGCGCAGCTTCGCCGGCGCCCAATGCGTCACGCAGGTAAAGATTGACCCGCAAATTATTGACCGGATGGATATCGCAGGCGATGGCAAGAGCAATCTGGCGCACACGCGCGCGCTCCGCCGCCGTACCCGGCAGGAGCGGTGGCTCGGGAACGAGTTCGTCGAGATATTCAATGATCGCGAGCGACTGTCCGATCACATGGCCTTCATGCACGAGAGTAGGAACAAGCTCCTGGGGATTGAGCGCGTTGTAGCCGGCCGTGTGATGGCGTCCACCGTCCTTGAGGAGATGTACGAACTCCAGCTGCGGTACGATACCCTTCAGGTTAAAGGCAATTCGCACCCGAAAAGCGGCAGACGAGCGGAAATAGCCGTAGAGAACGAATTCAGGGTCCCTGATACCGGACGACTTCATGGTCGATGGCTCCGAAAATTGAACGTCCCTGCGCATCAAGCATTTCGATCCGCACACGGTCGCCGAATTCGAGGAAGGGCGTGCGTGGCGCTCCATGCTCGATCTGCTCGAGCGTGCGTCGTTCCGCGATACAGCATGAGCCTCGCGATGGATCACGGTTGGACACGGTGCCCGAACCGATGATGGTCCCGGCGCCCAAAAAGCGTGTCCTGGCAGCATGAGCGACAAGAGCAGGAAAGGAGAAAGTCATGTCCGTGCCTGCTTCAGGCGCGCCAAACAGCGCTCCGTTCCAGTGCACGGTCAGCGGCAAATGCACCTTGCCATTGTTCCAGGCATCGCCGAGCTCATCCGGCGTAATGGCTACGGGAGAAAAGGCCGTCGCCGGCTTGGACTGGAAAAAGCCGAAACCCTTTGCCAGTTCCACCGGAATGAGATTTCGCAAGCTCACATCATTGACAAGCATGAAAAGCCTGATGTGGGAACCTGCATCATTTGGGCCCACGCCCATGGGCACATCGTCCGTGACGACAGCCACTTCCGCTTCGAAATCGATGCCCCATTCTTCCTGTGCCGCCACAATAGGCTCTCGCGCGCCGATAAAGCCATCGGAGCCGCCTTGGTATATCAACGGGTCGGTCCAAAACGAGGCCGGCATCTCCGCGCCGCGCGCCTTCCGGACCAGTTCGACATGGGTGACATAGGCCGAACCATCCGCCCATTGATAAGCGCGTGGCAACGGCGCGGCACACTCTTCTGCGTGAAACGCCTTGGCACTTTCCGCATCTCCGTCATTCAACAGGGCGTAGACACGATTGAGACGTGGCCAGGTTTGACGCCAATCGTCGAGAGCGCGTTGCAGCGTGGGTGCGATCGTCGGGACCGCGACATACCGTGTGAGATCATTGCTCACCACGACGAGCAGGCCGTCACGGCCCTGGCGAAGAGAGGCTAGCTTCATGACTTCCAGCTGCCCGCATAGTGCGGATCTTCCCGAGCCTCGGCGCTTGTGGTCATATCGAGACCATCGCGCGCATCGATCATCACAGCGACCTCATCGGTCGCCGTGCGTTTTGCAGTCGCTCCGGCCGCAAAGGCCTTGGGGTGTGGTCCATGCGTTATGCCGGCAGGATGGAATGTCATCATGCCCGGGTGAATGTTGTCGCGGCTGAAAAATTCGCCGCGGTGATAGAAGATCACCTCGTCATAGTCGTCGTTCGAGTGGAAAAAGGGGACCTTGAGCGCGCCCGGATCGCTTTCGATGGGCCGCGGCACGAAGGTGCAAACGACAAAACGGTCGCTCACGAACGTCGAATGCACGGACGGCGGCACGTGGTAGCGATGGCTCATCACGGGCCTGATGTCGCGCCAGTTGAGCCTGACGGCAGCGAGGTTTCCCTTCCAGCCCACGGCATCAAGCGGATTGTACGGATACGTGATCGTCGAGACGGTCTGCCGCCGCTTGACGCGCACCACCGTTTCGTTCTCGCCCCTTTGGGCTGCAAATTTTTCGTCCAGCCTGGGGGTTTCGAGAACACCGGGGTCGAAGATCGCGTGAGGACCCAGGAGGCCGCGATCGGAAAGCTTGAACGCGCCTTCGACCGCCTCGATGACGAGAAACGTGCAGTGACTTGGCGTATCCACCCGCCACATCGTGCCGCGGGGCAGGAGAATGTAGTCGCCGTCGCGATAGGAAAGATGACCGAAATCGCAGTAGAGATCGCCCTCGCCATGATGCACGAACAGCAGCAGGTCGCCGTCGCTGTCGCGGACGAGGTTCGGCATCGAACCCGGACAGGTCCAGGTCGAGATTCGGCAATGGGCATTGGTCAGGAGCGGCGCCGCATCGAAGGGCCCGGTAGCAACCTCTGCAGCGGCCAGTGCATCGAACGCACGAGGCCGCAGCGGCCCCCTGATATCGCTCCAGCCTGTCGGCGCGTGGCGATGATAGATATGGGTCGCCGGACCAAAGAACCCGTCACGGCCGATTTCGCGCTCAAACGTACCGGCCGGCAGATCGGCATGCGCCTGCCGCGAAACCTCCCCCTCAATCCGCGGGAACTCAATCCAGTTGCGGCTGCTCATCTCTAAAGGACTCCCCGGCGGATTTGATCCAGTTCGATGGATTCGAACAGCGCCCGGAAATTGCCTTCGCCGAATCCTTCATTGCCCTTGCGCTGGATGATTTCGAAAAAGATCGGACCGATCGCATTCTGGGTGAATATCTGCAGCAGCAATCCCTGATCCTCGGTGGGTGCACCGTCGATAAGGATGCGCTCCCGCTTCAGGTGATCGATATCCTCGCCATGGCCCTTCACGCGGTTGTCGATGCGCTCGTAATAGGTCTCCGGCGTATCCTGGAATACCACGCCCTTCCCGCGCAGCCCCGTGACAGAGGCATAGATGTCGCCGGTCGACAGCGCGATGTGCTGGATGCCCTCGCCGCGATAGGTGTGCAGATATTCCTCGATCTGCGATTTGTCGTCGGAGGATTCGTTGATCGGAATGCGGATCTTGCCGCATGGGCTCGTCATCGCCCGCGATTTGAGGCCGGTGAGCTTGCCTTCGATGTCGAAATAGCGAACCTCGCGAAAATTGAAGAGCCGCTCGTAGAAACCAGCCCAGAGATCGAGATTGCCGCGAAAGACATTGTGCGTGACATGGTCGACGAGTTCCAGGCCGGCGCCGTCATGCGCGAAACCTTTCGAGGGATCGGTCGCCACGAAATCCACATCGTAGATGGAATGGTCGCCATAGCGATCGACGAGATAGATCACGCTGCCGCCAATGCCCTCGATCGCCGGAATGTTCAGCTCCATCGGCCCGACATCATTGCGGAAGGGCTTTGCGCCTTTTTCGATCGCGAGCCTGTAAGCCTTGGCCGCGTCCTGGACGCGAAACGCCATCGCGCAAGCGGACGGGCCGTGCGCCTTGGCGAACCGGCTGCCATGACTTTCGGGTTCTGCATTTACGACGAAATTGACTTCGCCCTGCCGGTAGAGCGTGACCGCCTTGGACCGGTGGCGGGCGACCGCGCGGAATCCCATGCGCTCGAAAAGCGCGTGCAGATCGGCGACATCGGGAGCGGTGTACTCGACAAATTCGAATCCATCCGTGCCCATGGGATTGTCCCAGAGTGCGGGCATGCGTTCCTCCACCAGATCAATGACAGCGCCGTCACCAAGGCGGCACAATTAGTTTCATTTGAAACCACTTCCTGGTCAAGCAGATTTCACGGGCCTTGCTTCCCGCGGAACATCGCTCCATTGCCGGATGGCGATGAATTCCCGTTCGAATGGGAAGAACGCGACGGCCCAATCCCCATTCCGCCCGCGCGCGACGGCTTCGGCTCGCGGCTCATCAAATCCGTCACTACCCGGGAACGGGCGGGCCGTGTCACCATCGACTACGCGCCGCACGGCCTCCATTGCAGGATGACCTGCCAGTTGCCAAAGGTCGCGTAATCACTCTCGAACGGGGGCGCGAAGACTCAAAAAGATCGATTACAAAGACACGAATTGCACCAAGAAATTTGGGTCTCCTCGTTCGCGGCATAGCTTTGTGACCTTCGTGTCTTCGTGTTCAAAAATCGTCTCTGCACGGCTTCGCGCTTCCCCGCGAACCGCCCAGTTTGCGAAAGGACGTCACACAACCCTGAAGATCGCCAGCTCTGGCGTTTTGTTTCACCTTTACTTCAACAGCAGGAGCCGGAAGTCTTGCGAAACGGCCGGCTTCTTGCCATGATCCGGGAAATATTCCGAGCCAAAGGGGGATTCCTGTGGCCAACATCACCTGCACCTCTATTCTGCTCGCGGCAATCGCGCTGGCGCTGCCGGCAACGGCTTTCGCGCAGGGCGATATCTGCCCCCGTCCGGCGGTCGGCGACCCGGCCAAGTCGCCGCCCGATCTCTACAGTGACAATGGCGTGCTTCAGGTCGCGCTGAATTATTATTCCACAACCGACGGCCACAACCGCACGCGTGATTGCTTCAAGACGGCGGACGGTAAACTGTCGCCGACACTGCATGTATTGCCCGGCGACACGCTCGACATCGCGCTCACCAACATGGCGAGCAAATCGGCCGCCGTGAGCCGGCCGGCCGAAACCGCCGACGATACAAAATATTGCGGCAGCAAAACGCTGACGCTCGATTCGGTGAATCTGCATTTCGATGGCGTCACGACATCGCCCAAATGCCACAGCGACGATGTATTCATGAGCGTCAATTCGGGAAAGACATTCCAATACAACGTGAAAATTCCCGCGAACGAGCCACCGGGCCTCTATTGGTATCATCCAACCGTACATGGCCTGCAAGTTGCCGCTGTGTCCGGTGGCGCATCCGGGGCGATCGTCGTTGACGGCATCGACAGATTGCAACCTGCGGTGAAACACCTGCTCAAACGCCTGCTCGTGCTGCGCGACCTGCCGCTCGAACATGCACCAAAAATGAACACAGGCAACCCGAATGTTCCTACGGCGGATCTGTCGCTCAATTACGTTCCCATCCTCTACCCGCGCTACACGCCGAGTGTGATCGCGATGCATGCGGGTGCTCAGGAATTCTGGCGCGTGGTCAATGCCTCCGCCAACACGCAAGCGGATCTTCAGGTTGTGTATGATGGCGTGGCCCAGCCGCTGCAGATTGCGGGGCTCGACGGCGTGCCCACCGGCTCCGACGACGGCAGGCACAAGGGCACGATCGTCACCCAGACGGACATCTTCCTTCCGGCAGGTGGTCGCGCGGAATTTATCGTGCAGGCACCCTCCACCAGCGTGAAAGTGGCGCAACTGATCACGCTGGGCGTCGTCTCCGGTCCGGACGGCATGAGCGACCCGAGGCGCGCACTCGCCGACATCCACACGACCACCGATCCCCATTGGCTGCCACCCTCACCGGAGCGTTTTGCGACGGCAGCAAATGATAGTACTGGTGAGCCAAGCTTCGACGGGGTGCCGCTGCAGCGGACGCTCAATCTCACGGAAGCGGTCATTCGCAACAGGCATGCGCCAGCTGGGGGCGCGGAATATTTCATTACCGTGGAGGGTCAATCGCCCTGTCTATCCGGCAACTGCCCTCCCGGGGTGGTGACGCACAAGGGCGCTGTGGAAGACTGGACGATCGTCAACCAGACCCATGAAGTGCATGAATTCCACATCAACCAGGTTCACTATCTGCTGCTCGAGGTGAATGGAAAGCCGATCCCGAAGGATCAGCGGCAGTTCTACGATACGCATCAAGTCGACTACTGGACGGGCACGGGACCTTATCCGAGCATCAAGGTGCGGTTGGATTTTCGAGGACCAGTGGCGGGCGAGTTCCTGTACCACTGCCACATCCTGGATCACGCGGACGCCGGCATGTTTGGAAAAATTGTGGTCACGAAAGGTCCGCCCGTGATCGGCGCCAACTAGCGGGTCATCACCACACGCTTCAGGAATGCACCCCGATTACCGTGGCGGGTCTCGACCCGGTGACCTTTCGATCAAGTCTGCTGCGCGAATGGAGGGAGGAATCTGGCGCATCTGGGGGGAAGCCATCATGCGTATGCGCTTTTTGCACCTAGCCTGTCTGCTTGTGCTGGCGGGATGCGACCAGAATCATCATGACCAATCCAAGGATGCCAAGACTGTCACGATAGAAGGTGCCAATGGAACCGTGACAATCTCCGGCAACGGCACGCATTACGCTGTGAAATCGTCCCATGGAAGCGAAACGGTCGAAATCAGCAGCAACGGCGCCGTGCCTTCCCTTCCGGGGTTCGTGCCGGTCTACCCTGGGGCGAAAGTGGTCTCCAGCGTGGTCGGCGCTGGCGGGAATGGCAAGGGTGGGACGTTCGTTATCGAGGCCGGCGCCCCGGTCGACGCCGTGATAGGGTTTTACAAAGGCAAGATGAAATCGCAGGGATTCAGCGAGACCATGTCTCTGCAGTCGGGGGCGTCCACAATGTTCTCGTCCGGCTCCGGCAAGAAATCGATAGAGGTTGTCGCTTCGGCTTCGGAAGGCGGTACGCGCGCCCAGATCGTCTGGTCGGGGGGCCACTAAGACTCTCTGCCTGCCCGCTCCACGTTTTTTTCGCGCGGCAGTTCCCGGATTTCGACCGTTCCTCCCGCCTCGAACACAGGATTTCCGGTCAGCAATGACCTGGCCTGATCGAGGCTTTCCGCTCTCACCCGCATAAAGCCGGACAGGTAACGTGTGATTTCCGTGGTCACGCCCGATTTGCTGGCGCTCGTTCCCCCACCAATGGCACTCCCGCCGACAAAATGGCCACCTGCCTGCAGCCGGGCGATGTAGGACTGCCAATCCGGGGAGGCACGACGACTGCTCCTGTTATCAATGTCGTCGTGCATCAGAAAAATGTATTCGTTCACGGCACCTGCCCGATTTACCTTCGACAAGCTATCCCGAACTCGTTCCACACAATACGTATTTCGAACGTGCGATTGTAGATTCGCAACGGCCGATCTGTAGCAGCCGCCTGTGACCTTGCACAGGCATGTGGGCATGAGTTCCTTCGCCCTATTGGACTCTTTCTCGTTGCCGAAAAATCCACAGGAATTCGCGCCTTCGGTGTGGCGGGAGCTCCGGCCCTGTACGACTCTTGGCCAATTGTCGAGTCGTGCGATCTGAACGGTCAACGGGGCATTCGTGTCAAAAGCCGTACTTCACCTGGGATTTCACAAGACTGGAACGACGTTTCTCCAGACGGCAACACGTGACTGGCTCGGGCAGAATCGGAATGGGCGGCGCCTGTTTTATTCGTCCCAGCGCGCCCGCGATTCGGGGTGGGCAGAATTTCGCGAGCGGTCCTATCTGACGTTGCGTGATCGCATCGCCCGCGCCGAAAGGCGGTCCATGCCCAATTCGGTCGCAGGCGTCCTGAGGCTGGTGGACGAACTTGGTATCAGACGAGAATTCGGCGAGCTGTGCGATTACCTGGTCCGGCCGGGACACGACCTTATCCACTCCGACGAAAACTCGCTCGGCCGCGTCATCGGACAGTTCGCCCGCGATGGAAGCACGGTGGCACCGTTCTATCCGAACGGCGACTGCATTTCTGCCGTCTTCGCGTGTGCTGCGGCCTTTGCCTATGACGAAATCGACATTGTCCTGTCCTTGCGTCGCTTCGACGAAATGCTGACTTCTTCGCTGAAGAGTATCCTGAAGTTGGGACGCAAACTTCCATCGCTAAAACTCATCCCGGAGGCCCTGTCGGACATCGGCGAACGCGTGCTCGCCATAGTGCTGGGGATTGCCGGCCTCGATTTCGTGTCCAATGTGCATGTATTCGACTATGAGCTTTTGCGACGCGATCCACCACAATATGCTTCCAGGTTCTTCTCGATCATCGGTGAGGAAATCGGCACGCCGGACTGCGCACGCGATCGAGTCAACAGTTCGATGAACGACGAGGAAGCGCTGAAGCGACTCGCTGGAAAAGCTGGTGTTGACCTGCGCAGGCTGGCCTCCGCAACGACAATCGGTGACCTGTTGGCGGAAGGTGTCCTTGGAAACTTTTCGAAGCAATACCAAAGCGTCGTGGGTGCAATCTCCGCTGTGGGCGACCCCAAAATCCGCTACATCGCCTGAGGAGCAGTAAAGGGACGAGGCAATGACCATCGAAGGTCTGATCACCATTGCGAGCAGCTTCGCCACCCAGGACACTTTGGCGCGGCTCGAGAACGAAATCGCCGCCTTTGGACTGACAGTCTTTGCGCGCATCGATCATGCTGCGGGGGCCGCGGCAGCCGGACTGGTGCTCCGGCCAACGGTGGTCGTCATCTTTGGCAATGCCAAGGGCGGTACGGCGCTGATGCAGATCACTCAGACCATCGGTATCGATCTGCCGTTGAAAATGCTCGTTCATGAGGATGGAGGAGGCAAGACCTGGCTTTCCTACAATGACTCCCGTTGGCTGGCTGCGAGACATGGGATTATCGATGCGCCCATGACAGAAAAGCTTGCAGTGATGCTGTCGCAGATAGCGTTCAATGCGACTCAGCATGATCCACGATAGACCTTGATCAGGATGTCCCTTTGTCTGGTTAATCGCAACGATGGAAATCGTGGCCCTGCATTAAACTAGACAACGTTCTGCTCTGGCGTGAGACTTCCGCAAGGTTCGACATGAACTTGCGTGTGCGCGTCTGTCACCAATTTCTCGGCCGTCGTCTCGCTCACCCATTCAGGCGTTGGATGTGCGCAATGCGGGAATTCCTATTTCGTCTGACTGATCCCGATAGATCGCTCGTCACGCAGGGGCCGTGGGACGGCGTCGACGCGAAGACGGCGAGATTTGCTGGGTGGCAACCTGGCCTACTCCTCGCTTGCCCTGCGCTCACATCGCGCGCTGCCCAATCCCCGGTGCGGCGTCGGGGCCTGCCAGGCTTCGGACCGAATACGCTCAGCCGCGAAAGGAGAGCACGATGACAGCCCTCGAGCGACGCACCAGCGCGCCGAATGCGCGCCAGAGCGAAAGCCCAACGGCGGAAGTGGAAAAGCTCCAAAGGCTGGCGGCCATTTTCATCGAGGGCGCGATCACAGTGCGAGATGGCGTCATGCGCGAACGCTTCCTCAAGCAGGCGGCCTATTTCGAGAAGCTCGCACATCACGCGGCAGCCGGCGGAGACCAACTGGCGCGGTTTGAATCCTCTCCATTGCCGGCGCTATGGGAAGCAAGAACAACAGGCTGTGAGACTTGATGGAACTATTGGCACTTTCGCGCCCTCCAACAGTTAGGGATTGGAATGTCAGAGATCGTCCTACATGCAAGAAGCGGCCGAACGCGCGCAGCGCTATCGCAGGAGGGCTGACGAATTGCGCACCATGGCCGCAGACTGGAAGAATGCGGAAACAAGAGTGATGTTGCAGCGCATCGCAAAAGACTATGAGAAGCTGGCGGCCCTACTTGAAGATTCGACCTTGTAATCCGCTCGCGCTACGACCCGAAAGAGAGCCCGCTTCTTCGGTCCGGGTTGCGGGTTTCCAACGCTCTGCATAGGTCAAGCGCAATTCTTCTTTGAACCGCGATGACCGACCGCGCCAACGTAGCGCGGCCCTTGCACGCCGGTGTAGTATGCTCATCCGCTACGACCATCGAGAAGGGGATTGTTCATGGGCGCGGAGATTTCCGCCTATTTCGACGCTCCCACCAACACAATCAGCTATCTCGTCTCCGATCCCTCCAGTGGTGCGGCGGCGGTGATTGATCCGGTGCTGGATTATGTCCACGCAAACGGGCGCGCCTGGGCGGCCTCGGCACAGCGCATACTCGCCGATATACAAGCAAAAGAGCTTAACGTCGAGTGGATCCTGGAAACGCACGCCCACGCCGACCATCTGAGTGCCGCCCCCTATATCAGGGCCAAGACCGGGGCGCCTATCGCCATCGGCGCACAGATCGGCAAGGTGCAGGCGCATTTTGCGCCCCTGTTCGCGTGCGACGATCTCTCCTGTGCCGGCACCGAATTCGACCGCTTGCTTGCGGATGGCGAAACATTGCGGCTGGGCACGCTCGACATTGAGGTGCTGCACACCCCCGGCCACACCGAGGCCTGCGTGAGCTATCGCATCGGCGATGCGGTGTTTGTGGGTGATACGCTTTTCATGCCGGAATGCGGGACGGCACGGGCCGATTTTCCCGGCGGCGACGCGGCCACGCTTTATCGTTCCATCCGCCGCATTCTCGCGCTCCCGCCCGAGACACGGCTTTTCATGTGCCATGACTACAAATCGCCCGAACGGCAGGAATTCGCCTGGGAGACGACCGTTGCCGATCAGCGGGAACGCAATATTCATATCCGCGACGGCGTGAGCGAGGAGGCCTTCGTGGAGATGCGCACCGCGCGCGACGTAACGCTTGCGGTGCCCGCGCTGCTGCTTCCCGCGATCCAGGTCAATATCCGCGCCGGACGTCTGCCGGCTGCACGAGAGGGACAGCGGCGCTTTCTGCAGATTCCCCTGACCCTCGCCGCAGAACTCGAAGGCGTGGACCCCGGCACTGCATGAGGGGGCAGCGTGCCCTGCATGCGACAAACGTCACAATTCGTGGTCACATTGCGTATAGATAAACCACCAAACAGGAGAAACGCATGAGCACCCAGGACGTCGCACGTGATCTCGTCGCGTTGTGCAAGGCAGGAAAGTTTGAGGAAGCCGGCGAGAAGTATTGGGCCGACGATGTGCTGAGCGTCGAGGCGATGGGTGACAATCCGGAAATGCGTGGCAGGGATGCCGTTCGCGGCAAGGGCGAATGGTGGGCAGGCGCGCACGAGGTCCATGGCGTCGAGGTCGAGGGCCCGTATGTCAATGGCGATCAGTTCACCGTTCGCTTCAAGATGGACGTCACGATCAAGGCGAGCGGCCAGAGGATCACGATGGACGAGATCGCGCTCTACACGATTGAAGACGGCAAGATTGCCGAAGAGCGCTTCTTTTACGGCAGCTGAGCGCGGCCTTCAGGGCCCATCCGAAACCGTCACTCGAACGAGACCGGTGGGCGGATCGTCGGCATCCATGTCGGCATCCGCCCAACCGTGCTGAAACTCATAATAATATTCGACGTAGCGCCATGTCATTGCGACCGCGGGCCCCGATCGCTTTTGCAGCGTGAGGCTCCAGTAGCGATAGCGCTTCCAGCTGGGACTGTGTCCCGTCACGAAATTCAGTTCGAAGGGCGTCGGCCAGGGGATGCGGCTTTGCACGCGGGTGAATGTCAGCCGGTCGCCTGATTCGAGCGCGAAGACCTTTGCCTCGTTCCCACTTTCGGTCCGCAGCGACATTCCCGTGTCGCGGCCCAGCGCAACCGATTTTCCACCCTGTGAAAGGACCAGCATACCATGCGAATTGCGCGCCAGACGCGCTGGCGACGAGGCATCTGCCGCAGGTCAGTCCAGTGTCATCGTGCCAGCCACGAGCTGCGTGCCGTTCCAGCCGAACGTCGCGAGCGAATGTGAGGCGATCTGTTCCGCCGTGACCGGATCGGCATGGATCGCCAATTCCTGGGTGCCGAACAACCAGAGCGCGCCGCTTGCCGGAACCGCGAAGGCAGCAGCAATCCAGGCCCTGTGTCTCGCTTTCATGATCTGCGCAACGGTGACGGCGGCCTCCGGACCGGGTTATCCTGACCTGGGCATGGGCGAGTCTGGCGCGCCCGCGAAGCGGTGCAAAGCGAGATCCGGATGTGACAAGTATCTACAGCCTCCCGGCTGCGACCCTTCTTATCCTGGCTCTCGCGATCACCATCACGGCCGCGGGTCTGGGCCAGATCGTCGTACATCGTCTTTTCCGCAGTCAGGATTTCATCGCCCATAACGAAGTGGGCGGCATTCTGATCGCAGTATCCGGCACGCTATACGCCGTGATCCTGGGATTTCTGACGGTGGTCGCCTGGCAGCACTACCAGGAGGCGCGCGAGCTCGTCGTCGTAGAATCGGACGCCGATATCGATGCCTGGCACACCGCTGTCGGCCTTCCGTCCCAGATACGCGAGCGCGTGCGCGCCGACATGGTGGGTTATGCGCGGCTCATGATCGAACAGGAATGGCCGAGCATGCGCGCAGGCACATTCGATTCCACGGCGCCCATGATCAGCATGGATGCGATCAATGCCGCCGGCGCCTTTGTGCCAGCGAATATGGGCCAGTCGAACGCCCAGGTCGCGACGTTGCAGGAACTCGGCGCAATGCACGACGCCCGTCAGCAGCGCATCGCCAGCAACGACAGCGGCGTCTCATGGTTCGAGTGGCTGGTCTTGGTGGTCGGCGCCGTGTGCATCATCAGCTTTTGCTGGCTGTTCGGCCTGCGCAACGCTCGCATGCAACTGCTGATGACGTCGACCGTCGTCACGATCATCGTGTCGATTCTGGTGCTGCTGTTCGAACTGCAATACCCATTCCGCAGCGACATCGGAATTGGACCGGAGGCATGGAAGGGCGCACTCGACCACATCCATGAAATGCAGGCCGGCAAACTTCCAAATATGAGGATGTAGCCGGCGCGCTTTTTGGCGCCGGCCGCAACACCAACCTATCCGCCCTGTTTGACTTCGCCTCCGCCTTCGACGGCTTCCGTGACCTTGGGACTGCCCCAATAGCGAATCGAGCCACCGCCATGGATGGCTGCCGTCAATTCGTCATCGGCCTTGATCATGATCTTTCCGCCGCCATCGACGGCCGCCGTCGCATTGGCGACGGACATGGCGCGCATATCGATTCGGCCGCCGCCTTCCACGGCTGCGCTCAAATTATGCTGCGCCGGAAATCCGGCGCCTGACTCGATTGCGCCGCCGCCGGAAATGGCCACGCCCTGAATGTCCGGCGTCGTGATCTCGATCTCCAGATCGTATTGGTGCGGACAATCTTTGTTGCAGGCCTCGATGCGCAATTTGCCCGGATTGCGCTCCTCGACGATGAAGCGCGTGAATTCCGTGCTGCCCTTGAGCAGACGAATCTGCTGCGTATTGCCGTGCTTCAACACAATGTGACCACCGCCTTCGAGCTCGATGGAGCTGAACGGTGGCGCCGGTACGACGGTCTGGGCGTGGGCCCCCGCACCGAGCGTGAACCCGGCGAGCAGAACCGCGAGTATCGGTGAATGATGGAAGTGTTTCATAAGCGCCTCGATTCAATAACAATTCTTTGCCGACAGTAGCGCAGCCCGACTAGTTTGACGCCATGCCGATATCGGCGTTCATCCATGATGGGAGGCCACAGGAACAAAAAGACCCCGGGTGGCGCTTCTGCCGAATGGCAAGGTTCTTGTCGAAGGGGATAGCGGCACGTTGGAGGTTGTCGCCAACAGCATTCCATCGGTCCCGGTGGCGGTGACGGTAAACTGAAACGTGCCGCTCACCCTGGGTGGCAGCATTGAAGCCGGAAACAATGGAACTCTTGTTGCGGCGGCGCGTTGGCCGTCGAACAGCAGGAGTTTTCCGGGATGCCCAGGACATCGCTACGGCAAAGGAAGACCATTGGGCGCGTCATGCATGAATACGAGCATGGCGAACTGAAGAGCGGGCTCTCCGGCAAGGCAGGCAAGGTCAGGAGTCGCAAACAGGCCGTCGCCATCGCGCTCAGCGAAGCCGGCGCCTCGCGATACAAGAGTAGCGCGAAAAATCGCAAAGCCGAAGCGCATAGCGAACGCAAGGAAGCGCGCGGGGAAACCTATCAGCAGGAGAAGGAAGGCCGCACACATGTCGGGGCAAGCGGCAAACGGGAAAGCAGCCCCGCGATGGGCGGCAAGAACGCGACGCGATTGACGGCCCGCGGAAAAAAAGCGGCGCGCAGGCGGTCGCGCGCGGGAAACGAGACGAAAAGCGACCTCTACAGGAAGGCCAAGGCCCGGAAGATCAAGGGCCGCTCGCGCATGTCCAAGCAGCAACTCGAGAATGCCTTGCAGCGACCCTGAGAGTCGCGGCCACGTTACCCAGACGGCACATCAGGATACGCCGGCCATCTCCGTCGGTACTGCTATCGTCTTCCGCCCATGGCTGGCTGGCCAGTTTGCGAGGGCGATTTCAGCGATCTCGTGCAATTGTCTGGCTGTGGCGCCGCTGCTCGCCTGGACGCATATGCCGTTGGACATCGCGACCAGATAACGCGCCAGCGCAGCCGGATCCGAATCCGGGGCGAGATCGCCTTCATCGCGAGCTCTTGCAAAGCGCTCGCAAAGCGCCCGCTCTTTTTCAGCGCGATGGCGCGCGAGTTCGTCCGGCACCGCCTGGTCGCCACAGGAGAGCCCGCTCTGCAGAAGCAGACAGCCCGGCGGATTGAGGCCGCTGGTATCGGCCGCGAATTCAGCCACGCCTCGCAGGAATAGCTGTGCCACCGATTTTGCATCGGGCGCGGCCAGCACCTTGTCCATGAAGTCCTTGCGCCGGTCATCGTAGCGCTGCAACACGGCGCGGAAGAGTCCTTCCTTGCTGCCGAAAGCCGCATAAAGACTGGGCGAATTGATACCCATAGCCTCGGTCAGATCGGCAAGCGAAGCGCCTTCGTAACCTTGGCGCCAGAACACGGTCATGGCGCGGTCGAGTGCCGTCTCGGTACAGAACCCCCTGGGTCTGCCCGTCCTCATTCATTTCCTCCTTTTATTTTTGTATCGCACGATACATAATGCTCTTGACGGCGTTCGTCCACCACATACATCTGTACCATTCAATACAGATATGGAGTGGGCCATGACCAACCTCGCCGACCTCGTCAATGCCGGCCAATTTTTCGTCGAAGGCGTGCGCCCTGGCGGCGCAAGGACGTTGAGGAACAGGCTTGTCGCGGGCGCTGCGGCCCTTGTTGTATTGGGCGGCCTCGGATTGGCCGTCTATCGGGGCAACGCGAGCACTCCCCCGCAAGTGCCGCCGGCACCGGCCGTCACTGTGGCCGCCGTGGCGGCGCATCCGGTGCGTCTGTGGTCTGAATTTTCCGGCCGTCTCACTGCCGTCGACTCGGCGGATATCCGTCCGGAAGTGAACGGGCGCATCACCGAAATCCGCTTTCGGAACGGCCAGCAGGTACATGCGGGCGATATCCTCTTTGTAATCGATCCGCGCCCCTACGAAGCCGCCGTCGCGAAAGCCGCTGGCGATCTGGCAACGGCAGAGACAAACGCCCGGCTTGCAAAGACAGAACTCGACCGCGCGACCAAGCTGATGGGCCTCCAGGCGGTGGCCCGCGATTATTACGACCAGCGTGTCAATGCCAGCGGCGTCGCCCAGGCGGCCATCGAGTCCGCAACGGCCGCGCTGACGCAAGCGAAACTCGATGTGGACCACGCCTATGTCAAAGCGCCGATTTCCGGCCGGGTAAGCCGCGCGGAAATTACCGTCGGCAATCTCGTGCAGACCTCACCCGCGGCGCCATTGCTGACATCGATCGTTTCGAATGACGGCATCTATGCCGATTTTGAAGTCGACGAACAAACCTATCTGCAGAGCGTACGCGCACAGGCGATGACGCAACACGACGAACAGAAAATCCCGGTGACGCTGACCGTGACAGGCGACAACAATCACGCCTATGCGGGTACCATCGAAAGCTTCGACAACAGGATCGATCCGGGCACGGGGACCATTCGCGCGCGGGCGCGGTTTGCCAACAATGACGGCGTACTGATGCCGGGCATGTTCGTGTCCATCAAGCTTGCCGGCGCCGCCGATCGCAATGTGATCCTCGTGCCGGAAGATGCCGTGGACAACGACCAGAGCAAGCGTTTCGTGTTTGTCGTCGGAGGTGACAGCAAAGCCGCTTTCCGTGAAGTCACGCTGGGCCAGGAAGTCGGCAGCGACCGGGTTGTGCTGTCAGGCCTGCGCTCCGGCGAGGATGTGATCGTGGACGGTCTGCAACGCGTCCAGCCCGGCGCCATCGTGGCACCGCATTTCGCCGGCGCTGCAACAGGCCACAAACTCGCTGCCCGCTAATCCGCGGTTTCGAGCCTCGATCCGGAAAGGCGCAGCAGACCGGCTGCGCCTCCTGATCCAACATTGTCTGGCGCGCCCGCGCCGGAACCATGCCCCTGTTCTTCCATTTGCCGGGATATTGCCATGAGCCTCTCCAGATTTTTTATCGATCGCCCGATATTCGCTGGCGTCATCTCGATCGTGATCTTCCTTGCGGGGTTGATCGCGATGACCCAGCTGCCGATTTCGGAATATCCCGAAGTCGTGCCCCCTTCCGTGGTCGTCAAGGCGGAATTCCCGGGCGCCAATCCCAGCGTCATCGCCCAGACCGTCGCCACGCCGCTCGAAGAACAGATCAACGGCACCGAGAACATGCTCTACATGTCCTCGCAGGCTGCATCCGACGGCACGCTGACGCTCACTGTCACTTTTAAGCTTGGCACCGATCCGGATCTGGCTCAGCAGCTGGTGCAAAATCGCGTCAACCAGGCCCTTCCTCGCCTGCCGGATGTCACCCGCAATCTGGGTGTGACAACCACCAAGAGTTCGCCGGACCTCACCATGGTCGTCCACCTGCTTTCGCCCGGCGGCCGTTACGACATGCTCTATCTGCGCAATTACGCCGTCCTGAACGTGAAGGACCGGCTCGCGAAAATTCAGGGCGTCGGCAGCGTGCAGCTGTTCGGCTCGGGCGACTATGCCATGCGCATCTGGCTCAATCCGGAGAAAATCGCCGAGCGCAACACGACGGCCGACGATGTCGTGAATGCGATCCGCAAGCAGAATGTCCAGGTCGCAGCCGGCATTATCAATGGGCCACCTTATGGCCACAGCGACGGTTTGCAATTGCCGATCAATGTCGCCGGACGGCTGAGCGATCCCGAGCAATTCGCCAATATCGTCGTGAAGCGGCAGGCCGGCGTGGTCACGCGACTGGGGGATGTGGCGCGCGTCGAAATCGACGCTTCGGAATATGGCCTTCGCTCGTTGCTCGACAACCGGCAGGCCGTCGCCATTCCGATCTTCCAGTCGCCTGGCTCGAACGCGATCCAGATTTCCGACTCCGTGCGCGCGACCATGGAAGAGCTCAAGCAATCGTTCCCGCAGGGCATGGATTACAGCATTGTCTACGACCCCACCGTGTTTGTGCGCGATTCCATTCGGGCGGTAGTCCACACCTTGCTCGAGGCCGTCGCGCTTGTGGTGCTCGTCGTCATCCTGTTTCTCCAGACGTGGCGGGCTTCGATCATTCCGCTCCTTGCGGTCCCGACCTCCATCATCGGCACCTTCGCCTGCATGTTGCTGTTTGGATTCTCCATCAATGCCCTGTCGCTTTTCGGCCTGGTGCTCGCCATCGGCATCGTGGTCGACGACGCCATCGTCGTCGTCGAGAATGTCGAACGCAACATCGAGGCGGGTCTGTCGCCGCGCGACGCGACACTCAAAGCCATGTCGGAGGTCACCGGACCGATCATCGCAATTGCGCTCGTTCTGTGCGCCGTGTTCGTGCCGATCGCTTTCATCAGCGGGTTGACGGGCGAATTTTACCGGCAGTTTGCGCTGACGATCGCTTTTTCGACCATCATTTCCGCGTTCAACTCGTTGACGCTCTCGCCAGCCCTCGCCGCAACGCTCCTGAAAGCGCATGGCGCGCCCAAGGACAGGCTGGCGCGCGTCATGGAAAAATGGTTTGGTCCGGTCTTTGCCGGATTCAATGTCGTTTTCCGATCGGGCTCGGACAAATATGGCCGTGGTGTTGGCGGCATCCTTCGCCGCAAATCGGGCGCGATGCTCATCTATGCCCTGCTTCTCGGGCTTGCCTATGCCGGCTTTCAGCTCGTGCCGCCAGGCTTTGTCCCCATCCAGGACAAGCAATATCTGGTCAGCTTTGCCCAGCTGCCCGAAGGTGCCACGCTCGACCGCACCGAAGCCGTCATTCGCAACATGTCGTCGCTCGCGCTCAAGGAGCCGGGCGTACAAAGCGCCGTGGCGTTTCCTGGTCTTTCGATCAATGGCTTCATCAACAGCCCGTCTGCCGGCATTGTTTTCGTGGCGCTTAAGCCATTCTCGGAGCGCACCTCGTCCGATCTGTCCGGCCTGGCGATCGCACAGAAACTCCAGGCCAAATACAATGCGATCGGCAACGCGATCATTGCGATCTTCCCTCCACCGCCCGTTCAGGGGCTTGGTACCATCGGCGGATTCAAACTTGAGGTCGAGGACCGCACTGATCTCGGCGATGGCGCGCTGGATCGCGCCATGAAAGATGTCCAGCAAAAAGCCGCGAAAGATCCGTCGCTGGCCGGCGTCTTCTCGAGCTTCAACATTGGGGTGCCGCAGCTGTATGCCAATCTCGATCGCACGCGCGCCATGCAGCTTGGAGTCGACATCCAGGATGTATTCGACACGATGCAGATTTATCTCGGCTCCATTTATGTCGACGATTTCAACCGCTTCGGCCGCACCTATGAGGTGATTGCCGAAGCCGATACGCCGTTCCGCTCCAAACCCGACGACATCGTGCGCCTGAAAACCCGCAACTCGGACGGACAGATGGTGCCGCTGGGATCGATCATGCAGGTAAGCGAAACCACCGGGCCGGACAGCGCGATGCGCTACAACGGCTTTCGCGCAGCCGATCTGAACGGCGCACCTGCACCGGGCTTTTCGAGCGGTCAGGCGCAGACGGCAATCACCAGGCTTTTGACCAACACACTTCCGAAAGGGATGACGTTCGAATGGACCGATCTCACCTATCAGCAGATTCTTGCCGGCAATACGGCGCTGCTGGTCTTCCCGCTTTGCGTATTGCTCGTCTTTCTCGTGCTCGCGGCGCAATATGAAAGTATGTTTCTTCCGCTGGCGATCATCCTGATCGTTCCGATGTGCCTGTTTTCGGCCATCATGGGCGTCTGGCTCACGGGCGGCGACAATAACATGTTCACGCAGATCGGCCTCTTCGTACTTGTGGGACTTGCCTGCAAGAACGCGATCCTGATTGTGGAATTCGCCCGCGAGCTGGAGATCCAGGGGCGCAATACGATCGCGGCCGCGACCGAGGCCGCCCGTTTGCGCCTGCGTCCGATCCTGATGACTTCGTTCGCCTTCATCATGGGTGTCGTGCCCCTGGTACTGTCGTCGGGCGCGGGTGCCGAGATGCGCCACGCGATGGGCGTAACGGTGTTCTTCGGGATGCTGGGTGTGACGTTCTTTGGACTGTTCCTGACGCCCGTGTTTTACGTCCTGCTGCGCGAGCTTGAAAAGCGGATCACCCGGACGGATGCGGTGCACCATCACGTCTAAGATCCGGGATATGGCTGTGGCGCGGACATCGCGGATTGTGCCATGACAGTGCGAATGAGCCGAGACTTCGACATACTTGTGATCGGCGCCGGCATCGCGGGCGCGTCGATCGGGGCCGTTCTCTCCGAGACGGCGCGCGTGGCCGTTCTCGAGCGCGAAAGGATGCCCGGCTATCACACGACAGGTCGCTCGGTCGCGGTCTACTCCGCCATTTACGGCAATCGCGTCGTCCGGGCGATCACGAAGTCGAGCCGGGCCTTTTTCGAGCAGCCGCCGGCCGGATTTGCCGAGGGGCCGCTGTTAAGCCCGCGTGGCGCGCTCCACATTGCCGAAGACGAAAATCGCCATCTCCTTGACGCGTTCGCCGCCGAGCCTGACGTCGAAGCGACGGTGGAGCGCTGCAAAACAGACGAGGCACTCTCGTATTGTCCGATCCTGAAGCGTGCGGCCGCTGCGGTGGCTGTGTATGAACGGGACGCTGCGGATATGGACGTGCACGCGCTGCATTCCGGCTATCTGCGCCTGCTGCGCCATCATGGCGGCCTTCTTGTGACCAACGCTCAGATTCAGAGCCTGATTTATGCGAATGGGTCGTGGCATGCGGAATGCGAGGACGGCCTGTTCGCAGCGCCAATCCTCATCAACGCGGCGGGCGCCTGGGCCGACGCCGTCGCCCAACTCGCCAATGTGCGACAGATCGGGATCGCGCCAAAGCGAAGGACCATCGTCGTCGTGGATGCGCCGGCGCAAACCGAAACACTGCACTGGCCGTTGGTGATCGACATCGGCGAGACCGTCTATTTCAAGCCGGACGCCAGGCGACTGCTCCTCTCGCCAGCGGACGAAACGCCGTCGGACCCTTGCGATGCACAGCCGGACGAACTCGACATTGCCGTGGCCATTGATCGCGTGCAGCGAGCCACGACTCTCGAGGTGAAGCAGGTGCGCCGCAAATGGGCGGGCCTTCGTTCTTTTGCCGCGGATCGCACGCCTGTAGTCGGTTTCGACGCCGATGCGCCGGGTTTCTTCTGGTTCGCCGGGCAAGGCGGTTACGGAATCCAGATGGCGCCGGCACTCGCGCAATTGGGGGCGGCGCTCGCCCGGCAGCAATCGACGCCTGACGATTGCGGGGTGACGGCAGACGAGATTTCACCGATGCGCGAGGCATGCCGCGTCGCGGAGTTCCGATGAGTCAACCCGCGGGCGACGGTTCGCTGTACGAACGTTCCCGCTTTGCGTCGATGTTGTAGTAGTGGCCCAGCATGACAAACATTGCCGCCACACCCAGCAACGACAAGAGAATGCTTCCGCCCAGCGGCACATGATACGCCGTAAGCAGCGCTGCGAGCAGCAATCCGCTCGCTCCGCCAATATCCCAACCTCCTTCCGCAGCAACCTGGAATCGCAGCGTGCACGGAGCCGATTTGGACCGCGTGTAGACAATGGTCATCAGGGTCGGAATATACAGACATGCGCCAAGCGCACTGAGCGCATTGGCAAGCACCGCGACGGCGGCGTTGCCGACCGCTATCGCGCGCAGGATCACGATCACCGAATAAACGCCCAGCGACAGCCAGACAGCGCGCTTTCCGTGTCCGGCGTCGATATGGCGCCCGAGCAACAAACCTCCCAGAGCTCCGACAAGGGCTGCAACTGCGAGGGCTCCGCCATACGCCAGAAAGTTCTTTCCAAGCGAAAGAAACAGCGCGATCTGCCACACGAACACATAACCCGCGCAGATCCAGCCATCCCCCAGAAACAGGACGATACCGGGCAATGCCGCCCTGTAAGCACCCGGCGCGCTGCGCGCGATTGGCACTTCGGGCGTAAAGAAAAGCGGCAGGGACGAAAGTCCAACCGTGATCGCCGTAATGCCGAAGGCCACACGCGGGCCGTAAGACACGAGAAGCCATCCTGTCAGCAGAGGGCTGGCGATACCGACAAGGGCGGCGACGGCTTCGCGGGCGCCAATCTGATGACCGCGGTGCGAATCGTCACCGAGCGATGCGAAATAAGCGTGATAGGTGGACCAGTATACGGTGTCGCCGGCCGCCGCCATGACAATGAGCGCATACAGGACCGCGCCGGCGCCGTGCACTTCGGACAGAAGGGGATATTGCAGGGCACTGAGCAGCGTCCCGCCGACGAGCATTGTCCTTAAGCCCCAATGCGCGGAAAGGCCCACGATGACCGGCCGGATCAAGAACCGGCCCAGAAGAATGAGCGCGATCGAAACGAACACGCCGGGAACCGAAACACCCGCCTCAAAGAGGTAAACGGCGAAAAACCCCGCACCGCCGCTCAGCGCGAGTGTATGGATGGCGTAGTGCAGATTGAGCAGATTGACGGTTGTGTTGCGGAAGAAGGCCATCTGCGCTTTCGCGTTCAGAGCTCACTGCTGCTTGAGAACGCCTCGATAGCACACGGGTTGTTTCAAAATTCTTGTCGCCGTGTTTCCCGCAACCACAGCCCGGCAGACCGAAACGTGATCTTGAGTACTACAATTCGTGGCAAACGGACGCGACCCCTTGAGAGGGGCCGCGTGATATTGCTTTCTCAGAATCGATTGGCATCAGCAGTCGATCACGCCGTCGGCGCGTCGGATACGCTCCACTCCTCGGGCTAGAGAGCGTGGTCGATATGCGGAAGAGAGAATTGCTGCGCTAGCGACCCGGAATGATGGTACTCCGAAGCCAGCGTGGCCAACTCGGAGTGATAGCCGTGTGATGTGGAACTGGCCGCATGCGCAGCGACTGCGTGATGCATGTCCCTCGCAAAGATATGCAGCGCCGGCGCAACATGATGCACGGGATGGTGGTTGTGGGGGATCGTGCCGTGCCATTTCACTTTGACATTGTCCATCGCGATCTCATATCCGTACGTCACATTGTGATAAAAGTTGCTATAGACGCCCGCACTTCCTCGTGTGGAAAGTATTTTGAACCCTGCGATATTTTTGAAATCATTCCCGTACTTGCCGAAGTCTATCGTTGTAGCAGTCTGGCTCAGGTACACGGTGTCCGTCGCCTTCAAGACGAACTGCCCCTTGTGATTGAGGACATAGCTCATGAACTGGACTGGCTGATTGGTTTCCCAGGCAGAAGCGAAAACGCCGCTCTTGAGATCAAAGGTCTCGGTGGAAACCGAATAGAAGGTGCCGGCGCCGTAGCCGCCATAAATGTTGGAGCCAGGCAGCGTAAAGACCTCGGTATTTCCATGCAGGGCCGACAGATAACCCGTGCCATCGAATGCCTTATGACTGTCCAGAAACCCCTTCCCCCACGTGATAACGTCGAGAAAGTTGAACCCGCCATACCCGTCGTAATTGTTCATATAGGCATAGTAGTTCGAGGCAACGGTGCCTTCGAATGTGAGTTTCTCGGGCGTCTTCGACATACGTAGTCTCCCCTGTCAGCCTCGAATGGGCGATGTATCTGCTACAACAATGGCGCGTCAGGTTCAGTTGGGGCCCGTCGGCGGCGGCCCCTTCGGCAGGACCCGAATGTTCGCCATCATCCCACCGTCCTCGTGATCGAGAATGTGGCAGTGGTAGACGAACTCGCCGACAACCGCTCCGCGAAAGTCCATCCGCACAGTAATGCTTGGGTAGGGGCCTGTACCCGTCCAGTATGGCACCTGGTAAGTGTCATAGAATTGCTGCTGATCCTTCGGCACCGGCACACCGTTGATCGCCATCAGCAGATAGTGAATCTGGTGCATATGGAATTCATGATGTTCGGGCGATCGATTTTGGATCGTCCAGTCTTCAACCGCGCCCTTGTGCGTTACGATCGCTGGCGGATTTTGCACGTTGTAAAGAGTCGGCTGCTGTCCGTCGACCGTAATGAAAAACTCTACTCCGCCGCCACCGGGAACGCGCTTCAGTTTTGCATCGTGGCCACCCGGCGGATAATGCGCGCGAATCTGCACTTCCGAGAAATAGAGGGTACGGTGGGCCGTCACTTTGGCGTCGGCAAGGTTGGCAAAACGGTCGCCGTTATAAGGGCTCGTACGTTCGACCACAGCCGGCAGCCAATGGGGGTCGGTCGTCGTTTCGATCTTTGCCAGCGGCCGTTTCGGAAGACTGTCTCCCGCCGGACCCGAAGCGATCCCCAGCGTATACAGCGTCGCGTTTGTAACCGTCGAGGTGGGGCCCGTCACGATGAACTCCGCCCGCCCGGCTGGGGGGATGAGAATGTCGGTCTGCGTGATGATGCTGCCCTTGTGCTTGCCGTCCTGCGAGCCTGTGGGAACACCGTCGAACCCGACAATCTGAAGCGGCTGCGCCACACCGTCATATTGAAGCTGGACATCGGTAATCGAGTCCGCCGAGGCATTGACCACGCGCCAGAATTCCTGCGCGCCCGCATGCATCTTGATGATCGAAGGGATGTACCGCGGATAGGCGATGGGCACGTAATTGAGTGAAATATCCCAGAAGGGCGCGTTGGGCGCGCCCTTATTCAACTTTGGCGGATGCGCGAGACTTTCGTCGCGAATGATCAAAAGGCGCTGAGGAAGGCCCTTCACCGCAGGCTGAAACTTGGCGATACCTTCCACAATGATGGCCCCCGACGCCCCCCCGTTTACGGCCGCCGCGGAAATTCCGTGCACATGCGGATGATACCAATAGAGTCCTGGCGGTTCATCGGTTGGAATCTTGACGTTGTACGTGAAGGTTTCGCCCGAATTGACAAGTGTATGTATCACATCATCGCTGTGGCATTTCGGAGACGTGTTGGTGCCGTGGAAGTGTATGTTCACAGAAGAGAGCGTCATGTTCTTCGCGCCGCAGCGAGTCCTGTCATTCGAGACGACTTCCGAATCGTATGATCCACCTTCCGCCTGCTGGCTCACCATGTTGGTAAGCGCGATTTGAATCGTGTCGCCGGGGAGCACGTGGAGCGTGGGCGATTCCTTTCCATCGGGAGTCACAAAGCAGAAACGGGTTCGATTCAGCTTGTCCAGCGACGTGAAATAATTGAGAGAAACGGCCAATACGCCGTTGGAACTGTAGAGATCCGGCGGCGTCTTGACGACTTCGCCGACGCCAGGCCGCGAACAGATGTTGTCATCTGCGAAGGCCAGCGCCGGCAGGGCCGGAGCCATCGCAAACACCAACAAAAGCGTGCGCAAAACCTTGCTCATGACCGTCATCCCCTCAATGCACTACCCGAAACTTTCCACAGTTTTGCAAATAAGTCGCAATTGCGCAAGCATCATTTCCCCCTTCAGCGCGTCTTTCTCATAACCCGGCCAGGCGCCCTCCGACCGGCGAGGGAGCGTCGACGGTCATGAATGGGAGTTGCGCAGAGCTAGCTGCGCTTGCGCTTTTTTGCAGGCGCCGGACGTTTGCGCCCAAGGCCGCTGCGTTTCGCAAATTCTGAGCGCTTCGCAGCGTAGCTGGACGCAACCATTGGATAATCGCGCGGCAGTCCCCATTTGGCACGATAATCGTCGGGGGAAAGGCCGAACCGGGAACGAATATAACGCTTGAGCATCTTGAGCTTCTTGCCGTCTTCAAGACAGACAAGATAGTCGGCAGTTATCGATTTCTTGACCGGGACCGCAGGCTTCTGTGTTGTCGCACGTACGGCGCCGCCGCCATGGGCGGATGTTATGGCGGTTTGTACATCTCGAATGACATTGTTCAATTCGCCTGCAGGCAATGAATTGTGGCCGACATAGGCGACAACAATGGAAACCGTATGCCGCAGCAGATGCGCATGATCGGATTCAAATGTTTCCTTTTGGCTCGACAAGCTGGCTCTCCGTCTAAATCAGTTTGCAAATAGAAATGGCGGACGCACATCAAGGCCCGCATTGGCCCCGCATCAATGCCAGCAGGGCCGGAAATCAGCGCATGTTAATCGAAAATGCGCAAGCCCGGATTTGTCGAAACCTGCAATTTTAACCTGGGCTCCGCAGTGCACAATGAAGGATTGCACGGCCTCAAGTGTTCTTCGGCTCGTCCCGGACGCCAACAAGGCCATCAGGCAGGTCCGCCGCACCAGGCGCGGCTTCAAATTCTCCACTGCGGCAATTGCGGACCAGCAGCCGCCCGTTCGCGACGCCAAAATAAGCTCCGTGAAGATGCAGTTTGCGGCATTCCACGCCCGCACGCACGAAGGGAAACGTCAAGAGATTCCTCAGACTCAATTCTACCGAGGCCAATTCCAGTTTGCGCTGATAATTCGCGCGATCATTGCCACTCGCCTCCAACAGTTCCGCCGCGGGTGATATTTGCGACATCCAGGAGCCAATAAAGTCGCCGGGAGAAAGCGGCTCGTGTTCATCCATGAAAGCCCGGATGCCACCGCAAAAGGCGTGACCGAGCACGACTATATTCTTCACTTTCAAGACCTGCACGCCGAATTCCAGCGCAGCGCTCGTGCCGTGATGCAAAGCATCGTCGGGCTCATAAGGGGGCACGAGATTGGCCACATTGCGCACAACCAGCAGTTCGCCAGGGGACGCGCCAAATATCACCTCTGGCGAAACACGGGAGTCGATGCAGCCTACAACCATTGTCTCCGGACTCTGCCCGGTTCTGGCAAGAGCTTCGTAGCGCGAGCGCTCATGGGAAAATCGGTCGCTCAAGAAGGCGCGATATCCTTCGATCATTCTATCCGGCAGCATGACACGATCCAGTTTTGACCCGCATTTGCGGGGCGACATTGCACATAAGTTGTCGCGGTTTCACCAGGGGTGCATGTCCCCGTTCCATTTGAAGAACTTGCCGGTGTCGGCAAGTGTCATCCCTGCAATTACCTTGCGGATACCGCACGCACTTTCTTCGGGCGTGATGTCGGCATTGGGGCCGCCCATGTCCGTTTTCACCCATCCGGGGTGGATCACCGCGACCGTGACGCCCCGCGGCTTGAGATCAATGGCAAGCACCTGCATCACCCGGTTCACTGCAGCCTTGGCGCTTGCGTAAGCGTAAGTACCGCCATGCGGCCATGTCGAGGCAGCGATCTGGCTTGTGACCGTCATGACCTTGGCGGCACCGGCTTTTTCCAGATGCGGCAGGAATGCCTGCGAAACACGGAACGGCCCAAGCGTCATCACGTTCAGCGCATCAAGCCAATTGTCGAAATTCATGTCATCGAGACTTTGATGGGAGCCCGAAACGCCCGCATTGTTGATCAGGACATCGATCGCCGTGTCACCCACATCCTTCGCAAACGCCTCCACCGATGGCGTGCTTGCAACATCAAGCTGGTGAAGCGAAATACGGCCGCCTGCGTCGCGCGCCAATTCCGATAAGGCTGCCGCCTTCGCCGGATCGCGCACGCCGGCAAATACGCGGGCACCGTCGGCGGCGTACTGGCGGACCAGTTCAAGGCCGATACCACGATTGGCGCCGGTGATCAGCACGTTGGCCATGGCAATCCTCTTGTTGACCGGCGGATTGGACTTCTAATTGTCGTAGCTGAGTTGCACGCCGTCCGATGTCGGGACGGCCTGACATGTCAGCACATAACCCTGCTCGACTTCCTGTGGCGTCAAACCATAATTCTGCTTCATCGTCACGGTGCCGGACAGGATTTTTGCGCGGCACGTCGTGCAGACACCACCCTTGCAGGCATAGGGCGCAGGAAGACCCGCGGCCTGAACACTGTCGAGAATGTTTCCCTTGGAGACATCGAATCTGACAATCGAGCGTCGTCCGTCGAGCGTGACGGTCATGTCCGTGCCGGCCGCTTTCTGCTGTAGCACCTCGACCGCCGCAAGCCTGTCGCCGGACAATGCGCTGCTGGTAAACCGTTCGATGAAGATATTCTCGTCAGGAACTCCACGCGCCTTCAATGCACCCTCGGCCGCGTCCATCATCGGACCCGGGCCGCAAATGAAAAAGGCATTGACGGCCTTGGTGTCTACCAGATGCGCCAGAACTTCGTCGCATTTTTCGCGATCGAGACGCCCGTTGAAGAGTTCAATCTCCTCCGCTTCGTTCTCGAGAAAATGATAGACCTCAAGCCGGTCGAGATAGCGGTTCTTTAGGGCGGCCAGTTCCTCCAGGAACATGATCGATGGCGTGTCACGGTTGCCGTAGAGCAAGGTGAATCTGCTGCCATCGATTTCGCCAAGCGCCGTCTTCGCGATCGACAGAACCGGCGTGATCCCCGAACCTCCTGCCATGGCCACATAGTAAGGCGACGCTTGATCCCGTTCAGGAATGACGAAGCGGCCCATGGGAGCAAGCACGTCGATCGAATTTCCCGGTTGCAGCGCTTCGTTGGCCCAGGATGAAAAGCGTCCGCCTGGCATCTTCTTGATCGCGATGCGGATCTCGTTTTCGTGCGGCGCACAGCACACGGAGTAGGTTCGCCTCACATCCTCGCCGCCGATATCGGCCCGCAGCGTCAGATGTTGGCCGGCACGGAAGCGGAATTTTTCCTTCAGCTCTTCGGGAATTTCAAAGCGCACAGAGACGGCATCGGTCGTCTCTTTCCGCACTTCCGCAATTTTCAGACGATGAAAGCCTGTGTTGAGCGACATGGGTCAATGACACTTGAAGCGGTCGAACGGCTCGGCGCAATCGAGGCAGCGCCAAAGGGCCTTGCACGGCGTCGAGCCAAAGCGGCTGATCTCCTCGGTGCGCGACGAGCCGCATTGCGGACACATCGTTTGCTGTTCCTGGGGTGGTGCGATGCCATAGCGCCGCAACTTTTCCCGGCCTTCTTCGCTGATCCAGTCGGTCGTCCAGGGCGGCGAAAGCGTCGTTTCCACCGCCATGTTCTGGAGCCCTGCCCTGTCCAGGGCCGCGCGAATGGATTGTTCGATCACCATCGTCGCGGGACAGCCGGTATAGGTTGGCGTGATGATGACTGACGGTTTCGCGCCGGGCTTTACGTCCCGCACGATACCGAGATCGACGACGGAGACACAGGGAATTTCCGGATCAGGCACGTGCGAAAGCAGATCGAACACCAAAGCTTTCAGGTCTGATCCCGTGGCGGTCGTCACTACCATTGGGCACCCGGATAGGCACGCTGCAGGAATTGCATCTCCGACAGCAAGTGCCCCAGATGTTCCGAGTGACGGCCGATTCGTCCGCCCACCACCGCGCGGCGAGGTTTTGGCGCGTCAAGCATTGCGTCGGTCAACACGCGCGAAATCCGTGCATCCCAGGATGGATGGAAGCGGCGGGGATCGGCCCCAATGCCGGCATCGATCAGCGATTGCAGAACCGGATCGACGTCGAACAATTCGTCTGCAAACCGCCACATCCATTCGAGACCGTCGACCAGGCGTCCGCGGCTTTCCGCCGTGCCGTCCCCCAGACGAACAACCCACTCATTGGCAAGCCTGCTGTGATACGCGACCTCCTTTACGGCCTTCGCGGCGATCGCCGCTATTCCCTCATGTTTGGAGGCAACCAGATCGGCGAACAACAACTCCTGCCAGTTCGAAAAAAGAAACTGCCGCGCAATCGTCTGTCCGAAATCGCCATTGGGCTGCTCGACCAGCAGGCAGTTGCGGAAATCGAGCACGTCGCGATGAAACGCCAGCGAGTCGGCATCCCGGCCTTCCGCACCTGCCCCGGCTGCGAGACCGAGGAAATGCGTTGCCTGCCCGACAAGGTCCAACGCGACATTGGCGAGCGAAAGATCGATCTCGAGCATGGGCGCATGTCCGCACCACTCGGAAAGACGCTGCCCAAGCACGAGACCGTCGTCGCCAAGCCTGCAGGCATATTCGAAAAGGGCCGGATCGCGCATCAGATGTTCTTGATATGCGCCGGGATCGAATAAAAGGTGGGATGGCGATAGACCTTGTCGGCGGCGGGCGCGAACAGTTCATCGGCATCGCCGGGATCCGAGGCCGTGATCGATGCGGAGGGAACGACCCAGAGGCTGATCCCTTCCATCCTGCGTGTATACGTGTCACGGGCGGCCTCGATGGCCATCTTGCCGTCGGCCGCGTGAACACTGCCGACATGTTTGTGGGCAAGGCCGTTTTTCGCTCTCACAAAGACTTCCCAAAGTGGCCACGACTTGTCCATCGGCCTACTCCGCCGCCATCGCCATGGCATGCTTGCGCGCATGCGCCAAAGCAGCTTCCCGCACCCAGGCGCCATCGTCCCAGGCTTTCACGCGCGCGTTCATGCGTTCTTTTGCAAGAGGGCCCTCGCCTCGCACCACCGCATAGAACTCTTCCCAGTCTATGGCGCCGAAATCATGGGCCTGACGCTCCTCATTCCAGCGAAGGTCTGCATCGGGAATGCGAAGCCCGATCGCTTCGGCCTGCGGAACGGTCACGTCAACAAACTTCTGCCGAAGCTCGTCGTTGGTTTCGCGCTTGATGCGCCAGCGGATGGATTGCGCTGTGTTCGGCGAATTGTCGTCGGGCGGACCAAACATCATGAGCGATGGCCACCACCAGCGATCGAGCGCATCCTGCGCCATGCGCTTCTGTTCGGGTGAGCCGCTGGTGAGGGCCATCATGATCTCGTAGCCCTGCCTCTGATGGAAGCTTTCCTCTTTGCAGACCCGCACCATGGCGCGCGCATAGGGGCCATAGGAGGTGCGCTGCAGCGGCACCTGATTCATGATCGCCGCTCCGTCGACCAGCCATCCGATGGCGCCGATATCGGCCCATGTCAGTGTGGGATAGTTGAAGATCGTCGAATATTTTGCACGACCCGAATGCAGCGCTTCGATCATCTCGTCGCGCGAGGTGCCGAGCGTTTCAGCGGCCGCATACAAATACAGTCCATGCCCGCCTTCGTCCTGAACCTTGGCGAGCAGAATGGCCTTGCGTCGAAGCGACGGAGCGCGCGTGATCCAGTTTCCCTCCGGCAGCATGCCGACGATTTCGGAATGCGCATGTTGCGAGATCTGGCGAACCAGCGTTTTGCGATAGGCCTCCGGCATCCAGTCCTTCGGCTCGATGAAATCATCGGCCGCGACCCGCGCTTCGAACGCATCAAGGCGCGCGGGATCATCGATCACCGGTGCGGCCGCAGCCTGCTTCTTGTCTCCGAGGTCAGTTGTGTACACGGCGCTCTCCTGCGAGGTCACAAACCTATAATAAACCGACCGAGCGGTCAATTAATCCAGAGGCCGCGCACTTGTCGCTTTGTCCTCCAGCACGGCGCCTCCGATGGCCCGCGAGAGGCCCTGGAATTGCGCCACGGCAAGGCCGCCACCGTTGCGCACCGAAACCGTATACACCCCCGACCGTCCCGAAAGGCCTTGTTCCTCGGCCTCGGCAACCAGCCGCTCGCCCTCGCGAACAGACGCGAGAAAAACGATCGAAGCCTGTTGCGCGACAGTGGATACATTGCGCGAATTGCAGGCATAGGCAAAGGCCGTATCGGCCAACGCGAAGATCATTCCGCCATGGGCGATGCCGTGACCATTGAGCATGTCGCGACGAATGCTCATCGAAATCCGCGCATAGCCTTCACGAACCTCTTCGATGACAACGCCCCAGCTCGGGCCGGTTCCCTCGCGGGCGAGGAAATTGTCGGCGATCCGTCGCGCAAGATCGTCAGGCGTGGTCACTGCATGATCCCAGTTCGTTGACCGTCCTGACCTTCTTAATTAAGACAAAGCGGCGCAACAATAATCACCTGTTCTTTCGACACAATCCGCGCCAGGAGGTGAGAAAATGGCCTTCGAAACCATTCTGTTCGAGGTCGCCCAGGGCGCCGCGCGGCTGACGCTCAATCGCCCCGACCGGCTCAACAGTTTCACGGTGCAGATGCACGGCGAAGTCGCCGAAGCGCTGGCGCAAGTGGAGGCCGATCCATCCATTCGGGTGCTGCTGCTGACGGGCGCCGGTCGCGGTTTTTGTGCCGGTCAGGATTTGGCCGATCGCGCGGTCGCGCCCGGCAGCAGCGATCTCGACCTCGGTGAGTCGCTCGAACAGCGCTACAATCCGCTCATTCGCCGCCTGATCGCACTCGAAAAACCCGTGATCTGCGCGGTGAACGGAGTCGCGGCCGGCGCGGGCGCCAACATCGCTTTGGCCGCCGATATTGTGATCGCTGCCAGGAGCGCGAAATTCATCCAGTCCTTCTCCAATATCGGCCTCATTCCGGATTCCGGCGGCACCTGGATTCTGCCGCGCCTCGTCGGACAGGCGCGCGCCATGGGACTTGCCCTGACAGGCGAAGCTTTGAGCGCGGAGAAAGCCGAGAGCTGGGGCATGATCTGGCGGACGGTGGATGACGATCAGCTCAAATCCGAGAGCGACAAGCTGGCCGCGCGCCTGGCGAGCGGTCCGACCCGCGGCCTCGCCGCGATCAAGATGGCGATGCGCAAAGGCTGGATCCAGAAATTCGAAGAGCAACTCGATCTCGAGCGCGATCTGCAGCGGGAACTCGGCCGCTCGCACGACTATCGCGAAGGCGTTGCCGCCTTCACCGAGAAACGCAACCCGACATTTGCCGGGCGCTGAGCGCCGAGGAGAATTCTATATGCAAACCCTTCGCAGCTATGTGCAGGACGAGTGGATCGCGCCTGCCGGCAATCTCTCTGCCATCTGCTCGGCCATCGGCGCGGACACCGTAGCGCAAATCGGGACGACGCCGCGCCCATTCGCGCATGTGCTATCGCATGCGCGCGACACGGGAGGACCGGCGCTGCGGGGCCTCACATTTCACCAGCGCGCGAGAATGCTCAAATCGCTCGCCGAAGCGATCATGGCGCGCAAGGATGAACTTTACGAGCTGTCCTATCACACGGGCGCAACGAAGGCCGACGGCTGGATCGATATCGAGGGTGGCGCGGGCACGCTGTTCGCCTATTCCTCGCGTGGCAGGCGGGAGCTTCCCAACGAAACATTTCTCGTCGAAGGCCCGGTAGAGCCGCTTTCCAAGCGCGGCACTTTTGTCGGCCAGCATATTCTGACGCCATTGCAAGGCGCTGCGGTTCACATCAACGCGTTCAACTTCCCGGTCTGGGGCATGCTGGAGAAACTGGCGCCCACGCTCCTTGCCGGCGTACCGGCGATCGTCAAACCGGCCAGCGCCAGCGCCTATCTCGCGGAAGCCGCATTCCGGGTGCTGATCGACTCAAATGTGCTGCCCAAGGGCGCCCTCCAATTGATCGTGGGCCCCCTCGACGATCTGTTCGATCATCTGACCGGCCAGGACATCGTGTCGTTCACAGGCTCTGCGCAGACGGCTGAGAAATTGCAGCGCCATCCGGTCGTGATACGTGAAAGCGTGCGCTTCATCGCCGAGCGGGATTCGCTGAATGCCGCGGTGCTGGGTCCCGATGCGGTGCCGGGCACTCCGGAATTCGATCTCTTCGTCAAGGAAGTCACGCGGGAAATGACCGTCAAGGCAGGCCAGAAATGCACGGCCATTCGCCGCGCGCTCGTGCCGCTCCAATCGATCGATGCCGTCGAAACTGCGTTGCGCGCCGCGCTCGCCAATGTTGCGGTTGGAGATCCGCGACGCGATGGCACAACAATGGGCGCACTTGTCAGCCTCCCCCAACGCGACGATGTGCGCGCGAAGATTCGCGAACTTGCTTCGGAAGCGCGCATCGTCGCCGGCAATCCGGATCGCGACGGTACACGGGATGCGAACGACAATGGCGCTTACATGGCGCCCGTATTGCTGCGTTGCGACCATCCCGCTTCGGCGACGCGTGTGCATGAGGTGGAGGCGTTCGGACCAGTCTCGACGCTGATGCCCTATCGCGACCTGTCCGATGCGGTGGCCCTCGTCAATCGCGGCAAAGGCTCGCTCGTGATGTCGCTGTTCACATACGATCCCGAAATTACCCGCGCGGTGGTTCTGGGCTCCGCTGCGTTTCACGGACGTCTGGTGATCGTGGATCGCGATTGCGCGCGCGAATCCACCGGGCACGGCTCTCCCCTGCCGGGACTCATTCACGGCGGCCCAGGCCGCGCCGGCGGCGGCGAGGAAATGGGCGGCCTTCGCGGCGTGATGCATTACATGCAGCGCACGGCGCTGCAGGGCTCGCCGCGCATGCTGGCTGCCGTGACGCATAGCTGGATTCCCGGCGCGCCGGAATTGCGCGATGGCCCGCATCCCTTCCGGCTGCGGTTCGGAGAATTGGAACCGGGCAAGACGTTCGTCAGCGCGTCGCGGACGATCACGCTCGACGATGTGGAACACTTCGCCAAGTTCTCAGGGGACACGTTCTACGCGCATATGGACGAGGAAGCGGCAGCTGCGAATCCGTTTTTCGGAGGCCGCGTCGCGCATGGCTATCTGCTGTTGTCGTTTGCGGCGGGTCTGTTCGTCGATCCCGCCCCCGGGCCGGTGCTGGCCAATTACGGCCTCGACAATCTGAGATTCACCAAGCCGGTCAAGCCCGGCGATTCCCTGGCCGTGCAGTTGACGGCAAAATCGAAATCGCTTCGCAACGAGCAATATGGCGAAGTGCGCTGGGCCGTGCAGCTGACAAACCAGAACAATGAAACCGTCGCCACCTACGAATTGCTCACGATGAACGCTGTGTGATGCGCAGCCATCCCGACCTTCCGCAATTCGCGTCCCGTGCGGAACTCGAGGACGAGCAGTTCCGGCGTCTCAAACGGTCGATTGCCCATGCATGGAACAATACGGCGCATTATCGCGCAAAATGCGATGCGGCCGGCATTTCGCCCCCCAATCTGAAGTCGCTGGACGACATTCGGCGCTTTCCCTTCACATTGAAGAGCGACTTTCGCGAGAGCTACCCCTGGGGCATGTGCGCGGTCCCCTCTTCTGAGCTCGTGCGCATACACGCCTCATCGGGCACCACGGGCAGGCCCACGATCGTCGGATACACCAGACGGGACATCGAACATTGGGACAGCCTCATCGCGCGCTGTATCCTGGCGGCGGGTGGCCGACCCGACGATCTTCTTCACAATGCGTATGGCTACGGCCTGTTCACGGGTGGCCTGGGCCTGCATGGCGGCGCACAACCTCGGTTGCTGCGTCATACCGGCTTCGGGCGGGCAAACCGAGCGGCAGGTTCAATTGGTGCTCGATCTGAAGCCGCGCATCATCTGCTGCACTCCGTCTTACATGCTGGTCCTGGCCGAGGCTCTCGAACGGGCCGGCATCGACCCACGAACCACTTCGCTGAAAGTTGGTATCCACGGCGCCGAACCGTGGAGCGACGCATTGCAGGCCGAAATCGAACATCGTTTCGCTCTCACGGCGCTTGATATCTACGGTCTGTCCGAAGTGATGGGACCCGGAGTTGCGCAGGAGCGGGCGGATGCGCGCGGGATGCTTACGGTTTGGGAGGATGCTTTCTATCCGGAGATCGTCGATCCGGCGACCGGCAATCCCCTATCGGACGGTGAAAGGGGTGAACTCGTGCTGACTTCGCTCCTCGCTGAGGCCGTCCCCGTGATCCGCTATCGCACAGGCGACCTCACCCGGCTTGCGCCGCCAGCAGGCGAAATTCCGATGCGGCGCATGGCGCGCCTTTTCGGACGCACGGACGACATGCTGATTGTCCGCGGCCTGAATGTTTTTCCGCGTCAGATCGAAGAACTGGTCCTTGCCGAACAGGCTCTGTCGCCGAACTATCGCATCGATGTCACGCATGACGGGGCGCGCGATGTGCTGACAATCAACGTCGAAGAAACGCCGGGCTGCGATCCGGGGGCAAGCGACGAAGCGAAAGAACGGCTGGGCCAACGCATGAAATCCCGCTACGGGCTGTCGGCCTCCATCGCGATCGCCGCCTTCGGCACGCTTCCACGTGCGGAGGGAAAGGCGAAGCGGGTCTTCGACTACCGGGGAAAAACTGAGAAATGAAACTCCAGGCCATTCGCGGTGGCGAAGGCGCCGATCTTCTGGTCCTTCTGCACGGGCTTGGTACGACGGGCGCTGTCTGGCAGCCGATGCTGGCGAAGGCCGTGTGGAAAGGAAGCTGGCTGGCGCCGGATCTGCGCGGACACGGCGCCTCCCCGCATGCGGGCAACTACGCACTCGGCCAGCACGCCGCAGATGTCGCCGATCTCATTCTGGATTCCGGAGCGTGGAACGAGGTCGCCATCGTCGGTCATTCCATGGGTGGCGTCGTTGCCCTGGCCCTCGCGTCCGGCTGGTTCGGAGTGCAGCCCTCCAGGGTGTTGGGTCTCGGCATCAAGGTCGCATGGACCGGCAACGAGATTGCGCGCCTGGGCGACATGGCGGCGGCGCCCGTCCGGCATTTTTTAACGGAGCAGGAAGCGCTGGCCCGGTTTCTCAAAGTCTCCGGTCTTGCGGGCCTTGTCACGGAAGACTCCCCGATAGCGCGCTCCGGCGTCAGCCGCGATGACCACGGTTGGCGGCTGGCTGCCGATCCCATGACCGCGCGCGTGGGAGCGCCCCCCACGAACGAATTGGCGAGAGCCGTACGCGCACCGATTCATCTGGCGCGCGGCCAGACGGACGCAATGGTTACGCTTGCGGAACTCGAGACATTTGACGCTGGTGCTGTCGACCTGCCCGACTGCGGCCACAACGCAATGGTAGAAAATCCGGCAGCCGTCTGGAACTGGATTGGCGAGACCCGCGCATGAGCGACGGCGGTCTTGCGCGCGATTTTGATCTGACCAATCTTCCCGAAGATTTCTACGACAACCCTTATCGCACCTATCGCGCGCTCCGAGAATGTGAGCCCGTAAAGCGGCTGCCGGACGGCAGCATCTTTCTGACACGCTATGACGATCTCGCGGCAGTCTATCGCGATCCAACGATCTTCAGTTCCGACAAGAAAAAGGAGTTCGCGCCCAAATTCGGCCCTGCCTCACGGCTGTTTCGACATCACACGACGAGCCTTGTCTTCAACGACGCGCCCTATCACACGCGGATTCGCCGCAGCATTGTGGGAGCCCTAATTCCCAAAGCACTCGCGCCCCTGCAACCCAAGCTCGAAAATCTCGTGCGCCGGCTTCTGGACAAGGCAGAAGATAATGGCGGCATGGACGCGATTGCGGATTTCGCCGGCGCCATTCCGATCGAAGTCATCGGCGATCTGCTTGGCGTTCCGGATGGCGATCGCGCGCCGTTGCGTGGATGGTCGCTTGCCATTCTGGGTGCGCTGGAGCCGGCACCTTCGGCCGAAATTCTGACGCGCGGCGAACAGGCCCTGACGGAGTTCCACGGCTATTTGGCCCTGCTGATAGCCGAACGGCGCCGCAAGCCGGGCGACACCGAACGCGATGTGCTCACGCGTCTGCTTGCGAGCGAAGGCAAACCGCTCGACGACGTCGAACTCACAGAGAATTGCGTGTTCCTGCTCAATGCCGGCCACGAGACCACAACCAATCTGATCGGCAACGCCATCGAACTCCTCGCCAGATTTCCGGATGAGCGAAGCCGGCTCGTCGATGCACCAACGGTTCTGCGCAGCGCAATCGAGGAAGTGCTGCGCTATGAGAGCTCCAACCAGCTCGGCAACCGCATCACGACCGCACCCACAATCTTAGGCGATCACGCGATCCCGGGAGGGACGCCGGTTACGCTGTGCATCGGCGCCGCCAATCGCGATCCTATGGCGTTCGACGTGCCGGAACAATTCGATGTCGCGCGCAACCCGAACCGCCATCTGGCATTCGGCTCCGGCATCCATCAATGCGCCGGCATGAATCTCGCGCGCCTTGAGGCCAGGGTCGCGCTGGAGCAACTCCTTGCGCGCTTTCCTCGCTATGGCGTGGCGGAAGCGCCGATCCGCAGCCGCCGCGCCAGGTTTCGCGGCTTTACGCGCCTGCCGCTGCTGCTCAACTAACGCCAGCGTTATTTCCAGGTCTGGAGGATTTCGACGAACCGCGCGAGCCACGCATTCGTCTGAAACGCATCGATCACGCGATGATCGATCGTCAGCGTGACATAGGCCATAGGCCGCGCCTCGATCGCTTCCGCGCCGTTCCTCTCCAGCACCACCGCCCTGTTCTGCAGCTTTCCGATTCCGAGGATCGCCGATTGTGGCTGGTTAATGATGATGGGTGACGCAAGAAGCGAGCCTGAAACGCCATGGTTCGAAATGGAGAAGGTCCCGTCACGGATGTCGGCCTGCGTCAGCCGCCCATTGCGCGCTTTCTCGGTCATCTCCGTCAGGGCCTTGGCAATCTCCAGCAATGAACGCGACTGGGCGCGATGAATCACCGGAACGATCAGGCCCTTCTCGCCGAGGGCCGTACCGATGCCGATATTGATGTCGCTGTAGATCTCGACATAGTCGTCGAACCACCGTCCGTTGACCGCGGGGGCAACGGCCATCGCAGCCGCGGCCGCGGCAACGAAATAGGCCGTGAACGTCAGATTGGCGCCATCGGCGGCAAAGGACTCCTTGTGCGCCTTGCGATGGGCTGTGATCGCGCTGAAATCCGCTTCGAAGACCGCCGTGACATGCGGCGCCGTCTGGACCGAGCGCGCCATGTGTTCGGCGATGCGGCGCCGCATCTGATCGTGCGGAATGCGGGTCGCGCCGGCAATCGACACGTCCGGCGCCGGCTTTGCACTGCGGCGCGCGACTTCGGCCAGAATAACTTCGCGCGTAAGGCGTTCCCCCTCGAGCGGAACATCGCGCGCCTCCAATCCGTGCTCCGCGAGCAGCCGCCGAATTCCCGGCGACAAGCGATCCGACGCCGCGTCCGGCGAAACGGGAGCCACTGTGTCGCTGCGGCTGGCCGGTGATGGTTGCGCTGCCGGCTCGCCAGCGGCGTGATCACCGGCCGCAATTCGTCCGAGCACGGTGCCCGGTTCCACTTCGGCGCCCGAGGTGAGCAGGATTTCCGACAGGACGCCGTCCGCCGCGGCGGCGATTTCGACGGTGACCTTGTCTGTTTCGATTTCGACCAGCGGCTCGTTGGCCGCAATGGCGTCGCCGACATTCTTCAGCCAGTTCTTGACGACGGCTTTGGTGCCTTCCTGCTCTTCCGGGACAGTGATGTCGATCGCCATGTCAGAATCCGATCAGCTCATCGAGCGTCGCGGCGATCCTGTCGACCGACGGCAACGCCCATTCCATCAGCGCCGGATTGTGCGGGCTGGGAATGTCCGGCATCGCGAGACGCGAGACGGGCGCGTCGAGATCGAGGAAGCACTCTTTCGCCACGACCGCAGCGATCTCCGCACCGAACCCGGCCGTCATGAGATCCTCATGCACGATCAGGCAGCGCCGCGTGCGCTTCACCGAGCGGATCACCGCTTCGCGATCCCATGGCATGAGCGTACGAAGATCGATCACCTCGGCCGACCTGCCCTGCGCCGTGTCAAGGCAGCGTTCGACCATTGCGCCCCACGTCACAACCGTCACATCCGTCCCTTCGGTCACAAGCCGTGCCTTGCCGAACGGCAGCACGAACGCATCTCCCGGATAGGGCCGCCGCGCCGATGTGGCATCCAGCATTGCCCGATGCTCGCAGAAGATCACGGGATCGTTGCCGCGCAGGCCGGCGCGCAACAATCCGACGGCGTCTTCGCTGTTGGACGGGACCGCTACTTTCCATCCGGGCGAGTGCACGAATTGCACCTCATTCGTCTGGCTGTGCCAGGGATCGCCGCATTTGAAGAATCCGATCGGGATGCGCACGACAATCGGGGCAGCGAAGCGATTGTTGGTGCGCCAGCGCATGGTGCCGCAGTCGTTGAGTTGCTCCATCGCAGGATCGGCATATTTGCGGAACTGGATTTCCGGAACCGGAACGAGCCCCGCCAGCGCCATGCCGACGGCCCGACCGATGATGCCCTCCTCGGACAGGCTTGTGTCGAACACCCGCTCCGCGCCGAACTTTTCCTGCAGACCCAGCGTGACGGCGTGCACGCCGCCTTTGGGACCCACATCTTCTCCGAAGACGAGAACGCGCGGATTGATTGACAGTTCATGATCCAGCGTGCGCCGGATCGCCGTCACCATGTTGATGCGCTGCCCCTCAGCTTGCAACTCGTTGCTGCCCCGCAAAGGCACGGAACCGCGAGTCCATTGGCCGCCGCGCACCTGCATCTCGTCTTCATGAAAGACGTGGCGTGCGGTGCGCGCAAGATTCGCGACGGGGCGCGCTTCTGCTTCTGCCCGCGCCTCCTCCACCATCCGATGCGCGGCACCTTCGATTTCGTTCCAGACCTGCTCGTCGAAAATCGCCGGCACCAGATGGGAGCGCAGGCGCGGCAACGGATCGCGCTCCTGTTCTGCGGCAATGAATTCGGCCGATTTGTAGGTCTGCGTGTCCTGAAAGGAATGCCCTTCGAGACGCGGCACGGTCAGGCGCAGAAGCGCGGGCTTCCGCTGCTGACGCACGAAGCCGGCAGCCTCGGCCGTCAGGCGCGCCGCTTCGACCGGGTCGCCCCCGTCTCCTGACAGCACACGCAGATTCCGGAAGCCCGACAGATTCGCAGCGATGTCGGCGCCCGGTGTCTGCATGCGCGACGGAACAGAAATTCCGTAGCCGTTGTCTTCGATATAAAACAGCATCGGCAGCTCAAGCGTGGTGGCGATCGTCAGCGCCGACCAGAACCCATTGGTCGCGACGGAAGCATCCCCGCCCAGCGCCACACCGATTGCCGAACCGCAATCGCGCTCTCCGAGCACGCGCTCGCAATAGGTCATCGCCTGCGCCCAGCCTGCGATGGGCGTGAACTGCGCACCGACGCCGCCGCACATGGGAAGCGCCGAAGGGCCGTCCGGATTCGGAAAATTGAACACCGCTCCGATGTCGCGTCCGTCGGAATACCCGCCTTCGCGCGCGAGCGACGAGCCCAGTGCATCGGCGATCGGCACGCCCAGTGCCAGAAGAATGGGCCGCGACCGGTAATAGCCGCACACCGCGTCATTGGCGTTTGTGAGCTGCAGGCCGAGCAGAATTTGCGCCAGATCGTGCCCGCGGGCCGAAAACTGATAGAACATCTTGCGCTGCGGAACGAGCGCGCTTTCCTCCAATGCGTCGAGCGCGCGCGACACATGGAGCAGATGCACCACGCGCCGCCACTCGGTCGCGGAAACCGGCGCGCGATCAGATTCGCGCAACGCATGCTGCGGGAGGGCGGACATGGCTCGACCAGAATTGATGCACGGCCAATAAACCGAATGGGCGGTCGATTGACAACCCCTTTGACACGCCCCCGCGCGGCCGGTATTCGCTGAATTTACGGGGTTTCCGGGAATCTCCGGGCAGACAAGGGGCATCGGTGGCGCGCAAACAGGCGGCGGACTATGCGAAGCGGCGGGACGCCATTGTCGAGAAGGCCGCGCGGCTCTATGCCGAACATGGATTTCTCGGCGCGTCGATTGCCGATCTTGCGCGAAGCTGCAACACCTCGAAATCGCTCATCTATCATTACTATCCGTCCAAGGAAGACATCCTGTTCGATGTCATGCATTCCCATGTCAGCACCCTACTCGACGCGGCGGAAAGAATTGCGGCGACGCCGGCAGATCCGCACGACAAGCTGCGCATGCTCACCCGCGAATTCATGAAGCACTATGTCGGCGCCGCCGCACGACAAAAGGTCTTGCTCAACGAACTGGGCCGATTGCCCGCCGCCCGGCGCGCAATCATCATCGGCATCCAGCGCCGGCTTGTCGGCCTGGTGGAAGTCCTGCTCGCGGAGTTGCGCCCCGAACTGGGTGGACAGTCGCCGCTCCACTGGCCGGCCGCGATGCTCTATTTCGGCATGATCAACTGGACCCTGACCTGGATGAGCGCCTCCGGCCCGGCCAAACCGGCGCATATCGCCGACCTCGCCGCGGAAATCTATCTCCAGGGCATCGGGAAGGCCGCCATACCGCGCCAGGACTGAGCGGACCCCATGGATGACCCCCGCGTTGTTCTATGGCATTGTTGCCCGAGACGGGGGCTGACGCGCGCGAATGCGGCGGATGCAGGGATTCATTGTCGTGTTGGGTGTGCTCGGTCTCGCCGGGTGCGCGACCTCGACTCCCGAGTCGGTTGCGGCAAACGACCCGCTCGAGCCGATGAACCGCGCGATCTACGATTTCGACGAGAAGGTCGACCACTACGTCATCCTGAATATCGCGGGTCTCTATCTCAACGAAGTGCCCAGGCGCGTCCGAACCGGCATTCACAACGTTCTCGCGAATGCCGAAGAGCCGGTCACCATCGTCAATGACGTGCTCCAGGGCAAACCCCGCAATGCCTTTCGGATGACGGCGCGCCTGACGCTCAACTCGACCATTGGCTTCGGCGGGATATTCGACGTGGCCGCGAAGAACGGCCTTCGTCCGGACAAGGCCGATTTCGGTCAGACGCTGAGCCGCTATGGCATCGGCGAAGGACCCTTCCTGGTCCTGCCGGTGATCGGTCCGGAACCACCCCGCGATCTCGTCGGCGACACAGCCGATCTTTTTGTCGATCCGCTGACCTGGATTCCGGACGGTTGGCCCCTGCTCGATCGTGTGGGCGTCACCGCAGGCGTACACATCTGGGAGCCGTATATCGATCACGCCCGCAACATCGTGGTACGGCGCGAACTGGAAAAAGGTTCGCTCGATCCTTACGCCACGATGCGAAGCGTCTACCGCCAGATTCGATCCACCGAGATCGGCGCCGAAAGCGCCATTCCGCTGGAATAGATGCTGCGTCAGCTCACGCCGGATTCGTTCGGCTTGGTCTGAAGCTGTGCAAAATTGGCGAGGCCCATCTGCTCGATCAGGCGGAACTGGGTCTGCAGCCAGTCGATATGTTCTTCTTCGCTCTTGAGAATGTGCACGAACAGTTCGCGCGAAACGTAGTCGCCCGTCCGTTCGCACAAGGCGACCGCCTGATGAAGCTCGGGCAGCGACTGCTGCTCCAGTTTCAGATCGCAACCCAGCACATCGGCCAGATCTTCACCGATCCTCAGCTTTCCGAGGTCCTGCAGATTCGGCAGGCCGCCCAGGAAGAGGATGCGCCGGATCAGGCGATCGGCATGACGCATCTCGTCGACCGATTCCTCGTATTCCTGTTTGGCGAGAGTCGACAATCCCCAGTCGGCGAGCATCCGGGAATGGAGAAAATATTGATTGATCGCCGTCAGTTCGTTTTTGAGCACGGCGTTGAGGGCGCGGATGATGTCCGGATCGCCCGAGAGCGATGCTCTGGGCTTGGGTCCCGGGGCAGGTTCTACGCCGCCTCGCTCATGGGCGTCCGCTGCCCGGCTTCTTCCAGCATTTCTGCGATCGTTTCCTGGCATCGGCCGCAATTCCTCCGAACTCCGCACGCAGCATAGACTGCTTCCGGGCATTGTGCGCCAGTTTCGATGGCGGCTTGAACCCTGGCTTCATTCAGACGATTGCAGACGCATACGATCATGGTTCACCCGATCCAGCCCCCCGCCAGTGACGCGGATATGGGGTAGTTGCGAATGATTGTCAATCGCAACAGTGACGCAATTATGGCAAACATTGCGACGCGCAAAGCTGGCATGAGAGGGTGCGCCATGACGGCCAATCCTGCCCCGCCCAAAGCGCTCCCGGTGCTACCCGTATGAGCCAGTCCCAAGGCCGTATCGGGGCGCCTCCCGGCGAACTTCTGCGTATCCTGGGGGTCTTTTTCGGGATTGCCGTGGCCGTGGGCGCCATGATCGGCGCCGGAATTCTGCGCACGCCTTCGCTGATCGCCCATTCGATCCCCGACGCACGGCTCATTCTGGCGCTCTGGGCGCTCGCCGCCGTCCATGCCTTGTTAGAAGCCAATGTCGTGTCGGAATTGGCCACGGCCATGCCGAAAGCCGGCGGGTTCTATGTCTATGTCCACCGGGCCTTCGGCGATGTCGGCGGGCTGATCGTGGGCTGGACGGCGTGGGTCCAGCGGCTTGCCTCGACCGCCGCCCTGTCCGTCGCCTTCGCCGATTTCCTCGCCCTTCTCTGGCCGGCGGTATCGCATTTCACCGCGGCGGCGGCCGTGGCCATGCAGGTGGCGATGTTCGGCATGAACATGATCGGCCTGCGCCCGGGCCGGACATTCCAGGAAATCACCAGCGTGTTAAAGGCGCTCGCCTTCGTGGCGTTTTGTGCAATCGCCTTCCTGATTGTGGCGCCGGCCCCCACGCTGCCCGCCGCGCTGACACACACCGCGCCGTTCATGGCGATCGTCGCCGCGTATCAACTGATCGTCGGCGCCTATGGTGGCTGGTACGAGCCTGCCTCCTTCTCCGAGGAAAACACCGCACCGGGGCGCAACCTGCCGCGCGCCATGGGCGTGGGGATCGCGGTAGCGGCGACTCTCTATGTCGCGATCAACGCCGCATTGCTGCACGCACTCGGCACAACGGGCGTGGCGCAAAGCGCGCTGCCCTATGTGCAGATCCTTTCGCGCATCGGCGGCGCTTCGACCGCCACGGTGTTCGCCGCATGCGCCGTCGTGATCGTGGTGAGTTGTGCGAATGTCGGCATCATGGCCGCGCCGCGGGTCCTGCTCGCACTGTCGCGTGACGGCATGCTCCCAGCCCGCTTTCAGGTGGTCAATGAAGGCGGGAGCCCAACCTTTGCCTTCGTGCTCACGGCACTGGGCGCGATTGCGCTCGCGCTGTCGGGTTCGTTCGTGCTGGCGTTCAGTCTCATTGCGACATTTCAAACCGCCTCGCTCATTCTCGTGATCCTGGCGCTCTTCGTATTGCGCCGGCGCGAACCCGCCCTCGCACGGCCTTTCCGCAGCCTCTTCTATCCCTGGCTGCCGGCGCTGGCGCTGGCTATCGATCTCGCATTGCTCGGCCTGTTCCTCAGTGCGAATGTGTTGAGCGGGCTCTACGCACTCGTTCTGTGGCTCTTGTGCATCCCGTTCGCGATTCTTCTGCGCCGCACGCGGCCAACGGCACCAACGCCGCCCTGACACGGTCAAGCCGGCAGTCGAACTTGCGAATGCGTCTTACTAAAGTTTAAGGAGTTTGATGCTACCCGAACCTGCGTGATATTTGCCTGGGTGGGCACAATTTCCATGCAGATCTGCGATTGCCGGATTCTGTCCCTTTTTCTTTTTTGTGCCTTCAGTCCCGTCGCAGCCGCCGCTGCCGATGACACACCAGCCGGCAACACTTCGCTTCTGGGTTCAGCGTCGGACATGTTCGACGAAGGCAAACTCCTGGCCACCGGCGGCGTCAGCACCGTGGAAGGCTCCGGCGGTGGCGGCATCTCAACCTGGGCGCTCATCAGCGGCTATGGCACGCGCGACGGCGTCGGCCTCAACGCCCATTTCACCTATCTCGACCTGCCGGACTACGCGTTCTGGTCGCCGGGCGTGGCGCTTGATCTGTTCGACCGGGTGGAATTGTCCTACGCCTATCAGACATTCGACACGCAGCATGTCGGCGCCTTGCTGGGCCTCGGCGAAGGTTTCGCATTCCACCAGAACGTTTGGGGCGCGAAGATCAAAGTGGCTGGCGACGCGGTCTACGACCAGGATTGCTGGCTGCCGCAGATCGCCATCGGCGCACAATACAAGCAGAACGATCGCGGCGCGCTGATCCATGCCATCGGCGGCAGTTCCGCGGACGGCACCGATTTCTACGTCGCCGCCACCAAACTCTTTCTCGCCGAGAGCCTGCTGCTCGACGCAACGTTGCGGGAGACCAAGGCCAACCAGTTCGGCATTCTGGGATTCGGCGGCGACCGCAATGACAGCTATTCCACCGAATTCGAGGGCTCGGCCGCCTATCTCTTCAGCCGCAAATTTGCGGTGGGCGCGGAGTTCCGCACGAAGCCCGACAATCTCGGCATCGCGCGGGAAGACAATGCCTGGGATGTGTTCGCGGCCTATTTCCTGAACAAAAACCTGTCGCTGACGCTCGCCTATGCCGATCTCGGCAACATCGTCATCAAGGACAATCAGCGCGGGCTCTATCTTTCGCTTCAGGGAGGAATTTGAACCGATGAAACGCGCACTCGCTTTCGCATTCCCTGCCCTGCTGGCATCGCTTCTCGTATATGGTGCCGCGGCGGCAGCCGACGACGCGCTGTATGGCGATCTGGGGCAGAAGGACGGCATCGTCCGGATCGTCGACGCGGCTACCGCCAATTTCCTGTCGGATCCGCGCATCAAGGCGACATTCGACAACACCAACATGGATCGCTTCAAGGGTTTTCTCGTCGACCAGCTTTGTGTCGTGGCGGGAGGCCCCTGCGTCTATAAGGGCCGCACCATGCACGAGACCCATAAGGGCCTGCACCTGACGAATCGCGATTTCAACGCGCTGGTGGAAGATCTGCAAAAGGGGATGGACACCGCCGGCGTCTCGTTCCGGGTGCAGAACAGACTGCTGGCGCGTCTGGCGCCCATGCAGCACGACGTCGTCACGCGCTGACATCAAATGCATCGGCTCGCCCTGCTATGCGCTGGCCTGTTCCTGGCCGCGCAGGGCTCGTCCGCTCTCGCCGGCGGCGCGCAGACGATCGTGCAAAACGGCCGCGCGTTTCATCCTGCCGAAATTACCATCGCCCATGGCGACACCCTGTCCTTTTCCAATCAGGACGAGTTCATTCACCAGATCTATGTCGATACACCAGGCTTTAACTATGACTCCGCCGAACAGCCGCCCGGCCAGACCTTCACGATCCATTTTCCCGACGCCGGCTCGTATCAGGTGCGCTGCCACATTCATCCCAAAATGCTTCTGAACGTGCATGTGAAGTAGCGTGGCCGGCAATCGGATATTTCTTAAGGCTTCGTCAACAGGCCCTGCGCAACCTTAGACAAGTGACGCGCGGCGCAAGGTTGCAGCCGTAGCGCCTTTGGACCGGGAAATGCGCCTCACGCGGCACTCCATAGGAACAGCCATTTTCGTCGCCTTTTTCGCCATGGGCACGATCGTTGGCGTCATTGGCCTTTGCGGCTATCTCGTGCTGTCCAAGGCCGGCAACATGGTCACGGGCACCTATGACGGCCCGCTGATGGCTATCAATTATGCTCGCGCGGCCAGCGTCGATTTCGTCGAAATGCAACAGGCAACCTTGAGGCGCAGGCTTGCCAATCCAGCAGAACGTCCGGCAATTGACCGGGCCATCGACACTCTGAGTGTTACGTTTCTCGAGGACCTCGGCGTCGCACAGATTCGGTCCGAAGCGGCCGACGAACGCGTCGTGATTGCGCAGATCCGCGGTTTCGTCGGCGAATGGCAGGCAATACGCCACCGGGCGACACAGGATGGGGCTTCGGCCATCAAACTCTACGGCGTGGAGAAGCGGATCATGGACCGTTTCGACATGCTGATCGAGCTCAACGCCGATCACAGTTTCATCGGCCGCCGGGAAGCAGTGTGGGCGATCCGCAATTTCAAATATCTTTCACTGGGCGTGACGTTGCTGGCACTCCTGGCTTCGATGGCCATTACCTGGTCGCTGACGCGGCGTATCATGCGGCCGCTCGGATCAGCCGTCCATGTTGCCGACCGCATCGCCGACGGCCAACTCCAGACGCCCATTCCCGAAGGCAGCAAAGACGAGACCGGAATCCTGCTGAATTCCATGCGCGTGATGCAGGACAATATCCGCTCCATGATGGAGCGCGAAACGGCACGCGCCCAATCGGCTGAGATGCGGCTGTTTCACGCGCTTCAATCTTCGCGCGAAGGCGTGCTGCTGATCGATCCTTCCGGGCGCATCCTCCACGTCAACGACCAGGTGCGCGCCTTTTTTCCGAACATCGCATCGAAAATCCGCCCGGGCGCGGCGTTCTCGAGCATTGCCGCACTGGCTGCGACCGAACTTGCGGACAATGGACAGATCCCGACGCTGTGGGAGCTTGGCCTGAGCCGCAACACAGGCGTGGCCGGCGGCGCAGAACGGCGCTTGCTGGACGGCCGCTGGATTCGCATTACCGGCAGCGCCGCAGCCGACGGGGCGTTCATTTTCTTCCTCACTGATCTGACCGAGATCAAGGAACGCGAGGAAAGCCTGCGCAAGGCAAAACTCGCGGCGGAAGCTGCCAATGCGGCGAAGTCGCGATTCCTCAACAATATGAGCCACGAGCTGCGGACGCCGCTCAATGCCGTCATTGGATTCTCGGAAATGATCTCGGGCCAGGTGTTCGGTTCAGTGGGCGATGGCCGCTATCGCGATTATGCGACCGATATCCTGCGCAGCGGGCGGCATCTGCTCGACATTATCAACAGCGTGCTCGAATTGACCCGCAGCGATGCCGGCAAAATGACTTTGCAGAAAGAGGCGGTCGATCTGCGCTACATCCTGCGCGACTGCGCGCGCATGCTGGAACCGATGTGCAGCGCGGGCGGTCTCACTCTGTCCAACACCGAGCCCTCGCAACCCGTCCTGGTGGCCGGTGAAAAGGCCAAGCTGCGCCAGATCTTCCTCAATCTGCTCTCCAACGCGGTGAAGTTCACCGACCCCGGAGGCCGGATTGCGATCGCCGTCAACCAGAGCACCCAGACCGTGACGGTCGAAATCCGTGACACCGGGATCGGCATGTCGGGTGACGACATCACCGTCGCTCTCACGCCATTCGGGCAAGTCGACGATCGACTCGCGCGCCGCTACGAAGGTGCCGGGCTTGGTCTGCCGCTCGCAAAATCCCTGGTCGATCTCCATGACGGTCGGCTCGAGATCGAAAGCGCCCCGAAATTGGGCACCGTCGTCCGCGTTCATCTGCCCCGCGCCCAGTTCGGCGAAGGTGAAGGCACGACAGAACTCACGCTAGTGAGCAACTCCACCAGCCACGCGGCCTGACCGAATCCGGCGCTGCGGCCGGCTGTCTAGCCACCGTCTTTTGTCTGGGAACGCGCATGGGCGGGACGTTCGATGCAACGCCTGACATAGTTCTCCCGTGCCTCAGATTGCGGCAACAGCGGGCTGTTGGCGAAGAGTGCGAAGGTGCTGGCAAATAGCACATCGGCGCCGGAGAATTTGTCCCCGACGAGATAGGGCCCCTCCTGCAATGTCCTGTCGATGAATGCCATGGTTTCATCAAGGTCCACCCAGCCCGCGGAACCTCGCGGCACATCGGTCTTCATGAATTTGGACATGACCGAAGGCTCGAACACGCTGCCGTAATAGGCGAGCCACGACAGATACGGGCCGCGCCGCGGATCGCCGATCTCGGCGCCGATGCCCTTTGCCGGAAACGCATCGGTCAGATAGAGGGCGATGGCGGGCGATTCAAAGATCGTCACACCGTCATGCTCGAGCGACGGCACCTTGGCGTGCGGATGGGGGTTCGCAGGATCGGCTTCGCCCGTCCCGTCGCTGCGACGGATCGAAACACGCTTGATCTGGTAAGGCACGCCCAATTCTTCGAGCAGCCAGATGAAGCGCGAGGAACGCGTGCGCGGACAGTGATAAAGCGTGAGCATCGCGTTCTCCCTAAATATACAGAGAGATCGAGGCTAGTTCGGTGACCGCGAGGTCGCAAGCCAAGGATTGCGACCGCTGCACGATTGCCGGCTCCTCAAAAGCCGCTACGTCCGGTTCCAGGCTTCGCGCCAAACCCGTAGTCGATATAGACCGGCTCGTCGGGAAGTGTGGCCGGTGCGAGATAGCCCCAGAGATCGGCGTCGATCTCTTCCGTACGTTCGTCATAGTCATGGAAGTGATGCGGGATCACCGTGGTCGCTGCGGGGAATCCATGAAGCGCGAGTTGTGATCGGGTCTTTTCAACCGCTGCGAGAGAGAAATATTCGTCGCGATCTCCAACGACGATCGACATGGGGATTTTGCGCGCCGCAAGCGCCATGACGGCAAACTCCTTGTCTTGCCGCCACGCGCCGGCATGCACGGCCACGGCCGCGAAATAGCGCGATTCGAGCATGCCCAGAGTAAGCGAATAAACGGCGCCCCCGGACTGCCCTGTGAGGTAGAGACGACGGGAATCGATGGGATGGGATGCCCGCACATCTTCGATCATCGCATGCAGGATCTCGGGGCTGTCGTCTGTCAGGCTCCACGCGTCGCTATGCAGCGCGTCGGGAGCGAGCACCGCGAAACTCCGGGCCTCTGCCATGGCCTGCCAGCGCCGGATCATCTGGCGACCTTCTCCGCCCGAGCCATGAAGCGCCACAAGCAAAGGCACCGCCTCCTTTATTGGGGGCATGAGGAGATAGTAGGCACGCTCATGACCGGCGAGCACGAGCGTCGTCTTCGTTGCGACATCCGCCCGTGCCGCGGGCGCAAGGGCGACACAGGCAAGCAGGATCCGACAAAAGCCTTTCATGGGTACAGCATGGCGCAGAATGGCGACGCTGACTGGTGTGCGCGCGCTCAATTGCGCGTGAACGGGCCGGCTGCTACTGCTTCACATCGCCGCTCGCACATGCCAAAGACCTGTGGCTATGGTCGCACAATTTCGGGACATGGACGATGCAGGACGACGGAAGACCCTGGCCGCAGGCAGGACGCAAGCGCGTGATCGCACTGCCGTCGGTCGCGCGCCTTGGCACGGGCATGCCCGAGCCGGTGCCGCCGGGCCCCGATGGCGTCATGATGATGGGCGACAATCCTGCCCTGCCCCGCATGCCGGAGAAACCGCAGCTGCTCGATTTCTACCGGCTGCGACTGCTGGAAGGCACCGTGCAGCATCTCTTCAACAGTGCCAAGCTCGCGCTCGAAGCCGGCCAGGCTGAACCCATCATATTGGCGTGCCTGTTGCACGATATTTCCCTGGGCGCCCTGGTGCGTACCGATCACGGCTATTGGAGCGCGCAACTGATTGCTCCCTATGTAAGCGAGGAAGTGGCATTCGCGGTACGCTATCACCAGGCACTGCGCTATTTCCCCGACGAATCCGTGGGCTACGCCTATCCCGAAACCTACACGCGCTTTTTTGGCGAGGATTATGTGCCCCCGGACTATATTCGCCGCGAAGCCGAAATTGCGCGCGCGCACAAATGGTATATGTCGGCGCGCTTCATCACGTTGCACGACGTCTACGCCTTCGACAACAAGGAGCCGATCGATCCCGCGCTCTTCGCGGACATCATCGGCCGCCATTTTCGCACCCCACCCGAAGGTCTTGGATTCGACAATTCGCCCACGGCCCATATGTGGCGCACGTTGATCTGGCCGAACAATTTCCTCTGACGCCCGGCGCCGCAGGGTGAGCTGGGGTAATCCGATCCCTGGCGCGCAATCTTGAGCTGGGACGAATCGGCCCAGCAAGAGAGGAGAGGCGCAATGACCCTATTCGTCGGACTGGATGTATGGCTCAGGATGACATCGATCTGCGTCGTCGAGGCAGACGGTACTGTAGTTTGGGAAGGCAAGGCCGAGAGCGAACCCGCTCCGCTTGCGGAGGTGCTGGCGAGATATCGGGAAAGGATAAAACTCGTCGGCATCTAATCGTGCCCGCTGTCGGAATGGCTGTACGAAATTCGTGGACCACATGCTGTCGATTGAGAACACGATCCGCGGGTTGATGAAGGTTCACGGGCTCAAGCTCGGAACCGCGCATCGAAGCGCTTTCGCGGCGAAGGTCGCAACGCTGCTCGCCGATGCAGAAGAGCTACGAATGGCCATTGAACCGTTACTGGAAGCGCGCAACATGATGCGCAGGCAAATGGTTCTGCTCGATCGACAAATTTCGAAGATGGCGCGCAACGACGAGGTGTGCAAGCGGCCGATGACCATTTCCGGGGTCGGGCCGATTGTGAGCCTGCTATTCAAGGCGACAATCGACGATCCCAACCGGTTCAAAGACTCGAAAGCCGTCGCGGCACATTTGGGAATTGACGCCACGCGTGTACCAATCGGGAGAGATCGACCGTTCCGGCCATGTCAGCAAATGTGGAGACAAGCTTATGAGGCACGCGCTCTTCGAAGCGGCGAACTCGCACCCGCGGAGATCGACAAAATGGTCGACGCTCAGGGCGTGGGGCGTCAAACTCGCGAAACGGGTTGGCGGGAAGAAGGCGTGCGTAGCGGTTGCCCGGAAGCTCGCCGTCATCATGCATCGCATGTGGGTGGATGAGACGGATTTCCGGTTCGGGCAAGCACCGGCCGGTAAGCCCGCGTAGGAATCGTCCCGGCGTAGCCATCTGCTCTGCCGAGGACGCGGGGAAGGTCAGTCCGTCACGATCCCCGTACGGTGCTCGCATCAAGCACGCGCTGTGAGCTTGGACGACCTAACTCGCCGGACCCCATCATGGAGCGTGCCACAGGCCGACTCCGGACAGAAGCGCGGACCAGGCAGACGCAGAACGGGACGAGATTTTCGCGGCAAGATCGTTACCCGAATGGGCGGAGACACTGAGGTGGCTCCGGTCGCCGGCGTTTGCGGTCCGGCGACTAGAGCGTGACCGACCGAGAGGGAGGGCCACCCTAGTTTCCCCCCGAACGCCGAAGCGCGGACATTGGCCTTGTCAGGCATCTAGGCTATTTTCTGCAGATGCAACGACTGAGCCTCCGCACCGCTGCCCACCTCGTGGCTGCATTTTCCATGTTGAACTTAATTTCAACCGCGCACTCCGCGGACGCTGTGGTAACGCGAGGCGGCACGCCAAGAGTCGTCAATATAACCTCGGATTCGATGCCGGGTTGGCTTCCTTCCGAGGACTTGGAGCGCCAGGCTCGGATGACCGCGACCGATTATATGGCAGACATTGACGGCGGAAAATACGCTGAGGCGTATTCTTTCCTTGCCGAAATTGACCGGAAAGACCAACCGCTTTCAGCTTTCGTCGATCGCCTTCGCGAGTTCAACGGACGGGCTGGAGCAGTAGTCGAGCGGCGCATCGTAACTGTTACCTGGACGAAAAATCCTGCACATGCTCCTCTTCCAGGGGTGTACGTCGCACTTGATCTTGTCAGTCGATTCGCCAACATCGACCGCCATTGCGGCTTTCTCGTGCTTTATCAAGCGCCATCCGGCGGGTCCTTCCAGGTCATGCGTGAGGAGAACAATTTCATCGACAACGCCACGGCTGCGAACGTCGCAAAGCGATCTACTCAAACGGCGGTCGATACAATGTGGGCAAGTGTCTCCGCCCACTGTCCAGGTTACCAGTCGAGTTTGCAATTGCCTGAACAACCTGCGCCGCTTGCCTCGTCCGCGCCAATTCCCGAAGCGTCCGCGCCAACTATTGGGTATCCATCGGTGAACGCTGCGCTAGCTGCGCTCCATTCAAAGTCTGGTGTAGTATTTACAACTCAAGATGGATGGACAATCGCGGATGACGCCGCAGAACAAACCATCTGGTCATTTCCTCCACCGGGCCACCCTGCCTATCCATCGGTAGTGAAGCGGCAGCTGGTCGTTCAGGACGGCGCAACCAACCTGTTAATGTCCGTGCAATGCGACGCTGCAAAGAAGGCGTGTGATGACCTGGTAAGATCGTTCGAGAAGCTGAACGCCGCGATGTCGGCTAGCTTGCACAGCCGGCATTAAACCAGCTTCTTTGCCATAACTCATTTAACCCAACTCGGCCGTCCCTGTACGTGAGCCGCAGGGCCGCTTTGGGCTGGAATTGACCGCCTTCTGTCAGAAGAATTCGTTTCCCCCTCGACGCCGGGGATCGGATTACAGAAGGATCGTCGCCGGCCGAATTGTGCTGCATTTGTCGATGATTCCTGGCGCGGCGATTTGCGGAGTTCTTCTCCTCGTGCGCAACGCCTGATCGGCCTTTCAGCCGGCCAGCGTCGCACGATGCGGGACGCGGCTTGCGAAGAAGGCCACGATGACTCCAAAGAGCAGCATGGCGATCAGGTTCTCGATAAAATGCGCCGGCGAGAAATGCGGAAAATGCGGCTTGGCCATCGCGCGCGACAAGGGCACGACGACGTAGTTCATGACCAAAAAAACGCCTGCGCCGTAAGCCAGGCCGCCTGCGACCCAACTCCGCTGCAGGATCGCCAGTCTCTGCGCCGCGAACACGTAGATCGCGGCAATCGTCAGCGACATCAGCCATTGCAGAACGAGGCCCAGCGCGGCGACATCCGCTCCGCCGCCATCGGCTGCCCGGCCGAGCAATCCTGATGCGATCGTGTGCAGAATCAGAAGCGGATTGACCTGGTAGATCAGCGCTGCAGCGCCGACATCGATCGTGCCGGCAACGAAGCCCCCGAGCAGTATGGCCGCGATCATCGAAGAGCGATATGCATTCATGGCGGAGCGTCCTGTTTCACCGCCCGCAAGCCTAGCCGGGACGGGAGGACGCCGAGAATCACTCTGCCGTGAGGCGCGGCCGGTCGGAGCGCACCGGTTTCTAGCCCTCGGGCCATGGCTTGAAATGCTTTGCGAGCGCGACGCCCTGACCCTGATAGTTCGACTTCATGGTCCCGCCATACAATCTGTCGGGAGCGCCACCCGCAATTCTGCTGTAGTTGAGCCACCCGACCGTTTGTCCGTGCTCCAGCATGAAGGAAACGCCATATGAACGGACTTCCAGGACCGCTCTGCTTCCCTGGGCGCGGTCGCTCACATAGCCGAATCCGGGATCAAAGAACCCGGCGTAGTGAACCCTGAATTCTCCTGACGCGGAATCGAACGGCACCATTTCGGCGGCCAGATCCGGCGGAACGCCGACTTCCTCGCGCGTAGCAAGAATATAGAATTCGCCCTTGTCGAGCGGCAATCTTCCATCGACGTCCTGGATTTTTTCCCAGAATTCGCGCGGGTCATAGTGTCCTATTCGCGATAGATCGATCGTGTCCGTGGTCTTTTTGGCTTTGTATCCGACGATGCTCCTCGGCCCGGCGCCCCGCAGGTCAATCGAAACCGGTACATGCTGACCGCGCAGAGGCAGCAACTCGCCGTCCGGCTTGACGAGTTTTCCTTCCCGGTAAAGTTCGTGGAGACCGCCGACTGTCCCGACCGGCAAACCGGGGGACGTCCCGCGCAGAAAGCGCAATTGGTTGAGCCGCACGCCTTCCCTCACGACGATACTGAAGGCCTGCGGTGCAACCTCCAGATAGAGCGGCCCCTCATACCGGCGCTGTACCAGGTCGAATTGCGTCGCTTCGTTCGTGATCAGCCGGACAAGGACGTCGAGCCGTCCCGTGGAACTTTTCGGGTTTGCGACGCCCAACAGCCCGCCGCTGAGTTTCACTCTCTCCAGCAACTCCACGACATATACGACACCACTCTCGAATACGGTGGGCTTTTTCAGATCGATTTCGGTTCCGCCGAGTCTCTCGAGGCGCCCCTCCACCGTGTTATCCGCGCCCGGCAGAAAGCTGGCGCGGACACGCCAGGCCCGCCGGCCCAGCCTGAGATCGATGCTGGCCGGCTGCAGTTGATCCGGTTCGAGCTCGGACCGCGCGAAGATCTCGCCGCGCCGGATCATCTCGCGCAGGCCCTGGTAAGGGATTACGCCGGTTCCATCACGGGTGGAACCCGAAGCAAGGGTTTCATCGGGCATGCAAAAGAGTTCTTCGAGGTCGCTCATGTCACCCTATCATCCCACCGGCCTCCGGTCGTGCCACGCAATGCCGCGACTTTTCGCGGCTTTCCGCTGGCGGACAAGTAAAATGAAATCCCCAGACTTACCCACTGTCGCAAAATCGCCGAAGCAATTGATTCGGCTTGGGCCGGCGGGTTTGTGCACCGGGTGCACAGGCATGTGGATAAGTGCGCATGCTCACCGCGCCGGATGCAAACGTGCATGGCTGAGTCGAAATCGACCCGTCATGCGAATATTCAGTTGCGCAGCACGTGTTTAGGCGTCGGGGTTGCGGGGGCGGGGACGAAGGCTGACCTGGACGTTGAAAAATTTCGTTGCAGCGGCGCGGGTTTCGAATTCCCGGCCGCCGCGCGAGGTTTCCACCACATAGGCGGTCCCGATCTTGGCGCGCGGCGTTCCGCCGAACAATATTTTCTCGACGAGGGAAATCTCTCCTTGCGCCTTCAGCACGCGCTTCTTCGCCATTTGGGCCGTTCCCGCATTGCAATGCGGACAATTCTATGCCGCCGCGCCGGGGCGTCCAACATTCAATCGTCGCTCGCAGGGCTGCCACGCTTGCGTGCGGCCTTTTTGACCGGTGGCGCGAATCTATCCGCCGCTGCGCCGTGCAGCGATTTGGGCGCGATGGCGCGATAGCTTTCCGCGATCCAGGCTTCCAGCACGTCCAAAGGCGGCTTGTCCTTCGCGCCGAACGACGCCGAAACCCAGCCGCTTTTCCCGAGACCATAAGCGGTCGGCTTCGTAAACGGATATTCGAGCGCGAACTCCTTCGATTGGGGCAGCTTCACCGACAGATGCAGCGTGCCCTTGTCGCCGCCAAGGAAGACAAAGGTCTTGCCGCGCACCTTGATCGCACTTTCACCCCAGGGGTGATCTTCACGCGTCTCGGGAAATGTAAGGGCATAGCGGCGGACATGCTCGAACGCTTTGCCGGCCATGACGCCATGCCTCTTCGATCCTCACGTCCAGCATCGCGCGTGGCTCCCGCGAAGGCCAGCGTGCGCCGCTGCCGGGAAAGGAAATGGCAGCGGCGCACGCGATACGTCAGTGCGACGGACCGCTCATCGAACCGCCGGACATGGCATTGGCGGGCTGGGCAGAGGTCTTGGATTTTGCGGGCGCCTTTTTCATGGTGCCGGCCTGCATGCCCGGATGCGACATCGAGCCCGCCGGAGCGGCCATGCTGCCGGACGACATGCCGCCCTGCTGCGACATCGACCCGGAAGGCGCAGCCATCGAGCCGGCCGGTGCCGACATCGATCCGGACGATGCGGGCGTCGAAGGTGGCGGGCCTGACATCGAGCCGCCGGTCTGGGCGAGCGCCGAACCCGCGATCAGGGCAAAGCCGACACCGGCGATCCATGCGATAGGTTTCATGTTGTCTCCTCAAGGTGCATATGGCCGGCCAGCGCCCGCCTTCGCCAGGACAGTTCGGCCCGGGCGGCGATTCAGTTACACTCGCGCTGCCCGCAATCGCGGGTACCGGTGCGGTAACGGGCCAGTGCGGTAACGGGCTGCGGCGTTCGCGCGAAGTCAGGATGGGAATGTGCTGGCGGCAGAACCGCAACTGAAGGCGCTGATGATCGCGGGCCTCGCCGGCGACAAGGCTGCCTATCGCGGGCTGCTGGACACGCTGGCGCGCGAATTGCGGCGCTACTATACGCGCCGCCTGGCCGGAATCGACGCCCCGGCTGCCGAGGATCTGGTGCAGGAAACGCTGATCGCCCTTCACACCCGCCGCGCCACCTACGACACCAGCGCGCCGTTCACGCCGTGGCTGTTCGCCATCGCACGCTACAAGCTTGCGGATCATCTGCGCCGGCGGCGCCTGCGCGTGACCGCGCCGCTCGACGAATCCTTTCCGGCGGAAGACGAGAACGAAGCCGCCATGGCGCGGCGCGATCTCGACCGGCTGCTTGAAAGCCTGCCGGCGCCCACGCGCGAGCTGATCCGTCAGGTCAAGATCGACGGCCTGACGACGGCCGAAGTCGCCGGGAAGACCGGCCGCTCCGAAGTGGCGGTGCGCGTGGGATTGCATCGCGCGCTGAAATCGCTCGGCCTGCGCGCCCGCGGGGAGGACGGCTGAATGGCGACCGAAGATCTCATCGCCAGGCTGTCCACCGATCTGCAACCGTCAGAGCGCCGGCCGGTGCTGTCGGCCTTCGCGATGCCTTTGGCGATCGGCATCGCCGCATCGCTTGTGCTCATGCTGGCGTGGCTGGGCCTCCGTCCCGACCTCGCGACCGCAATGACCACGTCGGCGTATTGGATGAAATTCTTCTACACGCTGCTTTTCGCGGCCTCCGCATTCTGGCTTGCCGAAAGGATGGCGCGGCCGGGTACGTCGCGCGACCAGCCGATGGTCTTCCTTGCATTCGTCCTTCTCGCGATTGCAGGCATCGGCATGATCGAGATGATGAGGGCCCCGCCGCTTGCGCGGCATCACCTGATGATGGGCGGCTCGGCCGATGTCTGTCCGTGGCGGATTGTGTTGCTGGGGATTCCGTTGCTCGCGGCATCGCTCTGGGCGATGCGGCGCATGGCGCCGACGCGGCTCATGCTGGCGGGCTGGGCCGCGGGCCTGTTTGCCGGCGCGGCCGGCGCCTTCATCTACGCGTTCCACTGCACCGAGAGCGCCGCGCCGTTCGTGGCGATCTGGTATACGGCGGGCATCACCCTGACTGCGCTCATCGGCGCCGTCGCCGGCCGCTGGCTTCTGCGCTGGTGACCCGGGCGCCGCCTAGATCAGGCAGAGCGCCAGCAGACACAGCAAAACCGCCCCGGCCGCGAGCTTGAAAAACAGCAGCCCGATGCGGAAGACGATCGCGAACAGGATCAGCGGGATGAGAAACACGAACAGAAGCGTGATGCCGACCGTTGCAAAAATGGCCGACCAGATAACGGCAAAGATGCCGAACAGGAAAGTCAGCATTCTGCTTCCCTCCATAGCAGCGCCTCTCGCAGATATGTGCGGCAGGAGGGCTTGCCAAGGGGGCAACAGGCTTTGCCGGTGAATTTCCTTTCCGTGATACGAGCCGACCCGCCTATTGCAGCGGCGGTATCGCCATCTCCATGGCCTGGGGACGCGCATAGACAAGCGTGCGGTCGCGCCAGACCTCGAAGGATTTGTAGTCGCTGAGCTTCATGGCGTGCGCCAGAACCTTGGCCTGCGTTTCGCTGGCGCACAACGCCGAAAAGCTGCAAGCGAGCGAACCGTGATTGTCGAGATAGCAGATTTGATAATTTGGCACGGCGTTTCCGATCTTTTGGCTCCATGCCCCCACGCGCCATCTGTGTGACTCCCGCCTGCGCGCAAGTCGAGTGAATTCGCCGCAAAGGAGCGGCAAATATTTCACGACAGTGCGATACGAATATTTCAGCGGCGGCGTGCCGGAGCGGGTGCAGTGGCGTTGGGTGCGGCGCCGAAATAGTGGAAGAACTCGCTGTTGGGCGAGAGCAGCACACTCGTCGTGTCGGCCGGCAGCGCATCGCGATAGGCCTGCATCGAACGGTAGAACGCGAAGAAATCCGCGTCCTGGCCATAGGCCTCGCCCAGGATCTTCGTCTGCTCCGCCTCGCCTTCGCCGCGCAGGATCTCGCTTTCGCGATTGGCTTCGGCGATCAGCACGGTGACCTCGCGTTCGGCCCGGGCCTGGACGCGCTGCAGGATTTCCGACCCTTCGCCGCGGAATTCGTTGGCTTCGCGTTTGCGCTCCTGCTGCATGCGCAAGAAGATGGCGTTGCTGTTCTGTTGCGGCAGGTCGGCGTGACGGATACGGACATCGACCACCTGCACGCCGAAACGCCCGGATTCGCCGTTCATGTCGTCGCGGATGTCATGCATGAGATCGGCGCGTGCGCTCGAAAGCATGGTCGCAAAAGTCTGCGATCCGAGCACACGGCGCAAATCGGAACTGAGATAGGGCGTCAGCCGCAATTGCGCGCCGTTCTGGTCGAGCAGCGTCTGATAGAAGCGGAGCGCATCGACAATGCGCCAGCGGGCGAACGCGTCCACCACGATGCGCTTCTTGTCCTGCGTGATCACTTCCTCGGCCGGCGCTTCCACATTCAACAGCCGGCGGTCGATCACCTGGATCGACTGTATGAGCGGGATCTTGGCATGCAGGCCCGGATCGGTGACGACCTTCACCGGCGCATCGAACTGCAGCACGATGACCTGTTCGGTCGGATCGACCGTGTAGAAGCTCGAGCCAACGAACCAGAGGCCGGCAAGCACCAGCAAGACGGCGACGACGAGGATGGCGCGGTTCATTGCTGGCCACCCTGCGCGGGCGCTGCGGACATTTGCGGCGTGCTGCCGGGCGCCGGTTCGGTGACGGTCACGCTGGGCGTGCGCTTGTCGAGGCCCTGCAGCGGCAGATAGGGCACGACGCCGTGCCCGGCGCTGTCGTCGACGATGATCTTGTTCATCGGCCCCAGAATGTCGCTCATGGTTTCGAGATACATGCGCCGGCGCGTGACCTCGGGTGCCTTCTTGTATTCGTTGTAGACGGCTGTGAAGCGCTTGGCCTCGCCTTCCGCGTTGGCGATCACCTGCTGGCGATAGGCCTCCGCGTCCTGCACGATCTTGGCCGCCTTGCCGCGCGCTTCCGGGATGATCTTGTTGGCATAGGCTTCGGCCTTGTTGCGCATCGTTTCCTGGTCGGCGCGCGCGGCCTGCACGTCGCGATAGGCGTCGATCACTTCGGCCGGCGTATCGGCCTTCTGCATCTTCACCTGCGTCACCGTCACGCCGGCGTGATAGGTGTCGAGCGTCTGCTGCATGAGATCGCGCACCTGGTTTTCGATGGGGGCGCGATCCTGCGTCAGGATCGGTTCGATCTGCGTCTGGCCCACCACTTCGCGCATGGCGCTTTCGGCAACGGCCTTGATCGTCTGCTGCTGGTTTTCCACGTCGAAAAGATATTCCGCCGCGTCCTTGATCACCCAGCCGACGGTGAAATTCACATCGACGATATTCTCGTCGCCGGTCAGCATCAGGCTTTCTTCGCGCGTGTCGTCGGCCTGGGATTCGTCGCCCGCTTCGGTGCCCGTGCGATAGCCGATCGTGATCTGATTGACGGTCGTCACCTCGGGCGTCAGTACGGTCTCGATCGGCCACGGCAGATGGTAATTGATGCCGGGTGCCGTGCGCGCGACATATTGCCCGAAGCGAAGCACGACGCCCTGCTCGCGTGCCGTCACGAAATAGATGCCGCTCAACAGCCACACCACGACAAGGCCGAGCGCCACGATCACGATGCCGCCCGTCGTCATCGCATTGCCCGGCAAGAGGCGGCGCAACCGGTCCTGGCTGCGGCGGAGCATGGCCTCGAAATCGGGCGGCGGCATGCCTCCACCGGATGGACCGCGTCCCCAGGGGCCTCGCGGCGTCGGGCCGTTGCCACCGCCAGATTGGGTATTCCAGGGCATGAGCAGATCCGTGTTGAGAAGGCGCCGGCGAGCGATCCGTTTCTTGGTTTCCCGGAGCGAAGCGGTTATATGGGCATCTCTCCCTTGGCGCAACGAACGGTAGTCCGCAAGGCGCCGTGTCTCGTTTCCCGCCCGGAGCAGGTGGGCGGACGGATCATGACAGCGGCAACTCGCGAGGATGTGCTCGAAGCCTTGGCGCGCGTGATCGATTCCGCCACGGGCGAATCGATTGCGGCCGGTCTCGTCCAGGGCCTTGTGGTCAAGAACGGCCATGTCGGCTTTTCGATCGAAGTGCCGCCCGAACGCGGCCGATCGGCCGAACCCTTGCGCAAGCAGGCCGAAGCGGCCGTCGCCGCATTGCCCGGCGTGTTGTCGGTCACCGCGGTGCTGACGGCACATCAGGCCTCGGCGCGCGAACCCGCACCGCAAGGCGGACATGCAGGTCATGCACACGCCCAGCATGCGCATGGACAGCAACCCCGCGCGCCAGCAGGCCTTCCCGGTGTTGCGGCCATCATCGCGGTGGCGAGCGGCAAAGGCGGTGTCGGCAAATCGACGGTCGCGGCCAATCTCGCGCTCGCACTGGCGCGGCTCGGTCTCAAGACTGGATTGCTCGATGCCGATATTTACGGCCCGTCGCTGCCGCGCCTCTTCGACATCCGTGAGAAACCGCGTTCGCGCGACGGCAAGGTGCTCGATCCGATCGAGAAATTCGGCATCAAGACGATGTCGATCGGCTTCCTCATCCGCGAAGAGGAAGCGATGGTGTGGCGCGGCCCGATGGTCTCGAGCGCGCTGTCGCAATTGCTGGGCGATGTCGCCTGGGCGCCGCTCGATGTGCTCGTCGTCGACATGCCGCCGGGCACGGGCGATGCGCAGCTCACCATGGCGCAACGCGTGCCGCTCAAAGGCGCGGTCATCGTCTCGACGCCGCAGGACCTCGCGCTGATCGATGCGCGCAAGGGGCTTGCGATGTTCCAGAAGACGCACGTCCCCATTCTCGGCATCGTCGAGAACATGAGCGTCTTTCTCTGTCCGCATTGCGGCCACGCCAGCCACATCTTCGGCCATGGCGGCGCGCGCGAAACGGCGGAGAAAATGGGTGTGCCGTTTCTGGGTGAGATTCCGCTCGTGCCCGCGATCCGCGAAACCTCCGACGCCGGCACGCCCATCATGGCGATCGCGCCCGACAGCGCGGAGGCGCAGGCGTTCCTCGCCATCGCCGAACAGGTTGCACGCGCCCTCGCCCAGCCGATGCGCGCCGCGCCGCGAATCGTGATGGAATAGCGCCATGGCGACGCCCAAGCCGCAAATCCGCAGCATGTTTCCCACGCCCGTCTGCGTGCATTTCCTGCCCGTGGCGCAGGAAGTGAACACGGAACTGCGCCCGCTCGTGCTGGAAAAAATGAACGGCGGCGATTCCGCCGACCCGCATGGCTGGCGCTCCGGTGCCGATCTGGAGAGCTGGGGCGGCCTGCCGGTGCAGACGCTCTTCCGCATGCTGCGCGAACTGGCCGACAGCATGACCGGCACGCGCTCGGGCGGCCGCGTCACGCTCAACTGGCGCATCGCGGCATTCGCCGGCGTGCGCCTGAAGGGACAGGATGCCGACTGCCACATGCAGGACGATGCGGTGTGGTCGGGCGTCTATTTCGTCGATGACGGCTACGGCAAATCCGACGACGAGCGGCTGGGCGGCGAATGCGCCTTCGCCGATCCGCGCGGCACGCTGACGGCGAGCGTCGCGCCGCAATACGGCTTTCGCATTCCCGGCGGCGCCACCGTAGGCCAGTGGGAAACCATCCGTCCACAGACGGGCATGATCCTGCTCCATCCCTCGTGGCAGCCGCGAGGCGAGCACCGCTATGACGGCAACGGCCAGCGCATCACGATCGAATTCGATCTCTCGTTGCCGGAATAGCGCGCCTCTTTGCCGCGTTTCAGGCCGAAGGCGTCGTCTTTGTCCGGACGTTGACGCACCAGCCCTGGAGCGCGGCCAATTTCATCATCCGCGATTCCGACAGCAACCGGCTGCTCTTCGCCGGGCCCGCGGACGAGCAACGGGCGGCGTACCCTTCGACCTGTGCCGTTTTTCCCCGCTGCGGCATCGATGTTCCCTGCTCCGGCGCGCCCCGATCAGAATTATTCAGCCTTTTCAAGGAGATGGGACGGACAAGGACGGGCTTTTTTTGTTTTTCCCTGCTTTTTTCCCTGCAGCAGGGAAAGTTTCACCGAACGTTTCGCCCGTCGCGCATCGCGTTTGACAATCCCGATCAGTTTGTCTACAAACCATATCAGTATGACGCTCTGCGCCTGCGCTGTCAAGCGCGAGGAAGGCGTTGGCGCGGAGCGAGACCGCTACGGAGTCACGCTGAACACCACTCCAGCCTTATGCCCGCCACCCCAGAGTGTGGTGCCGTACAGCACGCCGCCGTTCAGAAGCAGCGGTGCAGCAGGATTCTGTCCCTGTGCTTTCTCGTCGAAGGCAAAGAGCACAGTCTCTTTCCCGTCCGGCGCCACTTTGAACACTGTGCCGCAGCCATCCTTTCTACAACCTGTACCGCCACCAAAATAGGTCGTACCGTACAAATTGCCGAAATTGTCCATTGCCAGCGAGGCCATGGGATAGTCCCCATCCAAACCCCGATGGAAAGCGTAGGTCACGGATTCAGTCCCGGCAGAGGTAACGGTGAATACTGTTCCACAGCCACCTCCACAGGATTTTGTATCACCGCCCCCGGCGGTCGTTCCATAGAAATTTCCTGCGCCATCGGCGATAACACCGGCTTCTGGCATAGAGCCATCGGTTCCGCCCTGGAAGGTATAAAGCGTCGTAAACGTGCCCTCCGGTGTGAGCTTGTACATCACGCCACAGCCGTTTCCGATGCAGTTTCCCGTGGTGGAGCCTCCGAATGGAGTCGTGCCGTAAATATTCCCCGCGGAATCGAGCGTTACGCCTGCAGAGGGCCCATATCCATCACTGCCGCCATTGAACACATAGCGCGTGGTCAGCGCGCCGCTCGCTGTGAGCTCGAAGATCGTTCCGCAGCCATATTTCCCGCAATTTCCGACATTGCCGCCAACCGCGGTCACGCCGAACAGGTCGCCTTGCGCATCGGCGACCAGCCCGCCCTCGGGATACCCGCCATCCGATTCGCCCATGAAACGATAGAGGACCGTCTTTTTTCCCGTCGGTGAGATTTTGAAAATCGTTCCACATCCCTGGTACGGAGAACACCCATCACCACCTCCGCCAAATGTCGTGCCATAGACATTGCCGGATGAATCCATTGCGAGAAAGCCACCGGGATCAAGTCCGTCGCGACCACCTTTGAAAGAGTGCAAGACCCTTTCGTGCCCATCCGGCTGAATCTGGAAGACCGTGCCAAGATTGTATAAGCCGCCCCGTTCTGTTGTTCCATACATCGTGCCTTGCGCGCTTTGTACCAGGCCGCCACCTGGCACCTCGCCGTCATATCCGTGACCAAAAGAATGGACAACCTGCTCGGCGCTCGCCGAATTTGGATTTCCCGAGAGCGCGCTCGCCGCGATGAGCAGGGCAAACATTCGAAGTGATCGGTTGCCGTCTAATGCTCGCAATTGAGTTCCCCTTTTGAACCGAGAACCTTTGCACCAAAAAATGGAGGCTCGTCCATCGCGCGGGGAAAATCCTGCTTTTGATCTGCTGCGACAAGCCACTTGACGTCTTTGATCAATTGCCTACAAACCGGATCAGTATCCACAACTACGCATCTGGTACCACGCGCGGGGCGGCAATGTCCCGCGCCGGTCTGCGTCGCGCGCTGCATGCTGGTCGTGACGGCGGCGGCGCAATACGATGGCCGGCTCGAGGAAGGGGAAATCCGTGTCCGCTCTCCGGCGCAACAATGTTCGAACGGCCGGCACAGGCAAGCGGGCGATGATGTTTGCCCATGGCTTCGGCTGCGACCAGAACATGTGGCGCTTCGTGGCGCCCGCGTTCGAGGACCGGTTTCGGACGATCCTCTTCGATCATGTCGGTGCCGGCGGCTCGGATCTCACGGCCTACGATTCGGCCAAATATGCCACGCTTGCAGGCTATGCCGATGACGTCGTCGAAATCGGCCGCGAACTGGGCCTCGCCGACGCGGTGTTCGTCGGCCATTCGGTGAGCGCGATGATCGGCCTGCTTGCATCGCTCAAGGCGCCGGGCCTGTTCGGCCGTCTCGTCATGGTGGGACCGTCGCCCCGCTACATCGACGATGACGGCTATGCCGGCGGTTTCACGCAGCCGCAGATTTCCGAGCTGCTGGCCTTTCTCGCCGACAACCACATGGGCTGGTCGGCCGAAATGGCGCCCGTGATCATGGGCAATGCCGACCGCCCCGAGCTCGGCGCGGAACTCGTCAACAGCTTCTGCCGCACCGATCCCGACATCGCAAAAGAATTTGCCGCCGTGACCTTCAATTCCGACAATCGGGCCGATCTCGAAAAGGTCGCGATCCCGACGCTGATCCTGCAATGCAGCGAGGACGTGATCGCACCGCTGGCAGTCGGCGAATATATGCGCCGGCAGATGCCCGACAGCGAGCTGGTGATCCTGGCGGCGACCGGCCATTGCCCCAATCTGAGCGCCCCCGAAGAGGTCATCGCCGCGATGCGCCGCTTTGTCTGATCCCGGCATGTTCGAAGAGGATCTGGAAGACCTCTACGAGAACGCGCCTTGCGGCTATCTCTCCCTGCGCATGGACGGGCGCATCGCCAGGGCGAACAGGACGTTCGGCGAATGGACGCTCTATGCGCCGGACGAACTTGCCGGCCGCCGCCTGCACGAGTTCCTGAACATCGCGGGACGCATTTTCTACGAAACCCATTTCGCGCCGCTGCTGCGGATGCAGGGATTCTTCCACGAAGTGGCGCTCGATCTCGTCAGGAAGGATGGTGCGACCTTTCCGGTGTTCGTCAACGCGGCGGAGCGCAAGGCCCCCGACGGCAGGCCGCTGTTCATCCGCCTCACCGTGTTCAACGCGACCGACAGGCGGCGCTACGAGCGCGAACTCCTGAAGGCGCGCGACGAACTGAAAACCCTGACCGCCACGCTCGAGCAGCGCGTCCAGGCGGCCATGGCCAGCCAGTTGCGCACCGACAGCGCGCTGACCGCCCAGCGCGAGGACGCCCAGTTGCGCGAAGAGTTCATCGCCGTGCTGGGACACGATCTGCGCAATCCCCTGGCCTCCATCGCCGCCGGGACGCGGTTCCTTCACAAGACGAAACAGGACGCACGCGCCGAAACGGTTCTCAACATGATGCAGAAAAGCGTCGTGCGCATGGCCGGCCTGATCGACAATGTACTCGATTTCGCCCGCGGCCGGCTGGGCGGCGGCATCATCCTGACGCTCTCGCCGCAATCGCTCGAACCCACCTTGCGCCAGGTGATCGACGAATTGCAGAGTACCCATCCGGAAACGATCATCCGGACAGAGTTTGCGCTCACGAAGCCGGTGATGGCCGATTCCGTCCGCATCGGACAGGTCCTCTCCAACCTGCTGGGCAACGCGCTGACCTATGGCGCGCCGGGCGAGCCCGTGACCGTGACGGCGAAGACGGACACCGGCTTCGAACTCGCGGTGTGGAATACCGGAACGCCGATTGCGCCGGCCGCGATGGCGCGACTGTTCGCGCCCTATGCACGCGGCGAAGGCAGGCCCAGCCGGCAGGGCCTGGGCCTCGGCCTCTATATCGCCGCCGAAATCGCCAGAGCCCATGGCGGCCGGATCGACGTCACCTCGACCCACGAACAAACCTGCTTCGCCCTCCACATGCCCCTGCAACGCTGAAGCGCGGGAAGGCCCCTTCCGTCGAAAGGCCCCTTCCGGCGCAAGGCCCCTTCCGTCACGCAACGCTGACGCATTGCGCGCCACCTTCCCCACGCGTCCCGCGCGGGGCAGGAAGAAATGCGATTGCGCATTGGTGCGCCTCCTCCCCCGTCCACGAAGTGGATGGCGGGAGGTGGATCGCACGGACATCAGTCCGGGCGAGACGGAGGGGGCAGTGTTGCCTGCAAGAGGCCCCTTCCGTCACGCAACGCTGACGCATTGCGCGCCACCTTCCCCAC
>DASXEA010000023.1:0-107601 GCA_036490345.1 Rhizomicrobium sp. | reverse complement strand
CCCGTTGCTGAGGACTTGGGAGGGACGCGGCGCGTCGCCCAGGACGCTGGCAGTTGCATGGAGCCTATGCATGACGATTCTCTTGTTCGGAGTTTTTGCCTCGACCTTCTATTCGGCTGCCGAACTTCGCCTCATGGATCGCGGCGACGCTGTTGGCGTCCTTTTCATGGCCTGCATGGGCGGAGCTTTTGCTGGGCGGTCGCACGCTACAGCAGCGTGTTGAAGGTTACGTCGATACGCGCAAGCAAACGTGCCGATGAGGGTTATGGGTGACCAGGTCGAAATTGGGTGACCGAGCCACGAATATGGCTGTCTTCCGATTGCGTCGGCTGACAAAGGCGAGTGACCATTCGTCCAGGTACAAAATATCCCAATCGGAGACGCAGATTGCGATGGTGATTTTTTGGGCTGTCGCGGCTTGGTGTTTGAGATCACATTTTAAGCCGCCTGTGCCTGCTAGACTGGAGCGAGCAAGGGGGGCGCAAAGTGGAAAATTGGGCCTGCCGCTGTACGAAATTCAGGAATTTCGCACCAAAACCAGACCCCTGATGTACGAAAACTGTAATCGCACACGATTATCACGGTGTCACCGAGAACACGGTGCCGGCGTCGTAGGCGGCGCCTTGGTACGTGGTACCGTAAAGTACGCCACCCACGTTGATCAGACCAGCTTGCGGCCACCACCCATCAGCGCCGCCCTGGAAAGAATAGACCACCGTCTCGGCACCCGCTGGCGTCACCGAGAACACCGTGCCGCCGCCTTGTGTGGTGGTACCGGATGAGTTCTGGGTAGTGTCCTAATACAAGTTAGGAAATCAACGGCCCATTTTCTTGTGGCGTTTGCGCCATAATACCGCAATTCCTTCTCAGACCCAAACCGCCAAGAGCCAGCATCGCCACGCCGAACAGCCCGAGCGTGCCGGGTTCGGGAACGGGTTCGGGAGTGAAATCTGCTGCCAGGCAATATTCGCCATTTGCATCGTTGCCCAACTGACTGCATTCGCTAACCCCTCGCGCTTGCCAGCTGGAGCAAAACCTGTCGCAGATTGATCCGTCGAACAGCGTGAACGGCGCGAATTTATTATCCACATCAATAGCATATCCATCGATCGGTGTTTGATTGCCCAACCCCGTAACCCTTAATGAATTCAAAGCGGCCGCGAGCGCGGAGTTGGCCTCATTGCTCAGCGTCGAACCCTGCGTAAATGGACTCATGGTCGTCGTGCTGAACGTAACGTTGTAAGTCGTACCGCCGACCAGCAGTCCGTTGATGCCCGTCGGGTCGGTGGTCGTCCCCAGAAGCGTCAAGCCTGGAGTGACGAGCGGCTGCCCTGGCAAGTACAGCGAACCAGCCAAGGAGGGCGCAAACGTTCCTGCGGCGATCTCGTCCAATCCGCAATTCTGGCTTTGCGTTGCAAGATCGCAGGTACTCATGTCGGCGCTGGCCGCATTCATACCGACCAACAGGAAACTTATTACCAGTGCACTGGCCCAAAGCTTTTCCATCAAAAATCCCCTCGCGGTTTAGTCTGCCGAGGTTGGCAAGCAAAAGTTGTGCCGATTCAGAACAGGGGCCATTATCAACTGTTGGCGCCAACCCGCTCTTGGGAGTGTAAATAAATTCGACAGTTTTCGAGAAAGATTCGGTCGCAAGAAAATTGCGCAGCGGTCTGAATGTAGCGCCTCCGCAGTGAAAGTTCTGGCCATGCAGGCCATGAAAAGGACGCCAACAGCGTCGCCACGATCCATGAACTTCCAGGTGACCGGACCTCCATACCCGGGTTTTCAGTACAACCCGCCGCAAGACCGTGCGCCGGTGAAGACCTCTCCACCGGCGCTCCGCATCAGCCTTTGACGCACACCACCTGGCGCAGCGTGTGCACGATTGCGACGAGATCGCTTTGCGCAGCCATCACCGCATCAATGTCCTTATAGGCCATGGGCGTCTCGTCGAGGACGTCCGCGTCCTTGCGGCATTCGATGCCGGCCGTGGCCTTCGCATGGTCCGCCAGGGTGAAACGGCGCTTCGCTTCGTTGCGCGACATCGCGCGCCCCGCGCCGTGGCTGCAGGTGTGGAAAGAATCCGCATTCCCCTTGCCGCGCACGATATAGGAGCGCGCGCCCATCGATCCCGGGATGATGCCGAGATCGCCTTCGCGCGCCCTGACCGCACCCTTGCGGGTGACCCACACATTCGCGCCGAAGTGGTTTTCCCGCGACACGTAATTGTGGTGACAGTTCACCGCGACGGAGCCCCATGCGAATGGCCGCCCAAGTGCGTCCTGCAGCGCCTTCATCACCGCATCCATCATCAGCGCGCGGTTGGCGAGCGCGTAGTTCTGCGCCCATTCCACCGCCTCGACATAATCGTCGAAGCTCTCCGAGCCCTCGGAAAGATAGGCGAGGTCCTCGTCCGGCAGGGCGATGAACCAGCGCTTCATGTCTTCCTTCGCCCGCTCGATGAAGTATTGGCCGATCTGGTTGCCGATTCCGCGCGATCCGGAATGGAGCATCACCCAGACGGCGTTGTCCTCGTCGAGACAGAGCTCGATGAAGTGATTGCCGGTGCCGAGCGTTCCGAGATGGCGCGGCGCGCGCAACGCGGCCTTGCCGATCTTGGGGTGCTTGTCGACGATCGCCTTGAGGCGCGCGGCAAGGTCGCTTTCGTTCAGCGCTGTGGCGACCGCGTCGGGCACATTGTGCCAGGCGCCGCGGTCGTCCGCGCCACCATGATGCGTCCGTCCGTGCGGCACCGCCTTCTCGATCTCCTTGCGCACGCCTGAAAGCGTGTCGGGCAGATCGCGTGCGTTCAGCGCCGTGCGCGCCGCCACCATGCCGCAGCCGATATCGACGCCGACCGCGGCCGGAATGATGGCGCCCTTGGTCGGGATCACGGAGCCGACCGTCGCCCCCATGCCCCAATGCACGTCGGGCATGGCGGCAATGTGATGATGGATGAAGGGCAGGGACGCGACGTTTACGAGTTGCTGCCGCGCGGCGTCCTCGAGCGGCACGCCCTCGATCCACGCCTTGATCGGCGCGCCCTGCTCCTGAATGACCTTGTACATACGCATTGCCCGGACACGTTGTTGGCGCGACCGGATCTCCTCTGTCGGCGCAAGAGCGCGCCATTCGTTCCGGCCTGCGCCGGAGACTCTTCGAACGAGCAGCGCTTCGGAAAACAAAAAACCCTCCGGAGCGGCTGGCTCGGGAGGGTCCGTGTGATCGGACTGTCGAAATCGCCTAGGCGAGATCGTTCCCATGAGCCGGGCATGCATTATCGAGCGGCATGAAGCCGTTCGCTTTTTCGACGGGTATATATCCGCGTTGCATCGCACAACTCTTGTTCGCCCGCGAACCCGATGTTCGCGAAGGGGCGGGGAAATACGTGTGCGGTTCAGGAATGTCAACGCGGGATGTGGCGCAAATCGGCAACAGCGCGCGAGATTGCAATCGGGTGTGGAGATGAACCCGGAGGCCGTTCGACCGCTTGACTGTGATACCATTTTGGTTATATCCTTGAGGAATGCAAGGTGCGTCCGCGTTACGTTGCGATGAACGACGGAACCTTTTCCCTGCTTCAGGGAAAAAAGCAGGGAAAAACAAAAAAAGCGGACATTGTGCCCTCTTAAGCTATTGAATATATTTGGTTATTTTCGTCATGGGGGTCGCGACCAGGGAAAATGGCGACCTTGTTCAGGGAGGCGGTGGAAATTGCCGGAGGAACCCTGGCAAGGCCGTTCCCGCGCCATACCAAAGTGGTTTCAAAAAGTCACGCCCGCGCCTGCAGAAAGCCTTCGAGCACATTCGCGGTGATCTCTCCCAGATGGTCCACCGCATAGCCGCCCTCAAACACGAACAGGGTGGGACATTCGATCCCGGCAAGCGCTTCGCCCATCCGCAGATAGTCTTCAGCCTTCAATGTGAAATCGGAAATGGGATCGCGTTCGAACGTGTCGAGACCGAGCGAGACGATCAGCGTGTCGGGCGCGAAGGTGTGGATCGCGTCCCCGGCATGGGCGAGGGCAGGAGCGTAGCCGCTCCATGCCGTGCCGGCCGGCAACGGTATGTTGAGGTTGAAGCCTTCGCCCGCGCCCAGGCCGCGCTCGTCGGCGAAGCCCCAGTAATGCGGATAGGCGAATGCCGGATCGGCGTGCAGCGAGGCGACGAACACATCGTGGCACCGCTCGAAGATCGCCTGCGTGCCGTTGCCGTGATGATAGTCGACATCGAGGATGGCCACGCGCGCGCCCAGATCGGTCAGCCATTGCGCTGCGATCGCTGCATTGTTGAGATAGCAATAGCCGCCGAACAGATCCGCACTCGCATGATGGCCGGGCGGGCGTGTCAGTGCGAAGACGGCGCGCTCGCCCTGGCGCAACGCCTCGGCGGCGGTGAGCGCGACATTGGCGGCGGTCTGTGCAGCACTCCAGGTGCCACGAAGAATCGGTGTGGCCGTGTCGAACACGAAAGCGCCGAGCCGGGATCCGATATCGGCGCGCGCATGGACCTTCGCGCCGCCTGCCGGCCAGGCGGAAGGGAACGCCGCTTGTGCCGTGGCGCCATAACGCGCGCGCCACGCCGCATGCGCTTCGCCCAGAAAGGCCACAAGCTCCGCGCCATGCACGCGCAGTAAAGGTTCGTGTCCGAACGCGCGCGGCGGCAGCACCGGCCCGAATTTGCGTGCTTCGATTGCGGCCTTCACCGCTTCGGCACGCGCCGGAATCTCGACCGCCGGCACGAGCCGGCCGGCTTCAAACTCCTCAAGCGGCGCATGGTCCAGATGCGCGGGCGAATAGAAGGTCTTCATGGAAACTGCCGTCAGTCCCGGTGGTCGGCCTGTTCGGGCACCTGCACCCAATGATGTTTGCGCGTCTCATAGACGGAATGACGCGGCGCCGGGAAATCCGGATCGCCATAATTGCCGACCGCGACCGTGATGCGTTCGGGATGACCGGACGGCTCCCAATAGACGTTCGAGCCGCAATCCGGGCAGAAGTGGAATGTTACCGTGTTGTCGCTGTCGGCCTTGCGGGTGAAAGCGGTATGGCGGCCTTCGATCGCGGTGATCTGGGCGCGCGGATAATGCGCGGAAAAGCCGAAGGGGCTGCCGGTGCGGCGCTGGCAATCGCTGCAATGACAGACCGAGATGCGCACAGGTTCGCCCTCGCTCGTCAAGCGCAATTGCCCGCAGTGGCAGGCGGCGTGGCGGATGGTCATGGAGGCAACTCCCGTGTGGATTTTCATTCGCGGCGGCGCATGCCAGATTGTACGGCAGCCGCGGAGTCGACATACGACACCACCATGTCGAACGTGCGCAAGGGTCGATATGAGGCGAGGGACATGCGATCTGCTGCGTTGAAATATCTGGCCCTTGCCGCGCTCATTTGTGCCCGGTCAGTGCCACCAGAGGTGGCCGCGGCGTCCTCGCCATCGGCGGATCATCCTGCTCAAACAGGCGGTCCGGCGTTGCAGTCACCGCCTGTCGAGGTCGATGCATTGGCCTGTAGCTATCCGCCTGTTGCCATGCGGATGAATCTCCAGGGCTCGACCGTCGTAACGGTCGACGTTTCTCCCGCCGGTATCGTGAGCGATGCCGTCACCAAGGTTTCGAGCGGCTATCCCGCATTGGACAAAGGGGGCATCGCTTGCGCAAGAGCGCAAAAGTTTCAGCCGGCGACACAGAATGGCACACCTGTCGAGTCTCATACGGACATCAAATTTTCCTGGGCTTTGGCGACGGGCGATTGCGCTTCCGCAGGGGCTGTGCTTTCGCCGCCGCCAGGCTGGACAAGTGACAAGAACAATTCCTGCTTCGGCGGCATCACTGCCTCGTTCCAACTGGAGGGAACGTCCGGCAATGATACCCAGTATCTGAGCGTCGCAATCTATGGGCCATTTGCAACTCTGCCCGAATTCATAACCAGGAACGATGAAAGTCTGCATGGCGACAATACATTCCATCTGCTCAAGGAGACGAATGTGACGGTGTGCGCCGGCCAGCCGGGTTCGGAAATCGAATACAAGAAATCCATTTCGTTGAGTGCGTTTTCCAATAGCGAGCTGGATGTGGATCAGATCAGACAGGTGAACGCGGGGTCAGCCTACGTTTCGACCTATATCCGTCCCCTGGGCGCTCCGGCCCGCGCGGATGCCGAGAAGTGGATCCTGCAATACTGCGCGTCGAAGCCGTAGCGCGGGAATGGATCGTCACACCGCCTGCAGCAGGATTGCGCCGATTGCGATTGCGCCGGCCGCGAGCCAGCGCCGCGGCGTCATCTTTTCGCCGAGGACATGCATGGCAAGCGCGGTCCCGAACAGCACGCTGGTCTCGCGCAAGGCCGCGAGCCGTGCGGTGGCGCCGAAACGGTAGGCCAGCATCGCCGCGCCATAGGTGGTGATCGAGAGCATGCCGAGCAGGATGCCGAGCCGCCATTCGCGCCGCGCTTCGACGATCACGCGCTGGCCGCGAATCCCGGGCGCTGTCACCAGCACGCAAAACCCATGCGCCACGAAGAACCACAGGACGTAGGAGAGGGGATCGGGTACGGCGCGCACGCCCGACGCGTCGATCAGCGTGTAGCAACCGATCGTCGCTCCCGTCGCCAGCGCGAAAGCGAGACCTTTTTTCGCGCCTTCGGTCGCGCGATGCGAAAGGCCGATGGCGATCACACCGCCGCAGACGAACAGGATTCCCAAAATCTGCAGTGGCGGCGGATGTTCGCCGAGCAGCAGCAGGGCGCCCAGCGCCGTGAAAAGCGGTCCCGTGCCGCGCGCCACGGGATAGACGGCGGAGAAGGCGGCGCTTTCATAGGATTTGACCAGCAGAAGCTCGTAGAGCGCATGCACGAGGGCGGTGGCGCCAAGGAGCCACACGGCACGGCCATGCGGCAGCGGCACGAAGGGCAGGACCGGCGCCACGATCAGCGCCGAGAACACCCCGATCAGGAGCCGCATCGCATATTTGTCGCGGCCGCGCTTCGTCAGGATGTTGACGATGGCATGCACAATTGCCGAAAGAAGGATGAGCAGGAGCGCGGTCATGGCGGCCGCACCTCGCGCGGGGACGAAGCGGGATGCAAGACCTGAATGCGGCACTCATCGGCCAGCCCGGCAGCCGGGCGCGGCTGCAGACGCCGGCGCTGGTGATCGATCTCGATCGTCTGGAAGGCAATGTGGCGAAGATGGCGGCGCATGCCGCGGCGCGGAAAATCGCGCTGCGGCCTCACGCCAAGACTCACAAATCGGTCGAGATCGCCAAACGCCAGCTTGCAGCCGGTGCGGTCGGCATCTGCGTGGCGAAGCTCGGCGAGGCGGAGGCGCTGGCGGAAGGCGGGATCGATTCGCTGCTGGTCACCTCGCCCGTCGTCACCGATGCCGGCATGGCGCGCCTCGTTGCCCTCCATGAGAAGATCGGCGAACTCATCGTGGTGTGCGACAATGCCGATGTGGCCGCACGTCTGGCCGTGGCCGTGCGCGGCTCGGCGCGGCGGCTCAAAGTGCTGGTCGATATCGATCCCGGTCTTGGGCGCACCGGCGTGCGGCCGGGCGAGGGCGCGCATACGCTGGTTCGCCGTCTCGTGCGCGAACCCGCATTCGAATTCCTGGGATTGCAATGCTATGCGGGGCATCTGCAGCATCTCGAATCGCCCAGCGAACGCCGTGCGAAATCGCTGGAGGCGCTGGCGCAGCTCGACATGTTTTGCGAGCGTCTGCGGCGCGAGGGCATTGCGCTGCGCATTCTCACCGGCGGCGGCACCGGCACGTTCGACATCGATCCCGACGCGGCCGTACTGACAGAGCTGCAGGTCGGCTCCTACGTTTTCATGGACCGGCAATACAACGAGATCTGGACCAAGGCCGGCGACCGCACGCCGTTCGAGACGGCGTTGTTCGTCCAGACCACGGTGATCAGCGCCAATCGCCAGGGCCTTGCGACCACCGATGCGGGGTTCAAATCCTTCGCCACCGATGCCGGGCCGCCGGAGATCGCATCGGGCGCACCGCCAGGCGCCAATTATTTCTTCTTCGGCGACGAGCAGGGCGGCGTTTTCTATTCGGGCGCGGACATACCGCTGAAACCCGGGCACGGGATTTCCTGCGTGGTGCCGCACTGCGATCCCACGGTCAATCTCTACGACCGCTATCATGTGGTGCGCGGCGATACGCTCGAAGCGATCTGGCCTGTCGACGCGCGCGGCCGCTCCGCCTGATTGTGAATTCCCTGAAAGAATCGTTCATCGCTGGTTCAGGACCCGCGGGGCATAGTCGTGTCCAGGAACGGAGGGGTCCCGTTCGGAATGAAGGAAACGGAGCGATGACGAAGTTCAGGAAACTGGCACTTGGTGCCCTCATGATGGCGGGGACGGCCCTTGGCGTCACCGCTGCGACGACGGCCCCGGCCGAAGCGCGTGTCTCGATTGGCGTGGGAATTGGCATTCCCGGCCCCTATTACGGCCCGCCGGCCTGCGGATATGGCTATGGCGGCTGCGGTTACTACAATTACGACTACCCGGTCTATGTCGGCGGCGCGTGGGCCTATGGTCCGCACTATTACCGCTGGTGGGGTGGTCATCCGTATGTCTGGTGGCACGGCGGCTGGCACACGGGCTTCCGCGGCGGCTGGCGCGGCGTTGGCTGGCATGGCGGCGGATTTCGCGGCGGCTGGCATGGCGGGCGCCGCTGAGCCAGCCGACCTGAGACCGGTTTAACCCCCAAACCGGTCCTCGCGAATCGCTCGCGGCCCCGGCGGTCTTCGCCGGGGCCGCGGCGTTTTTGCGGCTCGCGCAATCATCGGTCGAAAAGGCACCGCCGGCCTTGCCGGTCCTGCGATCCGGACCGCATCGCGGGCAAGCCCGCCCCCTCGCTCCGCCGTGACGGCTTTGCTAGTTTGGCGCGACGCGGCGGGCGCTTTCATGCAGACCGGACACGACCACACGCAGGCGAACGGCGCGGGCGAAAGCGATACGCTTTCCGCCTTCTGGCTGCCGTTCACCGCCAATCGCGCCTTTCACCAGAATCCGCGCATCCTGGCCCGGGCCGAGGGCATGCACTATTTCGACTCGTCGGGCCGCGCGGTGCTCGACACCTGTTCGGGGCTTTGGTGCGTCAATGCCGGTCACGGCCAGCCGCGGATTGTCGAGGCGATCCGCGACGCGGCCGGAACGCTCGATTACGCGCCCACGTTCCAGTTCGGGCACGGCGATGCGTTCGCGCTGGCCGCGAGACTGGCGAGGCTTGCACCGGGCGATCTCGACCATGTGTTCTTCGTCAATTCCGGCTCGGAGGCTGTCGATGCGGCGCTCAAGATCGCGCGCGCCTTCTTTCATCGCTCGGGGCAGGGCGGACGTTTCCGGCTGATCGGCCGCGAGAAGGGCTATCACGGCGCGACGTTTGCCGGCATTTCGGTTGGCGGCATCGGCAACAACCGCCGCGCCTTCGGCCCGCTTGTTCCGGGTACGGACGATCATCTTCCCCTGCCTTACGACCGTGCCCGCATGGCGTTCACCAGCGGCGAGCCGGAGGATGGCGAACACTTCGCCAAGGCGCTCGAGCGTATCGTCGCGTTGCATGGCGCCGAGACCATTGCCGCGGTGATTGTCGAGCCTATGGCCGGTTCGGCCGGCGTGTTCGCGTCGCCGAAAGCCTATCTCGAACGGTTGCGCGCGCTTTGCGATATGCACGGCATCCTGCTCATCTTCGACGAAGTGATCACGGGCTTCGGCCGCATGGGTCATGCCTTCGCCGCCGAACGCTATGGCGTCACCCCCGACATGATCGTGTTCGCCAAAGGCGTGACCAACGGGGCGGTGCCGATGGGCGGCGTGATTGTTTCAGAGACGATTCACGCGGCCTTCATGAACGGCCCGCCGGAAAGCATCGAACTCTTCCACGGCCACACCTATTCCGCCCATCCACTCGCCTGCGCCGCGGCGCTCGCAACGCTCGATGTGTACGAGGCCGACGATCTCTACGCGCGCGCCCGCGCTCTCGAGCCGGTCTTCGCGGCGGCGGTTCACACCCTCAAACAGTCGCCGCACGTCACCGATATCCGCAATGTGGGTCTGGCCGCGGGCATCGATCTGGCGCCCGATCCTGCGCAGCCCGGCCGCCGCGGCTATGCCGTGATGGCGCGCGCCTTCGCCGAGGCCGACCTTCTGCTGCGTGTCTCCGGCGACACGATCGCGCTGGCGCCGGCCCTGATCGCCTCGGAGTCCGATATCTCCCGCATGGTCGACGGCGTGCGCGCCGTGCTGGCCGGGCTCGATTGAGGGCCGCATGCCGATCCTTCGCCGCACGATCCTCGTCATTTTGGTGTTCGCGCTGCCCGTGGCGGTGACCGCCATCCTCTATGCGCTGGCCACTTTCATGCTCCACGCCACCAACCGGGTCATTTCCCCGGAGATTTTGTGGTATGCAACCGCCATAGAACTTCCCGTTTTCTTCGTCTTTGCGGTTCTCGACGCCAAGAACCGCTGGTAATCACAAGCTCGAGAGAGGCCCATGCGCATCGGTGTTCCCAAGGAAATCAAGAATCGCGAATATCGTGTCGGTCTGACGCCATCTGCCGTGCGCGAACTGACCGCGCGCGGCCATGAGGTCATGGTCGAGACCAAGGCCGGCGAAGCCATCGGCCTCACCGACGATATGTATGTCCGTGTCGGCGCGAAGATGCTGTCCACCGCAGCCGATATCTTCGCCAATGCCGACATGATCGTGAAGGTGAAGGAGCCGCAGGCCGTCGAGATCAAGATGCTCAGGCCCGGCCAGACGCTCTTCACCTATCTGCATCTTGCGCCCGACCCCGAGCAGACACACGGGCTGATCGAATCCGGCGCGATCGCCATTGCCTATGAAACGGTCACCGATGCCCGTGGCGGCCTGCCGCTGCTGGCGCCGATGAGCGAAGTGGCCGGCCGCATGTCGATCCAGGCCGGGGCGCACAGTCTCGAAATCGCGCAGGGCGGACGCGGCATGCTGCTCGGCGGCGTGCCGGGTGTGCCGGCGGCGAAGGTCGTCATCCTGGGCGGCGGCGTGGTCGGCACGAATGCGGCGCGCATGGCCATGGGTCTCGAAGCGCATGTCACCATCCTCGACGTCTCCATTCACCGCCTCTACGAACTCGACCTGCAATTCGGCTCGATGCTGAACACGATCTATTCGACCATCGATTCGATCGAAGAGCATGTGATCGGCGCCGACCTCGTGATCGGCGGCGTGCTGTTGCCGGGTGCGGCGGCGCCCAAGCTCATCACCGACAAGATGGTGCAGCAGATGAAGAAGGGCTCGGTCATCGTCGATGTCGCGATCGACCAGGGCGGCTGTGCCGAAACCTCGCATGCCACCACGCATGACGACCCGACCTATAGGGTGCACGACGTGGTGCACTATGCCGTCGCCAACATGCCGGGCGGCGTGGCGCGCACCTCCACCTTCGCGCTCAACAACGCCACGCTGCCGTTCACGCTGGCGCTGGCCGACCTGGGGGCAGACGCCGCGATGCGCAAGAACCCGCACCTCCGCGCCGGCCTCAACGTCTACAAGCACACGCTCACCTACCGCGCCGTCGCCGAAGCCCAGAATCTGCCGTTCAAAAGCGCCGAAGAGGTGCTGGGGGTGTGACAGTGAACAGGCCTGGCGAACAGAAAAGCTGAAGCGTTCGAAAGAGACGAGCTGAACGCGATTCTGCGTTTGGTTCGTCTTCTGTTTGAAACGCAGAGGCGCAAAGACGCAAAGCTACGGAGAATGGACCGGCCGATGCCGGCCATCTGTGATGCGCGTAACGGTGACCGGAAACACGCGCTCGTGGCCTGTGAGCTACAGAAGTGGGATGCTGCTGGTTGCGCCAACGCGGTGTGCGTGAAAGCGGCTCCATGCCCTCTGCGTTTTTGCGTCTCTGCATTTCGGCTTGCGTTTCCTCCACATGCGGCGGTTGTCGATCACGTATTTCCGCGTATGGGCCATCTTTCGGTTTGAAACGCAAAGGCGCAGAGACGCAAAGCTACCGAGAATGGACCAGCCGCCGTAATCCGTCCTTGATCCGGGTGACGTTGAAGTTGACCAGAAGCCCAAGCCGATGATCTGAAAGTTTCAGATAGGTGAGAAGCTGTGCTTCGTGGACGGGCAGGATCCGCTCGACCGCCTTGATTTCGACGACAACGAGCTTTTCGACCAGCAGATCGAGCCGAAAGCCAGCGTAAATTTTGATGTTTCTGTAAACAATCGGCAGTCTGACCTGACGTTCGACCAGGATATTGCGGAACGCCAATTCGGCCGCGAGGCACTGCTCGTAGACGGACTCCAGAAGGCCCGCGCCCAAATTGGCGTGCACGCAATAGGCCGCATCGACAATCGCGCGCGACACATCATTGTGCCGCGGCGTAGGCTCAAGCGTCTCAGCGCCTTTGCGTCTTTGCGGTTCAAATTGCATTTGCCCCAGGCGCGAAAACTTGCCTGGAAATCCTGCCGTGAAAACACGAAGAAGGTTTGCCCAAAGTGTCGTGGGCCGCTCTGCCGCTGCAATTTTGGACACTCAGGGATGCATATGTGGGCTTTTGGGTCGTCATCCGGTTGAATCGCAAAGGCGCAAAGCGCCGGAGAATGGACCTCCCGCGACAGACCGCGTTCTTGATGCGCGCGATGTTGACCGGAAGCCCACGCCGGTGGTGGCTCCTCGCGCCACAACGCGTTGGCGCGAAGATGCCCCCAATTCCTCTGCGCCTTTGCGGCTCTGCGTTTCAACTCGTGTTATTTCCGCATACGAAGCTGGCGGGTCGCGCGCTTCAATTCCCCGCGTGGTTGAGTTCGGCGATGCGGGCTTTGGTTTTTTCCGTGAGGCAGATGCTGACGTCCATCGGGTGGATCGAGCCGCCATTCGAGTCCGATGTTTCATAGGTGCATTCGCTGTCGCGATAGGCGAGCCAGTTGCGTTCGGCGGTTTTCAGCAGCGTCTGGTCGGCCGCTTCGGACTTCTGCATCAACGCGCGATAGACGGCGTTGAGCTTTTTGTCCTGGAGATCGAAATCGCGGTCGGCGCAGGCATCGAGCTCCGTCTGCACCGTGGCGGTCTTGCAGTTCAAGCCAGCCGACGGATCGCCGGCCGGTGCGGCGCTTGCGGCGGCGGTGATGCAAAGTGTGGACGCAAGCAGGAGTCCGGCGATGGTGTTTCTCATGCGATGGTCACGCCGCCATCGATCACGATGGCTTGTCCGGTCATGAAGGCGCCGGCGCGCGAGGCGAGGAACACGGCGGCACCTGCGATCTCGTCGGGTTCGCCGATCCGCCGGAGGGGCGCACTGGCGGTGGAGCGTTTCAGAATCTCGGGATTGTCCCACAGCGCTTTCGCGAAATCGGTTTTGACGAGGCCGGGCGCGATGCAGTTCACGCGAACATTCATCGGCCCGTATTCGACAGCAAGATTGCGCGCCAGCTGCAGGTCGGCCGCTTTCGAGATGCAATAGGCGCCGATCACCGGCGAACCGCGCAGGCCGCCGATCGACGACACGATGATCACCGCGCCGTCGCGGCGTTCGGCCATCTCAGGCACCACCATCTGGCAAAGCCAATGATTGGAGCGCACATTGGCGCCCATCACCTTGTCGAAGGCTTCGTCGGGCATGTCGAGCTGCGGGCCGAAATAGGGATTGAGCGCCGCGTTGCAGACCAGCACATCGATCTGCCCCCATTTCGCGCGCGTGGCCGCCACCAGCTGCTGCAGCTGTTCCTTGTAATTGATGTTGCACGGAATGGCGTAGGCCACGTCCGCGCCGCGCGCCGCATTGATGTCGGCCGCGACACGTTCGCAGGCATCGGCCTTGCGGCTCGAGACCACGACTTTGGCTCCGTGCTCGGCAAGGCGATGGACGATCGACTCACCGATACCCCTGGTCGAGCCGGTCACCAGCGCGACCTTGCCCGTCAGATCGAATAGATTCATCCGAAGTGCTCCTGAAACCGAATGGCTTTGTGTCGCATTCTTATTGACGGCAGGGTGTCGCCACAATGCGGTTTGGATGGCCGTCCCTCCTGTGTGCGACCGATCAAGGGGATTCCCGATGCAAAAACCGATTGCCGGCTTCATTGTCGTCGCTCTGGCGCTCAGCGGCTGCGTCATGGAGCCGCCTGGCCCGGGTCCCCGGCGCATGCCGCCGCCGCCTCCGCCCCCGCAGGCCCTGCACGAGGCGGAGACCGCACCCCGTCCGCTCCAGGGGCCCCCGCCGGTCAAGAGCCTCGGCATGGGCATGCTCACGGCCCAGGCGGCCGGCGGCTATATCGACCGCGAAGAAGCGGAGCTGCGCGCCGAATTGAAGGGCAGGGCCATCGTCGTCACCCGCTCGGGCGACAATCTCGTGCTCAACATTCCGAGCGACTCGCTGTTCGGCATCAATTCCGTCGTGCTGAACGCCAAAGGCATGGACGTATTGCAGACCGTAGCGCTCGATCTCAGGAAATTCGACAGCACCCAGATCGTCGTCAACTGCTACACCGATACAACGGGTACGGACGATCTCAATCTGAAGGTCTCGCAGAAGCGCGCCGACGGCGTGGCCGGCGCACTCACCCGCGACGGCGTCGACTCCCATCGCGTCGCCGCCAAGGGCTTTGGCGCCGAAATTCTGAAAGTGCCCACAGGTCCCGGCAAGAACGAACCCCGCAACCGCCGCATCGAAATCCGCATCACGCCGAAGGTGAAGACGTAAGAGTTACGGCGTCCCCGTTGCCGACTGTTCAGTTGGCCCCTTAAGTGAAGCGGGCACCAGCGCAGACTCAACCCACGACGCACCCCATGATGTCGCCAATGGCGGCGCTTGGCAGGGCGCGAAGACATTCGCCCGACTGTCTTTGGGCTCCGATTCGCGATGTTGTACACAATGTCGCGATGAAGGCTCTCATGCGGAAACCAATTCACGAATGCGAGTCTGGACCAACCCGGACTTCAAACCGATCGGTGAACGTTGGTCCACGCGCCAAAATCACCGCTTTCCCGGTCGCCACATCCGGACACAGAGCTAATTCTTCGGCATGGGAAGGTTCAATTCTTCGCAGAGTTTTGCGAAGCGCGGATCGTGGCGGTAGGCCAGGAAGAACGGATCGAAGAGCAGGATTTGAAGAACCGAATCCTTCGCCGCCCGCGCGCGCTCCAGCCATTCGAACGTGTCGTCTGCGTCTTTGTGCACGGCATAAATTTCGGCGGTCTGAAGAGGCACAATGCCACCGTAGTTTTTTACGAAATCCCTCAACGCCGCATCGGCTGCGGTGCGGTCCGTACCGATCTGCAGCGCCTCTGCTACGGCTGCGTCATGGTTCAGGCCGCCAGGTTCCCTTTGCGCATCCGCCAGCGCTGTTTTGGCGTCGCCGCGCAGGATGTCGATCTGCGACAGCGTATAGAAAAGGAAAGGACCATCGGGATAAAGCGCAATGGCGCTGCGGATGGCCGCTTCGGCCTCGCGAAGGCGGCCCAGCGAAATCAAATCCACGGCAAGGTCGACGTAGTAATATGTCCCCAGCGGGTTGAGCTTCAAACCCTGCCGCACGAGGGCGACCGCCTCCTCGAGCCGGCCAAGGGTTGCAGCCGAGCTGGCCAAAAACTTTTTTACATCGCCCAGGGCAGGAGCCAATTGCGCGGCGCGGCGATATTCGGCCTCCGCGCCGTGCCAATTGAGCTGGTTTTGAAGCACACTGCCAAGCGCCAGATGTGTGAGTGCAAGGCCTGGCGCCAGGGCGACCGCCTTCTCGGCGTGCTCACGCGCTTGCGGCAGAATTTCCACCGTTGAATGTCCCAAAGCCGCAGCGCCATTAAGCTCCGCGGCACTGAGTTTTGCCCAGGCAGCGGCGTAATCGGGATCAAGTTTGATTGCTTTGCTGAAAACAGCAGCGGCCTTGCGCATATTCTCTTGCGTCACATGATGCAGATAGAACATGCCTTCCAGATAAAGGTTGTAGGCCTCGAGATTGCCGCTGGGCGGACGGTCGCTTTGCGGCGGCGGGGCGTTGCCGCCGCCGAGCAGTTTCGCCTTCAATGATGCAGCGACGGCGCTGGTTATATCGTCCTGCAGCTTGAACAGATCCCTGTAGGGCCGGTCATAATGTGCGGACCAGATCGCTACGCCATCGTCTATACTGATTAGTTCAGCGCTGATGCGCACTGCATCGCCGGCGCGCTGCACGCTACCTTCGAGAAGGTGTGCGACACCGAGCTTTTCTCCGATAACGCTTACAGGGTCTTTGCTGTTGCGGAACTGGAAGGAAGAAGCACGCGCGATGACCTTTAGGCCGGGGAATTGCGACAGCGCATCGATGAAGGCTTCCGAAAGGCCGTCGGAGAAATACAGCGCATTGGCGTCGCCGCTCTCGTTCACCAGTGGCAGCACGGCGACGGATTTCTCGGTGATGACGGGCGGCGGCAGAGACGTAACAGCTCGGTCGCGCCGAACGAAGCGGTCGGTCAGCAGCAGCACCACCGCGACAGCGAGCACACCGATGATGAGGAAATCGAGCCTGCGGCCTGTGGCGCGGAGCACCGCTTTGTCGGAGTCGACCTCGCTCTCGCGCCTTATTCCGTCGGGCGTGAATTCATAGAACCAGGCGAAGGCGATCCAGAACGGAAAGCCGATGGCCGCGGCGATCAGGAACCATCGCGCCACCCATTCCGGTGCTCCGACAACCGGTCCGAGCGCCGCGATGCCCTGCGCCAGCGCCCACACGCCCGTGACATAGAGAATGGCCGCGCGAATGACATTGCGCCGCTGCAGCTCGCGCAGAATCGTCGCCACCAAATTCCGTCACTCCGGAATCCCCACACGAGTATTCATACGCGCATGCAACCTGCCGTCAAATTCTGCACGAGCCTGCCGGGTGCTGCCCTGCGCACCCGCAGGAAGTTGGCGGCTAAGGGCATCTGCGCTCGTGCAATTCCCTGGAAAATACTCGCACTTTCGAATGGAGCGCGAACCGATCGATTGCCAGGCACCGAATCGGCTGGCCGCTGGGAATGGCCCATAGAAGTCGCCGGGGTTTGGCGTTGCATCCGCGCCCCAATCATGGCTACTGCAATTCAGCTGTTCGCAATATCAAGGATCTGACCCGATGCTTTCGAATTGTGCCGTGTTCCGTGGCGCGCTGCTGGGCTCCGCCGTGGCGTTGGCGGTATCCGCTTTGCCCGCCTCGGCAAAGCCGGGCCTCACCGTGATTCACGATTTCGCCGGCGCCCCTGGCGACGGTGCTTATCCCCTGGTCGGCGTGACCTTCGATAGTGCGGGCGACATGTATGGCGTCACCTATGTCGGCGGCGCGTACAACCTCGGCACGCTGTTCGAAATTGCGCCGGATGGAACCGAGACGATCGTTCGCTCCTTCGGCAATGGAAACGATGGTGCGTTCCCCAGGTCGCAGCCGGCGATCGACGGGTCCGGGAATCTGTACAGCACCACCAATGGCGGCGGGGGCAGCATCAATTGCGACGGCGGTTGCGGCACCATCTGGGAATATGGTGCGGGCGGCAAATACAAGGTGCTGCACAAATTCGATTTCACCGACGGCAGCCAGCCTGTCGGGCAGCTGCTTCGCGACAAGGCAGGCAACCTCTACGGGATCACCACCGATGGGGGATCCAACAATCAGGGCGAGGTTTTCGAATACACGGCGGGTGGAACGTTCAAGGTGCTGCATACCTTCGCAGGCACCGATGGCGCCTATCCGGAATGCAGCCTGATTGAGGACCGCGCCGGCAATTTGTACGGCACGACAGAAAGTGGCGGGAGCAGCAACAATGGCACCGTGTTCGAAATCCCGTCTGGCGGAGGCTTCACCACGCTCTACAGCTTCACCGGCGGACATGACGGAGCCAACCCCGTGGGCGGGCTCGAGCGCGACACATCGGGCACGCTCTACGGCACGGCCCAGAATGGCGGAACGAACGGTGTCGGCACGGTTTTCAGCCTGGCGCCGGATGGAACCCTGACTGCACTCTACAGCTTTGCCGGCGGGGCCGATGGCGCAAACCCCCAGGGCGACATCCTTCGCCTGGGAGGCGATCTATATGGCGCGACCGGCTCTGGCGGCGATTCCAACAACTTTGGCACGATCTACCGGGTCGATATTGCCAGTGGGACGGAAACGGTCCTGCACAGATTTACCGGGACGGATGGTTCGACGTCCGTCAGCAAACTGGCCCAAAGGCAGGGCAGGCTTTACGGCGTTGCAGCCTATGGCGGTGCCGACGACAACGGCGTGGTGTTCCGTCTGAAGAAAAAATAGCGTCGGCCTTTCGCGATCCAGGCCGCAATGGCGCGGCTCTATGTCAGCGCCTCTTTGATTGCGGCATCCAGCTCCGCCGCGTCGGGCGTCACGCGCGAGCCGAAATTGCCGGCGATGCGGCCGTCGCGGTCGAAGAGGTATTTGTGGAAATTCCATTTCGGCGTACCAGCGTCGCCGAGTTCGCCCGCGACCCATTTGTATAGCGCGTGAGCCTCTGGCCCGATCACATGCTCTTTGGCCGTCAGCGGAAAATCGACATCGAAGTTCGTCTCGCAGAAGGTCTTGATCTCGGATTCGGTACCGGGTTCCTGGGCGCCGAAATCATTGGCCGGCACGCCCAGCACGATGAGGCCCTTGTCGCGATGCTCCCGCCAGAGGGATTCGAGTCCGGAATATTGCGGGGTGAGGCCGCATTGGCTGGCGACATTGACCACCAGGAGCGCCTTGCCGCGATAGTTCGACAAAGGCAGGTCGCCGCCGTCGATGGCACGGAAACGGAAATCATACGCGCTGGTCATGCCTGTCTCCGGAATTGGTGCACGGGAACCTTGGCGCAGCCGCGGCAAAGCGGCAAGGCGTTGGTTAACGAATTGGAAACCGGGGGCTTGCGACATTAAGCGGTGAACCATCGGAGAAGCCGATGACCAATGCTCTCGTCGCTGCCACCTACGCCATGGCTGCGGCTACCATTTCCGCGTTTCTGTTCCTGGGCGGCGCCGTCAATCTCGCCACCGCCGCGCTGGCGGGCGTGCTGATGGTGGTGATCGCCGCGCAGTTTCATGCGTCGCGCCTGCGCCGGCGCGAGAAGCGCGAGGTGGCGCGCGAGCTGGTGGAGATGAAACAGACGAGCCGCGTGCTCGCCGAGTCCCTAAGCGAAACCCGCGCGGGCATGGACACGATGAAGGCCGCCATCGAGGCGCGCACCACCGACCAGAGCCGCAGGATCGTGGCGGAGCTTCAGGTGCTCGAAAGCCTGATGCGCGAATTCGCCGGGCGGATCGCCGACAAATCGCGCGCGCAGCCGGTGGCGCTGGAAGCGGAGCCGGAGGTGCGCCAGATCGCGGCGCCGCCGCAGATTCCGATGCCGCGGCTGGGCGAGGGCGATCTGCTCGAAATCATCCGCGCGGCGCTCGAGGAAAACCGCGTCGATCTTTATCTGCAGCCCATCGTCAGCCTGCCGCAGCGCAAATTGCGCTTCTACGAGGCGCTGACGCGCCTGCGCGCCGAGGACGGTGCGGTGATCATGCCGGCGCAATATATGCGCGTGGCGGGTCCCGTGGGCCTCATGTCGGTGGTCGACAATCTGCTGCTCTTCCGTTGCGTCCAGATCGTTCGCCGCCTGACGCAGAAGAATCGCGAGCTCGGCATCTTCTGCAACATCTCGGGCGAGACGCTTGGCGATGCGGAGTTCTTTCCACAATTCCTGGAATACATGCATCACAACCGCGATATGGCGCCGCATATCGTTTTCGAGTTCGCGCAAAATGCGGTCATCGATGTGGACCCGCGCGTCGAAGAGAATTTGTCTTACCTGTCCGGGCTTGGCTTCGCCCTGTCGATGGATCATGTCGAAACCCTCGACTGCAATTTCGCAAAGTTACGGCAGCTCGGTTTCCGCCATCTGAAGGTCAGGGCCGAGACGCTGACCGGCGGCATGAACGCCGCCCACGCCCAGGTTGCCGCCGAAGACCTCAAGGCGCTCCTTGCCCGCCACGCCATCAATCTGATTGCCGAGCGGGTGGAGCAGGAAAAGACGGTCGTCCAGCTCCTCGATTTCGGCGTGGATTGTGGCCAGGGTTTTCTGTTCGGAGAACCGCGTGCCGTGCGCGAGGAAGCCGGAAAGCTTCCGGCCGAATTGGCCGCGCCGGTGATCCCCTTCCGCCGCGCCGGCTGACAACGCCCCCATTGACGGCGGTGCACCTTGCATGCGACCGCTCCGCGCCGCCACCCAACCCATTGCACCGCGCGTGTCTACGCCCATCCCGGTCCTGAAGGGCCTGCACGAAATCGCGCCGGGCTACGACGCGCTGTTCTGCGACGTCTGGGGGGTGCTGCATGATGGCCGTGCCGCGCGGCAGGAAGCCGTGCAGGCGCTGCATGCCTTCCGTGCCACGCATGGTCCGGTCATCCTTCTGTCGAATGCGCCAAGGCCGGCGGCAGATGTCGAGCAGCAATTCCGCCAGCTGGGCGTGCCGCTCGATTGCTACGATTCGATCGTGACGTCCGGCATCCTGGCGCGCGACGAGCTGGCGCGCCGCGCCGGGGAAGGCCGGCTGCGCCTCCTCCATATCGGCCCCGAGCGCGACCGCGGGATTTTTGCCGGTCTCGCCATCGATTGCGTCGAAGCGCACCACGCCGAGGTGGCGCTCTGCACCGGGCTGTTCGATGACGACCACGAGGCGCCCGAGGATTATCGCGATCTGCTCGAGCAGGTGCATGCGCGCGGCCTGGTGCTCATCTGTGCCAATCCCGATCTCGTGGTGCAGCGCGGCGGCACGCTGATCTACTGTGCCGGTGCGCTGGCGCGGCTTTACGATGTGCTGGGCGGCGAAACGCACTATTGCGGCAAGCCGCACGCGCCGATCTATGACCGGGCGCTGGCCGAGGCACAGCGCGTTGCCGGGCGCACCGATCTGCGCGTGCTCACGGTGGGCGACGCCATCGAGACCGACATCCGCGGCGCGAACGAGGCGGGGTTGGACGCGCTCTTCATCGCCGACGGCATCCACGGCGAAGACATCGGCCGCCTGACGCCCCAATCGATCGGCGCGCTGAGCGACAAGGCCGGCGTGAAAATCCTCGCCGCCATGCGCGCGCTTGTGTGGTGATGCAACCGCGCGATAAGACGGCGCGCCAATCGGGAACAGGACAAACGTGACCTATTATATCGAAGACCTTCAGCCGGGCATGTCGGCGCGTTTCACGAAAACCGTCAGCGAACGCGATGTGCAGCAGTTCGGCGAGGTGAGCGGCGACATCAATCCCGTCCATTTCGACGAGGCGTTTGCGAAGACCACGCCCTTCAAGGGCCGCATCGCCCATGGTGTCCTGACCGCGAGCTATATTTCGACCGTGCTCGGCATGGACATGCCGGGCCCCGGCACGATCTTTCTCGCCCTCAATACGCGCTTCAAGGCGCCGGTCCGGATCGGTGACACGGTGACCGCCATCTGCACGGTGCGTGACATCGTGGCGGAGAAGCGCCGCGTCGTGTTCGATTGCGTGTGCCTTGTCGGCGATACGGTGGTGATCGAAGGCGACGCCACAGTGATGACGCCCGCGCGGCCCAGGGGCTGATCCGCGAACTTATGCGCATCTTCCGCCACCATGCCGTGCCGGATGCCTGGAAGGGCGCGGTTGTTGCAATCGGCAATTTCGATGGCGTGCATCGCGGCCATCAGGCGCTGCTGGCGCAGACGAAGGCGCTGGCCGCCGAGCGCGCCGCGCCGTTCGGCGTGCTCGCCTTCGAACCGCACCCCCAGGAATTTTTCCGTCCGGGCACGGAGAGTTTTCGCCTCACGCCCTTTCGCACCAAGGCAAGGCTGATCGCGGAGCAGGGCGCCGATGTGATGTTCGCGCTCGGCTTCGATGCGGCGATGGCCGGCAGGAGCGCGCAGGATTTCGTGCTCGACGTGCTGGTCGACGGGCTTGGCATCGGCGCCGCCGTGGTGGGCCAGGATTTCCAGTTCGGCAAGGGCCGCGCCGGCAACACCAGCGTGCTCGCCTATATGGGCGAGATGGAAGGCTTCGGTGTCGCGCTGATGGAGCCGGTGGAAGACGAACGCCACGGCAAGATCTCATCGTCGCGCATCCGCACTGCGTTGCGCGAAGGGCGGCCCGACGAAGCGGCTCTCCTGCTCGGCCGGCATTGGGCGATCGAGGCGCGCGTCGAACATGGCGACAAACGCGGCCGCACCATCGGCGTGCCGACGGCGAACATGCGCACCGACGGCTATCTCACGCCGGCCTTCGGCGTCTATGCGGTGCGCGCCACAATCCTGGAAGACGACAGGCCGGTCGCGCGCCACGACGGCGTCGCCAATTTCGGCATCCGCCCGATGTTCGAGACAGAAACGCCGCTGCTCGAAACCTGGCTGTTCGATTTCGACGGCGACCTCTACGGCAAACACCTTGCGGTCGAGCTCGTGTCCTATCTCCGCCCGGAAGCGAAGTTCGACACGCTGCATTCGCTCAAGGCGCAGATTGCGAAGGATGCGGAAGAAGCGCGAAGGGCGCTTGACCTTTTATGAGACTCTGCCCGAAGTCGCGTTGGTTTCAATGTCGACCATGCGAATGATCATCGCGCTGTGTGGATCAAAAGGAAGATCCTCGAAGCCCTGCCGGGCGTAGAAGGCGCGCGCCGTTTCGTCCAGAGGATGCGTAAGCACGCCCCAGCTTGCGACGTCGCGGGACGCCCTGATTGCTGTGCGCAGGGCGAACTGAAGAAGCGAACCCGCGTAGCCCCGTCCTTGCCAGTCTTTGTGAATCGCGGGCTGGCCAAGCAGTGTGGCAGGTATCGGATCGGGTTTGTTGCGCTGATGTCCCTTCGATAGACTTGCGCGCTGGATTTGTGCGGCACTCAAGGTGACGTAACCGACAATCGCTCCCTTTGCCGCGTCGCAAATGACATTGAACCGGGAAATGCCGGCTGCGTGGTTGGCCCAGCCGCGCCGCCGAAACCAGCCATTCATCGATTCACGCCCGCAATCGAACGTGCCTCGATCGTCGTGTTCGGCGAGCGCGCGAGGTGATGTTACTTCTGCCACTTGGGGCGCATGCGCAACAGCTTCGCAAGCGATTCATTCTTTTGACCTGGCCGATGGGCCCACGCCTCGAAAGCCTCCCAGTCCCCGGAGGAAATGGTGACGCCGCGGCGTTCCAGGAAATCGATCTCGGCTGCCTCAAGCGCTTTGCGTCGAATGAAATCGCTCAAATTCGCGTGCGACTGTTCCGATGCTGCCTCCAGCAATGAGCGTTCCTCGTTGGTAACGCGCACGCTGAGAACGGATGTGGGCATTGGCGGGCCCTTCCATGAGTCAGGCGTATGACAACGGCATACTGCATGAAATTGTGAATTCAGGCAGAAGTTCGTCGCTTCAGGCGGCGCTTTCCTTGAGGCGTTCGGCGAAGACGGTTGCGACGGTCTGGGCCTCGAATTGCGTGCCGTAGCGATGTCCGATCCACACGACGTTGTCTTCGTCCGGTCCCTTCACGACAATTTTCGCGGCATCCAGTTTGTCGAAACCGATCGAGATCAGGGTTCGCGTTTCGATGAACTTGCCGCCGATGATGAGGAAGGCTGAAGCGCCGATGAGGGTCTCAGCCAGGTAACGCAGGTCCAGGGTCCACGTCGCCAGCATTTGCCACAGGACGCGCGATTCGCTGGTAAGCATCTCGCCTCTGCAGATTCCATCGAAAAATGACAGAACGAGAATGGCGACTATCGATCCGACCAGAATCTGAATCCCAAGTTCGCTCCACTGGCGCTGCGGTTTGACGATGGTGAGCATGGCAATTCCCCCCAATTTGCCGCGCCATTGTAGGGCACAAATCTTAAGCTGGTTTGTCGCGACGTTTCGCCCGCCACGCATGGATACAATTGAGGGTAGAGCCGACGCGACGGTGAGGCACGGTTTCGGCGCGCGGGCAGCGCTTACACGTCCTCCTTTACCCGGACGGCCTGCGCTGGTAGAAGCTCCGGTTCGACAAGGAACTGGGCAATGGGCCTCCGGGATATGGCGAGAACCAAGCAGATTCGCTGCCCGGCGCCGCGGTGGATGGGCTGATTCGCCTGATACCTCGCGGAGCCGGGATTTGAGCCCTCCGCGAAGCCCTGAACGAGCCCCGAGACGATGACCGACGCCCCGACTACCCGCGACTACCGCGCCACGCTGTTTCTGCCCGCGACCGATTTTCCCATGAAGGCCGGCCTGCCGGAGGCCGAGCCGAAATGGCTGGCGCGCTGGCAATCCACCCATCTCTATGACCGGCTGCGCGCCCAGGCGAAGGGCCGCCCGCTCTTTATCCTGCATGACGGCCCGCCCTATGCGAATGGCGAGATCCATTCCGGCACGGGGCTCAACTACATCCTCAAGGATTTCGTCTGCCGCTCGCAGACCATGCTCGGCAAGGACGCACCCTTCGTGCCCGGCTGGGACTGCCATGGCCTGCCCATCGAATGGAAGATCGAGGAGCGCTACCGCAAGGAAGGCAAGTCGAAGGACGACGTGCCGATCGACCAGCTGCGTCGCGATTGCCGCGCCTTCGCCGAACACTGGATCGGCGTGCAGCGCACGCAGTTCAAGCGGCTGGGCGTGATGGGCGAGTGGGATCATCCGTATACGACGATGGATTTCCGCGCCGAAGCGGTGATCGCGCGCGAACTGCACAAATTCGTCGCGAACAAGCTCATCTATCGCGGCTATCGCCCGGTGATGTGGTCGCCGGTCGAGAAGACCGCGCTTGCCGAAGCCGAGGTCGAGTATCACGAGAAAACCTCGCCCACGATCTATGTGAAGTTTCCGGTCGCGCACGGATCCCATTCGCTTGGCAACGCAAGCGTGGTGATCTGGACGACGACTCCCTGGACGATCCCGGGCAATCGCGCCATCGCCTATTCGCCAACGATGTCCTACGGACTCTACGAGATCGTCGGCGCGGCTGAAGGTGCGCTCGGTGCTGTCGGCGAGCATCTTCTGCTCGGCGATGCACTGGCGCAGCAGACGGCCCATCACGCGAAGATCGAGTTGAAGCGGCTCGGCGATGTCGATCCTGCGGGATTGGGCGCGGCTCATCCGTTCCGCGGCCAGGGCTTCGATTTCGACGTGCCGCTGCTGCCAGGTGAACATGTCACCGCCGACACCGGCACGGGCTTCGTGCACACCGCGCCCGGCCATGGCGAAGAGGATTTCGAACTCGGCCGCACGCATGGTCTCGAAGTGCCGCATACGGTGGGCGAGGACGGCAGCTTCTATGCGAACGTGCCGCTTTTCGCGGGCAAGCGCATTCTGACCCCGGAAGGCAAGGATGGCGATGCGAATGGCGCCGTGATCCGCGAATTGATCGCGGCCGGCCGTCTGCTGGCGAAAGGCACGCTGCGCCATCAATATCCGCACAGTTGGCGTTCCAAGGCGCCGGTGATCTTCCGCGCCACGCCGCAATGGTTCGCGGCGATGGACAAGCCGCTCGATGTCTTTGGCGGCAAGACGTTGCGCGAACTCGCGATGGCCGCCATCCGCGACACGAAATGGTATCCGCAGACCGGCGAGAACCGCATCGCGTCGATGGTGCAGGGCCGGCCCGACTGGGTGTTGTCGCGCCAGCGCGCCTGGGGCGTGCCGCTGGCGATCTTCGTGAACAAGCAATCTGGCGAAATCCTTGACGATGCCGCCGTCAATGCGCGCATCCATGAGGCCTTCGAGCAGGACGGCGCGGATGCGTGGTTCAATTCGCCGCCTTCGCGTTTCCTGGGCGACTACGACGCGGCCGATTACGAGCAGGTGAAGGACATCCTCGACGTCTGGTTCGATTCGGGCTCGACGCATGTATTCACCGTCGAGCATCCGGTCGAGCCGTCCTGGCCCAGGGCAGACCATGCCGATCTCTATCTCGAAGGTTCCGACCAGCATCGCGGCTGGTTCCAGTCGTCGCTGCTCGAGAGTTGCGGCACGCGCGGGCGTGCGCCTTACGACGCCGTCCTGACGCATGGCTTCGTGCTTGATCGCGAAGGCGACAAGATGTCGAAGTCGCTCGGCAACACGATCCTGCCGCAGGACATCGCCGACAAGAACGGTGCCGACATCCTGCGCCTGTGGGCCGCGAGTTCGGATTTCACGCAGGATCTGCGCATCGGCCAGGACGTCATCAAGTCGAATGTCGATGCCTATCGCCGGCTGCGCAACACGATCCGTTTCATGCTGGCCAATCTCGCTGGGTTCGACGATGGCGAGCGCATCGCGCCCGACGCCATGCCGGAGCTCGAGCGCACCATGCTGGCGAAGCTGGCCGAGCTCGACACGCTGGTGCGCGAGGGCTATGCGCAATACGATTTCAACGGCGTCTTCACCGCGCTCTTCACCTTCTGCACCAACGATCTCTCCGCGGTCTATTTCGACATCCGCAAGGATTCGCTTTACTGCGACCGCCTCGATGCGCCGCGCCGCCGCGCCGTGCGCACCGTGCTCGACGAACTGTTCCGCCGCGTCGTGGCGTGGCTCGCGCCACTTCTGTGCTTCACGATGGAAGAGGCGTGGCTGCTGCGTTTCCCCGGCGAGACGGACAGCGTGCATCTGCAGCTGTTTCCGCCCGTGCCGGATTCGTGGCGCGATCCCGCCCTGATCGCCAAATGGACCCGCATCCGCACGCTCCGGCGGGTGGTGACCGGCGCGCTCGAAATCGCCCGGCGCGACAAGGTGATTGGCGCGAGTCTCGAAGCGGCGCCCGTGCTCTATCTGGACGATCCGGCCGACCGCGCCCTGTTCGAAACGGCCGATCTGGCGGAAATCGCCATCACGTCCCAGGCACATCTGGGGACAAGTGAGGCACCGGCCGATGCTTTCCGCCTGCCGGATGTTGCCGGTGCCGCCGTCGCGTTCCATCATGCCCAAGGCAACAAATGCGCCCGCTGCTGGATGATCCTGCCCGAAGTGGGCCAGGTTCCGGGCCATGACGATCTGTGCCGCCGCTGCAGCGAGGCGGACGATGCGCAAGAGAAGGTGACGGCGTGACGCCACGCGATCTCGGACTGGCCTGCGCGGCGGGCGCATTGGCCCTCGACCAGGGCTCCAAACTGGTCCTGCTCTACGGATTCCATTTTATCGAGAAGGCGCCGGGCGAGTCTGTTCCGGTCCTGCCCTTCTTCAACCTCGTCATGGTCTGGAACCCGGGGGTGAGCTATGGCCTGTTGCCGGCCCATGGGCCGGCGAGCACCGCCGTATTGGCTGTGTTCTCGGTCCTGGCCGTGGTCTTGCTCGGCTGGTGGTTGTGGCGGGCAGGGCGACGCATCCTGGGCGCGGCGCTTGGCCTGGTGATCGGCGGCGCGATCGGAAATCTTGTCGACCGGGTGGTCTATGGCCGCGTTGCCGACTTTTTTCACTTCTATGTTCATGCCTACGATTGGTATGTGTTCAACATCGCGGATTGTGCGATCACGCTGGGCGTGGCCGCCCTGCTATACGATGCCGTGCTGAGGCCCCAGCCGCAGACGGCAGGCAGCCAAACCGGGAGTTCGGAATGAAGCCTGTGCGAAATGTCTTGCGCTTTGCGGCGCTGGCGGGATTGGCGCTTTCCCTGATCGGCTGCGAGAGCATCCGCCAGGCGGCCGGCGTGACCAAGGAGCCGCCGGACGAGTTTGCCGTGGTGACGAAGTCGCCGCTCGTCATCCCCCCGGATTTCGAGTTGAAGCCGCCCAAGCCCGGCGCCGTGCCGACCAATCAGTCGTCGCCGACCGATGCGGCCCAGGCAGCGCTGTTCGGTGACGATCCGGCGGCGGCCGCCGCCGCCATCTCGGGCAATTACAGTCCGGCGGAGCGCACCGTGCTGGCCAATTCCGGCGGCGCGTCCGCCGATCATGGCATCCGCAAGCAGATCGCAGCCGACACCAAGTCGATGGAGGCCACCGACGACAGCTTCACCGACGAATTGCTGTTCGGCTCGCCCGATACCGACAATGGCAAGCCGCTCGACGCCGACGCCGAGGCTCAGCGCATCAGCGCGGCCAAAGCCCAGGGAAAGGCCACGCTGGCCGATGCAAACAGCAAGCCTGGAGGCGAGCCGCCGGCCAGGAAGCCCCAGGACTCGGCGACCGTCCAGAGAGACGGCAGCGACAAGAAAAGCGACAGTGGCGGCTGGTTCGACTGGCTGTTCTGAATCGCTGGTGGGGCGCCGCGCCTTCCTTTGACATGATGCGTGCCTGAATTTGGGTTCAACCGCCAAGACGCCGAGGGCGCCGAGGCCTCGTGCAGGGTTGGCGAGCTATGTTCCGTCCCCGTGGTTTGGCAAGCAGGCGGCGCCGCAGCATCCGCGCCCATCGGAGTGCGTCGACCATCGCCTTGCTCGCCGCCGCATGCTTTGGCGCGTCGCTATCGGTCGCTGAGGCGCAGGAGGCAAAGGTCTTCCAGTTTGCCCTGCAGAACGGCATGCAGGTCGTGGTCGTTCCCGATCATCGCGCACCGATCGCCACCGAAATGCTGTGGTACCGCGTGGGCGCGGTGGACGACACGCCGGGATTTTCCGGTCTTGCCCATTTCTTCGAGCACATGATGTTTCGCGGTACGCCGACAGTGCCGGGCGATCAGTTCGCGCGCACCGTGGCGCGCAATGGCGGCGAGGACAATGCGTTCACCACCCACGATTACACGGCCTTTTACGAGCAGATCGCCAAGGACCGCCTGCGCATGATGATGGGGCTCGAGGCCGACCGCATGGTCAATCTCGATCTCTCCGATTCCAATGTCCGCACGGAGCGCGATGTGGTTCTGGAAGAGCGCCGCATGCGCATCGACAACGATCCCCAGTCGCTGTTGCGCGAACAGGCCGAGGCCGCGCTTTATCTTTCGCATCCCTATGGCAGGCCGGTGATCGGCTGGCCGGAAGAGGTCCATCGCCTGGGACGCATCGAGGCGAAGGATTATTACGATCATCACTACGCACCCAACAACGCCATCCTGATCGTCGCGGGCGATGTCACGCCCGACGAAGTGCGCGTCGATGCCGAGGCGACCTATGGCAAGGTGCCGGCGCGCGAACTCGTGCCGCGTGCCGAATTTGCGCAGCCGCCACGCCTCGGTCCGTCGCGGCTCACGATCCAGAGACCCGACGTGAAGGTGCCGCTGTGGATGCGGCTTTACCGCGTCCCGAGCTACACCGAGGCAAAACCCGGAGAAGCCGAGGCGCTCGAAACCTTCGGCCAGCTGCTCGGCGGCGACGCGACCTCGACGCTTTACCGCGAACTCGTGGTCAAGCGGAAGATTGCATCGGATGTTGGCTCGTCCTATTCCGGCTATGCGCGCGACGATGGCGAATTTTCGATCTATGCGGTGCCCCGTCCGGGTGTACGCATGGAGGTGATCGAGCAGGCGATCGACGCGGTGCTGAAGCAATATGCTCTGTCGCCCCCCAGGGCGGCCGATCTCGAACGCGCCAAGACGCAGCTCGTCGCCAGCGCGACCTATCTGCGCGACAACCAGCTGGAACTCGCCTCAGCCTACGGCCAGGCCCTCGTCATTGGCCTCACGGTCGATGATGTGCGCGAATGGCCCAATCGCATCCACGCCATCACGGCGGATGCCGTCCACGGTGCGGTCGGCAGCGACATCGTTGCCCGCGAATCCGTGACCGCCATTCTGCTGCCGGGAGCCGCGCCATGAGGATGCCCATCCTGTCGCGATTCGCCGGCGCACTGGCCGTCTCGCTGCTGTGTCTCGCGCCCGCGGCGCATGCCGTCGATATTCAAACCCTTCCCGCCGGCAAGGGCCAGGAGATCTGGTTCGTTTCCGATCACACGCTGCCCCTGATCGCCATGACCGCCGCGCTGCCGGCCGGCGCGGCCTACGATCCCGCCGCGAAACCGGGCCTCGCCAATTTCGCCGCCGATCTTCTTGACGAAGGCGCGGGCGCTCTCAATTCGAATGCGTTTCAGACTGCGCTCAGCAATCGCGCCATCCGCCTTTCTGTCGAGCCTGATCGCGATTATCTGATCGTCTCGCTGGTGACGCTGGCCGGCAATGCGAAGGACGCGTTTCAGCTCCTTGGCCTCGCGCTCGCGCATCCGCGTTTCGATGCCGATGCGATCGCGCGCGTGCGGGCGCAAATCCTGGCCGGACTCGCGCATCAGGACGAGGAACCGTCCAACGTCGCGGCGAAGGCCTTTTTCAAGACCTGGTTTCATGGCCACCCCTATGGCCACGCGATCGGCGGCGAGCCCGCAAGCGTCGCTTCCGTCAGCGCAGGCGATCTGCGCAGCTTCGCCGCGACCCATTGGGTCGGCCGCGGCCTCAAGGTCGCCGTCTCGGGCGACGTCGACAAGGATGCGCTCGAGGCCCTTCTGAAAACCGCCTTTGGACCCTTGCCGGCCGGCAATCTGCCGCCGCTGCCCGCCGTGACCCATGCGGGTTCCGCTGGCGTCAGTGTCGTAACCATGCCGGTGCCGCAGCCGACGGCGGTGTTCGGTCTTCCGGGTCTGTTGCGCAGCGATCCCGACTATATTCCGGCCTATGTCGCCAATTACATCATCGGCGGCGGCGGTTTCTCGTCACGCCTGACCAACGAGGTCCGCGTCCAGCGAGGCCTCACTTACGACATTTCCACCGCGCTCGAATCCTGGCGAAAGAGTGGCCTCGTGCTGGGCGAAGTGGCGACGCGGCGCGGCGCGATGAAGCAGACCATTTCCGTCATCCGCGACACGCTGAAGGAATTCGCCGCCAACGGTCCGACCGACAAGGAACTGGCCGACGCCAAGACCTATCTCACCGGTTCGTTTCCGCTTGCCTTCAGTTCCAACACCGGGATCGCCGCCCAGCTGAACGCCTTTCAACGCGTCGGACTGCCCGTCGATTACGTCCAGAAGCGCAACGGGCTGATCAACGCGGTGACGCTCGACGACGTAAAGCGCGTCGCCCATCGCCTCTACGAGCCTTCGAAGCTGAGCTTCGTCGTGGCCGGCAGTCTCGCCGGCGACAGCGCCGAACCGGCGCCGGCGGCGCCGCCGCGTTCTCCTGCGCCGTCACCCGCCGCGCAAAAGCACCACTGACACTAATTCTTCCTCCCCTGTTCGCGAAGCGAATGGGGGAGGTGGATCGCGCGGACATCAGTCCGCGCGAGACGGTGGGGGCAGTGTTGCCGGCGCAAGGCCCCTTCCGTCACGCAACGCTGACGCATTGCGCGCCACCTTCCCCACGCGTGCCGCGCGGGGCAGGGAAGAGAAGCTATTGCGCGTTCGTGCGCCTCCTCCTCCGTCCACGAAGTGGATGGCGGGAGGTGGATCGCACGGACAACAGTCCGTGCGAGACGGAGGGGGAAGCTTTGCCGGCGGAAGGCCCCTTCCGTCCCGCAACGCTTTCGCATTGCGTGCCACCTTCCCCATTCGCTCACGCGAACGGGGCAGGAAGACGACGGAAATCTTCCTCCCCCGTCCACGAAGTGGATGGCGGGAGGTGGATCGCGCGGACATCAGTCCGCGCGAGACGGTGGGGGAAGCTTTGCCGGCGAAAGGCCCCTTCCGTCACGCAACGCTGACGCATTGCGCGCCACCTTCCCCACGCGTACCGCGCGGGGCAGGAAGAAATGCGATTGCGCATTGGTGCGCTTCCTCCCCCGTTCGCGAAGCGAATGGGTGGAGGTGGATCGCGCGGACTGCAGTCCGTGCGAGACGGTGGGGGAAGCTTTGCCGACGAAAGGCCCCTTCCGTCACGCAATGCTGACGCATTGCGCGCCACCTTCCCCATTCGCTCACGCGAACGGGGAAGGAAGAGAAGCGATTGCGCGTCCGTGCGAGACGGTGGGGGCGCCTTTCAATACTCTCCGTAGCGGCCGCGCACGGAGGCGAGGAGCGCTGCGGAGTCGTAACCGACACCGTCCTTGAATACCGTCTCGACATTCTCGATGTCCGAGATCGTGTGCGACGGATCGCCTTTCACCACCAGCAGGTCTGCATCCTTGCCGGCGGCGATCGAGCCGATGCGGCTTTCGAGGCCGAGATAGAGCGCGCCATTGTAGGTCGCAATCTTCACCGCCTCGGCCGGCGTGAAGCCCGCGTCGACGAGCAATTCCACTTCACGCAGATCGCCGAAGCCCGGGATGACGCCGCCATTGCCGGTGGGGTCGGGCCCCGCGAGCAGCAAGCCGCCCTCGGCGACGAATTTGCGCTCCATGCCCAGATCGTGCGCGTACGCTGTAGCCTCTTCCTTGATGTGTTCGGGCGTGCCCGTGTTGGTGCGGTTGCGCTCATAGAGATAGGCCTCGCGCGCCTCGGGCGTAAGCACCGCCATGGCCCGCGGCCACAGCGGCGCATGGCGCGCCACGCCCTGCTCGAACACCGGCAAAGTGGACGTCACCGCCACATGATGGGCGATCAGCGTCCTGATCAGGGCGTTGCCTGCCGCGCTGTCGGCCGACATGGCGAGCATGGTGGGCGTGCCGTAGGTTTTGGGGCATTCGTCCGGTGTCTTGCCGGGGTCGAGCTGCGTATTCACGAAGAAGCCATGCTCCAGATCGTCGATGCCAAGCTCGGCGGCTTCGGGATAGGTTACGGCGCAAAGGTGTCCGGTGATCCGAAGGCCCAGGCTGTGCGCCTCGTCGATCGCCGCCTTCAGCTCGGCGCGGGTGATGTGCATATAGGCCTTGAACGAGGTCGCACCCTGCTTCGCCCAGAAGGCCACCGTCTCCTTCGCGTCCTCGGCATCCTGCAGCTGATGCATCTCGATGAAAACCGAATTCGCGCCTTCGAGATAGGGACCGGTCACATCCATATGCGGCCCGGGCAGCACGCCGGCATCGATCTGGTGTTTGAGATTGAGATCGGCATAGGGCTCGACGCTGCCGGTGGTGCGCAGGGTCGTCACGCCATTGGCGAGATACAAACGCGGCGCGGAGAATGTCATCTGCGGCACGACAAGCGGCGCGTCGCTCGCGCCGGTGCTGTCGAGATTGGGCCGGCCGATATAGAACAGATGGTCGTGCATGCCGACGAGACCGGGGAGCACGGTGTGTCCGGAAAGATCGACGGCCCTGGCGCCATCGGGCAGGGGGTCGGACGCGGGCAGGATGGCGCGGATTTTGCCATCGGCGATCAGGATTGTGCGGTCCTCCTGCGCAGGCGCGCCGGTGCCGTCCAAAACGCGCAGATGCGTGAGCGCCACCAGCGGCGCATCGATCTTGACAAAGGGCTCGATCGCCTCGCCCGGTTTGACCGGCGGCGGCAACACACGCGGCGCCAGATCGATCGGCGCAGCATGGGCCACCGTGCCGAGCGCAACCGCGGCCACGCAAAGAGCAATCTTTCGCATATCCCCTCCTTCGGCGACCGGTGGTTACGAATCCGGTTCCTCTACCGCGAAGCATAGCGAAGCGGGGGAGCGAATACGCCAGCGAATGTTTTTATAGCGCCGACATGACGCGCGACAATTCCGGCGAAGGTTTGCGCAACCGCGGCCACGCAAAGAGCAGTCGTTCGCCTATTCCGTCCCTCGGCGACCGGTCTCTACGAATCCGGTTCCTCCACCGCGGAGCATAGCGGAGCGGGGGAGGGGGACCGCGACGCGGTGGAGGGGGCGGCCGCCTGGGCAATTCTTGCAAGGACGGCCTCAAGCGTTTCGTCGTTCAAGACATCCTTCGCAGTGATCCGAAGCACCCGAAAACCATTCTTTTCCAGCCAATGGTCGCGACGCGCATCGTGCGTCATCTGATCAGGGTCGTCGTGTCCGACGCCATCCACCTCGACTGCCAGGTGCGCGACGGAGCAATAGAAGTCGAGGATATAGGGACCAACCGGATGCTGGCGACGAAAGTGCAATCCGTTCAACCTGCCACCCCGGAGATTTTCCCAAAGCAGCACTTCCGGCAACGCCATTTTCCGGCGCAGGTTTCGCGCCCGCTTTAATGTCAAGATCGGTGCGCGCACCCGCCCCCTCCACCACTTCGTGGTCCCCCTCCCCCGCTGCGCGGTGGAGGAACTCGCAGAAAGGTGAGAATCGCGATTGATTGTCGGACAGGGATGTCGGGTCTGTATCATTTCATCGCGTCTGAGGGGGATAATGGTCGGCAGTTGTCTGATGTGGTTACGAATCCGGTTCCTCCACCGCGAAGCACAGCGGAGCGGGGGAGGGGGACCGCAACGCGGTGGAGGGGGCGGCCGCCTGGGCAATTCTTGCAAGGACGGCCTCAAGCGTTTCGTCGCTCAAGACATCCTTCGCAGTGATCCGAAGCACCCGAAAACCATTCTTTTCCAGCCAATGGTCGCGACGCGCATCGTGCGTCATCTGATCAGGATCGTCGTGTCCGACGCCATCCACCTCGACTGCCAGGTGCGCGATGGAGCAATAGAAGTCGAGGATATAGGGACCAACCGGATGCTGGCGACGAAAGTGCAATCCGTTCAACCTGCCACCCCGAAGGTTTTCCCAAAGCAGCACTTCCGGCAACGTCATTTTCCGGCGCAGTGTTCGCGCCCGCTTTAACGTCAAGATCGGTGCGCGCACCCGCCCCCTCCACCACTTCGTGGTCCCCCTCCCCCGCTCGCGGGGGAGGAAACGCGCGACTCCTTCTACTTCGCAATCTCGTAGATCACGCCGAAATTGTTGGCGCCGCCGAGCACGGCGGTGCCGAAGAGATTGCCATTGGCATCGAGCGTCACGCCGCCGCCGGGATAGCCGCCATCGCTGCCGCTCGTGAAGTCGTGAAGGTCTTTGTACTTCCAGCCTTTCGCGCCGGGTGTGAGGCTGAAGACCGAGCCATAGGCGGCCGTCCCGTCCATGAAATTGGTGCCGTAGATGTTGCCCTTTGCGTCCAGAGTGAGGGCTGCGACAGGGCCATCGCTGCCTGTCATGCTGGCGAGCAGACTGAAATTCCAGTTCGCGCCGGACGGCGTCAGTTCGAACACCGTGCCGCCGCCCTTGGGGCCCGATGAGGTCGAGGCGCCGAACAGATTGCCGCTCTTGTCGAAGGTAAGCGCGGCCACCGGCTGGCCGCCATCGCTGCTGCCCTCGAAGGTGTGGATCACGTTGTAGGTCCAGTCCGATCCGTTGGGGCTCAGTTCGAACACCGTGCCCCAGCCGGCAGCACCCTTCGCCGACGCGGTGCCGTAGAGATTGCCTGCCGCATCGGCGACGAGTTCGGAATAGGGCGCGCCGCCGTCGCTGCCGCCGGTGAAGCTGTAGAGGATTTTTTCCGACCAGCTTCCCTTGGCATAGGACAGTTCGAAGATCGAACCCCAGCCGATCGAACCGCCGCTCTGTGTCACGCCGAACACATTGCCCGTCCTGTCGACATAAAGATTGCCGGTCGGGCAACCGTCCTGGCTTTTCACATAGGTGCGCATCAGCACGCTCGACCAGCCGCCCGACGCATGGTTGAGCTGCAGCGCGCTGCCGCACGGCCCGCCCATCACCGAGGCATAGGTTGCATTGGTGTAGAGGCTGCCACCCGCGCGCACGAGCCCCCAGCCGGGCTCGCCATCCTGGTCGGCGAAATTGTAGAGCGGCCTGATGTTCCATTTCGATTTCTTCTGCACCAGCTGGAACACGAGGCCGTTGCCATTCGCGCCGCCGAAACTCGCCGTGCCGAGAAAGCCCTTCTTGCCGTCACTCACCAGCGTATAGGGCGGCGCGCCGCCATCGGCCCCGCCGGTGAAATTGTAGATCACCTGGAAGGCCGGCTTTGCGTCGGCGGGAAAAGCGAGCGCGCTCGCCGCGACGCAAGCAACGGTTGCAAGATGGATTCGGCGTGACGTGAGCATGTGATTGCGGCTCCCAAAGTGAACATCGAAGCTCCGCCGCCGATGGATCACATCGCGGCCCATGCATCAAGTCACGTCGTGTTGTGGTGATCGCGCATCGGCAAGCGTAACAACGGGAAAGCCACAAAAAGGTGCTCACCACAAAGGCACGGAGAACACGAAGCCGGGAAATCCTTCGCCGCGTTCGCCGCTTTCGCAGGGCAGGCGAAGCGGCGCTACCCCTCATCCCGCCCCCTTCCCAGGAAGATGGGGAGAGGGGAAAGCCTCGCGTGAATCTCTGGGTGTGCGTGCGAGCGTCTGCGTGTGTACGCCCGCGTGTGTGTGCCCCGTGTGTGCCGCGCGCGTGCGCGTGTGCCACTCTCCCTCTCCCACACGCCTGTGGGGGAGAGGGTCAGGGTGAGGGGGCGGCCGGAAAGACTGACACGCGGGACTCGAATTTTGCCGGATGCAGAAACCAGTGATACGTTGGCCGCGATAACAATTCATACGCGATGGTTTCGGCAACATAGTTGAGCCCGTCGTGTACTTCAGAGCACCGGGCACAAAATCATTAGATGCGATATGGGCTTGGCGTTACGGAGCGAAGCCATAGGCGCCGAGCGCACGGGCCTGAGTGGATATTTCCCGCCCTAAAAAGATCACGCGCGCAGGCGGGGTTTGACGGCGGCGATCCCGCGCCTGGCACTCCCATGGTGCCATCCGTAGTGCCACCGAACACAGAGAAGATTCCGCCGCTTGGATAAGTGTCAGGCGAGTTCAGCGTTGCGTTTTTTTATCTGAGGCGAGCGCGCTCAAAATTCTTATCTTCCGTTCCGGCCATCTACTTGTCAGGAAAAATAGCGCAATTAATATAGGCCCAAACACGATCGCGTAACCTTGTATACTTGCAAACAACTCTGCTACGCCACCCTTGTCAGGTTCTGGAAATGTCCGGGCGAGAAAAAAGAAAAAGTCCGCTGAGTAAACGGCCCAGACTATGCTAATAAGAGTCAATCCCCATTTGATCAGTCGTATCAATCTTATCATTTTCCGCTCCCGTGTAGAAGCTGATTGAGTGGTTGCTGATCGAGCGCCGGCAGTTGATTAGTAAATTTCTGAGTCGACGCCTGCTGAGCTTGAGTTAAGGGTGTTCCATTCTGAAGAGCATTCCTTATTGCTTCACCGGTGGCAAGATCGCCCCATCCCGCTTGCTCGACAATGTCATTCGCCACTTGATTGGCTTGGGTGCTGCTCTTGCAAACTCCGCGATCCAGATACGTCCCTGTAACCGCCCCCTTGCGATTGATGCTCCACGCGACCGTGCCGCATGTGCCCTTTGGAGCATCGATATTCGTGATCGTGCCATCGGGCGCTCGCACAAATCCGTGGTTCCCGTCATTGCCGTCCAAGTACCAGCCGGTGATCGCCCCCAAGGCATTGATGCTCAGCGGCTCAGTTTGTATCGAGCCCGGAGGGTCGAATGTGATGATTCTTGCGTTACTTGGATAGCTCGCTACAGCCACCGACGCTGAGCCAATTGCGATGCATCGAAGCGCCCGTTCTAGCCCGCTCAGTTGCCTTTTTCTTTTGTGCCATAGTGATACCGGTCTCCAATTCGCAGTTAAACGCGAGCACTTTGCAACCCGTGCTCGCGCGTCACCGGGCCCGCAAAAATCCCTCCGCCGTTCGCTGTGAAGTAGCCTTGATGCAACTGCCAGAACCGAAAGCGTCATGGGCACGATCCGACTCCGTCAACTACCATCTTTGGAGTGGACGTAGCTCCCGCCAGTGCAAATATTGTCGCTGTACCGGGAATTGTTGTGCTGCATTCGACCCGCAGCTTTAGGCCGCCTTTTCCCGGCGCCGTCCCTCACGCCATGAAACTCCTCACCCTTCGTGTTCACCAGATTGATGCCGTTGCCCGCGCACTGCGCTGTCACAAGGCCGTAGAAGCGATAGAGGTTCTGGGTGTTTTCCAAATCCACGCAATTGCCGGCCTTTTTTCCGGCATAGACATTATCCGCATTGGTCTGGCCGGAAAAGGCCAATGCCTGGCCTCCCCGATAGCCCCTTCGTTCTCCCGCGCAGGCACCGCAGGGTGCTGGCGCAGGAAGGACTAAAACACAAAGACACAAGGCGCACGAAGATCGAACCGCAGAGGCGCAGAGACGCAAAGGTGCAAAGGTGTTTGCGTGCCGCGCGTGCGATGGCCTTGGGCGGCTTTGCGTCTTTGCGGTTCGAATTGCCGGCGCCGCCGCTCCGCTGTGTGTGTCATCTTCGTCGATGCCGCCGCCGCAGGCGCCCCCATTTTCCCTCGCCCCCCGCCAGCGGGGAGAGGGTTAGGGGGGCACCGCTTCGCGAAGGGTGCGCCTTCGGTTCTCAATCTCCGGCAAATCGGGAACGGAGAATGGGCGGCAATATTTCTTCCGGCGCGTCCCGTGAACGCCGTCATCGGTTTCGCGTTCATGCGGAGCGTCGCCGATTCTCTGCTCTGACCCTTATTGTTTGCTTCCGACTCCGTCCCGAACGAGCCAACACATCCCGGTTTGGCCGTCTGGTAGGGCCCGCGGTATTTCCGAATCGAGGAGATTGGGGTTAGAGTAAGAATACATGCAGCTGGCCTTGCACGAAGTAGCGGCCGAGGCGCGCCGTGGCCTCCCTGGTCCAAGGAGTCCGTCCGGAGCCGAGTAGCCTATGTCCACCACCCGATTTCACTCTGACCCCAAACTTCCGACCCATTAGGGTCACAATATTCCGCACGCAGAAGTCAAAGGCGAGGGCATTCCCGATACAAATTCAAGCTGGCGAAAGTCCGCGGCGGAAATAGTTAGCGCTAAACTGCACCACCATCTGCAAATCTGAAGGCTCGCCAGTTTCGACGGGGGCGACGCTACCTGCGCCCCAATCTCTTTTTCTTGGTGGGCTTTGTGGAATCTTCAAGTGCCGGAGGAGGATACAGCGCCATTGCCTCCTCAATTGTGCGCTCTTTAGCAATGTGTATCGATTGAATAAGCCCAAGCGGGTCTTCAATCTGAATAAAGCAGTCCGACTTGTCCCCATCTATGTCCAGCTTGGTTATGTGCGCGTCTTCAGTATTGCGCAGAATTATTTGCGCCTGACCCAGAGCCCAGAAAATCGCGTCGTTTCTCAACAGACCTGACACCTTCGGCTCAAGGTCCAGGGATGGCTCACCGAGCCCGCGTCTTCCATAGCTGAGGATCGATACGAATACCCTGTAGGTGGGGTCGTCAGGAGAGGCCAAAGAGCCGTCAGTGGACACACACTTGTAAGTGCTCATCGCGTTTTGCGCTCCGGCAGAACCCAGGGACATGATACATAAGTCTTTCGTTCCGTGTCCTTGGTGTCCGCTTCCCTCCGTGCCGCTTCTTCGCTTTTCACGTTTTTCCGGGTGGCAAGGACCGAGATGGCGGCGCTGCCGCTTTTGACATCTGGAGCGCCGCGTGAAATACTGGAACGGTAGACGGTAAATCTGATAGAGATCGTCAAACGCGACGAAGCCGCCATGTGAAACAAGCGGTGAACCTTTCCCTGCTGCAGGGAAAAAAGCAGGGAAAACCAAAAAAAACCAGCCCGGATTTTTGTAAGCCATTGAAATACAATGATTTTATAACTTGGGGTCGCGAAGAGCAGGGAAAGAATTCCGCGCCGCCAGAAAACGCCTCTCCGCGAATCCTGCTAGCGTCGGGCCATGCGCATCCGCAAACTCGCCGAAGGCACCATCAACCGCATCGCCGCGGGCGAGGTGGTCGAGCGTCCGGCGAGCGCGGTCAAGGAGCTGGTCGAGAACGCGCTCGATGCCGGGGCGCATCGCGTCGAGATCGCCACGGCGGCGGGCGGCGCCGATCTCATCATCGTCGAGGATGACGGCGAAGGCATGGAGGCAGGCGATCTGGCGCTGGCCGTGTTGCGCCATGCCACGTCGAAACTCGCGCGCGACGGCGACGGCGAAGACGATCTGGCGCATATCGCGACGCTCGGCTTTCGCGGCGAGGCGTTGCCCTCGATCGGCGCGGTGGCGCGGCTTGCGATCCTGAGCCGGCCGCGCAGGGGAGATGCGCATGTGCTACGGGTCGAAGGCGGCCGGTTGTCTCCGCCCGAGCCGGCGGCGTTTCGCGCCGAAGGGCTTTCGGGCACGCGGGTGGACGTGCGCGAACTGTTTTTCGCGACGCCTGCGCGGCTCAAATTCCTCAAATCGGCGCGTTCGGAAGACATCGCGACCGCCGATGTATGCAAGCGCCTCGCCATGGCGCGGCCCGATGTGCGCTTCGCGCTGACCGCCGACGGGCGGCGCGTGCTCGACCTGCCGGCGGAAGACGATCTGTTCGGCGGAAGGCTGAAACGGCTCGCGCGGGTGATGGGGGCCGATTTCGCCGACAATGCGATCGCCATCGATGCGGTGCGCGAGGGCGTGCGGCTGTCGGGCTTTGCCGGTGTGCCCACCTACAACCGCGCCACGTCGCAGATGCAGTTCCTGTTCGTCAACGGCCGGCCGGTGCGCGACAGGCTGCTGCTCGGCGCGGTGCGCGGCGCCTATGCCGATTTCCTGGCGCGCGACCGCCATCCCGCTCTGGCGCTGTTTCTCGATTGCGATGCGGCGTTCGTCGATGTGAATGTCCATCCCGCGAAAACCGAAGTGCGCTTCCGCGATGCGGGTCTGGTGCGCGGCCTCATTGTCGGGGCGCTGAAGGCGGCGCTGGCGGGATCGGCCCATCGCGCCTCCACCACGGTCGCCGATGCCACGCTGGCGGCGCTGCGGCCGCAAACGGGACCTGCATCGGGCGGATATGCGTTCACGCCCATCCCGCGCGGCATGGCCGAAGCAGCCTTTGCCTATCAGGCGCCATTGATGCCGGATCACGCGATGGTGTCGGCGCGCGTCGAGCCGGAGCAGGACGCGAAGGTGCCGGGCACTCTGCCGCTCGGCGTGGCGCGCGGGCAACTCCACGAAACCTATATCGTGGCGCAGACCGAAGACGGCATCGTGATCGTGGATCAGCATGCGGCGCATGAGCGGCTCGTCTATGAGCGCATGAAGCGCGCGCTGGCGCAGAGCGGCGTGGCGCGCCAGCCGCTGCTCATCCCCGAAGTGGTGGCGCTCGATCCCGCCGATGCCGATCGCATCGCCTCGCGGGCCGGCGAGCTCGCCGAACTGGGCTTGATCGTCGAGCCGTTCGGTCACGATGCGGTGCTGGTGCGCGAGACGCCGGCGATGCTGGGCCAGACCGACATCAAGCCGCTGATCCGCGATCTCGCCGACGAGATCGCCGAAGCCGGTCAGGCACTGTCGCTCAAAGAACGTCTCGAGGAAGTCTCCGCAACCCTTGCGTGTCACACCAGCGTGCGCGCCGGGCGACGTCTTACCGCAGAGGAAATGAACGCGCTGCTGCGCGAAATGGAATCGACACCGCATTCCGGCCAGTGCAACCATGGCCGTCCGACCTATGTGGAGCTGAAGCTCGCCGACATCGAAAGACTGTTCGGCCGGCGCTGAAAGGGGCCAGCGTGACCGAGACTTCGCAGACCGTGGACGCGGCCGACACGCCGCCGCGCAATTTCGCGTTGCAGGTGCTGGCCAAACTCGGGCCGGGTCTTGTCACCGGCGCCGCCGACGACGATCCGAGCGGCATCGCCACCTACAGCCAGGTCGGCGCGCAGTTCGGCTATCGCATGGGCTGGACGATGGTGCTGAGCTTTCCGCTCATGGTCGCCATCCAGGAGATCGCCGCGCGGATCGGCTCGACCACGGGGCATGGCATCGCCACCAATCTGCGGCGTCACTATCCGCGCTGGCTGCTGCAGGGCGTGATCATAGCCCTGCTGGTTGCGAACATCATCAATCTCGGCGCCGATATCGCGGCGATGGGCGACGCGGCGAAGCTGTTGATCGGCGGGCCGATGCAGCTATGGGCGATCCTGATCACCGCGGTCTCGGTCCTGGCGGAATCCTTTCTGAGCTACACCCGGTATTCGACGATCCTCAAATGGGCAACGCTGTCGCTCTTTGCCTATGTCGCGACGGTGCTGGTCGCCCATGTCGATTGGGGGGCTGCGGCGTTCGGCGCGTTTGTGCCGCGGCTCGATTCCGGGTCGGCGGCCATGACGGCGCTTGTCGCGGTGCTCGGCACCACGATCAGCCCCTATCTCTTCTTCTGGCAATCGTCGCAGGAGGTGGAGGAACTGCACCGGCGCAATCACAAGGCGCTCTGCATCGCGCCGCGCGCCGCCGGCGAGGAACTGAGACGCATCCGCCTCGACACGCTGATCGGCATGGGCTTTTCGAATCTGATCGCGATCTTCATCATGGTCGCGGTCGCGGCCACCTTGCATGCCCATGGCGTGCGCACGATCAATTCGAGCGTGCAGGCGTCGTCCGCGCTGGCGCCGATCGCCGGGCGCTTCGCCAGCATCATTTTCGCCTTCGGCATCATCGGCACGGGATTGCTGGCGCTGCCGGTGCTGGCCGGTTCCGCGGGCTATGCGGTGTGCGAAACCTTTGGCTGGAACAGCGGTCTCGATCTGAAACCCAAAGCCGCGCGCGCCTTTTACGGCGTGATCGCCGGCGCGACGCTGATCGGCGTGATCCTCGCCTTCTCGCCGCTCGATCCGATGAAGGCGCTTTACTGGTCGGCCGTGGTCAATGGCGTGCTCGCCGCGCCCCTGATGGTGGTGATGATGCTGATCGCGTCGAACGGGCGCATCATGGGGCGTCTGGCGATTTCGCGCGGCCTCAAGATCGTGGGCTGGATCGCAACCGCCGTCATGGCAGCAGCGGCGGTAGGGATGTTCGTGACGTAGAATCGCGGGACGCCGGGCGATCTGGGCTCAGGGTTCCTTCCACTTCAATTTCGGCTGCCTCAAGCGAAGCTGCGTCGTTCAAATCAATTCCCGGCATCAAACCGCCAGTCGCCTCACTGACCGGCGGCAGAACGCGATTGGCTTTCACGGGTGCGGTTCGCTTATCGAGCATACGACGTAACTCCTCTTTGGTAGCATATCTTGGCTGCACAAGTGGTTCAACGCTGATGATGTGCAGACGCTGCCAACAAGGGAATTTTCGGCATAACTGCCAGGGCCAGTTTAAGACCTGAGCTGAAGCGACCAGGAAAAAAATGTCGTTCGGGTCGTGCCATAGATGCGCGAGTCCAGTGTTTCGAACGTGGCCGGTATTTTCAGCGTTTCGTCTTCCGCGCATTCCGCGACGATGAGCGCCTGTGGCGCAAGCCAGTTGCCTTCGACGAGACTCGCAAGCGATGCGGCGATGAGATTCCTGCGATAGGGCGGATCGAGAAAGGCGAGCGTGAAGGGCCCGCCCGCGCCCGGTCCCATCGGACCCAATTGGGTCGCGTCGCGCCGCCAGATCTTGGTATCGCCGGTGAGCTGAAGGGCTTCGACATTGCGGCGGATCAGCGCGCGGCTCTCGGCGCGTTCTTCGACCAGCAGGCAAAAGGTTGCGCCATGCGACAGGGCCTCGATCCCCATCGCGCCCGTGCCGGCAAAGAGATCGATGACGCGCGCTCCCTCGAGCGCGAAGCCGATGCCGAAATCCTTGTGCGCCAGCATGTTGAAAACGGCCTGGCGCACCTTGTCGGAGGTCGGACGCACCGCCGCATCCTCCGGCGCCACCAGCACCCGCCCGCCCAGCCGTCCGCCCGTTATGCGCATGGCGGCGAGGGAACAAGAGGAAACGCAAAGACGCAAAGCCGCAAAGGCAAATAGTCCTTTGAGGTGGCCGGGAAAATCTGCGGACATCTATCGCGCGCCGCCGGCGCGCGGGCTGCCGAAGCGTGGACGTCATGACTCCGCGAAGGTCTCAAGCGCCTTTGCGCCTTTGCGTCTCTGCGGTTCATCGTCCCGGGCCTGTTCGGTAGCCAGATGACCTTAGCCTGACACCTCAAAGATGCGCGAGGGGATAGGGCGGCACGCTGGCGAGGGCAGGGCCTGCCGGGCTATAGCAGCGCCATGAGACGCATTCTTCCCTGGATTGCCGCCGCCCTCTTCTGTCTGGCGCCGGTCGCGCCCGCTTCGGCGCAGATCGACAATCTCCCCAAGGTCCATGCAAGGCTCATCGCCGAGCATGGCACCGTCGCACCCGGCGGCATGGTGACGGTGGCGCTGGAGCAGGTGATCCGCGACGGCTGGCACACCTATTGGCGCAATCCCGGCGACGCCGGCCAGGCGACCGATGTGCAATGGACGCTGCCGGCCGGATGGCATGCCGGCGCGATCGCATGGCCGGCGCCCAAGCCGCTGCCCGTTGGCCCGCTGATGGATTACGGCTACGAGGGCCGCCCCTGGCTGCTGATGCCGATCACCGCGCCCGGCGACGCGAAGCCGGGCGAGAGCGTCACATTGCGCGCCGCGGTGACATGGCTCGTCTGCAAGGAAGTCTGCATTCCGGAAGACGCTACGCTCACCTTGCCGCTTGCGATAAGCTCCGCGCCGCCGCCGCCGGACCCTGCAATTGCTGCGCAATTTGCCGCCGCGCGCGATCTGTTGCCCACGCAAACGCCCTGGCCCGCGCACTTCCAGCAAAGCGGCCCAGCGCTAAAACTGTTTCTCGCCGCGCCGGCATTGTCGCAGGCCGATGTGAAGGACGCGCATTTCTTTCCCTATGACGAAGGCACGATCAGCGGAATTGCGCCGCAGCATTGGAGCGTCACCGATAAGGGGCTGGTGATGCAGCTCGCGTCCGGCAAAACAAATGCGGGGCTGCACGCGCTTTCCGGCGTGATCGTTTTGACCTCGGCAAGCGCGCCGCAACAGGCGATGGCGATCGCCGCCGCGCCCGGTGCGGTGCCGGATTTGCCGGCGTCGTCGTCCGAGGCCGAACTCACGCTGCCGCTCGCGATGCTGTTTGCGCTGCTGGGCGGGATCATTCTGAACCTCATGCCCTGCGTGCTGCCGATCCTGGCGATGAAAGCGCTGACCTTCGCGTCATCCTCGGGACGCGAGCAGCGGCATGTGCTGCAGGAAACCGCCGCCTATGGCGTGGGCGCGGTGCTGGCCTTTGTGGCGCTGGGCGGTGTGGTCGTGGCGCTGCGGCAAGGCGGGGCCGCGATCGGCTGGGGCTTTCAGTTGCAGGAGCCCATCGTCGTTGCCGCGTTCACGCTTTTGATCTTTGCGATCGGACTCAATCTGTCGGGCGTATTCGAAGTGCCCACGATCGGCGCCGGCGAATCGCTCACGCAACGCGGCGGCGCATGGGGCGCGTTTTTCACGGGCGTGCTTGCAGTCATGGTGGCGGCACCCTGCACCGCGCCCTTCATGGCGGCAGCGCTCGCTTTCGCCCTGTCGCAGACGGCGCCCGCGGCGCTGCTCGTGTTCTTCGCTTTGGGCATTGGTTTCGCAGCGCCCTTCGTGGCGATCGGCGCGTCGTCCACCTTGCGCCGGTTGTTGCCGAAACCCGGCGGCTGGATGCTGATTTTGAAACAGGTGCTGGCCTTCCCGATGTATGGCACCGCGCTCTGGCTGGCCTGGGTGCTGGGTCTGCAGACGGGGGCGTCGCAGCTGGTGCTGCTGTTGGTATGCGGTCTGGCTCTCGCGTTCGCGCTCTGGACGATCGGCGCCGTGCAACGCGCCAATGGCCGTTCGATCTATGCATGGATCGCGGTGATCCTGGCTGCCGTGGCGCTGGAACAGATTCTGCCGCAACTGAATGCGGCCGCGCCCGCATCCGCGCATGGTCAGATCGTGTCATTGCCGTCACAGCCTTACAGCGATACGGCGCTGGCGTCGCTGCGTGCGCAACACCGCGCCGTGTTCGTGGATGCGACGGCGGCCTGGTGCGTGACCTGTCTCGTGAACGAGAAAGTCGCGCTCGAAAACGCCGATGTGCGCCGCGCGTTCGACAGCAACCATGTCGCGCTCCTGATCGCCGACTGGACGCGCCGCGATCCGGCCGTGACCGCACTCCTCACCGCGCATCAGCGCACGGGCGTACCGCTCTATCTCTACTTCGCGCCTGACGCGTCCGGGGCCATGGTCCTGCCGCAAATCCTCACGCCCGCCGATGTTGTGAAGGCGCTCCAGGCGCGTTGAGGGCAGGGGCAAGGAAGCCTTGTAAGGCCATATCCTACATTACACCCGCCCGAATCTTGCGGCGACGGGGCGTGGTTTGCATTGCTGTTGCAGTCATCCCCATGAAATGGCAACCCCATTACCAGCGGCGAACGATAAGTTGGCGCATGATCGCAGTGCCTGCGATTCCAGGAGCGCCAATCCCATGACCGTATTCGACTGCGCCGATTTCGATCACCACGAGACCGTCGCGTTCTTCGACCACCAGCCGTCCGGTCTCAAATCCATCATCGCGCTGCATTCGACCGCGCTCGGCCCCGCCTGCGGCGGGACGCGCGTCTATCCCTATGCGACCGCCGACGACGCGCTGACCGATGTGCTGCGCCTGTCGCGCGGCATGAGCTACAAGAATGCGATGGCCGATCTGCCGCTGGGCGGCGGCAAGGCTGTGATCATCGCCGATCCCGCGACCGACAAGACCGAAGCGCGGCTGCTCGCCTATGCCGATGCCGTCAACGGACTCGCCGGCCGCTACATCACGGCGATGGATGTCGGCATCACCCAGAAGGACATGCCGGTCATCGCGCGCGGCACGCAGTATGTCGCGGGCTTCGACCAGCCGGGCAAGACCGGCGGCGATTCCGGACCGCTCACGTCGCTGGGCGTGTTCGTCGGGTTGAAGGCCGCGGTCAAGCATCGCCTCGGCGTCGATTCCGCGAAAGGCCTCACCGTCGCCATCCAGGGCCTGGGCAAGGTGGGCATGGATCTCGCGCAGCGTCTGTCGGCCGAGGGCGCGAAGCTCCTCGTCGCCGATGTCAACGCGGCTGCCGTCGACAAGGCCGTGACGTCCTTCGGCGCACGCGCGCTCGGCGTCGACGAGATCGTGACGTCGGAATGCGATGTGTTTTCGCCGAACGCGCTGGGCGCGATCCTGAACGAAAAGACGATCGCAATGCTGCATGCCCGCGTGGTCGCCGGTGCGGCCAACAACCAGCTCGCCCATGCCGAAGACGGCGCGGCGCTCGATGCGCGTGGCATTCTCTACGCGCCCGATTATGTGATCAACGCCGGTGGCGTCATCCGCGTCGCGGGACAAATCTTCAACTGGAGCGATGCGGAGATCGAACGCCGCGTGCTGACGATTGCCGATACGCTGGCGCAGGTGTTCCGCCGCGCCGAACAGGAACGCGCGCCCACCAGCGCCATCGCCGACCGTATCGCCGAAGAGCGCATGGCCAAAGGACACAAGACGGAAGTGCAGGCGGCGGAGTAACGCGACCTAGTGGTCAAAATCTGACATTTGAGTCCTGCCGGATCGACAGCGCCATGTCTGAGTGGGGGGGACAGGCTTACGGAGCGCGCAAGTCCGCGTCTTCATTGGATCTGCAAATCGTCCCGAAACTTACCCTGTGTGGGACCACGAAGCAGCACCATAATCACCTTACGGTGGGCACTTCTTCCATTGTGTGGTTTCAAGAGTTCGACCCCGACATTCGCGCTCCCGCTGCCGACACAACCCCGCCGTCCACGAGAATAAGATCGAAGTCGACTGCCCCTTCGCGGAGTTTCTTCACTTCCTGGTAGGCCGCGCTGTTGTACCACCGACGTGCCTCTTCCATTGAAGAAAACTCAAATAGTACAACGCCCAGCACGCCGCCATCGCCCTCAAGGACTTCGAACGGAGTGTAGGCGACGAGCGGCTTGGCTGTAACGCTCTTAAACGCTGGCGCAACATTTGCCCAGTAATCTTCCAGGCGCTTTCGGTCAGTAACGTGTCTGCACAACGAAATAAGATACGCGGGCATGGTTCTCCTTAATCAGCTCGATCGGTTCGGCAAAGTTAATTCGTTTGAGGTTCCGCAGAGCTGACGCTTGAGTCCCGGGGGATTCTCAGGGGCTTGATCGCGTGCGACTCTATGGGATGCGAACAGGCATCTCCATAGAGGTAAGCCCCACCGATCGCCGCCGGCTCGGCCCGATCTTGGCGGACCGAAACAGTCCCCAGAAGCACGTTTGGCGGGCGCGGATCGTGCTGTTGAGCGCCGATGGCGTCGGCACGGCCGAGATCATGCGCACGGCCGGCGTCAGCAAGACCACGGTGTGGCGCTGGCAGGAGCGGTTCATGCAGGAGGGCTTGGATGGCCTTCTGCGGGACAAGACCCGGCCCTCGCGCATCCCGCCACTGGGCCCTAAAATAGCCGAGCGTGTGGTGGCGCTGACCTTTCTGGACCCGCCGGGCCAGACCACACACTGGACCGCCGAGGCGATGGCCAAGCTCGTCAGCGTCAGCTCGGTGCAGCGCATCTGGCGCTCGCATGGCCTGCAGCCTCACCGGGTGCGCCAGTTCAAGCTGTCCAAGGACCCGGAGTTCGCCGCCAAGGTCCGCGACATCGTCGGCCTCTACGTCGACCCTCCGGCCCACGCCATCGTGCTGTCGGTCAATCCAGACGACATCATCGCCGCAGTCAGGCGCGGGCACCAAGCGCTAGATTCCATCCACTAGGCGCCGGTGCGCTCTTTCAGGAAGGCGATCACGCGCTGTTCGGCCTGTTTCGTCGGCGTGCCGGGGCGGTCCTGCAAGTTTATGGTCAGGACCGAATGCGCCTTCATCGGGCCGGGTTCGGAATCCCTGGGGTCGATTTCGATGGCTTCGAAACGACTGCCGAACGCGCGGCGCAAATTGGCGAAGCGCGCATCGGGCACGGTGGGATCGCCGAAGAAGCGCAAGCCCAGCAGAGAGAGATCTTCCGTCTCGAAGCGCCTGCGCGCACAGGCGATCTCTTCTTTCGTGCAATCGAGTCCTGCCTTGCGCGCCTCGCCGAACGGGAGCGGCATCGAAGGTTGCGACATCACCGGAGCCACCATCGCGGGCTCGGTCATCATCGCCAGCGCATAGCCGCCGGTGAAACACATGCCGAGGGCGCCGACACCCTTGCCGCCGCATTCGCCATGCACGCGCCGGGCAAGGGCGCGCAGCCAGTCGACGATCGGGCTCGACCGTCCGGCCTGCCAGGCGTTGAACGCGCGGCGCACACAGAGATTGATCGCCATCTGCTGCAACGCGTAGCCGGTGGAAACCGGACGCCCGGGCTCGCCGAACAGGCTGGGCAGGAACACGCTCATGCCGGCGGCTGCGACGCGATCGGCAAAGCGGATCACCATCGGATGCAGGCCGGGCATTTCATGAATGACGATGACGCCCGGTCCGCTGCCGCGCCGGAACACCTGCTGCGTCCACGGCCCGTCGGTGAATGCGAAGGACTCGTAGTCGCGCAGTGCGTCGCGATAATCCATGCCGTCTCCGCTCCGGAACGGGCCGGCAGATTCGCGCCGGCGCGCCCGGAGAAAGAGGCTACAGGCTGTGGGCGAGATGGCCAAACAGATGCGGCCACAACCCTACCACGCCGACCACGATCAGATAGATGGCGACCAGATAGTTGAGCAGCCGGGGCAGCATCAGGATCAGGATGCCGAAAATAAGCGCGATCAGCGGCTGAATCATCAAGATGTCGATTGTCAATTTGCGTCTCCTGGACAGGTGACGCCCACTCGCCGCGAGCACCCATGCGCCCGCTCGCTTGTCACCCGGTGGGAAAACGTCCAGAAGTTGAATCCCGTTCCGTGACAGGAGATTCTGAATGCAGGCGCTCGACGTCGTAGGCATCGGCAACGCCATTGTCGACATTATCGCTCATGCCGATGACGGCTTTCTCGCCCGCCAGGGCATGCAGAAGGGCGGCATGACCCTCATCGACGAAGCGCGCGCCGAGGCGCTGTATGCCGCGATGGGACCCGCTATGCAGCTGTCGGGCGGTTCGGCGGGCAACACTATTGCGGGCCTTGCCTCGCTGGGCGCCCGCACCGGCTATATCGGCAAGGTGAAGGCCGACACGCTGGGCGGCATCTTCCGCCACGACATCACTGCGGCCGGCGTGCATTTCCACACACAAGCCGCGACGGATGGCCCGGCCACGGCGCGCTGCATGATCTTCGTCACGCCGGATGCGCAGCGCACCATGAATACATTCCTGGGCGCCGCCGTGAACCTCACGCCGCCCGATGTCGACGAAGCGCTCATCGCGGCCGCCCGGATCACCTATCTCGAAGGCTATCTCTACGATCCGCCGCAGGCGCGCGAGGCGTTTCATCGCGCGGCAGACATCGCCCATGCCGCCGGCCGCAAGGTGGCACTGTCGCTGTCGGATTCCTTCTGCGTCGAGCGTTACCGCGCGCAGTTTCGCGATCTGCTGCATCGTCATGTCGATTATGTCTTCGCCAATGAAAGCGAATTGACCGCGCTGTTCGAGACCGGCTTCGACGAATCGCTGAAGGCGCTGACGGAGCTGGTGGAGGTGGCCGCCGTCACGCGCGGCGCGCAGGGCTCGGTGATCGCCGCGAAGGCCGAAACGATCGCGGTCGCAGCCGCGCCGGTGACCCAGGTGATCGACACGACCGGCGCCGGCGATCTCTACGCCGCGGGCTTTCTCTTTGGCCTGGTGCGCGACAAGCCGCTCGCCCAATGCGGCCGCCTCGCAAGCCTCGCCGCCGCAGAAATCATCTCCCACTACGGTGCGAGACCGGAAACGCCGCTGAAGGACTATGTGGCGAGGGGCGGGGAATAGGGCGCTTCCATTCCGAAAGTGTTGAAGGATGCGGCTGCGCGATGAGGCTGGGCACGCTGGAAACGTAAGCCAGGTCGCGCGCTTGCACTGGTCAAGGAATGGAAATCCCAACACCAGGTCGAGCTTCAGCGGGACTGGAACCTATGCAGCAGCATGCAAACGCCGAAGAAGATCGAGCCGCTGAGCTGACGCCGGCGGTTCGAGCGAAAGCGCCCTGGAGAGTTGCGCGTGTCGAGGTGCTTCCGGGATATCGGTTGCGGGTGATCTTCAATGACGGCACGAATGGAATGGTGGAAATGGAGGCGTTCTTGGATTCGCCTGACGCCGGCGTGTTTGAAGTGCTACGCGACGAAGCGGTCTTCCGCGAGGTCAAGTTCGAACTCGGTGCCGTCACCTGGCCAGGCGACCTGGATTTGGCTCCGGATGCGATGCACAAAGAAATCGCAAAGCATGGAAAATGGGTGGTCAGATAACGAGGCTACGATTTGATGTAAGTGGATGCAAACGCGTACCTGCGATGCGTCAAGTGAATGCATCAGGTTGTGTTCATTGAATACAATAGCATGGCTTTCCGCGGTTCGAGCGCCGAAAACGCTCGATGCGTGATGGCGGCACTTTCATTTCTTGTTCGCCGGAGTAACCTTGACACAGATACGTCGGTGGTTACGATGAGCAAGCCTTTTAGCGGCGTTGTGTGGTTCGCCGCCGCCGCTTGTTTTCCTGTCGCGGCTCACGCTTCCATCGTCGTGTCGTCAGATCCTACGCAGAATGTGTCGTGCGTCGAGGGTAGGTGCGCCCCCACTGCGGACACGGCCACCCTGAATGTCAGTGACCTCGAAAGTCTGCTTGCGGCAGGCAGTGTTCTTGTCACGACGACGGGATATGGCGTTGAGGCCAACAATATCATTGTGTCATCAAGCTTGTCTTGGTTCACGCCAAATGCGCTTACCCTCGTCGCGCATCGCTCGGTCACGATCAAAAAGCGTGTCGGGATACTAGGCCAAGGAGGCCTGATGCTCTCTTACGACGACAATAACGGCAAGTTTGATTTTGGTCATGGCGGCGCGGTGGAGTTTTCAAGCACGTCCAGCCTGCTTCAGGTCAATGGCGACAAATACACGCTGGTGAACTCGATCCGAAAACTGGCCAAGGACATAGAGGCCAATCCCATCGGCAAATATGCCCTGGCAAAAAGCTATAATGCGGCACGAGATGGGACCTATGCTTCGTCTCCTATCATTACGGCATTTGACGGTACTTTTGAGGGTCTCGGCAATACGATTTCCGGGTTGACAATATACGATACCGCACAGGGCGGCGTTATAGACGTGGGCTTGTTTGAGCAAAACGGCGCTGGCGGAGTTATCCGGGACATTCGCCTGGTTTCAGCGAGCGTAACTGGCACAGATACCGCCATCGAGTCTGAAGAGTATATGGGCAGTTTGGTCGGAGATAACGCTGGGTTGGTCGTCGGCGCCTTCGCGAATAGCTCTGTGTCAGGGGACACAGACAGCGAAGCCGGTGGGCTTGTGGGTGCCAATGACAATGGTGGAAAAATCATCTCCTCAAGCGTCCAGAGTATGGTCGCCGGTGGTATCAGTAGCGGTGGGCTTCTCGGAACCGCTTTTCGGCCAAGCCTCGTTCAGGACTGTGAAGCTGCCAGCACCGTGTTCAACGGCGGCGGGTTGGTCGGAGACAACGGAGGCAAAATCTCTGATTCGTCCTCATCCGGAACGGTGCAAAATGGTGGGGGGCTGGTCGAGTCCAATGACGGTTATGCCGTTATCGAAAATTCGCATTCCAGCGCCGAGGTCGATGCCTCCGAAGACGCCGCTTACGTCGGTGGATTGGCAGCGATCAACGGCGGCACGATCAAGGCGTCCTACGCTACGGGAATGGTGAATGGCGAAGCGAATGCCGACACCGGTGGCTTGGTGGCCTACGACTCCGGGACAATCATCGATTCATACTCGACGGGCGCAACCCATGGAAAAGGTGGCAGCAATGTCGGCGGGCTCGTCGGCGAAGCATCGAGCGTGAATGGAGGGCTCATCACTACCTCCCATGCGACGGGACCGGTGACAGGCGGCGGGTCTGTCGGGGGCTTGGTTGGGTTTAACGACAATACGGTCCTGCAGTCCTTCTCGACAGGCAGTGTCACAGGTACTGGCGCGAGCTATGTTGGTGGGCTGGGCGGAGAAAACCGCGGCATCATCAAAGACAGTTATGCAACAGGGGCCGTAACAGGCCCATCGGGCGGTAGTGCAGGCGGACTCATTGGGCACGACATGGATATCCAAGGTGCGACCGACGCAGTCAGCGCATCCTATTCGACGGGATTTGTGACAGGCTCGACGGCTGACGCGCTGGGTGGTTCGGTTGGCATCGACCAATCACATACAGGCACGTTCGTTCATATCTATTGGGATACCGACACGAGCGGCGTAACGAACCTCAGTCAAGGCGCGGGCAATATCGCCGACGACCCTGGCTTAACCGGACAAACGACCGCGCAGCTTGTGACGAAGTTGCCGAAGGGCCTCAAGAATTCGATATGGGGTGAGGATCCCGACATCAATGGTGGCTTGCCGTATCTCTTGGCAAATCCGCCAGTCAACAAGTAGCTTGGAATTTCCGGGACGTGAATTCATGTCCCTCTCTCCGGCGCCACTTCCGCCCGGACCCATGCCGGCCGCCGCGCTCGATACCCGCCAAATCCGCCTGCTGCGACAGATCCCACTCTGACCATGATCTTCCCGCGCGATCCCATGTGGCGAGGTCTTGCGGATCGCTCTCGGCATTGCTCGCCATTGCGGTACCTGGAAAGCCTGCCGCCCAGGGAATAACGCGGTTCAAGGGCTACGCGATGCAGCAGGAGCCGCGTTCGGCCTTGCGGATTTTTTGGCCATGAGAGGGAGCAGGATCGCCCGATCCGAGTCCCAGGGCGGCGAGGTGGGCGCCTATGCTTCTTTCCGAACCGTTCGGGCGTTTCTCCAAGAGGAGATTGCTCGATCATGACTCGCATTTCCCGACGGAGCTTTGTGGCCGGCGCGGCTTGCGCCGGTGCGGCTTTTGCGCCGGCGTTCGGTGCCGCCAAATTCGCAAGCGGGTCGACGGATTTCTCGCCCGCGATCGCGCAGATCCTCGACCACCTGCCCAGGGTTCTTGCCGACAACGACATTCCGGGGTTCGCGCTCGGTCTGATCGACCGCGGGACTCTTTTCTGGGCGCAGGGGTTCGGATTCACCGACCGGTCGAAACAGCAAAAGGTCACGCCCGACACGCTGTTCAGCCTGCAATCCATCTCGAAGAGTTACACGGCGACCGCCATGCTCAAGGCTGTCGAGAAGGGCCTGCTGCAGCTCGACGACCGGCTGACCCGGCATGTTCCGGAGTTCACGGTCCACAGCCGCTTCGGAAGCGGCGAAGTGGACAGGATCACCTTGCGGCATCTGCTGAGCCACCGGGCAGGCCTGTGTCACGAAGCGCCGATCGGCAACAATTACGACGACCGCCCCTGCACCTTCGGGGCGCATATCAGGAGCATTGCCGACACGTGGCTGATCTGTCCGGTGGGCGCGGAATATCACTACTCCAACATCGGAATCGATCTCGCGGGCTATGCGCTGCAAAGGCGGGTGGGCATGCCGTTCGCGCGCATCGTGAAGGAATTCGTGTTCGATCCCATCGGCATGCAGGCAAGCACTTTCGACGCCACCGATGCGCTGGCATCCCCAAACATGACGCGGGGCCATGTCGGCGCCTTCGAAACGCCGCGCATTCCGGTGCCGATGGTTCCGTCGGGCGCGATGTATTCCACCATCTCCGACATGGCACGCTATGTGGCGTTCCAGCTTGCGGGCGGCCGTGTCGATGGGCAGCAGGTTCTTTCCGAAGGGTTGCTCGCCGAAATGGCGCGGCCGCAATTCCCGGTGCCGAACCAGATCGACGGTTACGGGCTCGGCCTCTACAACGTGGCCTCGTTCGGCGGGGTCAAATTGCTGCATGGCGGCGGCGGCTACGGCTTCTCGACCGACCAGCGCTGGATGCCGGCTTACGGACTCGGCGTTGTGGCGCTGTGCAATCAGCAAAATGGCGGGATGGCACAGACCATCGGCAATCTTGCCCTGTGGCACCTCGTTGCGTCGAGGTTGGGATATGTCCCGCCGACTGCCAGCGATGCTGCGATCAATGAGCCGCGCGCCGATCCCGACGCGGCGCAATTGCAGCCTCTCGAAGGTACCTACCGCCGGCGTGGCCGGCTTGTCGCATTCACGGTGGAGACGACCGATATCGTCGACAATCTCGTGCTGGTGGTCGGCACCGACCGGCAGACATTGCATGCCGGCAGCGCCACGACCTTTTCGCGCGACAACACGCGCTACACGTTCGTCGCAGGCGCGGACGGGAAAATCCGCGGCGTCACCGTGGAATCGCCGGCCTACATCGAAAATGCGGTCGAGTTCTGGGCGCTGAACGATACGCCGCACGATCCGCCCGGCGCGGATCGTCCCGCCTGGAAGGCATTCGTTGGCAAGTATGTGGCGCAGGAATATGGCCAGCCCGTCGCGGCGGAAATCGCCATCCGCAACGGATATCTCTATCTCGATGGCTCCGCCGACATCGACTGGCATGGCGGTCTCAAACTCACCGAATATCAGCCACACCTGTTCTTCACGGCCGATGGCGATTCGATCGCATTCGCGCCGGGCAAAATGGCACTCGGCAACCGGCCCTTTGTGAAGCAGGCCGCTTAGCCGCGGGCATCTGCGCAGCGGCATGCTTTGTGTTCGGTGTTTTTGGGGATTTTCCGAGTTGCGCGCGAACCGGGTTGGCCCGCGTCGCACGGGCCTGTCGCGAGGCACGCATCAGCCGAATGTAAAGGCGAATGCCTGCACGCCCGGATCGAGGAACGTGATCGCGAATGTGTGATCGCCGATGGCGCCAGTCTGCCGGATGAGCTGATAGAGGCGCTGATCGGTCACGGCGCCACGACCTGCCGCATCCGTATCGGCGCCATGGGAATCGCCAGGCGGCTTGCCGTCGAGCGTCACGCGAAAGCGCACCGGCCTGTTGTTCGCCGCCGGTCCCAGAACAAGGTGCAGATCGCGCGCGTGAAAGCGGAAGACAATGGCACCGGATGCCGCGTTCAGAACCGTGGCTTGCCGGCCGATCGTCCAGTTGCCATCAAGACCCCATTGATTGAGGTCCGGCGAGGTCGGCGCCGTATAGACATGCGGGGCATCGTTTGCGGGTGGCCCGGAGACGAAATTCTGGCCGCGCCCGTATCCCACATAGGTTTCCGGCGATTGCATGTCGGTGTTGTCGGCCGCCGCAAGCGCGCCGACGGCCTGCGGATTGACGATTCCGCCCGGCACATTGCGATAGCCCGCTTCCTTTAGCAGATTCTGGATCACGCGTTCGGATTCGTCATATTCGCCTTCGCCGAAATGATGGTGACGGATGCGCCCCATCGCGTCGATGAAGTAGTGGGCGGGCCAGTATTCATTGTTGAAGGCCTGCCAGATCTTCAGGTCGTTATCGAGCGCCACGGGATAGGTCACGCCCAGATCGTGGACCGCGCGACGGACATTGCCGATGTCCTTTTCAAAGGCGAATTCCGGCGCATGGATGCCGATGACGACGAGGCCGTGATCCTTGTATTTCGTCGCCCAGGCGCGAAGCGTGGGCAGCGAGCGCAGGCAATTGATGCAGGAATAGGTCCAGAAATCGACGAGCACGACTTTGCCGCGCAAGGCTTGCTGTGTCAGTGGCGGCGAATTCAGCCATGCGGTTGCGCCATCGAGCGGCGGCATGATGCCTTCGACCGGATAGGCGCTGCCTGAGACAGCCATTGTGCGCACCGCATGTCCGGGCATGGTCTTGTCGACCAGCGCCTGTTCCAGCCCGGCTGTTTTCGCCAGCGACAATTGCGTCAGGAGGCCCGTATCGAGGCCGAACGCGATGGCGGCGACTCCCAGCAGAACCGCAATGCCGAGACCGCGCCGGATCCATTCGCCCGCGCCCAGCGATTTTTTCATCGCGGCGAAGACGCGGCCGCCGATGAGGAGCGCCGCAGCCAGCGATGTCGCGGCACCCGCGGCATAGGCCAGCAGAAGCAACGTCGTATTGGCGCTTGCGCCCTTGATCGCGGCGCCTGTCAGGATCAGGCCGAGAATGGGGCCGGCGCAGGGTGCCCAGAGCAATCCCGTCGCTACGCCCAGCAACAGCGAGGCGCCGACACCGCTCTCGCGATTCGTCGATTGCGACAGGCGATTTCCCAGCGCCACCAGCGGACGCGTCAGCCGGTCCGCCAGGGATTCGAACAGCAGCGTCAGTCCGAAAAAGGCAAGCACGATCATTGCGGCGATGCGGCCATACTGGTTTGCATGGATGGCCCAGGCACCGCCGAGCGTTGCCAGGGTCGCGATGGCGGCGAAGGTTACGGCCATGCCGGCCAGCAACGGCAGGCCGGAGCGCATAAAGGGCTTGTCGGAGCGCGCGAATACGAAGGGCAATACCGGAAGGATGCAGGGACTCACGATCGTGAGCACGCCACCCAGATAGGACAGGAGAATCAGGATCACGCGCAAACCTCCGGCGAATGCAAAACCATTCGCGCCGTTCCGCGGAATCGTTACAGGCTTTGTGCGCCGGGCTCCATGGCAGCCGCCCGGAGTTGTTCCGGACTCAAAACGTGAAAAGGAGCGACGCGTGCCAGGGGACCCGATCCGTCCTGATGCAGGAAGCGATACTCCGCGGCAAGCTCGACACTGCCAGGTCCGGTTGCCGACGGGCCGGCGATAGGCACGTCGTAGTCCAGCGGCAGCACGGCTGTCAGTTGCAGATCGGGCGGGGCGCCGTCATTGAAATCGATGCCGCTCTCGCCGGAAACATCGTCCCGCGTGTCGGTGCCCTGGGTGGAGAGATAAATTTCGTAGTGGCCGTTATCGGTGGGTTCGGGATCGTCGGTGATGTAGGGCGGCCCTGCGATGGCGGGCAGGCCGGCACCGAGCAGCATCACACAGGCCAATATCGCTGCACGCATCGCCGAACTTTGCCAGGCTGAATTTCCGGGACGTGAATTCATGTCCCTCCGCTCCGGCGCCACTTCCGCCCGGACCCAGGCCGGCCGCCGTGCGCGACACCCGCCAAATCCGCGTGCTGCGACAGATCCCACTCTGACCCCGATCTTCCTCTCATGATCTTCGCCCTTTGGCTTGAGGCTCTTCATGCTGGCCCAGGCCTCTACCAGAGTGCCGTCGACCGAGAAGTGATCCGTCGATAGAAGCTGCCGGACGTTGGGTTGGGTCAGGACTGCAGCCATGAACTTGGCCGCGATCTCGCCTTCGAGTAGACGGTCCCGATTCTTCGAGTACACCGAGTGATCCCAAACCGCATCGTCGATGCCAAGACCGACAAACCAGCGGAACAACAGGTCGAACTCCAGCCGTTCCATCAGCTGGCGTTCCGCGCGGATCGTGTAAATTCGTTTTTCCTGCCCGCCCAACAGATAACGGTGCTACGCGCGCAACTCGCCAACCTCGCTCCGGAGAGCGACGCATCAATGCATTAGTGTCCCGGCATCCAGCTATCGACGCCGCCGTGGCTGGAACACGCCGCTGTGCGTTGTCGCCATCGTGTACGTGCCGTCCTTGCACTTGCCGGTAGCGCCTGCTGGAGGCGCGGCACACATCATCACGTCGGAACTCATCGCACCGATGAAGCGGACACGGCGTAGGTCTTCGCAAGGCTCAGCGGCGCACGACCTTCGGCCTCTTGCGCCAGCGGAAACCACTCGCCGCCAACAGACCGCTTCCAAACAGCACTAAACTGGCGGGTTCAGGAACGGCGTCCGGCACTACCGAAACGTCATCCAAGGCGAAAGCACCGAACGAAGTTCCGTTCGTATTGAATGCAAGTAGCGTTGACGCGCTCGTCGCTACTTCGTCGAAGGAATATTTCGTCCAATCCCCCTGGGTGGAATCAACCAAATCCAACAAAACGTCGGTCCCAAAAAAGACTTTCAATTCGGTCGAAGGCGACGTCGATCCTCGCAAATAAAACGTGATGTTGTAGGAGTCACCTACAATGGTTGCCAGTTGTTGCGAGAGGACATTATCCCCTCGTTCGACACCTAGGGATGCTCCATAGGTTCCCGAATGAACGTACCCCGAATAGGCCGAGACAAAGGTGGTCCCATGGATGTTGTCGACTTGCCACCCCGAGAAATCTCCCGTTTCGAAACCTCCATTTGTGACGAGATCGGCGCGGGCGCCAGGGGCCGCAAATAAAAGGATCGCAGCGGTGAGAACTGAAAGTCGAATTGTCATCGGATTCTCCCCCAATTACGACGGGCTGAAGTCCCGGATGGTTGGTAGTTGGAATGCGGACAATCATTCCCCGGATGAGCCCGAGTTGAGCGAAAGATACCGCACTCTTGAGGTACGCGGAAGCCCGAGCGGCGGTTCTCGTCGCGGCCAGCGCTCCTGTCCCGGCAACAGCATGCCCAAGAGGATGGTTTTGTTCGTTTTTTCTGGCATCCGGACACACTCCTCCTATCGCTATGATGCATTGCACGATCCCTGGCCCTCAGGACGGGGCCGGTGGTGGCCGCAGTCCATCGATCAGCCTCAGAATCTCGGCGAACAAAAGGCTCGGCACGGCGACCTCAGCCATCTGGAATGTGACGAAGCGAGCGTGGGGCACGATCTTCGCGCCGATCTTGACGAGTTTCTCCCGCCCGCATCGCCGACCTTCGCCAGGCTGTGGATCCTGTGTGCAACCTAACGGGCACGCGTCTTGTGCGGCGAGGGGACTCTGCGATGGGCCCTTCGAACGGCGGGGTGCCATGCGTTTGCCGGACGATCGGCTGCGCTCTGGAAGCCTGCGACAGGCGCCCGGATTTCTGTATGCTGAACCGTGAATCTCGCCCGAATGCCGTCGCCCGACCAGGAAAGCCCAATGTGATGAACCTGCACCGAAACCTCGTGGCAAAGATGACGTTGGTCGCCACACTCTCCGTGTTCGCCCTCTGCACCGCCGCGGCCGACCCGAAACAACCGCCGGCGGCGCCACAGGGCGATATTCCGGCCAAATTCGTCAAGCCGGATTCGGGCGACGATTTCATCAAGCGCGTGGAAATGGTTGCGATGCGCGACGGTGTGAAGCTGTACACGGTCATCGTGATCCCCAAAGGCGCCAGGGCCGCGCCGATCATCCTGACCCGCACGCCCTACAACGCCAAGAAGCGCGCGGAGCGGAACGACAGTTCTTCCATGCTGTCGCTTCTGCCGCTGGCCGACGGGGACTATGTCCGCGCCGGCTACATTCGCGTCTATCAGGACGTGCGCGGCAAGTATGGTTCGGACGGCGTCTATGAGATGACGCGACCGCCACGCGGACCGCTCAATCCTACGAAGACCGACGACACGACCGATGCCTGGGACACGATCGACTGGCTGGTGAAAAACGTTCCCCAATCCAACGGCAAGGTCGGCATGATCGGATCGTCCTACGAAGGCTGGACGGTTGTGATGGCGCTCCTTGGGCCGCATCCCGCGTTGAGGGCTGCAGTGCCGGAAAGCCCTATGGTCGATGGCTGGATGGGCGACGACTGGTTTCACTACGGCGCCTTCCGCATGCCCAATTTCGACTTCTTCGCCGGCCAGACGGAACAGAAGGGCGAAGGCGACGACGTGCGGCGCGACGCCTATGACGATTACGAAACATTCCTGAAAGCGGTGTCTCCGGGTGCCTATGCGAAAGCCAACGGTCTCGAGCAGCTGCCGTGGTGGCGCAAGCTGGCGCAACACCCGGCCTATGACGGTTTCTGGCAGGGGCAGGCGCTCGACAAACTGCTCGCGGCCCATCCGTCCAATGTGCCGACCCTGTGGGAGCAGGGATTGTGGGATCAGGAAGACATGTGGGGCGCCAATCATTCCTGGCTCGCGCTCAAGGCCGCGGGCCACGAGGCGAACAACTGGCTCGTAATGGGTCCGTGGTTTCACAGCCAGGTGAACCGCGAAGGCTGGCAGCTTGGTCCCTTCAAATGGAACGGCGACACCGCGCGGCAGTTTCGCCACGACATGGTGCTGCCGTTCTTCAACCAGTATCTGAAAAATGGCCCCTCCGCGCATCTCGCACGCGCGACGATCTACAATCCTTCGGAAAATCACTGGCAGGCGTTTGCCGATTGGCCGACGGCCTGCGCGTCCGGCTGCCGCAACGCGCTCAAGCCGCTCTATCTTCAGGACGGCTTTGCGCTGTCATTCGACAAGCCCCAGGGTCCGGACCGCGGCGACAGCTATGTTTCCGATCCGGCGAAGCCCGTGACCTATCTGCCGCGCCCGGTGCAGTTTTCCGACAGCGATGTGTGGCGCACATGGCTGGTGCGCGACCAGCGTTTTGTCGATGGCCGCACCGATGTGCTGAGCTATGAGACGCCGCTGCTCACCAGACCCGTGACGCTGCAGGGCGCGCCGGTCGCCGACATTGTCGCCACCACCACGGGCACCGACGGCGATTTTGTCGTCAAGCTCATCGATGTCTATCCGCCGCAATATCCCGATCAGGCGGAACTCGGCGGTTACGAACTTCCCATCGGCACCGACATTTTCCGCGGACGCTATCGCAACAGTTTCGAACATCCGTCGCCCATTCCGGCGGGCCAGCCGCAGCACTACCGGTTCACCTTGCCGAATGCGAATTACGTCTTTCTGCCCGGGCACCGCATCATGGTGCAGATCCAGTCGGCCCTGTTTCCGCTCTACGATCGCAACCCGCAAACCTATGTCGACAATCCGCTCTTCGCGAAGCCGTCGGACTATCGCAAGGCGACGGTGACGGTGCTGCGCTCCGCCCGGCAGGCGAGCGCCATCTGGTTGCCGGTCGTGCAGTAGAGAGCCGATCGTCCCGGCCGGACCCGCGTCGCGTCAGTCGGGTGCCACCGCGCGCGCTGCTTTGCCGGAGGCGAGCCAGGGCACGTCGCGATAGGTGTCGGCCACCAGCCACGCGCCGGTGGCGATCGCAACGGAGATCAGGAACTCCGACCAGTTGCCCTGCGCTTTGGGGCTCGCGGCGAGTTGCGGAATCCAGACGAGGAGCGTGATGAGCCAGAGCATCACCGCCTCCAGATTTGCCGCAAGGCGGGGCAGCACGGCAAAGGCCAGTCCTGCCGCCGCCGCCAGGCTGCACGCACCTGTCAGATAGACCCAGCCGAGCGGGAAGGGCAGCCATCCCGGAACGAGCGTGGCGGTAAAGGCGGCATAGGCGAAATGGCTGAGCCCGATCATGGGAAGGGCCGCGATCAGCAACAGTCTTGCGATGCCGATGCCGCGTGCGCCGGTGGCGAAGCCCAGATGCCGCTGTTCGAATGCGCCGGCATGGGCGGCAAACAGGCACCATGCGCCGGCCGCCATCGCAGCCGTCTCGGCAAAGGATTCCCAGCTCACTTCCATCGCAAAGTGCACGAAAACGACGGGCAGTTTGAGCACCGTGAGCCACAGCAGCACGAATGGGAGCAACACGCGGCAGGCGATTGTCACGGTTGGGCGCAACAGCACGCCGATGCCGCAGCCAAGCGCGATGAGCGCGCAAAGATCGTTGACGAGTCCGCGGTGTGGCAGCGCCTTGGGAATCTGCTCCCAGATGACGCAGGCATTGCCATAAATCAGCCCGACAATCCCGAGGCCGATCAGCATCGCCGCGAAAACGGCGCGAGCCGGTCTGATTTCCATGTGCATATCCCCCATCCCGCAAGTCCGGCCACGCTAGCGGGCCGCCCCGGACGAAGATACGCGAACACGCGCGGGAAGGGCATGGTTCACGCAGCCGTGAGCGGGAGGCGACAACACGGACGCGCGGAGCAAAAGCCTGAAACGCAAAGACGCAAAAGGTGAGAATGCAGGGACGTTGCTCGATGGCCTCGCCTGCATCAAAAGCCCGGCACAAAGCGAATCTCGTGCGAACAGTTTGGCGGCGGCGTGTCAGTCGGCGCGCTCCGGCATGAGCGTGCGCAGGCGGTGACGATGCCGTCACCCCGGCGGCGCAGGCGAAGCGGCAAGGCCGCCTCACCCTGACCCTCTCCCCCGGCTGCGTCGGGGCGAGGGAAAAGGGGACGTCAGCGCGTATGGGACGGCGGTTTGCATGACCACCTGTGGCGTCGCGAAAGGGTTGGATTTCTTTTCCCCTGTTGGGAATAAGACGCATTCGCAGACCGTCTCCTCAGTTGCGAGCACTTTTCTGGATTGGGACTATTGCAAATAAGACGCATTATCAGTACGAAAATGAGACGCATTATCAATTCATAAGACTTCGGGGATGGGGAGCTTCAAAATGGGCAGTGATTTCGGGGACAGGTTCGCGCGTCCGGCTCTGGTCGCCGCCGTCGCGGTTCAGGCGTATTTCCTGATGGCGGGGCAGGCTTCGGCGGTGCCCGCCTATGCGCAGCAGACCGGAGAGCCCTGCGCCACCTGTCACGTCGGCGGGTTCGGTCCGCAACTCACTCTGGCCGGCCGGAAATTCAAGGAAAACGGCTACACGACTCGCAAAGCCGGACTGGGATTCACGCCACCGATTTCGGCAATGGCCGTCGCGTCCTATGTCAATACCCAAAAGGATCAGGCCGAACCGCCGGCACCTCACTATTCCACCAACAACAACGTCACGCTGGATGAAGCGAGCATTTTCATCGCGGGTGGCATCGGCGACCATTTCGGCGGCTTCTCGCAATTCACCTATGACGGCGTGGGCCGCGCCTTTGGCTGGGACAATCTGGATTTGCGCGCCGTGGATCACATGACACTCGGCGGCAGCGACGTGCTTGTCGGGCTTACCGTGAACAACAATCCGGCGATCGAGGATCCCTGGAACACGCTACCGTCCTGGGGCTTCCCCTATACCGACAGCGATCTCGCTCCCGGACCTGCGTCGGCGACACTGTTCGACGGCGGCTATGAGCAGGCTGTTCTCGGCACGACGGCCTATGCCGTATGGGGCAACGGACTTTACACGGAAGCCGGGTTCTACTTCACGCCCGGACATCACTTCCTGAGCGCGCTGGGTGCGGATGAAGGCGCTGGCCCCATCAGCGGCGTCGCGCCCTATGTTCGCGTCGCCTACGAAAAGGATTACGGCGATTCGAACTGGGAGATTGGCGCCTTCGGGTTCTTTCCCAGTCTCAGCCCGGATGGGGACACGAGCACGGGGCAAACCGACTCGTATCGCGATATCGGCTTCGACGCCTCGTATCAGCTCCAGGATTCGGAAAACAGCTACTACACGATCAACGCGCGCTATACGCACGAAGATCAGGACTTGAACGCGACCCATCTGCTTGGCGGCTCGACGAACGCATCCGACACGCTGAACGATTTCCGACTCGACGCATCCTACTACTGGCACAATCTGGTGGGGGCGAGCGTCCAGCTGTTTACGACAACGGGTTCCAGCGACGCGCTGCTCTACGGCGACAACCGGACGCTTGCGCCCGACAGCGACGGCGTGACGTTCCAGCTCGATTTCACGCCATGGGGAGACGGGTCTTCGCCCTTCGGAGACCGGTTCAACGTGCGGGTGGGGCTGCAATACACGATGTATGGAAAGTTCGACGGCGCATCCACGAACTTCGACGGTCTGGGCGGCAATGCGTCGGACAACAACACACTGAGGCTCTTCCTATGGACCGCATTGTAGCATTGCGTGGCGTGCTGTCGTTTTTCGTGGCCTTTGCCGCGGGGGTGACGGCCGCCCAGGCCGGCGCTCCGACCCCGGTCAGTGTCTCGCTGGAGAATTATGCCTACGAACCCGAAAACCTGGTGCTGAAAGCCGGCGAAACCTATCGGCTGCATTTCATCAACAGTTCGAACAAGGATCATGATTTCAATGCGCCGAAATTCTTCGGCGACTCGACCGTGTCGCCCGACGACCGGGCAAAGATCGTCAATGGCGGCGTCGAGGTGAAGGCCGGCCGCGCTGTGGATGTTTCCATGACGGTCAGTCACCCGGGAGAATATCCGGTGACCTGCACCCACTTCATGCACGCGGACATGGGGATGGAAGGCAGCGTAACGGTGAAGTAGCAATGAGCTGCGTCGCCCACTCTGTTGCCGCAGGGCCGCCCATCATACCCTGATAAGCGGCACCGCGGCCTTGAGGGCGGGATGAAAGCCTGAGCTGTCCTTCGCGGCGATGGCCAGAAATTCCTTGCGCATATCCGGATCCCAGAACTTCTGCAGATGGTCGGCGACGCCGTCGGCCGCGCGCTCGGAGCCCTGGGTGGCGAAGAACTTCGCAATCTGGTTGCCCATATAGACGAGCTTTTCATCCGGCTTCATGCAAAACCGCCATTTCAATGCGATGGGGATGGGTGAACACCTCGAAGGAATCCGCCCGCGCCACGGCCACCAGCGTCATGCCGGCATCATCGGCGGCGCGCAGCGCGAAGGCGGTGGGCGCGGAGACGGCGACCAGCACGGGACAGCCGATCGCGGCGGCCTTCTGGACGAGTTCGATGGAGAGACGGCTCGACATGACGATGAAACCGCTTTCGGCAAGCATATCGGCGCGGGCGAGCGCGCCGGCTAGCTTGTCGAGCGCGTTGTGGCGGCCCACATCCTCGCGCACGCAGACGAGCCGGTTCTGGGCCATCGACCAGAAGCCCGCGGCATGCACGGCATGCACCTCCTGGTTCAGGCTCTGCCGCGCCTGCAGTGCGTCGAGCGCTGCGAACACTGTCGGCGGCGGAACGCGCAGTGGGGCGCGCACGGGTTGCGCGGGGGCCACCGCCGCCTGAAGGCTTTCGATGCCGCAAAGGCCGCAGCCGGCCGGGCCGGCCAACCTCCGCCGGCGCGACGTCAATTCGGCATCGCGCGCGACCGTCAGCGTCATGCGCGCCTCGATGCCTTCGGCGCAATCGACGATGTCGATCGTGGCGATTTCCGAAACGGTATCGACGATGCGCTCGGTCAGCGAAAAGCCGGCCGCGAAATCCTCGATGTCCGAAGGCGTCGCCATCATGACGGCGAATGTCGCGCGGTCGTAGGTAAAGGCGACCGGGATTTCCTCGGCGATGACGCGTATGCCGGACGCAACATCATGCTTCGTGACGCGTTGGCGCCGAACTTTTGCGAGAGGTGACGGATGAACCATCGTCAACACAAACAACTAGTTATGGGTGGAGGCCCGCGTGCTCATTCCGCGGCGGCGACGGAGGTTGCGATCTTGAGCGTCGCGGCGCTTTCGGCCTCATAGTGGCGCTGCCAGTCGCTCGGACCATTCGATGGTGAAATCTGCACCGCCGTGACCTTGTATTCGGGGCAGCCCGTCGCCCAGTCTTCATAGTCGGTCGTGACTACGTTGGCCTGGGTTTCCGGGTGATGGAAGGTTGTGTAGACGACGCCCGGCGCCACGCGATCGGTCACTTTGGCGCGCAGGCTGGTGGCACCGGAGCGACTTGCGAGCTTGACCCAGTCGCCATCGCGAATGCCGCGCTGTTCGGCGTCGTGCGGATGAATCTCGAGCCTGTCTTCCTGATGCCAGGCGGTGTTGTGCGTCCGCCGCGTCTGCGCGCCGACATTGTATTGCGAGAGGATACGCCCGGTGGTCAGCAGCAGCGGGAAGCGTGGCCCCGTGCGCTCGTCGGTCGGGATGTATTCGGTGATGACGAAATTGCCCAGCCCGCGGACGAATCCGTTCATATGCATGACCGGCGTGCCTTCGGGCGCTTTTTCGTTGCAGGGCCATTGCACCGAACCCAGCCGCTCGAGCTTCTCGAAGGAGACGCCGGCAAAGGTCGGCGTCAGACGCGCGATCTCGTCCATGATTTCGCCGGGATGGGTGTAGTCCATCGCAAAGCCCATCGCCTTGGCGATCGCAAGCGTGATCTCCCAATCGGCCATGCCGTTTCGCGGCTGCATCACCTTGCGCACGCGCTGGATGCGGCGCTCGGCATTGGTAAAGGTGCCGTCCTTTTCCAGGAAGGTCGAGCCCGGCAGAAACACATGGGCGTAATGCGCCGTCTCGCACAGGAAAAGATCCTGCACCACGACACATTCCATGGCCTTCAATCCGTTCAGCACATGCTGCGTATCGGGATCGGACTGCGCGATGTCTTCGCCCTGGACATAGAGACCCTTGAAGCGGCCGGAGACCGAGGCATCGAGCATGTTGGAGATGCGAAGGCCCGGCTCGCTGTCGAGCTCCGTGCCCCACAAATTCTCGAACATCGTCCGCGTCGTGCTGTCGGAGATATGCCGGTAGCCGGACAGCTCGTGCGGAAACGATCCCATGTCGCATGAGCCCTGCACGTTGTTCTGCCCGCGCAAGGGGTTCACGCCGGCACCGGGCTTGCCGATATTGCCCGTCGCCATTGCGAGATTGGCGAGCGCGATCACGGCTGTCGAGCCCTGACTGTGTTCGGTGATGCCGAGGCCATAGAAAAACGCTGCGTTGCCGCCCGTGCCATAGAGCCTCGCCGCGCCGCGTACGCTTTCGGCCGGCACGCCGGTTGTTGCTTCCATCGCTTCGGGGCTGTTGCGCGGCTCGCTGACGAAGGCGGCCCAGTCCTGAAACGCCTGCAGGTCGCAGCGCGCGCGCACGAACGCTTCATCGACAAGACCTTCGGTGACGATGACATGCGCCAATGCCGTCAGCATCGCGACATTGGTGCCGGGCCGGAGCTGAAGGTGATAGTCGGCATCGATATGCGGCGTGTGGACGAGATCGATGCGGCGCGGATCGATGACGATGAGCCTGGCGCCTTGCCTCAACCGCCGCTTCATCCGCGAGGCGAACACCGGGTGGCCGTCGGTCGGATTGGCGCCCATCACCACAATCACGTCGGCCTGTTCGACGGAATCGAAATCCTGCGTGCCGGCCGACGTGCCAAGGGTCGTCTTGAGGCCGTAACCGGTCGGCGAGTGGCAGACGCGGGCGCAGGTATCGACATTGTTGTTGCCGAAGCCGGCGCGCACCAGCTTCTGCACGAGGAAGGTTTCCTCGTTCGTGCAGCGCGATGAGGTGATGGCGCCGATCGCGCGCGTACCGAAGGTTTTCTGGATGCGGTGAAATTCGCTGGAGACGCGGCCGATCGCCTCGTCCCACGATACTTCGCGCCACGGATCGGTAATCTTTTCGCGCAACATCGGCTTCAGGATGCGTTCGCGATGGGTGGTATACCCCCACGCGAAGCGGCCCTTGACGCAGGAATGGCCGCGATTGGCCTTGCCGTCCTTGTACGGCACCATGCGCACGACGGTTTCGCCGCGCATTTCCGCCTTGAAGCTGCAGCCCACGCCGCAATAGGCGCAGGTCGTGACCACGGAATGTTCGGGCTGGCCGATATCGAGGACCGATTTCTCGATCAGCGTGGCCGTTGGACAGGCCTGAACGCAGGCGCCGCACGAGACGCATTCGGATTCGAGAAAGGACTCGTGCGCGCTCGCCGAAACGCGGCTGCCGAACCCGCGGCCTTCGATCGTGAGCGCGAGCGTGCCCTGCACCTCGTCGCAGGCACGCACGCAGCGCGAGCAGACGATGCATTTGGCCGGGTCGTAGGTGAAATAGGGATTGGACGTGTCCTTGGTGTCGGCCAGATGGTTGTCGCCGGCATAGCCATAGCGGACATCGCGCAGGCCCACCGCGCCCGCCATGTCCTGCAATTCGCAATCGCCATTGGCGCCGCAGGTCAGGCAGTCGAGCGGATGGTCGGAGATGTAGAGCTCCATCACGCCGCGACGGATGCGGGCGAGACGATCGGTCTGGGTGTGCACGACCATGCCGTCGGCGACCGGCGTCGTGCAGGAGGCGGGCGTGCCGGCGCGGCCTTCGATCTCGACGAGGCACATGCGGCACGAGCCGAATGCTTCGAGCGAGTCGGTGGCGCAGAGTTTGGGGATCTGCGTGCCATTGCCGGAAGCGGCGCGCAGGATCGATGTGCCCGTGGCTACGGTGACGTTGCGGCCATCGATCGTCAGCGTGACGGTCTTTTCGTTGCGCGACGCAGGCGTGCCGAGGTCGAGTTCCTGAACGAGAGCCATGATGGATTCTACACCTCTGCCGGTTCGCGGACGAGACCGAAATCTTCGGGGAAATGGGTAAACGCACTCATGACGGGGTAGGGGGTGAAGCCGCCCAGCGCGCAGAGCGAGCCGAATTTCAGCGTTTCGCAGAGCTCCCGCAGCAGCTGCGCGTTCATGGAGCGGTTTTCGCCCTTCACGATCCGGTCGATGACTTCGACACCGCGCACCGAGCCGATGCGGCAGGGCGTACACTTGCCGCAGGATTCGAGCGCGCAGAATTCCATCGCAAAACGCGCCTGTTTCGCCATGTCGACCGTGTCGTCGAACACCACGAGCCCGCCATGGCCGATCAGCCCGTCGCGCGCGGCGAACGCTTCGTAGTCGAACGGCGTGTCGAACAGCGCGCGCGGAAAATAGGCGCCGAGCGGGCCGCCGGCCTGCACGGCACGCACGGGGCGTCCGGTCGCGGTCCCGCCGCCGATATCGTCGATTAGTTCGCCGAGGCTGAGGCCGAACGGACCTTCGAACAGGCCCGGATATCTGACGTTGCCCGCGATCTGGATCGGCATCGTGCCGCGCGAGCGCTGATAACCCAGCGAACGATAGGCTTCGGAGCCTTCCGTCAGCACGAAGGCTGCGGCGGCGAAGGTGAGAACATTGTTGACGACGGTCGGCTGGCCAAACAACCCGTGATGCGCAGGCAGAGGTGGTTTGGCGCGCACCTGGCCGCGCTTGCCTTCGAGGCTTTCGAGAAGTGCCGTTTCCTCGCCACAGACATAGGAACCTGCACCCACGCGCAGCCCGATGTCGAAAGCATGATCGCTCCCTGCGATGCGCGTGCCGAGAAGTCCGCCGTCGCGCGCTGCGGCGAGCGCCGCATTCATCGTGGCGATGGCGAAGGGGTATTCCGAGCGGCAATAGATCACGCCTTTGGTGGCGCCGATCGCGAGACCCGCGATCGTCATGCCTTCGATCAGCAGGAAGGGATCGCCCTCCATCAGCATGCGATCGGCGAAGGTGCCGCTGTCGCCTTCATCGGCGTTGCAGACAACGTATTTCTGCGCGGCATTCGCTTCCGCCGCCGTGCGCCATTTGATGCCGGTGGGAAAACCTGCGCCACCGCGGCCTCTGAGGCCCGAACGCGCCACCTCTTCGATGATCTCCAGGGGCGTCAATGTCAGCGCACGCGCCAGCCCCTTGCCGCCGCCATGGGCGTGATAGTCCGCGAGCGACACGGGATCGACCACACCACAGCGCGCGAATGTCAGTCGTGTCTGCCGCTTGAGCCAGGGAATGGACTCCGTTGTGCCATGAGCCAGTCGGTGCGCCGCGCCGTCGAGGAAACCCGCAGCAAAAAGCTCCGGAACATCGCCGGGCGCGACAGGACCATAGGCGACCCGACCGTTTGGCGTCTCGACTTCGACGAGCGGCTCGAGCCAGTAAAGGCCGCGCGAGCCGGTACGCACCAGTTCGATGTCGTGCCCCAAATCAGCCGCCGCCCTTGCAATCGCGATCGCGACACGGTCCGCGCCGACCGCAACCGCCGCCATGTCGCGCGAGAGAAAAATGCGCTGTGTCATGCGCGGCATTCCGCAATCCAGGCGGCGATCCCGTCGCCATCGAGACGGCCGACGGGTTCACCATCGAGCAGCGCCGAAGGTGCGCAGGCGCAAAGGCCAAGACAATAGACCCGCTCGAGCGTCACGGTCCGATCCGCGGTGGTTTCGCCGAAGCCGATCGCCAGTTCCTGCACGGCTCGCGCGGCGAGCGCATCCGCGCCCATCGACTGACATGCTTCGGCGCCGCACAGCTTGAGCACGTGCCGCCCGGCCGGGGCGTCCCGCAAGTCGTGGTAGAAACTCGCAACCCCGTGCACTTCGGCCCGCGAGAGATTGAGCGCTGTGGCCGCAAGCCCGATCGCGTCCTTGTGCAGATAGCCGAAGCGCTCCTGTACGGCTGCGAGCACGACCAGAAGCGCACCGTCCTCGCCCGCATGGGCGGCGATGAGTGTGCGGGCTTCCTCCACATTCCAGGCGGGCTTCTCGGCCATAGGCGGTCCCGTTTCTATGTGAGTCATTATCCGCGCTTCGCCCGCAAATTCGCAACCACAATGATCGCGCGGGATCTCATTTCGCCGCCAGCCAGCGCTCGGCGAGCGCTAGCTCCTCGCGCGTGTTGATGTTGAAGAACGGATCGCCATCGGGGCCGTCGCCATCGGGAAAATCTGCCACGCTGACGGTTAGGTGATCGGGCACGTCGCGCAAGCTGCGGCAACCCGCGGCGAAGGCAGTCGCCAGTTGCCCGCTGCAGTTCGTGCGCCAAATCCCGAAAATTGGATGGGATGTTGCGCGATGGCGCGCGAGCACGACGTCCGCAGAAGACATCTCGAGCGTTTCGTGCAGCGTCATGACCAGATCGTGCGGGAAGAAGGGCGTGTCGCAGGCAAAACTTGCGATCCGCGCAAAGCCTCGCTGTTCGGCGGCGCGCAATGCAGCCAGAAGTCCCGCCATGGGTCCTTCCCCGGGCGCGTCGTCGCCAAGCCGTTCCAGGCCGGCTGTCGGTGAGTCCTGGTCGCCAGTGTTCACGAGCAACAGATCGACCTGTGGCAGCGCGCGCCCGGCGACCCAATCGAGCAGCGGCTTTCCACCCAAATGGGCTTGCGCCTTGTCGCTGCCGAAGCGCCGGCTGGCGCCGCCGGCGAGAATGACGCCCAGCGTGGGGCCCGTCTGCGTCCGCACACAATCACCCTATCCGATGCCGCAAGGCTGCCAAAGTCAGATGTGCGCCGAATGTTCGATCCCGGAAATGGGGCTTGACGTGAGAAAACCAAATTGGTAATATCGAAAACTGATTTGGGAAAATGCCGCGATGACCCTTGGCACGATCTGGTTGCAGCTTCTGACGGCACTGGCACTCGTCCTGGCCGTGGTCGCGCCATCGCTGGCCGAACCCAGTGACCCGGTGCCGTCGGCTGATTTCGCCGGGGTGTGGCGCATTGTCGATGCCAGGGCGGCGCCCTGGGCCACGCAGCGCAGGCTGACCAAGGCCGATGCGCCGCTCCTCGAATACGCCATCGAATTCGCCAATGGCGCCGTGAAGGGGCCAGCGGCGCTCGCCTGCAAGAATGCCCAATATCACGACACGATCTCCTACGCTGGCGAGGTGTTTGGCGGTCGACTCGCCAAAGGCAGCGAGGCGTCGCTCGCGGAGAAAATGGGGCTCGAAATGCCGGAAATCGGCACGGTTCGGACAAGCTGTTCGAATGGCCGCTTCGAATACTATTTGGCGCGTAGCGGCGATCTCATGATTGCGCTGGGCGATATCATTTACACGCTGGAGCGGCCGCAGGGGATGGACAGCGCCTCCGTCACCGCGGGCTATGCCGGGCCCAGTTTCGACTGCACGAAGGCGAAGACGGCGGGTGACAAACTGATCTGCACGGATTCGCGGCTGGCCCGCGCCGACCGCAAGCTCGGCGCGGCCTATGCCCGATTGCGCAAGACGGAAACGGCCGAAAGTTTTGCGACCGTGCAGGCGGCGCAGCGCGGCTGGCTTGGCTATGTCATCCCGCTTTGCGGCGCGCAAAAGCCGCTGCCGGAGTTTGTCGGCGACCAAAATCCCATTCGCGACTGTCTCGACGAAAACTACAACGATCGCGCCGATCGATTTGCCGATGCCGTTATCGCCCGAGCCGGCCCGCTGATCCTCGAACCGCGGATACGATTCTTTGCGCGTGCGCGTCCCTCGACCGAGGATAGCGACATCTATCCCTGGATGGAGGGTGGACCTGAGGCCGCTCCGTTCAACGCCTTCATCGCGAAGGCGCTCGCGCTTGGCAGGCGGCGGATGGACGACAAGGAATTGTTCGCGTTCGGCGCGGACCAAATCCCCGTCACCATGTCGCTCTATGCGCGCCGCACATATTCCGTGATCCGGTTCGATCGCCGGATCGCAAGCCTGCTTGTCTCGACCTACGACTTCACGGGCGGCGCGCATGAGGTGCTGGGTGAGCACGCGATCACCTGGGATATGGTCAAAGGCCGGCCGCGCACATTCGACGATGTGTTCGCACCGCGGACAAAATGGCGGGAATTCGTGACTGCCTTTTGCGCGAAGGATTTGAAGGGGCAGTTTGATGAGGGCGCGCCGCCACCCGATGCTGCTGCCGTCCACAGCGTCACCGCAGATATCGGCAATTGGATGTTCGACAGCGATGCGGCGGTGGTGCACTTCACGGTCTATACCGTGGCGAGCTTTGCCGGCGGCGAATATGACGTGAAGATTCCCTACAGACTGCTCGCTGCCTATCTGAAACCGGGCGTCGTGCTCTGACGGGAAGGCTACACGCTGCCGGCGCGCCGGAGATCGTTTCCATGCGAAGGAATGCGGTCACGGACGATTAACCATCATCCGTTAGGATTTCGGCGATCGTCCCGTCGAAGCAGGGCTGCGTTCGGCCATGAACACCACACTGCTGCTGCCTTGTGCCGGAAAATCCTCGCGCTATCCGGGCGTACGCCCGAAATGGATGCTGACCCTCCCGGATGGCGATCTTGCCATCGCGCGCGCGGCGCAAAGCCTTTCAAGGGATGCCTATCAAAGAACGGTCGCCGCCGTGCGCGCCGAGCACGAGCAACACTACGCCGCCAGCGCGCTTCTCCGCCGCGCCCTGGGACCATCGGTCGAGGTCGTGGTTCTCGATCATGACACGAACGGGCCGGCCGACACCGTATCCGAAATGATTGCAAGGGCCGGGATTTCGGGCTCCATCGCCATCAAGGATGCGGACAGTTTTTTCGATCCGGTTCCTCCGCCGACACCGGGTTTCGTCGCGCTCACTGACGTTCGCTCCGCGCACCATATGACGAATGTCGGGGCCAAGAGTTTTGCCATCCTCAATGACAGCGGACTCGTCATCGAGATGGTCGAGAAAACTCTTGTATCCAACCATGTGAGCGTTGGTCTCTATGGCTTCGCCGATGCGGGCGCCTATCTCGAGGCCTTTCGCGCGCTGACGCGCTCCCCCATGGGTGGCGAGATATTTGTCTCGCATGTCATGAATCGCGCGATCGCGGCCGGATTGATCGTCACACCCCTGTTTGTCTCGGGCCTGGTCGACCTGGGAACCCTTGAGGATTGGCGCGGCTATGTCCGCACCCGTGGCAGCATGCTCGTCGATCTTGACGGCGTCGTATTCCAGAATCACAGCCGCTATTTCGCGCCGTTCTGGGATGACGAAGATGTGCCCATCGAAGAGAACGTCGCGGTGATGCGCGCATGGCAGGACCAGGGCGCACAATTGATCTTCGTCACCGCCCGGCCCGAGGATTACAGGCAGAAAACCGAGCGCGCGCTGCGCGGCCTCGGCCTTGTGCCCCATGCGATCGTCATGGGATGCCGCCACGGCCGCCGCTTCCTGATCAACGATCACGCGGCCTCCAATCCTTACCCCTCGGCGGTAGGAATCAGCATCGAACGCAACAGCACAAGGCTCTCGGAATATCTGAGTGACTGGTCGTGACGGCGACAGCCCGGCGCAGATCATTTTCACCCGAACCCGCGCTTTCCCTTCCGTTCACGGCCGATTCCGGCTGCTTTACGCTCAAGGGTCACTCGGCTGCGACCGTTGTGCTCCATGCGGCGCATTCGCGGAACTACGTGCGCAAGACGGCCGGCAGTCCGTCTCACAATGGCCGCCTGCTCCGGCAAATGGAGAAGCAGCGCCATTTCTGCCAGATCGGTCTGCCGTTTCCCCGCGTCCTTGCCAGCGGAACGGATCGTTCGGGGCGCGCCTTTTTCGACATGATTTATGTTCCGGGTAGGACGGTGGCCGATGCGGTGGTCAACGTTGCGGCGTTCGACGCGCATGCCGTGCTCAATGCCGTCGAAAACATGCTCTGGCTGTTTCGATCCTGCCGGGAAAACGACATTCCGCCCGAGCAATTTCATGCGAAGATCGAAGCCATTGCAGAAAGCGTCTGCCGCACAACGGACGAACCCGCTCTGTCGGACGCCGTTCATGTCTGTTCGTCGATGCTGCTTCTGCGCGATTGGCGCGGCGTTCCGGCCTCGCTTTCGCACGGAGATCTGACGCTCGAAAACATCATGATCGGGCTCGAACGGAATATCTGCTTTATCGACTGCGATCACACCTGGGTGTCGTCCTTCTGGCTGGATATCGCGAAGCTTTTTCAGGATTTTTACGGGCACTGGTGTCTTCGCGAACTCTACCTCCGTACCAGCACAGCGGTTGCGGCCGCCAATGCCATCGGAAAGCTGGAGCAGGTCGCTGCGCCTTTCGTTTCCCTGATGGAACGTCATAGTCCCGAGCTTGGTGACCGTTTGCGTCAGCTGGCGGCGCTGCATCTGTTTCGCGCGCTGCCCTACGCCGCAGATCCGTCCATCGCATTGTTCATCTGTCGGCGCGTTGTGTCCGTCTTGCAAGCCTGAGAGAGCGGCAATGTTGCGAGCAGCAGATGCGATCGTTACGGGTTTCGCCAAATCCCGTGCACTCGCCGAGCAATGCCTTGCGCCTGTCCGGCACCTGCGGCAGGAGGGCATATTCCGGCGTATCGTTTGCGTCACCTGGGACAATCCGGAGACCGACACCTATGCGGCATGGATCGACGACATGGCCGATGTGTCGCTTGTGCGCGTGCCGCAGCCTTGCGCAGGCGGCACGTCGAACCAGCGCGGCGTCGTTTACCAGATCGAGAATCTTCGCGCGGCGCTTGCTCTGCTGCCGAACGACGACGACATCGTCTTCAAATTGCGGCCCGACTTCGCATGCGATGCCGAATTTGTGAGAGAGAAAATTGCAACGTTCGAATCCTGGAGCGAGGTGCACTCCAACGCGCTCGGAATCAGGATGCCGAAACCGCTGCTGCGGCATAAAATCTGGGTTCCGTGGGCCGATTGCAATCAGCCTTTTTACTATGAGGACGCGGCGTTCTGCGGAACCAGGCGCGATCTGAAGCATCTGGTGACAAGGCTGACCGGGAGCGACATCGCAATTCTCGCCGACGCTTCGTGTGGCTCCTTCGTTCACGTCGTTCGCTTCGCGAGGCCGTTTCTAGGTGCCTACCCGCTGTTCTCGAGATATCTCGGCGAATACCGGGCCTTCCTGAGCGATCATGACTACCGCCGCCAACTCATTCCCCATCTTCTGGATGACGGCTTTTTCTGGTTCCTGCTCGTAGCCCATGCGTGGATTCTCTACAGCCAGTTTCATGTCGATGCGGGCGAGGCGAAGACACTTCGCTTCTATTCCAATACGGCGAATGCCAACGCGGACTGGACCCGGACAGAATTGCTCAAGCTTGCGAATCCCTATGACGATCTGGATATTTGGCGAAACGGTACGCATCCCGGCGAAGCGACGCACAGCCTCAGGCGTCTTTTCGGGCGGCTCGTCGATGACGCATGGCAGACGGAACTTTTTACAAAGCCGCGCCCGGATTTTCCGCGAACTGCGCTTGTCGGTCTCCTGGAAAACATCGCGGGGAGCCGCGATGGCCGTCTGAAGGACATCGAAGGCAATTTCTATCGCAATCTTGCACGCTTTCATCAAACGCATGCGCCGGGAGCGGCTGCGCCGGGATAGCGACTGAAGGGCAGGCGAGGTCGGGCGCGCGAGGGCAGGGCCGGTTGATACCGCCTTTCGGTCCAGACGCTCGGACCGGCGCTCGGCCATCATCGGCATGGCGCGATCGCCGTCCCTTGAGCCCCCGGGGCGTTCGGCTATAGATTTCAACCAAGGCTTGCACCGGGGTCGTCGCGATCCTGGAGTCATCGTCGGGCCACAAGGGGGAAACGATGCCGCATCTCGATACGGGCAATACGGGATTCATGCTGCTGTGCAGCAGCCTCGTGATGCTGATGACGCCAGGTCTGGCCTTCTTTTATGGCGGGCTCGTCAGCCGGCGCAACGTGCTCACCATCATGATGCAGTCGTTCGTCTCGATGGGCTGGACCACGGTACTTTGGTTCGCGGTCGGCTATTCGCTGTGCTTTTCAGGCGGCCAGGGCGGCGTGATTGGCGATCTGAAACTGGCCTTCCTGCACGGCGTGACACTGTCGACGCCGTCGCCGACACCCGGCATTCCCCTCCTCGTGCATGTCGCCTATCAGATGATGTTCGCGATCATCACGCCGGCGCTCATCACGGGCGCTTTCGCCAATCGCGTTTCGTTCAAGGCCTATATGGCGTTTCTGACTTTGTGGCTGTTCTTCGTCTATTTCCCCTTCGTCCACATGATCTGGGGCGGCGGCATCTTGCAGCAATGGGGCGTGCTCGATTTCGCCGGCGGCATCGTGGTGCACAATACGGCAGGTCTCGCAGCGCTTGCCTCTGTTCTCTATGTCGGCAAACGCCAGGTCATGGATTCGGGTGCGCACAGCGTGCCGCTCGTGGCACTGGGCACGGGGCTGCTCTGGTTCGGCTGGTACGGTTTCAATGCCGGCAGCGAATTCCAGGTCGATTCCGTGACGACACTGGCATTCCTCAACACCGATGTCGCCGCCTCCTTCGCTGCCATCGCCTGGATGGCCGTGGGTTGGTATCTCGAGAAACGTCCGACCTTTGTGGGGCTTCTGACAGGTGCGGTAGCGGGGCTGGCAACGATCACGCCGGCGGCCGGCTATGTGTCGCCGGTCGCCGCGGTCATCATCGGCATCGTGGCGGGTGCCGTATGCTATTTCGCGGTCGCCCTCAAAAACAGGCTTCACTGGGACGATGCGCTCGACGTGTGGGGCGTGCATGGCGTGGGCGGTGCGCTTGGCATCGTCCTTCTCGGCGTCTTTGCCACCACGGCCTTCAATCCGCATGGAGCGGATGGCCTGCTCGCGGGTGGTACGGCCTTTTTCGTCAAGCAGCTGGCAGCGATCGCCATCTCGTCGGTCTGGGCCTTCGTTTTCACCTACGCGATGCTCTGGCTGATCGATCGTGTCACGCCGGTGAAAGTGGAGCCCGGTGTCGAGGAGCGGGGCCTCGACACGGCCCTGCACGGGGAGACGGCGTATCTGGGTGAGGTTTAGCCGGGCCCGGTCAAATGCCCGCTACGATCCGGCGGGGAACAGAACGTCAGTGAGCGGACGGATGTTCGCGCCCTGCCACGCGCCGTGGCCCTGGGGAAACGAATAGGCGAGGAGGCGCTTCAGCCGGTCGGGCTCCAGGGCGCCGCCGAGCGCGGCGAATTCCTGGAACCAATGCATGCAGTGCCGGGTCTGATACGAGGGATCCCAGGGCTTGGGATGTGCGGTAAAGTGCGTGATGACCGGAATCTGCTCCGGAAACACAACCTCATTGTCGTCCCTGATAAAGTAATTGAACTCCGCGGGAAGTCCTGTTGAGAGTTTGTTGAAGCCGATATTGAGCGCGCACTGGTCGACCATGATAAGCAGGTGCTGCCTGTGCAGCGCCGTATCGATGGAAAGGCGAAGCGCGGCTTCCAGTTCGCGATTCGCCAGGTCGAACAGCAGAACTCCGGAGTTGAAATATTCGCCCTTCTCGATGCCCAGCCGGGCCGTTGCGCGCATGATGGCCGGACCCAGCGGGTCTTCGCGGCGGGCCGCAATCGGCATGCCTGCGAGGTCGAAATGCAGCAGCGCATCCATTCCCGGCCCGACGCACGTGTCGGCGTCGATGTAGAGTGCCCGGCCTTTGCCTTTTTGTTCCAGCAGCTGCACGGCCGCGAATATTCTGTAATAGGCAGCGACCGACAATCCGCGGCCCGGCGTGAACGCTCCCCATTTCGTGCGAAACGCCATATCCTCTGCAATCAGGGCCGCAGAGGAGCGGACCTCGATCTCCGTGCCGAAGAAGACGCCGATTTCGCCGAATACGGTCGATGCGAATTCCAGCAGCTCTGGAGAGCAGTAGACGACGAACGTGCAGTCCTTCAGCTGCGCCAGATTGTGGCGCAGAAGTGAAAACAGCGAAACAGTCGCGCCCAGAAGATATTTGGCGTCGGCACAATAGAAGATCGTGTTGGCCGCCTTCGAAGCGGCGCTCATGTTGCGGGCCAGCATGCCCGCCAGAAGGGCGTGCCGCTCGGCGCGGAGCGGGTTGGTAATCGGCTTGCCTTGCGATTCCGCGTCGTGTTCGAGAAGGCCGATGGCACGCAGTAGCGAAACTTCCTCGGCAATCTGGTCCCGCAGATTGTGGGCGGCAGCCGCCGAGTCGTCGTCGGGCCAGCGGTCCAGCAATTGCAGGGCTTCGTCATAACGTCCGGTATGACGTATTGCGCCGGCAAGCGTATCGAGCAGCACTTCGCTGCCCTGGATCGCCCCGCTCCAGCCCTGCTCGATGACGCGCTCGCGGAAAAAATCGATTACATCGTGCCAGTGTCCGCGTTCGGCATAGAATCGCACCACGTCGGCGACCGCGACTCGCGGCACGTCACGGTGCGTCGGCCACTGTGCGAGGCACTGTGCGGCGCGCTCCCACTGGGTGGTTACACAGAAATATTCGAATTTTCGGGCAAGGTAGCGTTCCGAACTGCCGCCTTCCGCGTGATTTTCGGCCCGTTGCAGTGTCGCTTCCGCATCGTCGAAGAGAAGCATTTCAAACTGCACCGTCGCGATATCGAGCAAAACGCTCGTATCGAGCGGCGTCAAACCGGCGACGGCTTCGAGATGATGGAGCGACTGCGGCCAGTCGCTGACGGCGCGGGCGGCCTTTGCCAGTCCCTGGTGGGCGGCAATCTTGTCCTGTCCCAGCTCGAGTGCGATCAGGAATTTTGCCTTGGCCTCGTCGTGCCGGCGCAGTGCCAGCAGCACCTGGCCCAGCTGCAACTGGGTCTGCACGTCGGTAGGATTTTTTTCCGCCGCGCTCTCCATCTGCAACAAAGCGGCGGCCAGATCCTGACGATGGCGCAGAATCGCGCCCAATTCGACGGCAGCTCTCGGGTGGTGCGGATCCCGGTCGAGTATGCGGCGACAGCGGGTCTCGGCTTCCGTCAATCGGCCGGCTTCGCGCAACGAACGCACGATCTTGATTTGCTGGTCGATACTTCCAGGCGCGCGCGCCGTAACCGCGTCGAACTGTTCTATCGCCGTCTCGACGTCGCCGCGCTGCAGCGCCAGCGTCCCAAGCAGCAGTGCGGCGCGCGCATGCCCGGGATCCTGCGCAAGTATTTGACGGCAGCGTGCTTCCGATTCCTCAACGCGCCCGAGCTTTCTGAGCGTTTGCGCAAGTTCGAACTGGCAAGGGATGCTCTTCGGTTTGCTCGCGACGGCAGCCGCGAAATGCACGCATGCCGCCTCGTGATCGCGACCCTTGCGCGCGACAAAGCCGAGCACCATGCAGGCTTTCGTGTTTTGGGGCGCCTCGGCAAGGACGCGCTTGCAGCGCTCGGCGGCTTCGTCCAGCCGGTTGAGGTCGCAAAGCGTCTCGGCGATTTCGAGCTGGAGCGCCAGCTGGCCCGGCCGAAGGGCGGCCGCCGCCGTGAAAAGATCGAGGGCCGCCGTGTGCTTCTCGCTATGACGTGCCGATATTGCCCGTTCGATCAGTGAATCGACATTCGTTCCTTTTGCACCGGCGCTCTTGTCCCGGAACGGCGATCGGCCTTTTGTCAGGTTTATGACATCGTTTTTTTGTTTCGACGGGCCTTGAGCGTCACCAGCCGTTCCATGGGCGCCACGATTCTTGCGCTCGCCCGTACCGTTGGTCCCTTCGTCGCGCATTCCGCCTCGCGCCGTCCGACAAGGATGGCTCTGCCTCCGTTACCGCGTGGGAACACAAATCGCCTGCGCATCCGGGAACCCCGCCAATAGCGTCGTGCGCTTCAGCCGGTCTCCAAATCCGTGTGGTGCCCCCACGATGGATTTTGCAATGTAGGGCATTGCCCGGCATCATGCAATTGCCGAGTCGGGAAGCGATGGCGGCACCCGTCGGGGTATGCGATCATGCCTACCGTGCTTCTAACGGGAACGTCCGCTCTTTCTCTTTCGTCGGGCGGTTCCGTTTGTCAGGACCCCGACGCGGGAAGGTAGCGAGAAACGTCGTGCCATGGTGATGATCGCCGCCACGCTCGCCAATGGGCGATCCATCGCGTTCGAGATCGACACACGAGCCGAGGGACACGCGTATTTTCTGTTTTCGATCAGGAAGTGCGGCAGCTCCGTTTTCAACTCTATGGCCCACGCCCTCGCGGTCGCCAACCGTCGAAATTTTGTCAATGTCGGCGGAACGTTTTTCAATTCAAATGTGCTCGCCAGGGACTACGTGAATGACAGCGGGGTGTTGTCCATCCTCCATGCCGGCAACGTCTACGGCGGATTTCGCGACATGCCAGGCATCCTGCGTACAAGCGACCTGTTTCGGCAAAGTCCGAAGCTCCTGATGGTGAGGGACCCGCGCGACGCGCTGGTCAGCCAGTACTTTTCCAATGCCTATTCTCATCCCATACCGGAAACGACGGGCGACAATGTTCAAGTTGTCGAACTGATGCAGCGCCAGCGTGCTGAGGCTCTCGCCATGGGCGTGGAGACCTATGTGATCTCGCATGCGCGCGGAATGAAGCGCACCATGATGGCCTATCGGCGCGTTGCCGCTGACCCTTCCACGACCATCTTGAAGTATGAGGAATATATCTTCGACAAGCCGGCGCTGATGCGGATCGTCTGTGAGCGCATCGGTTGGCAGATCGATGAGGCGCTGATCGGCGAAATCATGACATGGGCGGATGTCCGCCCCGGCCAGGAGGCGCCCACGGCATTCATTCGCAAGGTTACGCCGGGGGATCACCGCGAAAAGCTGTCGGCGGAGGCGGTCGAGAACATCAACGCCGTGCTCGCGCCGGCGATGGATCTCTTTGGCTACGGGCGTTGATCGCTCTCAGCTGTCGATCGCGGCAACCTCGTTCTCGATGCCGTCGAACCGCGCGCCACGGTTTGCCCACGGAAATGGCCGGTCCGGCACGGGCCGCTCGAGAAAACGGCACAATTCGGGCCATCCATGCCCCGCCGACAGATCGAGTTCGAGAAGCTTGTCCGCGGGCTTGTCGGAAAAGAAATGCCTGACACGCTTTTCGTAGACGTCGAGCGCCGCGGCGAGGCTCGGAGAATTGAAATACAGGCCGAACTGGATTGCCGCCGAGTGAAACACGAACGGGCATTCTTCGCGTTCGTAAAGGGCGCGAACCTCTTCGAATCCTCGTGCCCAGTTGGTTCGGGCGTGATGGGCCAAAAAGGATTCCTGCCAGGCCTCCATGGGCCGTCGCGTCCAAATGAAACGGGCGTTCGGATAGCGATAGTAGAGCGTCTCAAACTGGTTCGAGGCGCAGGTGTCCGTCGCGCCGCCGAGCAAATAGAAATCGAGTTCCGCGATGGGCTGCAGCGTCAACGGATTTATCCAGTGGCCCGAGTCGATGCCGAGCATCAGGAGCGCTTCGTTCAGCGAGGTCGTGCCCGTCTTGGTGAGCCCGATCCCAAAGACCTTTTGCTCGGCAAAAACTTCATGACGCGTTTGGCCGAGGCGGGAGCGGGCGCGCTCGAGAAAGGTCCACAATTTCTCCGCGATCAGGCGTTCGCGATGCCTGTCGAACGTTGTGCAAAATTCGGCGAAGCGCTCCAGCGCCAGAAGAAGACGAAGATCAAGAACAATGGCGGAGGCCTGGGCGCGCTCGATGTTTCCGGTGGATCGCACGTGGTCCAGAAGCGTTTGCCACAGACACCCCCGTGACCCTTTTTCGACATGAAGCGGAATTGCACGAAGACAATGTTCGACATCCTTCAACGTTCTCGGACTGTCGATTCGCTCGAGAAGGTGTTCCCTGGCTTTTCCGCGCTCGCCGAGCAGATTCAGCAAACCGATCGCTGAAATTCCGGATTCGGCCTCGCTGCCGGAAATATAGGCTTCGGTTTGCTGCACCAACGCTGCTCGCCGGGAATGCATATCTCCGGACAGCCGGCAAGCTTCGATCGCCGCACGCAGCCGCAACAGTTCAAGCTTGCGATTTTCGGGATGCTCCGCGAGCAGGCCGCAGACAAGGCTCTCGGCCTCCGCCGGCTGACCGAGACGAATAAGAGCATTGGCGAGTGCCACCGTCCCGACGCCTGGATTTGCCGCGCGGGCGCGGGTCAGAAACCCCAGCGCGCTGTTCCAGTCCCGTCTTTGCGTTGCGAGACTCGCCAGCCCAAGCAAGGCAGTCGGGTCATCCGGCGATTCCACCGCCAGCGCGGAAAAGAGATTTTCGGCGTCTTCGAACCGTTCAAGCGCCATGAGGGCCGCACCCTTCTTGGCCAGCCAGACGGGCCGCGCCCCGAATTTCGCGATGCAGTGATCCCAGCGTTCGAGAGCCGCCTGCCAATCGCCATCCTGAGAGGCCTGGCGGGCCCATGCTGCCCATTCCGTTCGCGATTTGCCGCGCGGTCGCGTATCGGGACTGGCGGTGCCCACGATCAGATTCCCGTATCGTTCAAATTGCATTATTTCGCGCCATGATGCGTGGTGTCAAAGTTCGCTGTCAGGCTGCGCCCTGCCGTCTCTGCGAACTCAGGAGGAGCTGCGCGGACAGGCTGTTTCTGGCGCGCAGGGGGGTATCGAGAACAGGGCCACGACGCGCCCCCGGCGGGCGGAAGCGAACTTTGTGGCGTTGCGACCGGCAAGCGCCGCCGTCACCTGCGCAACGGTTTCGCGAACGCCCTGTCGCTGCTTGCCGATCGTCACCACAGCCTGAACGCCTGAAGCATATTCTCCCGGCAGGACAGCGCGCACGCCCGCTACGCGAGCCGGATCGACCGACACGGATGTCCCGTCCGGCCTGGTAAGGCTGGCGACGCGGAGCGATGCAACATTTCGCCCGCCCAGCGCGTCGTCGATGCGCGCGACGTAATTGCGCGTTTCGACCGGCAGCGTTCCGCCTTCCATGCGTTGCTGGTCCACATGGCCCGGACCATCATTGTAAGCCGCGAACATGGCCGGGTAGCCATATTTTCCGGACAGCCAGTGCAGATAGGCCGCGCCGGCGAAGACGTTATCGTGCGGATTGTAAGGATCATCACCAAGACGATATTGCGTACGCATGTCGGCATAGGTCGTCGGCATGACTTGCATCAACCCCATCGCGCCGGCGTGAGAGGTGATCGGCTCATGCGCGCCCACCATGGTGCGCCCGCCGCTCTCCGCCCGCATGACAGCACGGATCCACGCCGTCGGAATGTCGAACCGTCGCGATGCCATGGAAATCAGTGGTTCCCATCGCACCATCAATTCGCGCGTGCTCATGCGCAGTTCCCTGCCGAATGCCGCCTCTGCGAGGCCATCGGCAATCGCGGGCTTGGGCAGGGGCGTGACAATCGCCACCCCTGGAGCTTTCAGCCGAACAGCCGTCGCGGCATGAACGCCGGCGTTCGAGCGCGTCAACGCAGGGCGAACATGCATTCCGTCGTATAGCGAAAAGGCGAGCGGTGTTGTGACGATCGCGGCCAGAAGCGCGGAGACCGCGATCGCGTGCGACGGCCGAATCGTGGGGAACGTACCGCGCACACATGCGCCATCAAACCAGGAGAACACGGCGTCCACGGTTTGAGGGCGCGCGCCATCGAAAAGTCTCGCAAAGATCTGTTTCAGGGTCCTGCTCCGATATCAAGTGGTCGAAACCGGGAACTGCCCAAGCAAATGTTATGCGGACAGAACCACCGCCAAGCGCGGCTAGGCCAGCAGCTGGCGGTTATGGGCGCTCAATGGCGCGAAAGGCGGAAATAGCGGCTTCGGCCGAAAAGTTCAAGGTGCCTGGCCATAGGTGTTTGCCGCAACCAATCCGGTGCTCGCACTCTATTTGCGTTTTTGCGCCCCGCTGCGCGACGGCGGCAGAGCGGAATTCTGGGACCTGAGCCGCCATGGCTCCAGGACCTCGTAGCTGCATGCGGATGTCGCTGCCGCGCGGTGTACGACAATGAGGCGGCGGCGGCGCAGGCGTCGCAGAGCGTTTTGTACCGACGATTTCGAAAGGCCGGTTTCCGTGGCCATCGTCTGCAGGCTGACGCCGACGCGGCGCGATTTGCCGGCGCGGAACCATAGCCAAAGGTAAAGCACGAAAGACGAGGGCGCGCGGTCGTGGCCGACCAGATCGCGCATCAGCGTGTCGATAATGTAGGGGTCGATCGCAGCAGCCATGATAAAGGTTGCTATAGCAAAATTTCTCCCACTTGTCTCCGGCCCGGATGTGAAACAAGCTTTCCAGGAACGAACTGGGAGAAGATTTCGTGATCACGCATCTCAAATTCGCCGGCATTCCGGTCCGCGACCAGGAAAAGGCGCTTCGATTCTGGACGGAAGCGGTCGGCTGCCGGGTGCTGACCGATCAACCGCTTGGACCGCAGCGCTGGATCGAACTTGGCTTTGGCAATGCGCAGACCGCCATCGTCCTGTTTACGCCGGAAGGCCACGAAGATCGTGTCGGCACATTTTTCAATGGCTCCTTTGCCTGCGACGATGTCGAGGCGACCTACAGACAGCTCAAGGCGAAGGGTGTCGAATTCGTCGAGCCGCCCAAAAAGGAAGCCTGGGGCACGTCGGCGATCTTCAAGGATTGGGAAGACAATCAATTCGTGCTGAGTTCGCGGTAGGGCGAAGTCCGACGTTTGCATGCGAGGCATTCCCCGTATTCCTTTGCGCGACGACGCAATGCTTGCCTCCAGCATTTCCCCCATGCCACAGATTCGTTATGATCTATGGCGCGGGAAAAGGAACAGCAACCGTGGGAATGCGATTCATTCTTTGTCTGGCGGTGCTGCCTTTGGCAGGGTGCGGTGTCGGAGATTATTTCGATCAGCATCCCTCGAACGTCAGGACCGCGGAGGAGCCTTCCGTCGAACCCGCGACGCCGGCTCCGCCGGCCGTGGCAACGACCAGTTTGCAGAGTCCGCCGCCTGTATCCTCGCCCGCGTCAGCCGAGCCACGCGTTGCGCCGCAGCCTGTTCTTGTGCCGGAAGACTCGGCTCCGCCGCCACCTGTTCTTGTACCGGAAGCCTCGGCCCCGCCGCCGCCTGCCACCATGCCCGATGCCGTTGCTCCGCCGCCGCGAAGTGCGGAGTGCGAGCGCGTGGCGAGAGAGCGTTCGGACGACGCCGCCGCCGCCGGCTTTCGCGACGACGTTCAGGAGAAAGTCCGACAACAGACCTATGCGGCCTGCACCGAGTGGAACACTTCGCACCCCGGAAGCTGACCGTCTTCTCCTGACGCTTTCCATCGGCGAAAGATCGCCACCGCGAGCCTGCGCGTCTCCGGCAGCGCCGATGACAGACGCAATCCGGGATCAGCGGTTCGGCCACGAGGAGACGTGAGATTTCTGGTGCGGAGGTGATCTTCTCATTCGTTAGGTAACTAGTTGTTATAACTATATAATTTCTGCGCCAATTTGTCGCTACCAACATTTATACCAACGATTTTCGGGGCCTCTCGTTGGCTAGTGCCCTACGCCTCGGCCTATAAACGGCGACCAGCGACGGGCTCGTCGGATCGGTCTTGGGATTTGGCGGCAATGGTACGCTCTGCAGCATGATCGCCTCCGAGATCGTTCCCTCTCTCCTTAAGGGCTGTACCACTCCCGATGCGGACCGCTTCCCCTTCCGTGGGTGAATGGGCCAGGAAGCCTCAGCCTTCATCTGGCGATGAAACTGTTGCCACGCAGCGGTAGGAACGCCGCGGCAGACGCAATTGCCCAAAAAAGCCTTTGCCTATGTAACACCCGGCTCAATAGGGACGTGGCGTGGACAAAGCACTTGCTCCACGCTCGACGTCGGAATGGGCATTCAGTCAATATGGGATACAATCACCTCACATATTGAGGACAATCGCATGGCTGACGCCCGTCCCACCATGCTCGAACGAGCTTTTGAGATTGCGCGCTCTGGCAAAGCTACCGACTGCCATGACATTGAGAAGCAACTTGCCCGCGAAGGTTATGGCTCTGCGGCGCTCGCAGGAGAGGGACGGATTCTTCGCAAGCAAGTCGGCGATCTTTGCAAGTCCGCAAAGCGCGATTAGCTGGCCGGGCGGCGCGGCCGCTTCTTTCCCCCTGGGTCGGTCGCTTTGTAACTTGCGACTTGGAACAGACCTCCTCGCCGCTCGTTCTACTCCGCGGCCAACGCCGCGCACTCGGGTTATGGCCGAGGAACACTCCCGCTGGCGCGACAGTTATAAGTACAAGAAAGAAAACAGAAACTGCGGGCATGGTGCCACTTTTCATTTCCCGCTCTTCACCTCCGCCACAATAGCCGCTCGCGCGGCGTCCGCCGGGGCCCCATCGCCAGCACTGCATGTAAGCGCTGGTTATTGCTTCCTTCTACTGGAGACGACCATCCACATGACGGACGTCGCGGCGCTGATCGCGGCTCAAGAAGCCGTTGTAGCGAGGCGTGGGCCATACAAGAAGAAGGCGACCTAGTGGATGAGGCTAGCAAAAGAAATCCCAAGATATCAATCACCGTTTTCGACGTCTCGGCAGATAATCTTGTTGTCGCACAAATATGCGGCGACTGACGAGCAACATCCTATAACAGAACGCGACTGTCTGAATGCTGGGGAGATGATTGTTCAAGGCACGAACGAGCGGGCCAATCTGCAGATCATATTCCGTTGGAAGTTACAGGCGTTTGAGCGGTTTCCGTGGGTGCGCGACTGGCCAGCAGATTTTATTTTGGATGAGGAACTTTCGCACGCACTAATCCCGGCGCGCCGCGTTAATCTCTCAGACTATAGAACAATCTGCCATGCGCTCCGGACCATCAGCAGCCTTCCTTATGTAGGCGTTCCCGTTGCCTCCGCCGTGTTGATGGCTATGTACCCGGCTGATTTTACGGTCATCGATCGGCAAGCCTATAAAGCGCTTAAGGTGAAATTTTGTGATCCGATGCCATTCACAGAATATCTGGCCTATCTGGACTTTTGCCGTGGGCAAGCAAGGAAATTTGATATCCCTTTGCGGCAGTACGATCAGGCTCTTTGGCAACTCGGCAGCGACACGGGGCGCTCACGATCTTCCGGATAGTTCAAAATGCGTGGGGCATTCACTCTCGGGGCATCAAGGTTTCGGGTTCGCCTGCTACGATTTTCGATCGATAGGCTGGACATTGACGATCTGGCCGAAGCCCTCGGTCGAACTCTGCGCGGAGAGAATCGAAGCCCACGGCTCTATTCATCGCGAAGTTTGCTCGACCTATTCCTCCAGCGTCCATAACCTATCAGAAACACCAGCCGCTATGGCATGGGTGATCCGAAGGGTCTTGTGGAGGCGGACAAAGTTGTAATGCGCCAAGTGCAGGCTACCCAAGCGTCGTGCCCATCGACGTGCGTCGGCGCCTGTCTGCGCGCATCGCCGAAACCCGCAAGAGCAGACCGGCCGTTGCAGACCGCCTAAATTTTGGCGCCCGTGAGCGTTTTGCGAAATCAAATCCCGCGCTCTCGAATATTATCAGTTTCGTCGCGGGATTGGTGGTGAGTGCGGGCACCACGGGCATTGCTTTGCTCACAAGGCGATGAACTGCCGAACAGAACGAAAAGCCCCGACGAATCGGGACCTTCCGCAGTACCTGGAGGGGCATCCCCGTGGAGGGATGCGAAAGGCTATGCGTCGCGTCTGCGACCGTCAACCGCGCGGCCGGAAGCGTGGGGGGCGTTCACGAATCGGATGCCGACGGCGTTCTGGGCTGCGACGGCGCGACAGGTGTGCTCGAGATCGTCGCGTGCTGGCGGCAGCAGGGGGCAAGGGTGCCGTGACGGTCAGCACCTCGTCCGAATGGTCGACGGGCACATGCGTGGCGGCCGTGGCGGGGCTGTCCATCTCTTGCACCGACAGATCGCGAGGAGGCGACAGATTGCGAGGGAGCGGCTCGTCGATCGTTAAGCTCTCGATCGTACAACCTGAGCCATGAAATCCTGGCCTAAATCGCTCCTTCTGGGAATTGCCATCCTCATTCTAGGCTCTGGCCCGCTGCTCGCGATCGAGCTCGCCGCTGAGCTTGGACTGACAAGTGATCCGAACCCAAACCCGGTGATCGAGGGAATGATTTGCGGGATTACGTTGTGGCCAGCACTAGCACTCATCGCTTTTGGCTTGTTTCGACTGAAGCGATGGCCCGTCCAGAGCCGCTGGGAGTTTTGAGTAACCGACCCGGACCGCGAGCCGTTTCAATGTTGGGGGAAGTAGACATAAGTTAACCGAGCCCGCGTATCCTGCGCTCCGGGGGAGCCAGGGGTGTACTGAGCCGACCTGCCTGAAGGCGGTCGGCGGCCACCCCCGTGCGCAGGCCGCGCGACGCACACGGTTGAAGTTGGAATGACCCTTGGCCGGCGAGCGCCCGCTCTAGCCGTGCTTTTGCATCGCGATTGGCGGGAGCAATGCTCATCTCCCAGCTCTGCGTGGTCGCGGGCGGTTCCATCCAGCTTATGACAAAGTTCTGATAAGGCTTTTCCTTGAGCATCTGAGTCGTTCTCCGTCGAAATAGGTAGGCCAACCGCTCCAGATGCGCCAATTCCGGGCCGCCCGATGCGGGGGCTGGCCGTTGGGCAAGACGGCCGGGATCGCGCGGAATGAATTTCCAGAGGGCTTTGGGATTGGCTGACCGAACCTCAGGCAAATTGGACGAGGGAACGGGGCGTTTATTGGCTTCAGGCCCGCGGCCAACATCTTTGATTTGATCTACAAGGGGAATGGCGAAAGCCGCGTGACTCGAAAGATGAAGACCATCCGGGCCAGAAAGATGCCAAAGCCCAAGAAGGCGACGCCCAAATCCGGCGGCTTCGCCTCGCTCGCAAAGCGCCGTCGACCCTGACGTGAAGGTATTCGACAGGAAGCGCGCGACGAATGCTAAAGCGAGACCAACCTCAGCGGCCAAGGAAAAATGACAGCACTGCGCGTTTCGGATTTGAGCAAGGTCCCAGCCCTTACGCTTGCGTTTTGGATCGTGAAGATATTGGCGACGACGCTCGGTGAGACGGGCGGCGACAGCGTAACAATGACGTGGCTTGGCGAGACGACGGCCCAAGCGAACCCAAACGGATATCTTATCGGCACTGCGATATTCACTGCGGCGTTGGGGGTGTTTGTCATCCTCCAGGTCGCCGCAAAGAAATTCCATCCGTTCCTCTATTGGGCGACCATCGTGGCCTCGACGACGGCGGGCACGACGCTCGCCGATTTTGCCGACCGTTCGCTCGGCATCGGCTATATCGGCGGTTCATTGATGCTGTTCACATTGGTGCTTGTGTCACTGGGAATTTGGTATCGCTCCGAAGGCACGGTCTCGGTGGAGACTGTCAATCGACCGCGGGTCGAATGGTTTTACTGGGTCACGATCACGTTCTCGCAAACGCTTGGCACAGCGCTCGGCGACTGGGTTGCGGCGCCACCAGGTGATGTTCCGCCAGGTATGGGATTTGGTTACGAGGTGGGAGCTCTGATCTTCGGCGTGGGCCTCGCGATTGTCGCGATCTTGTATTTCTGGACGCGCGCTTCGCATGTGCTGCTATTCTGGGCGGCCTTCATTCTTACGCGTCCGCTTGGTGCGACTGTCGCCGACTTTTTCGATAGGCCTGTCGCGAATGGCGGCCTCAACGTTAGTCGGCCGGTGGCCTCTGCGATCCTCGCCATGATCATCGTGGGGCTAATCTGGATTGTCCCGCAGAGGGCGGGCCGCCATCCCGACAGCGCAACCGCCTAAACCGCCCGGCCTTTGCCGTCATTTTGTCGCCTACAATATCGCCCAGGGATGGACGGCGCAGCGGCGCGAGCGCGTGACTGCGATCGCAGGATTGTGCGTGCCGCTCTGGGATCGGTAGCGACCGGCTAGAAGAGCCTGACGAGACCTGCGCCATCGCGCGCGCGGGGTCCGTTTCAGGCAGGGGACGGCAACCCACAAAAGGAATGGCGTCCCCTGCGCATTCATAGCATGGTGGACGATGATCAAGCGGCTGATAGCCCATTTCAAAATGCACATGCGACAGGTCCGGTGCTTCGGCACCGCGCTCAGGCGCAAGGTCTTTCGTCGTGGCCGAGCCTAGATGGCAGGTAGCCTAAGGGCAGTGGAGGCACGTCATGCAGGACGAACTCACAAGGGCGGAGCGTTACTTACAGCTCGCAGCCCAGATGGTAGAAACCGCGGAGTACGAGCCGGACGAAAAACGCCGGCGTGAACTTGTGGACCTTGCAGACCAATATCAGCGACTTGCGGACAGGCTGATCGAAAAGCAGCGGGGCCGAGCTGGGCCGCTCTGATTGCGGATCCGGGCCGGGACATGTGCCGATGGCTTCTTATGGTGCACGACCGTGCGCAAGGTAAAGCACTGCCATACACGCATGAGTTCCTGTCGCACATGCTGGGCGCAAATCGAAAATCGGTGACACTCGCGGCGCAGGCGATGCAGGCGGCCGGACTGATCAGCTATCGGCGTGGCAGAATCCAGATTCTCGATAGAGCCGGCCTCGAAGAAGCGTCTTGCGAGTGTTTTGCCGTCGTCAAGGAACGCCTTGATGCTTTCCTTGACCCGCCCGCGAGCGCGGTCCATGGCGATACAAAGGGACGGATCGGGAAGGGCACGAAATCCGAACGTCGCTGAGGCTCTGCTTAACCAACCCACAGACCCGAGAACCAAGAGGACCAGCGCCCGCAGCGCGTTGATGATTTGCACGCCACAATATGGGTTTTGGACACTGCGCCAGTCAGCCGGAGCGCTATTTCACCAACGATCACCCGACGTCATGAACAGTCGCACCGGCGGATCGCGCCATCAGTGCACTTGGCAGCAGACCCGCTCCAAGCGCATCGGGATCGTGCGATACATGGCCGGCCGAACTAACCACCACATCGCGCGTTGTCGTACCGGGTGCTTGCCTATCTGGCTCAATGCCACCCAATGCGCGGACGGGTTATAAGTATGGAGAAGGCAGCTGTTCTGATCGTCGAGGACGAGGCACTCATTCGGATAAGTGCGGTCCACATGGTCGAGGACGCGGGCTACACGGTGTTCGAAGCCTGCAATTCCGATGAAGCGATCAGGATTATGGAGAGCCGGAGCGACATCGGAGCGGTTTTTACCAATATCAACATGCCTGGCTCGATGGATGGGTTAACGCTCGCGCACACGCTGCGGAGGCGTTGGGCACATATCCATGTGATTGTTACCTCGGGACCAAACGTGCCTAATAAATTGCCTGCAAATGGCCGGTTTATTCATAAGCCCTATTCCGCCCACCAAGTCACAGCTGCGCTGAGTGAGCTATTCTGCGGTAGTATGGCGCATTCCCCACAAGAGGTCTGACCGGGCAGCGCCTGACTTTCGGGCATGGCTGAACAAGTCCTGGCCGTACGCCGGGCCAAGCGGGCAGGGATAGCGGGCCAAGTCCACGACACAGAAAAGAAGCTCGCCGAGCTCCGGGCCGCTCTGGCGAACCTAGACGCTCCCATGGCCATCCTCACGGCCGACCACCCCGACTACATCGCCGGTAGTCGCAAGCATCTGCGAACGGCCTATTTCCCAGCCGCAAGGAACTACCCCGGCTTGTACGGGACGAGCGGGGAAGCCCTGACGGCCACAGAGATTGCCGCCCATGCCGTTGCGACGAAGGGGCTGCCAGCATGCGGCAGCGGTCGCGTCCATCGCAACCGTGTTGAACCCTGGGGCGCGACGGGGAGGGTTCGCCAGGACTGGCATGACCAGGAATGCCCGATGGACCGTGCCCGCCTAATCCTTCCATTCCGAGGAAAGGGCAGCATTGATCGCCTTGAAACAGGCGGTCATCGCGTCATCCCGGCTGCCTTTGCACACGCCGCGGAGGCCCTCGCCAGCCTTCCCGACAGGGCCAGTTTCCGATGACCGCGTCATAACCACTTCTGTCGATTTCGCCAAAGTGTGTCTGGGTCGGATCATAGAGCGATCCCGGCACCAGACTGTTGGCGCGCTCAGTGATCCGGAGTTCTGGAAATCCGTGTCCGCGGATGTCGTCGCCAAAGGCAAGGAGGTGCCAGAGGAGTTGAATCTGCGTGAGGACTGAGGAAAAGGGGTTCAAGTCATTGCCGGCAACGCGCTCAACCGCACTTCGTGCCTCCGTGTAGACGCCGGTGCCGCTGTCCGCAATTTCTCCGTAGCTTTGGCGATAACGCTCGATTAAAAACGTCCCGCTGCCGCAGGCGGGGTCAAGAACCTCTGCAGTTTCAGATAACGCCAGTCGCTCCAGCACGTAACGCGCTATCGATGGCGGTGTGTAGATTTCTCCTTGTTCCTTGCGCTGCTTCCGGTCGAGAAACCGATCATATACGCCCGTCATTAGGTCGCCGCGGGCCGTGGCAAAATCGAACCGCGCGAATCGGAACAACGCCCATTCCAACGTGCGACTAAGCTCTGGCACCGAAAGGGCGATTATCCAATCGAGTTCTGTCTCGTCGAACGCCGCTGAATAAAAATGACCGCCGGTTCGATAGGCTTCTTCAAGGAGTCGTGTGTAGCCGTGCCCAAAATAATCATGCATACCTTGGAAGGCTGCGACACCGCCGTTACAAAGGTAGCGTCGCCGGACCGTTCCGTCTGGGCCTTCCGTGTCAAAGAATCCGTGATCTTCTAAGAACCGAATAAGAAGAATGCGAGCGAGAATCAGATTAGCCGTTTCGTTGGCAAAGAAGCGCTCGATCTTGTCTCCATCCTTGATAAAATCGAGTCCCGTACGTTCAGCAAAACGCGGCAGCGCGTCGAGGGTGAGACGTGTCAGCGCGGGAGTCTGAACGAGGAACCGACGGAGAACGGCGGCGTCCTTACGATGTGCTTGCTCTGCTTCTCGGTCTTTGCGTTCCTTGCCCTCGACCGAGATAGGATACGCACGAAACGCATAGTTGCGACGGGCTTTACGCCCAATGAGAACGCACTCTGGCTATACAGCGGGTTCGCTAGTCTGCTGTTCGGAACCCGCCTTCTCAACCCGTACTTTACTCCACCAGCTGATTCGGCGGCGAATGCATTCATGGCTGGCACCGCGCTTGTGGGCGGCTCTCTGGTTCTTCAGCGGAATAGCGCCGATGCCGTGCTTTTGTGGGTCGTCGTGGCTCTTTGTGCCTTCGTCTGCGTCGTCTCAATTATCGTCCTGCTCATCCGGACGCCGATCGGATCGGAGACCCGTCCTTTCGTCAATTTGACGGATAGAGCTGTCCGCGGGCTCGGGAGCCCAAACGTAATTTTCACCATCGTCATACTGACGTGCGTGTGGATTTTCCACCGAACTAGGTCATATGAGGTGGTGGCGATCCTGGGCGCGTGGTCGGTGATCCTCGTATTGAGGCCAATTGAATCCTTTTTGGGATTTCTCGATTGGGCCAATGAACAATGGGCCAATTTGTCCGCCAATAAGGTCATCGGGCCCATAGCTGCTTATCAGTCGCCCGGCATCGTGTTAGTGCGCCAGCTTGGCGACAGCAAGATCGAGCGCGGTACTCCGATGGTCGTCGCTGACAACAATGGGCCATGGATGCTTGGGGTTGCTCTAAACTATGTCGGCCGTGACGAGGGGAATTTACTACGCGTCCTCACTGCGCGTTTGCCGGATGGACTTAGGAACAGACTCGCCGCGCTGCCCGAATCGAAAGGTGTGGGTATGGCACTCGCACTTTCTGCTGCGCCCGATGAACTTGCGGACGTGCCGGCCATTCAATGGATCAATCGCCTATCCATCTGCGCAGGGCTGGGATTTCGCAACGGGTATCGGAAGTGTCAACGTAGATAACTTGGTCACAAACTGGTAACTCAAACCAATCAACCTTTTGATGGCGCGGCTCACATTGAACCGCGCCAACTTTTTTTGATTTGCAAGGTGTTGCTTGCGTATCGCGCCGTCACAAGCGCAACTCCCATCAATGCGCCAACGAGACTCCTCGACGTGGTCAACATGTTGTGAAAATCCATGCGATTGGTCCTATGAGGGAAAACTTCCTCGCTGGCTGGTACCCTGAGAATTTGGATCGCAGCATTTACGGCGCCCCGATGTCGGCCAAGACCAGCTCAAACGATGAGTTCGTCAACTGTTAGTCATTGGGAGGCGGTGGATTGGCCAGCAAGTATGGCAAGCCGTTGTTGATTTCCACGTCTTGACCCCAGACAGATGGCTTAAATCCTTTAGGCAAAGCTGCTTGCAGCTGCGCCGTCGTTTCGCCTGCAATTCCGGGGTCGTTTGCGATGTTACCCGCACCCTGGCTGAGGTTGGTGACGCCACTCGTATCGGTGTCCCAATATATTCGGCCAAACGTGCCTGCGTGCGATTGATCAATCCCAACAGAGCCTCCGAGCGCCCCATCTGGTGCGCCCGTTACTTGCCCCGTCGAATAGGATGCGCTGACCGCGTCGGCCGCACCTTGTACATCCATGTCGTGGCCAATGAGTCCGCCTGCGCTACCGCCCGACGGACCGGTTACCGCGCCGAACGCATAGCAGTCTTTGATCGTCCCGCGATTTTCACCGTCAAGGCCACCCACATAGCTCGCACCGGTGCCCGTGACCGGGCTTGTGGACCAGGATTGCACTATCGTTTTGTCACTGAATCCCACTAGCCCTCCCACACTGCCCCCGCCGGTCACGGGGCCTGTCGAATAGGAATCGCTGATCGCGCCACCGCTACTTCCAGTCGATTCGCCTACGAGGCCACCGACATAACTGCCGCCTTTTCCGTTTGTGGCACCCGTCGCATATGAATCTGCGATTGATCCAACGTTGACGGCCACCAGACCTCCTGTCGCGCTGTTTGCCGAGCCATTCACAGTTCCTGTGGCATACGACTTTCGGATTGTGCCGCTGTTCTGTTCCACCAATCCACCGACGCCATAAGGGGTCTGCGTGGCGTCGGCCTCGGCGCTCGAATGCGAGTTTTCGATGTCACCCGTGTTTTCCCCAACGAGTCCACCGCCATTTGCTACCGTCCCCGCGGAAGCGGATGCCAAGATTCTTCCGTCATTTTCGCCAACCAAACCTCCCCCGTTCGATACGATGCTATTGGTCTGACAATCCTCAACCAAGCTTCCTTGAAAGGCCGATCCAAGCAGGCCACCGCTAGTAAACTCTCCCGAGACCGAACTCTCCGCGCCAGAGGATGCGATTTTTCCGCCGCTGCCATCGGCGCCGACAAGGCCGCCAGCTTGGCTTTCACTGGCGCCGGTTACTGTGCTTTGGGCAAAAGCGTTGACGACAAGTCCCGAATTGTAGCCGACCAAGCTCCCCAGATATTCCTCGGACTCAACGGCCGTATCGGTACCCGTGACATTTGCGGCGGTCAAAAGAATGTCTCGAATAATGCCGGTTGCTCCATTTTCCCCGAACAGGCCGACATCGACAATGCCGCCTTGTACGGTGTCATATATGGTCAGACCGGAAATAGTGTTGCCAAGACCTTCGAATACACCGGCGAAGGTCGTTCCTATGGGAGGCAACGCGTAGGTTCCATCTCGTGCCGCGTTATAGTTTTTTGCCAGCGCATATTTCCCGGATGGGTTGGCCTGTATAGCGCTGGCGAGCTTTCGAATCGTGTTCACCAATATGTATTTAACGCCATTAATCTGAAGCGAACTGGATGTGCTGGAAAATTGGGCCGAACCCTCCCGCTCGAATCGCAAATCCCCACTGCCGCTGTCGTAGGAGAGCGCGAGACCGCCTTGGCCGGCGACAGAAAGGCGTTTTTTGATTGTGATCGAATGATGCGCAAGTAGGGTCAAGGCATTCGGCGTCGACCACGACAACTTTGCCGATATGACGATATTATTCGCTTCCGCATTGGACCCGGTCGTCGTGACGACGATGCTGCCACCTTCTAGAAGATTTTCGAGGTCTCCGACATTCAGTGTTGCGGTGGATGCACTCGGTATGCAGGTACCGGCGCTGCACGATATGTTCTGAGTAGGATCGGATGAAATAACAACAGATGCGTAAGAAGGTGCCTGTAACGAAAAGAGTCCAACGCAGAACGCCCCATAGAGCACATGTCTCATCGTGTAGCTCCTCAGATCCGATGTCCTACCTGTAGGGGTAGATGAGGCCCGGTTCTATCGATTGGCCAGCCCATAATCGTCTGACCTCCAACTCGCGTCAATCAACGCCGGTCCGATGGCAAAATGCAACCAATCCGCTCTAGCTAGAGCGACGCGCACGGGATCGTTTAAGAGCCGAGAAACTGCATTCATTGAATTAAGCGGACAATCCAACGGGGCTGCTTCCAAGTAATAGATTAGACACAATATTACTCTCAGGTCGCGTAGAATAGTTGCATAGCGTATTATAGAAGAAGGTGAACAGAATCGCGCATATCGTTCACTTTCTATTTCGTATGTCAAACATTATTTCTGGAAATCAGCTTAGTGCGTCGCACAACCTTGGCACTATGCAGACAATTAGCCTGTTTGATCTGTACGGCCGCCGCAAATATCTGACTCCGAGCGAACGTCGAGCCTTTGCTATCACTGCCACGAAGTTCGCTCTTCCCATTCAAACCTTCTGTCACACGCTGACGTTCACAGGCGCCCGCATATCGGAAGCCTTGGCTCTGACACCTGAACGACTCGATGGCGAAAATGAGTTCGTGGTGTTGGAGACCCTTAAGCGAAGGAAGCGCGGAATATTTCGAGGCATTCCCGTGCCGGACAGTTTGCTTCGAACAATCGCGAAAATGCCTAGAGTCTCAACCCGTTCGGAACGCGATCCCAGCTTGAACAAAATATGGTCGTGGGGTCGAACCACCGCCTGGAAATATGTGAAGGAGGTGTTGATTGCTTCGGGCGTCTCGCCACGTTTGGCTACGCCGAAAGCTATTCGTCACGCGTTCGCCATCGATGCGCTTCAGTGCGGAATGCCCCTCAACCTAGTCCAGCGTTGGATGGGACATGCGCGGATCGAGACTACCGCAATCTATGCTGACGCCGTTGGCAGTGAAGAACGCAACATCGCGCAGCGGATGTGGACAGGGTTTCCGGCTCTCTAGGTCCTGCGTGCTACGGAACAGCAATATGGTATACTGGGACCATGTCTGACCTAAACAATAACTCACGCACATATACGGTTGTCTTGGAACGCGATATCGAGGCGGGCGGCTTCGTTGCGACTTGTCCCGCACTTCCCGGTGTGGTCACCGAAGGCGAAACAGTCGAAGAGACGTTCGACATGGCCCGCGATGCAATTCGCGGATATCTTGAAAGCTTGCAGATGGACGGCCTTCCGGTTCCCGTAGAACGAGCGCCGATCTTTTCGCCGATTACGGTCGATTTCGCGAGTGCATGAGTTCACATCTTCCGGCCGTTTCGGCGAGGAAGGTCATACAGGCTCTGGAACGGGCGGGCTTTGCCGTCCACCACACGACGGGCGGGGCATACGATCATGCGCCATGTCGTTAAAATCAATCGACGGGTGACGGTCCCCGCTCATAATCGCGATCTCAAGCCTGGAACGATGCGCTTTATCATCAAGCAAAGCGGTCTCTCTATCGAAGAGTTTATCGCGTTCCTGTAGCTCCGCGGGCGTCAATTGGGCTTCGTCCACATTCCCGCGCGAACAGAATGCGCGATTCTGTTCATATCGGGGGAAGCCATGGCGTACCGGAATTCGCTCGCGGGGCGAGGTGTAGAGCAGCACCCGCCCGTTTGGACGCTACCTTCAGCAGCACGGGAGCAACGCCGGCCGGTCCGATCACGTGTTTTGAGCGCGGCGGCGGTCTTGGCCGTCATCGGCTCAACCTCCGCCCAGGCGGATGTCGTGATCTCCTCGCAAGCAACCGCGAATATCACTTGCTCCGGCGGCGTTTGCCGGCCAACAGACACGAGCGCCATCCTGAATGTCGGCGATCTTGTCACGATGCTGTCGGCCGGGAACGTCACGGTTTCAACCTCGAACGGAAGCACAGAGGCCGAGAATATCCACGTCGAGGCGACCCTCGCATGGAAAACGCCGAACACCCTATCGCTCAAGGCTCACAGTTCAATCTTGATTGCCAAACCCCTCACCGTCGGCGGGACGGGGGGGCTTGGTCTTAGCACCGGCAATGATGGAACACTTTCGTTCCCTGCCAAAGGCCATGTGCGGTTCAAGAATCTCTCGAGTTCACTCGTAGTCAACCACACATCGTACATTCTCCTGGACACGGTGGCCACGCTTGCAAGTGCGATCGCGACCAATCCAAGCGGCGCCTACGCATTGAGCGACAACTACGACGCTTCGCCCGATGGCACCTACAGCAAAGCCCCGATCGGCACGCTCCTCACCGGGATACTCGAAGGGCTGGGCAACGCGATATCCAACCTGACGGTGAGCATTGCCGACCAATCGGGCGCCGGGCTCATAGGCGGGGTCGACACATCGGGGATCGTGCGCGACCTCGCCCTGGTCACGCCCAACGTCAGCGCGCCGAGCGGCTCGCTGAGCGGGGCGCTCGCGAGCTCCAACCACGGAACGGTCATCCAGTGTCATTCGATCGGAGGCACAGTCACCGGGAACTATTCCGGCGGCTTGGTCGGAAACAATGACGGGCTCGTCACACTGTCGTACTCTTCGACGTCTGCCAGTAGCGGAAGTTCCAACGGCGGCCTTGTCGGCGACAATTACGGCACGATCTCTCTTTCATATGCCACCGGGCCGATCCAAGGCAGTTCGTGGAATGGCGGCCTGGTGGGGTTCAACGCCGCAGGGGCGGTGATTGAGCAGTCGTTTGCCACGGGCAGGGTTTCAGATTCCGAGTTTGGAGGCGTTCTGGGGGGGCTGGTGGGCAACAATCAGGGCGCGATCACCGACTCATACGCGAGTGGTGCAATCTCCAGCTATCAAAACGGGGAGGATGGAGGACTTGTCGGAGCCAACAGCGGCACGATCGCCAACGCGTATTCGGTCGGACTGGTTATCGGGGACACGGGCTCCTATGTCGGCGGGTTCGTCGGCTTTGATACCTCGCTGTCCGGCAGCATCGTCGATGGCTATTGGGATACGGACACGAGCGGCGTCACGGACCTGAGCCAGGGCGCGGGCAATATCGCGAACGATTCTGGCATCACGGGGCTGACGACCCTGAAGCTGCTGGCGCATCTTCCCAAGGGTTTCGATAAGACAGTGTGGGCGCAGCACGCGCAGATCAACGGAGGGCTTCCCTTCCTGCGCGCTAATCCACCGCCGAAATAGGATTGGAGGGCGCACCCGGCGAAAGCGCGGCGCTGGAGGGGCGCTGCAGCCGGCTCACCTACCTTTCCGCCTGCAATCATGATCAAAGGCTGACGAGGGCTTAGTTCCCCAAGGAGAGGCCCCCAGTTCCCGATTTACTCTGCTTAGCGAGCGCTGCCGGACGGGCATGCCATGGGCCCGAATTGAATTTCAAGGGGGTTCGGTTTAGGAGCAGTCCACCGAAACATTCCGACGCAAGGCGTGAACGTGGACAAGAAGACTCCAGCTTCCGAGACCGATCCCAAGCTTATTGAGGTCGCGAGCGGCATCGTGAGCGCATATATCCGGAACAATCACCTGTCCATCGGGGACCTTCGCGAGACGATCCGCAATATTCACCATGCGCTTGCGAGCCTCGGCTCTGCGTCAGCTGGAAACACCTCGGAAGATCGGAAGCCTGCCACGTCGATCAAGAAATCCGTGATGCCCGACCACCTGGTCTGTCTCGAAGACGGCAAGAAGCTCACGATGCTCAAGCGCTATCTGCGCACCCGGTACAACCTTTCGCCGGAACAGTATCGCGACAAGTGGAATCTGCCGCATGACTATCCCATGGTGTCCCCGAACTACGCCGCGTATCGGTCAAACCTTGCCAAAAAGAGCGGCCTCGGTCGCACCTCAAACAAAAGCGTCGCGGCTCGGAATGTCACGACCAAGACCACCGCGAAGAAGAAACGAAGCTGAGTGGCAGATTGGCTGTTAGAGTAACGGCGGCCTTCTTTCGATAGGGCTGCAACCGTTGCCATTGCAAAGAAAAGCTCCTGCCGAAGCAGGAGCTGAGGTGTTTTGCGCCACTCGCCCAGGTGCGCCCCGTCCGTCGCGGTATGCCGCGATCTTGACGGGCTGGTGCGCTTAGACCGTTATGGGCGTGGTACTTGGGCGTGGGCTGCAGCTTTCCACCCATGCAAGCCACGCACGACCGGGATATCGCACGAGATGCGCCGAGTGCGTGCAAACGGTGTGATTGTTTAGATGCAAGTCTTCGGTGACGATCGCCGTCGCCTGTTCGCCTGCATCTTCTTTTCGGCAGGCCGCCTTTCGCGCTACGCGAATGCGGACAGCGGACCAAGCTTCAGCGCGGCGAGCTGCGCGAGGTATCTGACGGCCTCTTGCGCCTTGCTGGCTGCAGTAAAGACAGCCCGGTGGTCATGATCGAGAATCTCGAGCCAATGGGCGACATACGCGGCATGATCCGGCCGGGGCTCATTCGTAATGCCAAGACTGCTGCACAGAAACGCTGCCCCGAGTTCCGCAATCAGTTCCTCGAAGGCGTGCTCCTTGCCGCCAAAGCGGTCCCCGAATTGACGATCAAGCCGGTGAGGCGCCCCACTCCAATGCGTTAGTTCGTGCAAGAGGGTGCTGTAGTAGGTCTCCGTTGGCGTGCTGGTCTTGCTCCCGTGAAATCGATTTTGATCTGGCATTTCGATGATGTCCTCGCTGCAGCAATATTGAGCAACAGCGCCGCCGTGCCGAATGACTGCGTCCGTCGCGGACGCAAATGCCTCTAGCCGAAAGTGGAGCAGCCGGTTGCGCAACTCCAGTGCCTCGTCTTTGTGGCAGTTGGGGAAGTGTATGGGGATATCTGGTCGCAAAGGCCGCGACCCTGTCTCCTCCGTGAGGAAGCGGCTTTCGAGCGCTCGGTCCTGGAACGGTGCGCGGGTGGCGATGATCTTGGGCCCGAACACTTTGAAGGCGTACGGATTGAACTCCTTATACCTGTTCTGAAGTGTCCGGAGCACAGGCATGCCCTTGACCGTGCCGTTGTTCAAAATCTTGACCAGCTCCACGCGCGCGTCACTGAATGGCAGGTCGGCCTCGTCGAGGACGAGGGTGCCCCCGAACGCATTCAGCGTGTGGAAAATCGGGCTGGTGGTGGAAGCGCCGGAAGCAAAAAACGGCTTGTAGCAGAGGGAGCCGATAGTCAGCAGACCGCGTGTCTTGCCAGTCCCGTACTCGCCGCGCAGGCGCAGATATGGCAATTCGTTGAAGGCATCATGGACCCATGTGAGAAGCACATAATATGCTGCAATGTGCTCAAACAGCGGCGAGAGATCGACATAGCGATGCAGATAGGACCGGATGTCGGCCACCAATTCGTCCTTGCTTCCATACTCGACGGGTCGGGACGGAAGCAGGACGCATTCGTTGACGATGAGATTGTTGCTCGCGGCGTAGGGTACCAGCACCTCGCCGGTGTCGATCTTCACTTCCTGTTCGATGTTCCACAACCCGTCAAAGCGGGAGACGACGAGTGCGGTCGCGCGCTTGTCCCTGTCATATACAAGCTCGACGAGCGTGTCGGCGGTAACGCGAGATACCGTGGGAACGCGATGCTTGTCTATGTCGTTGGATTGATTTGTTTTCATATCTGGAAGCGTACGTGCCGCCTGCGCCCTAACATAGACGTCGAATTGTTCCGATTTGTCTCCGCTCACCGCCCAGTGTCTCTATGAAACAGGCGCATGATCACTACGCCGACTCGAATTCGCGATTTGCACGAATCGCCTGTTGCGCGTTAGGACCAGAGTCCGCCCTCTCCGTCGTGAGTTCGGGGACGTGGGGACTTCGGGGACATGCCGGCGCTTATTAGAACAACGCTCTTTCATGAAAGATTCTGTCTATTGCCGAAAGTCGTCCGAAGAGTTGGCGCCTCCGAAAGGCTGATACACGCCGGGAAGATGGCAACACCCGCACCCGAGGGTAGCGTTGTCACGGTCGCGTGGCGCGAGGGTGGCAGGGTGCGAGAGAAGGCGGTGGCGCTTGTGGCGCTGGAGCTGGATTAGTCGAGAAGTTGCCGGACTGCCATTATTCCGAGTGCATTGATCTTGAATTCGACTCGTCCATCCGGTTGTTCGTGCGCCTCGACGAGGCGAGGTTCCATGTTCGCCAGCGGATATAATGGGTGCCGTCGAAAGTCGCTGTCGGGTGAAAACTCGCTGCTACCACTCCCATAGAGGCGCTTCAGTTGCTTGGCCTTGTCGCTTCCGGCCTCAAGTACCGCGACACGCCCCGCGACTAACCGTTCGTCGACGGTGCGCCTAGACTCCTCAACTACCTTACACTTGATCGTTTGTTCGATGTACGCGCGTGTTGCGAGTTTCGTGGAGGGCGAGCGAGCGCCAGATAGGCCGTCCGCCGCAACATAGGAGAATACGTCGATGTCCATCGTGCGGCTCTCGCGTTATGAGAACGAATCAGGATTCGCTATGGGAACTACTATGGTCCTTGGATTTCACCGCCGCGAGCTTCGATGTGACGCAGGACCTCGGCCTAATACGGCAGGCGGTGAACAGCTGATCGAAGAGGTCACAAACAAGGTCCACCCGTCCTTCGAAAAGGTCGATGGCCGTACCTAGGTCATATCGGTAGGCTTGGCGCGCCTGACGTGGCGTTGCTATTGCTCTATGAGGCCTAAACATCAAAATCTGGCTCACGCACTTCCCAAGGTTTCAGGGAGACAGGGACATGGGGACTTCAGGGACGTGGTAGACGACATATGTGATTGCCGGCGGCCCTCGATACGGCGCGGCTTTGTTTGAATGAAGGCACGCCCTTCGGACCGCCAGCATCAATCGGGGGGATTTGAGGGACTTCGTAGGGTGTCATCACTGCGCACAGCACCTGTGCGAATGGACGTATCGCCTGCCATTCTATTTTCAGCTAAGTTCTTCAGTATATCGAATATGCGTCTTGCTCGAACATCGTCTCGTTCAGGCGCACATTCCTGAGCAGGTTCGATTTCCGCGATCTCTTTGTACGGAGTTCGCAGCGTAAACGTTGCATTTTTTCCGCATACGGAGAAGTTCGAACATACGATATCGATCAATTCACGTTTCTCATCATCAAGCATGGATTCGTAGCGCAGAAGCTCGCGATTGTTGCGTTCGAACATTTCGAAAAGGTCTTGAAGCGGAGAATACTGATCCGCGCGCGCCAGCTCTTCGTTGACGGCCTGGCGCTCCATCAGGAGCTTCTCCTTGCGCGCATTGAATGTCGCGAGGTCGATAGCTTCATCTATGAGTAGATCGGTAAGACGGGTCAGGCGGTCATCGATGCGGTTAAGTTGCAGGGTCAGTGATGCCTTCCGCATCTCGCTATCTCCCTGACTCTCTCGGTATATATCCTCCACCAAGTCCCTCAAGTTCCCAAGTCCATTCGGATCGAGCTTGATGCGGGCTATGTGGTCGAGTGCGATGCCTTCCAGATCATCCGCTCGCCACGTGTTGCCGAGGCATGAGAGCCCGTGGCAGCGATAATAGACGACACCTTTCTGGCGTTCGGCCGTGAGGGTGCGGCGGCTGCAGCAGGCGCATTTCACCATCTGTCGAAGCAGAAAGTGATGCTTCTTCGCCTTCGGTACGGTCTTGCCGCGCAGGATGCGCTGCACGCGCTCAAAGAGCGTCATGGAAATGAGCGGCTCATGCACGCCGGAGAAAGTCTCCCCGGTCGTGCCAATCTTGATCACGCCCGCGTAGAATGGATTGTTGAGGATGGCGGTGAGGGTGTTGTCGTAGAGCGGGTTGCCGGCAGCATTGCGCAGTCCCTTTTGCCACATCTCATGTCGTAGTGCCTCGAAGCTGACGGTGTTGGTGGCATATCGTTCGAACATATGCCGTACGAGCGATCCCTTCACCGGATCGATGAGCTTCGGTTTGGCTTTGCCGGTGTTGAGATAGCCCATAGGGGCGGCGAACGGGTAGAGGCCCTGCTTGAGGCGGCCGTATATGCCCTTCCTGACTTCCTCACGCAGGTTGCGGATGTAGTCGGCGGCCACGACGGCCTGGATGTCGGCGGAGAGGCGACCACCGCGCGACAGGAGGTCGAAGTTGTCGGTGACGAAGCGCACGTCGATGCCGCGATCGATCAGGTCCCCGAGATCAGCCCAGTCGCGCAAGTTGCGTGCGCTGCGGTCGATCTTGTGAATGATGAGACCCGCCGCCTTTTCCGCTTTCAGCGCTGCCATCATCTGGGAAAACTCGCGGCGGCCCTGCTTGGCAGCCGTCTCCATCTCTTCGAACCAGCCTGCGATGGCAAGGTCATGCTTGGAGGCATACGCCTCGATGGCGCCTTTCTGTTCTGAAAGGGATGAACCACGCTCGCCTTGCTTCACCGTCGAGACGCGGATGTAGGCGAAATAGTGCTTCTTCATACGCTCGTAGGGAGAGACTCTGAATCTAACGCGGACTCGACGGGAGCGCGAATCGCAGACTGTGGATTGTCAAGCGCGAGGCGCTCATGGACGCGTATCAGAAGCCGCGCGAGACGGCGGAGATTCTCCCGCGCCTCCTCACGCTGCGCTAGGGCAGCATCTGGAAGGTAGCGGTCGAGAATATGATCGTCGGGACAACGTTCGGGCATCTCCCCATTGTCTCGAAATGCGCGCAGAGCGGGTAGGGGGCACTTTGTGCCTGTATTGTCACTTTCTCCCGCCTTGGCGAATTTGAAATTGGTGGTGAGACAAATTAGTCTGCAGACGGACGAAATGGCTAAGGTATCCCCAGTTACGTCCATCTTCACCGACGCAATTGCTTCGAGAAACCAGTAGATTGAGCGCGCTGTTCGCGCACAATCCCAGCCTGACGCTTCGCGTCTGCTCACCGGGGCACTCCTCCCATCCATGGCCTGGCGCATCTCATCCGCGTAGCCATGACGCTGATACACGGCGACGATGCCGTCGGTCGTGCCGGAGACGTGGTTGAGAAGCTTTTCCGTCACGCCTTCGCGAGGAACACTAGAATTATGTCGGCGAAGGGCGCCTTTTGGAACCGATCAATGCCATCCGAAAGCTGGAGGAGTTGCGAGCTGCACGATTGGGGCAGCGTGATTGAGAGTCTAGAGCCTCTGTCATGTCCCCGAAGTCCCCAAGTCCCCAAAACGACTCGCGTGCCGTCGCCAGGTGGGCTTGCGGGCGGTCCTTCTTCGGATGCGGCGGCCTTAATAAGCCGCGTCCGAAAAAAGAAGGGCCGCCCGAAGGCGGCCCCGAAGTTCAATCCGCTATTCGGCGGCGTGTTGCAGATCGCTGCACGCAACGGGATCGGATGTTGGCTGCGCCGGAGCGTGCGGACGAAGTGGTTTGGGAAGCCAGCCGGTGGTCTTGAGCAGGTCCTCTGCCGCGCTCGCCATATCGGCTTTCTTGAGCCCCGCAATCCGCTGTGCTGCATCGGGCGAAATGGCCTCGCACACCGCGTCCTGAATAAGAGCCTTCGGAACGCGGCCGAGATAGCTCGCGACAGTTGGTTTCCAGACAGCGCGCATATCGAGGGCGACGCTCTGCGCCAGCAAATCAGAATGCGCGAGCGCGTGTCGTGTCTGAGCGCCCGTCTCCACAGCGTCCACAGCGAACGAGACGCAATGTGCCAGTAGCGACAGGCACTCTTCGGCCTGCAACGCGAGAATGAACGTCCACAAAGCAGCCGGTTCTGTCGGCAGGCGTGCCGCCCACGCCTCCTGCCGCGCCTCGATGCTACATCCCGAAGCGCTGGCACCGATCCCCGGCGCACTCATTTCCAGTTGCGTGCGGTGGATACTGACCCTCAGGCAGGAATGGGCGTGCGCGCCGAGATAGAAGCAATCGAGCGCCAGCGCGTGGGTGAGGGCAGCAAGCGCGATGTTCGGGCGCATGGCCAGTGCGTCGCGGAGCGCGATGGTGCGATGTGCCGAGAGGTCTGCGATGAGAGCGCCGGAAAGTTGAGGGGCTTCCTCCTCCTCCTGTTCTGATGTTTCGTCGGCTGGTTCCTCAGACGGACGGGAACGCGCGCCCGCGTCCGTGGATTTTGATTGCTCGTTGGGCATGTCCTCGGGCCGGACATAGCCGCGTGCGATCTCGGCACTTCCATCCTGCCCAATGCACACGATCGCACCGGCCCGCGCGACGTCTTCAGGCTCATAGACCCGCTTCTTTCGCTCGATTTCGTCGAACTCGGCGGTCAGGGCTGCAATCTGCCGCTCAAGCTCCGGATCGGGTTCGTCGGCTTGTTCCAGAGCAGCATAGAGGGGATCGAGTTCGGCCTCGATCTCGTCCAGCCGCACCGCCTGCTCGTCCGGCAATTCCACGTTGCGGGGGTAGACGCGGGCAAGCCCGTGATTGTGTGGGAAATCGATTGCCGCCTCCGCCCACTTCCACCCTTCGGCCCGGACGCTGTGGAGGGCCTTGTCAAGCTTGGCGCGCGCCAGACGGTCGAGAAGTGCCGGGTCGGCCAGGTACCCGCCATCATCTTCCGAGAACAGGTCGCGCACGATGACGCCGCCTGCCGCTTCATAGGCCGCCAAGGAGACAAACTGAGCCCGTTTGTCGCTCGCGGGGACGTGGCTCTCAAGCAGCAGCCGGCGAATGCGCAATGGCGATTTGTCGAAGGTGAGGTTCGCCCACACGCAGTGCTGCCGCGCATGGTCGTCGGTAACGGAGAACGCCATGAGTTGCTCCAGCGTCATCGCCCCTTGTCGGTAGAGGTCAATGAGGTCCGGGTTCACGGCTCCAAGTTTGAGGCGTTCCTTCACCAGACGCGGCGTGACGCCGAAGCGTGCGGCGATGCTGTCCATGCCCAGTCCACTCTTGTCCTGCAAATCCCGAAATGCTTCGAATTCATCGGCCGGGTGCAATGGCTCGCGCTCGATGTTCTCGGCAAGGGACAGTTCCGTGCCGAGACCATCCTCGCGGACGTTGCAGGGAATGGGCGCGTTCTTGGCGATCTTCTTGCGCGAAGCGAGCAGCTTCAATGCCGCAAGACGCGTACAGCCGGCGGTCACTTCATATTTGCCGGTCTCGCGGTGGTCCTTGTCCAGCTCAGGACGGACGGTCAGGTTGTGCAAGAGCCCATGGGCCTCAATGCTCACCGCGCGCTCGGCAACCATGCCCTCGCGTGGTGTCTTGCGTACATTGTCGGGCGACGGGACAAGCTTGTTGAGCGGAATTTCCCGGCTCACGGATTTGGTGACGGATAGGGTGGACGTGTTCATGTCTGGTTCCCTTTCAGGGCTTGGGTTGAGAGCGCGCGAAGCGCTGCGCTCTTAACCCCTGCCCGTCGGCGAGACCGGGGTGTGCGAGGTCCAGGGCGGACGGGGCGGAGGGGGATC